>NZ_JAIKXF010000137.1 GCF_024684275.1 Ruminococcus sp.
CGTCAGAATCGCGCCTTATCATAGCCTGTGATAGCAGCAGATTATCTCCGAGATCATTGCCTTTAAGTTGCGCTATAAGGTCCTGAGCCGTTATCAGCCCCGTAACAGTGATAGTTTCTCCGAAAAAATCGTTTCTTATCCTGTATACATCACACTTCAGCAAAGGGAACCTGTCCTCAGCCATTTTTGCCAGCATATTTATAGTTCCGTGAGCAGAATAACCTGTAGCAATGGATACATGGCGCTCTTCGCCTTCCCATTCAGCCATATCAAGTGCTTTTTCAAATTCGTCAATAAGCGAACGAAGCATTCCTACTCCGTTTTCATACTGTGAAAAATCCTCATAGGCTTCCATTGGCGGAAGCTCTCTTTCCGCTATGAGATAGAACTCGTCCGATGGAAAAACAGTTCTTGTCCCGAATTTTTTGAGGAATTTCTGCTGAAATTCTTCAATTATATCAATAGTCTCCCCTGCACCTTTTTTATCAAAGCTTTCAAGGGGGTAAAGTCCCTGACGGAATTTGGTGACTCCAACAGGCACAACCGCCATACTTGTGATATTTGGCATAAGCTCGCCAAGGTCACTTAGAGACCTTCTAAGCTCGTCTCCGTCATTGAGCCCCGGACAGCAAACTATCTGACAATTGAGCTTTATGCCGTTTTCGGCAAGCTGTCTGATAAATTTAAGCTTTTCTCCCGCAAAACGATTATGCATCATTTTGACTCTGAGCTCGGGATTTGTCGTATGCACAGAAACATTGATATTGAGCTTCATTTCGATAATACGGTCGATATCTTCCTGTTTCATATTGGTAAGAGTTACATAATTCCCCTGTAAAAAAGATAATCTTGCATCATCATCTTTGAAATACAGCGTTTCTCTCATACCGGGCGGCATCTGATCAATAAAGCAGAAAACGCATTTATTGCTGCATGACTGCTTCTGATCCATAAGAAAAGTCTCGAATTCAAGCCCGAGATCATCGTACTCATCCTTTTTTATCTCAATAACCAAAGGAGCGCCATTGCGTTCAAGCTCGAGAGCAATATCCGTATCGGCAGCATAATACATATAGTCAAGGACATCCTTTATGCCATGACCATTTATTTTAACGAGAGTATCGCCGTTTTTTACTCCCGCTCTTTCAGCAGGAGAGCCATGCATAATGCCGTTGATCTTAACCATATATCTTCTCCAAAAAACTTAAAAAGGAGAGAAGGTTCATTCCTCCTCTCCTTCTCTTTTATCGGATCAAGCCAATTATTCAGCGTCGATCTTAAGGACCTCAACGCCCTTATAGAATCCGCAGTTGTTGCAAACCTTATGCGGAGCCTTATATGCGCCGCAATTGTCACACTTTGACATTGCGGGTGCTTCAAGCTTCCATACTGCTGAACGTCTCTTATCACGTCTTGCCTTGGAAGTTTTTCTCTTCGGTACAGCCATTCTGGCACCTCCTTACAGAGCTTCACAGCTCAGATTAATTTAGATGATCGCACTGTTTTTCATTAAGATCGCAGCCGCATACCGCACACAGTCCCCTACAGTCATCCCTGCAGAGTATCTTTGTCGGAAGGCTGAGAAGTATATCATTCAGTGCAATTTCATTCAGATCAATGCTCTCACCGTCTGCAACTATATAATCATCGTTATCATCATTGCTGACATAAGGAACAACAATATGGTCGAACGAAAGGTCATACTCCCTTGTGAACTCCTTCAGGCATCTGTCACAGTTAAGAAGAAGCCTGAACACGACAGAGTAATCAAGATAGACAACACCTGCCCTGTTATGGAGCTTACCGCTGAGCTCAACAGCCGAATCAAAGGAATAGCCTTTTACATCACTGAACTCCTCGGCAGGGATCTCATAAGAAAAATCTTTTTTCTCACCGACAATACTGAATATCTGTTTTAAATTGATCTTCATATCATAATCCTTCAGAGCACTATAAAATATATTATACACCAAACGCTATAATCTGTCAATAGCTCAATGTAAAATTTTATTTTTCTGTCGAAAAATTACTTGATAAACTGCTTAACGCTTTCTGGAAGCTCGGAATCGTCAGCTGAAACCGTAAATACTATTGTAGCTTCCTCGCCTGTAAGCTTGTCAAGCTTCTCGAAAAGCGTGCCGAGAACTTCGTAGTCACGGCCGACTATCTTAAGGATACCGTCAACGAAAACGTCCTTGATATCATAGTTTCCTGCGAGCATACCTGCTACAAAGCCGTAGAAAGCATCAACGCCCTCGATGGAAAAGCGCTCTGTATCGCACCATCTTACTCTGAAGCTGATAGAACGTCTGATATTGTCACCTTTTTCGATACATACAAGATCACCATTGGTTGATTTTACTGCCTCGTTGATCTTATCGATGAGTATCTTGGTTTTTCCTGTACCTTTTTTTCCTGTAATAAGCTTAATCATAATTTACTCCTTCCGTGCCTTTCGGCATTTGTGACGTATTATATTTTGTTTAAAAACTAAACGGACTATCAGCCGAGTTTAGCTTCAAGAGCAGCTTTAGCGCCCTCATATCCCGGCTTACCGAGAAGTGCGAACATATTTGACTTATAGCTCTCAACACCGGGCTGATTGAACGGATTTACTCCAAGAACATAGCCTGAAATAGCACAGGCTTTCTCAAAGAAGTAGATCATATAGCCGACACTTTCCTCAGTGGTATCATCAAGCTCAAGAATGATATTCGGAACTCCGCCCTCTGTATGAGCAAGAACTGTTCCCTCGAAAGCCTTTCTGTTAACAACGGACATATTCTGATTTGTCAGGAAGTTAAGTCCGTCAAGGTTCTCAGCATCAGGCTCCAGGAAGAGGTCTGTCTTTGGCTTCTTGATGTCAACGACTGTCTCGAAGAGTATTCTTGCACCGTCCTGGATGTACTGACCCATTGAATGAAGATCTGTAGAGAAAACAGCAGCTGACGGAAATATTCCCTTATTGTCCTTGCCTTCACTCTCGCCGAAGAGCTGCTTGTACCACTCAGACATCATTACAAAGCTCGGATCGTATGAAACGAGCATCTCAACAGACTTGCCCTTTCTGTAAAGTATGTTTCTGAGAGCAGCATACTTATAGCAGTCATTATTGTCAAAGTCTGCACAGAAATCAGCCTGTGCCTTTGCAGCGCCCTTCATAAGAGCATCTATATCGCAGCCTGCGACCGCAATAGGAAGAAGTCCCACAGCTGTAAGAACAGAGAAACGTCCGCCTACATCATCAGGGATAACAAATGTTTCGTAGCCCTCAGCGTCGGAAAGATTCTTGAGAGTTCCTCTTGCCTTGTCAGTAGTTGCAAAAATACGGTTCTTTGCTTCTTCCTTGCCGTACTTATCCTCAACCATTTTCTTGAAGATCCTGAAAGCAAGTGCAGGCTCTGTAGTAGTGCC
>NZ_JAIKXF010000046.1 GCF_024684275.1 Ruminococcus sp.
ATCTCATGCGTAACTCTCTGGGGTACAACAGATGAGAGAAGCTGGAGAAAGAGCGAGAACGGCGGAGATCCTCTCCCATTCAGCAACTACCAGCCAAAGAGCTTCTACAACGACATCATCGGTCTTACAAAGACAATTGCACCTCCTTCATATGAGGAGGAAGTAGTTACAACAACTCAGGCTACAACAACAAAGCCTGTTAATGTAACAACTACAACAGCAGAGCCTGCTAAGGCTGTTGACCTCAAGGAAGTTCTTGATTCTAAGGTTTCCAAGTGGGGCGACGCAAACAGCGATAACGGCGTAGATATGAGTGACGTTGTACTTATCATGCAGTCACTTGCAAACCCGAATAAGTATGCACTCAAGGATACTGCTCTTTATAATGCAGACGTAAACGAGGCTGGTAACGGCATCACAGCAAACGATGCTCTTGCTATCCAGAAGTACCTCTTAGGCTTAATTTCTAAGCTTCCGGAGAGCTACTCTGACAATATCAAGACTGTTACAGCTCCTGCAACTACAACAAAGCTTACAACTACAACAGCTAAGGCTACAACTACAAAGGCTACAACAACTAATGCTCCTACACAGCAGCTTAGCGGCAAGACATACAGCGTTAAGAATGGTCAGAACCAGTTCAAGGGCGACAGCGATGGCTACAGCTATGAGATCTGGCTTGATCAGACAGGCGGAAGCGGTTCAATGACACTTGGCAGCGGCGGTACATTCAACACAGAGTGGAGCGCTCAGGTTTCCAAGGGTAACTTCCTCGCTCGCCGCGGTATGGACTTCGACCGTACAAAGAAGGCTACAGATGTAGGTAAGATCACTCTGGACTATGCTGCTGACTACTCAGCAAGCTCACAGGGTAACTCAAGACTTTGCGTATACGGCTGGATGACAGATCCGCTCGTAGAGTACTATATCATTGAGGACTGGGTAAACTGGTGCCCACAGCCACAGGGCGGCAGCAAGACAGTTACTATCGACGGTGCTCAGTACGAGATCTTCACACTCGACCACTATGGTCCTACAATCCTTGACAACCAGTCACGTAACTTCAAGCAGTACTTCAGCGTTCGTAAGTCAAAGAGAACATCTGGTTCTATCACAGTATCAGATCACTTCAAGGCTTGGGCAGACGCAGGTTGGGACATCGGTAACCTCACAGAGGTCGCTCTCAACGTAGAAGGCTGGGAGAGCAGCGGTAAGGCTAACGTTTCTAAGCTTTCAATCGACGTATCAGGCGGCGGAAGCAGCCAGACAGGTCAGACTGGTCAGACAGGACAGACAGGACAGACAGGTCAGACAGGTACACAGGTACAGGCTGGCAAGAAGCTCTGCGCTATCTCATTCGATGACGGCGCTTCAGCTCAGAGCACATCAGATCCTGGTTACAGAATCATCAATGCTCTTGCTGAGAACAACATGACAGCTACATTCTTCAATGTAGGTAGCTGGATCAAGACAAATGAGCAGATCAAGTATGAGTATCAGAAGGGCATGGAAGTTGCTAATCACACTCAGACTCACCCACACCTCGGTCAGCTTGGTTCAGGTCAGATCAGAAGTGAGTGGGAGCAGTGCAACAGCAAGCTCAAGAGCATAATCGGCGCTGAGCCATCACACCTCATGAGACTTCCTTACCTCGAGAGCAACGGTACAGTTCAGTCAGCACTCTATGATATTCCACTTATCAGCTGTGCAATCGACACTAAGGACTGGAACAATGCTTCTACAAATGACATTGTTAATACAATCAAGCAGGCTGCACAGAACGGCTCACTTGAGGGTGCTATCGTACTCTGCCACGAGAACTATGCTACAACAGCAGCAGCTATGGAGCAGGTTCTTCCTTGGCTCGCACAGAATGGTTACCAGAACGTAAACATTTCTGATATGGCTAAGGCTCACGGCAAGACTCTTGCAGGCGGTCAGGTTCACACACGCGCTTAATCTAAGCTTTAACTAAAACAAAGTGCCGATCACAGAATCGGTGGTCGGCACACTTAATTAAGATTTCTCCAAATTTTAATATCCCCTGAAAGGCAGTCGGTGTAAATCGGCTGTCTTTTCATTTTATCTGATAAATGGTATAATATTTGTGACCAAATGATACTCCCATACGTGTTTATATTGAAAGGAGCTGATGAATATGCTAAAATGCGGCTGCGCTCGCGAGGCGGTCGAGAGATACGGCGATATGCTGTACAGGATTTGTCTGCTTACGCTGAGAAATACTGCCGACGCTGAGGACGCTGTGCAGGAAACATTTATAAAATATGTGCAGAAGTCCCCAGAATTCAGCGACGGCGACCACGAAAAAGCATGGCTCATCACTGTAGCCACAAACAAATGCCGTGATATTCTGAGGTATCGTACAAGTCACCGAACCGAAAGCGACGAGCTTTTAAGCGGTTATTCAATAGAAAAAGAGGAAAGCGGTATACTTGACGCTCTTATGGAGCTTCCCGACAAATACCGAATGCCGCTCATTCTTTATTATATCGACGAATACAAGGTAGACGAGATAGCAGATATCATTGGAATAAGCCTTTCGGCGGCTAAAATGCGCCTTTCAAGGGGCAGGAAGCTGCTGAAGGAAAAATACAGAAAGGAGTATATGTAATATGGAGAAAAAGCTTAAAAATGGGGCTGATAAGATAAAAATGCCTGCGGATATGAAGCAGCGCATAATCAGCGCCGCCGAGCTTGCGGAGAAGAACCGCGTAAATACTGACAGTGACGATTATATCGAAGTTGTCAGATCATCTGAGCGTATAACAACTAAAACCCGTATAATAAAGGCTGTCAGTGCCATTGCTGCCTGTGCTGTGCTTGTAGGTGGGATAGGTACTACAGGTTTTCTGCTCCACAGACAGAACAAGGAGCATATGACAAGCGGTGAGGTCTCGGATTCTGCTTGCAGAAGCTGTCCATTCGGAGATTTCAGTGAATTAAAGTACAATTTTGACGCAAATGACAAAGCATACAGCAAATACTCACCCGAGACCTATGAGAAACTTTCTGACTTTCTCAATTGCTTTAACTGGGGCGAAAGTGTTGAGGCTCCTGAGGACAAAAAAAACAAAGTGTTTTATTCCGGGTGGCAGGACTATGTGATCAGTTGGAAAATAGGTGATACACCGCCTGTTTTTTACAATATCGATATTGCAAATGACGGATATGTTTACTATAGGGAGATGATGTCAGATTTTGAGTCTGGGAAATATAAGATTATCGAAAAAAAATGGTATAAGATAGACTTTGAAGCCTTTAACAGCGGAGTGAAGGAGATACTTGCCCTTGATCCTGTTTCTCAGTTTGGAGATTTCAGTCAATTTAGTTACAAATTTGATGCAGACGATGGAAAAGATGGAAGTTACTCAGACGAGACCTACGCTCAGCTGTCTGACTTCCTCAATAATTTTAATTGGGGTGATGCTCTCGATGATTCTGAGATTAAAAAAGACAGCAGGTATTTAAAGTTTGAAGAATATGAAGAAGAATATGACTATATAAAAAAGTTGAAAGTTCTGGACAATGAAGATCGTGTCTATATTATTACTCGATCTACTCCACAGGGATACAGTAAAATAGTAATTGTAAATGGCGGTTATGTCAGCTATACGGATTTTTCAAACGATTTAGTTACTGACATTGGTCCTGTTGTTGCAGATAGCGAGTGTTACAAGATAGACTTTGAAGCCTTTGACAGGGGAGTACAGGAAATTCTGGCTCAGGACATCAATAAAGCTTCACCTTTCGGCGATTTCAGGACATTTGACTTTATGTTCTGTAAAGGCACAGACAACTATTATAATAAAAGCGGCGAAGTATATGAGAAAATAGCAGATTTCCTTAATAATGTCGACTGGGGCGATAAAGTTACCAAAGTAGAGCAAAAAATTCCGCAACAGGTTGCTGAGGGAATGACCTATGAAGCAAACTGGGAGAACGGTGACAGATTTTGTTTCTTTTATATTGAAAATGACGGTCATGTTCATTATGGTGAAAACATTACGGATATTGATACCCATGTAGTAACTACTGTTGCTGATTGTAACTATTATATTGATTTTGAAGCCTTTGACAAGGGGATAACGGAGATACTTGCAAAGTATAAAGCCGAAGCCCCCACAGAAGTTTTTGAGTACGCTGAGTTGCTTTTCGGTCAACACGAGAGGCTTACTCCTACAGATGAAGAAGGCATGGCAAAGTTTGAAGGTTTTGTTCGTAATGACTTTGTAAAAATGCTTGAATCAACTTCGTCTGATGATATAGTCGGCGGAGTAAAGTATAGTATTTTAACTTCATACAGGCTTGACGATAATAAAAGTCGTCAAGAGAACTACTTTATCTTCATGGACGGCTTTGTGGAGTGCAATGAATGTGAGACTGATGAAAACGGCGAAATGCAGCTGACAAACACTGAAAAATATAAGATAGACGTAGGTAAGCTTGAATCCGTGCTTAAAGATGAAATTGGCGTTGAGCTACCCGAATACAGAGAGATCAACATCAATAAAGTCGATTGATATATTGTACTATGGAAAGATAAGAACAACAGAAGGATAAATAAAAACCGCACATCAATTGATGTGCGGTCTGTTTTTACCTTAGTGCATACAGCTTTTTGAAATCCGTAGGCGTACAGTGCTTTATCTCCTTGAAGATACGGTTAAAGGTGGTCAGGCTCTTGAAGCCCGAACGCATAGCCACCTCCGTAATAGGTATGCTCGGATCGAGCAGGAGAAGCTCCGCCGCTTTGGTTCGTCTTGCATTTATGTACTGTAAGTACGACATAGCGTTATACTGCTTGAATATTCGTGAGAAGTGATATTTGCTGTAGCCTGCAACATCGGCAAGCTGCTCCAGTGTTATATCGTACATGAAATTATTGTCGATATATTTCAGCACAGTGCCGAACTTTTCGCTGTACTCGTCGATCTTCTCGTCGTCGCAGTCCATAACTATCTTCTGCTGCTCCAGCTGATACTCGCGGAGCGCCATAAACAGCTCAATGACCTTGACGTAGATCTTTACGTCGGCTAATTCAGACTTGGAGTTATACAGCGACAGTATATCCAGCATGGTCTTTTTTGCCAGCACGTGAAGCTCCTTATCCATATCACCGTTGATTAGGACAGGTGTGTTCAGAGAACGCATAACAGGCTCAAGAGCGGATATTTCGCCGAGTATACTGTTATCGCACTGGAAGATGATACGCCGTCCCGGTATAGCAGGCATACTGTGGAGCTCACACGGAGGAATGATGAGAACATCATTCTCGGGTACGAGATACTCAATAGCATTCACGGTCACGGAATATTCATTTTTGATAGGCATAATGAGTTCAACTGCGTTATGCCAGTGTACTGGGTACTCCTCGTTCTGGACATTGTCATAGAGCATGGCATATTTTTGAGTGTCATACTCAACAGTCTCAAAGTCACCCGAAAGATGTTTTATCATTTGTGTCGCCCCCCCTCTGAGGCTCAGTTTAGCAACATTGTTGACCAAATATTGCTGTCTTATTCATGTGTTTATCTATTGTGCTAATTCTATTATAATCTATATGTCGTATTTTGTAAATGCTTTTTGTATAACTTTGTGAAAACTATACAAAGAGACCAACCAAATTTTGCGCAATATGGAAATATGTATTGTTAGTATATCTTCCCATAGGATCAGGGCATAATACGTCAGTACGACAAAAACCCCCGATGACCGCATATCATCGGGGGAAGTGTTATTATATTACAGCTCAGGCATATCTGCGCTGCTGTCGTCGGAGTTTTCATCAGCATAATACTGAGTATCTCCGTCGTATGAGTTATCCTTAGCATCTCTGTTTTCGTCGTAGCTGTAAACGTACTCGCCGTTATCTGAGCTGTCCTTTTCTGCTGTAGGAGCAGCAGCCTTCGGAGCAGCCATTTTGCCGCCGAGGAAGCCAGCCAGCAGAGCTCTGATGTCAACGCCTGTTGAAGCAGTAAGTCCATCGGTGATCTTTGTTGTAGAATCAATGATGTCGCCGACAAGTCTGCTGGAGTTGCCTTCACCGTACATTGTGATCTTATCGACCTGCGACAGAGGAGTAGCGGCGTTCTTAACGACCTCAGGGAGAGCCTTGAAGTACATTTCGAGCACAGCAGCCTCGCCGTACTTCTTCATAGCCTCAGCCTTGGCGTTGATACCCTCAGCCTCAGCAAGACCTTTCGCGCGGATAGCGTCCGCCTCAGCCTTACCTACAGCAGCGATACCCTCAGCCTCCTGCATCTTGGCGTACTTCTGAGCTTCGGCCTCAGCCTTCTGAGCCTCAGCCTCCTGCTCACGCTGGAAACGATCTGCTTCTGCCTCTTTTTTGAGCTGATAGAGCTTTGCATCGGCTTCCTGCTGAGCCTTATAGCGGTCAGCCTCAGCCTTTTTCTTGATCTGAGCTTCGAGAGCCTTTTCAGTTACCTCTGCCTCACGAGCCTTGAGCTCAACGTCCTTTTCGGAAGCAGCGATATTAGCGTTAGCCTTTGAAACTTCGATTGATTTACGCTGCTCTTCCTTCTGGATCTCATAAGCAGCGTCAGCGATAGCGAGCTGAGTATCAGCTTCCTTTTTGAGTTCAGCCTGACGGATAGCAAGCTCATTGTTCTTCTGAGCGATCTCGGTCTCAGCGAGAATCTTAGCGTCGTTGGCTTCTTTCTTAGCCTGAGCCTTAGCGATCTCGATCTCTTTTTCGGACTCAGCCCTTGCGATAGCAGCCTTCTTCTGTATCTTTGTGGTGTTGTCTATACCGAGATTTTCGATAAGGTTCTGGTCATCGGTAAAGTTCTGAACGTTGAATGAAACTATCTCAAGTCCCATTCTGTTAAGGTCGGGAGCTGCATTCTCCTGAACCTTTTCGGCGAAAGCCTTACGGTCATTGACCATAGCCTCAAGTGACATCTGACCAACGATCTCACGCATATTACCTTCAAGGACCTCTCTTGCGACCTTAGCCACATAGGCTGTGTCCTTGTTAAGGAAGTTTTCGGCACCCAGCTTTATGAGTGTCGGATCGCTGCTGACCTTAACGTTTACGTTAGCGTCAACGTTGATATTGATGTAGTCCGCGGTAGGAACAGCACTTGAAGTCTTTACGTCAACGGCGATGAGCTGAAGCTTCAGCTTATCCACACGCTCGAAGAAAGGGATACGAATGCTCGCCTTACCGATTATGATCTTTTTCCTCAGACCTGAGATGATATAAGCAGTATCCGGCGGAGCCTTTATGTAACCTGTGAATATTATAATGAGTAATAGGATAATGCCGATTCCGGCAGGAATCACGATCCCCCAGTTGATGTTGTCAAACATATAAACCTCCATATCATACAAAATGTGCTTATGCGGAGCACTTGTTTTACAGCGATCGACTTATCTCGACCGCATGATAGTATTATATATTATTTTTATATCTTTGTCAATATCACACAATTGATTACAACCTGTATAGATATAAACCTGCATTTATGCATAATGCACAGAAGGAAATACTGTAAAAATAAGTTCGCATGAACCTTTTAAATAGTTTTCAGAACTTAAAATACAGTGTACAGCCTTAGTTTATCCTCTTTGGCTAATTATTACAGTTTGATTACAGTTTTCAGAAATTGAGAATTGACAAAACACTGACAAAGTGATAGAATATTGATGTGACAATCAGATCCTGAAGTTCAGACGAAATATCAGATTCAGGATCTATTTGGTACATCAATAATATAGCATGACATCTGCGGCAATAATCCCTAAATTAGTGCCGCTGTTTTTGTGCAGGCGTACAAAGATAAGGCTTGACGGAAAAAAGTGCCCGTTTCTGAGACATTTATATTACGAGAAGCTTATCGGCGGAAGGAAGTGAAGCTGTTGATAGAGCCCGAACATTGCACGCTGATAATAGAGAGATACTACCGTGAGATATTCAGCTACTGCTGCGCAAAGCTCGGATTCAGCTATCATTCCGCAGAGGACTGTACACAGGAGGTATTTGTGGTATTCTTTTCAAAGCACGAAAGGCTTGAGGATACCGAAAATATCAGACTTTGGCTGTACAGGACGGCAGACAACGTTATAAAGGCATTTCTGCGGAAAAATCCGTCGGCGGTCAGCCTTGAGGAGAGCGCTGAGGCTATGAATATGGCAGACAGCGGCGGATTTGACGATACAGGTGAAAGCCTGCTGGATGTTCTCGAGCCCGATGAGCGCAAGCTTCTTGAGCTCTATTACGACAGCGACTACGGACAACGAAACGAAGCAGCAAAGCGGCTGGGAATATCCCTTCCCGCACTTTACAGAAAGATCCACAAGTTAAAAAAGAAGCTTCGCGCCGCAGAAAAAAAGTCCGCGGACGCTTTCATGGATAAGGAGTGATACCGTTGAAGGAAAAAGCTACCACAGATAAGCTTTCTGATAAGAATATGCTTGATGATCTGCAAGCCCTTCTGAATGAGGAGCTTGCAAAGCCGATAGAGGAGCGTGATCTTGATGCCATTGAGAAAATCACCGTCGCTATGGTCGATATTAACGATGTGGAAATACCGCAGCCTGTTTCTGCGGAAAAAGTCATCACAGAGGTCTCGGCAAGAAGAAAAAGACACAGGATCGCATTGCTGCGCAAATGGGCAGCAGCCCTCAGTGCCTGCTTCGTGCTCTGCCTCGGACTCAACCTCTACACCCTCAAAACCTACGGCTCAAACGTCTTTGAAGCAATGATAAATATGGCAAGATCGGGCTTCAGTATAGACACAAATCAGCTCAGAGATATAGAGCCTGCCGTGCCGAATATGACAGCTGCCGCAACTTCTACAACTACTGTGCCTGCCGCAACTCAGGTAACAGAAGTTATGACTACCACTGGTGTTTATAGCTCTGCAACGGGTATTATCACACAGGCTGCGGCAACGACGACTGTCAGCGCTGTTGTTTCGGCTACTACGCAGATACCAGCAGGCAGCAGCTCTATGGAGCAGCTGCTCAGCAGGTGCAGCGCAGAAACGCGCGGAATGGCTGGGGAGATACTTACTAAATCAGAGAGCGCAGGCATATACCCCTGCTATCCCACATTTCTGCCCTCGGGATTTGAGGATATGTCCTGCACTGATTTCCATAACGAAAGGCTGAAGGACTCAAATGACTGCTATTTTACATTTGAAAATTCAGCTTCAAAGATAGACATCACCGCTGAGGAATACTATTCTGAGGAGCTCATGCCCGATGTCCTCGTCCCAAGTGACAATGACTCATATGAGATATTCAGGGGCAAAGAGATAAGCGGCTTTATAATGGGCGATTCAAGGAACTGCACAGCAGTATTCGTTTACGGCAATACGGTCTATACTCTTCACGGCTCGGGAGTAAATCGCAACGAGCTTAAAGTTATAGCAGAGAGCTTTGTTCCGTACCCTTCGGAATTTATGAAAAAGTGAGGGCAGCGGAATGAAGAAAAAATACATTACAGCTGCCTTTTTAGGAATGCTGCTTGTGGGCGCACCTGTACAGATGAACGCTGTATCGGTGGATAACAGCTATTATGAGCAGTACCAGAGGGCTATCGGACTAATTGAAAAATGCTCTGTAAGATGTTCCTCAGCAGGCAAAGGTCTTCTTGAGGTATCTGCGAAAACACAGGTATCGGGCAAGATGAACGAGGTCGGCTTTAAGAATATAGTTGTACAGCGTAGCAGTGACGGAAAAAACTGGCAGGACGAGGTGACTGTCGGAGACAAAACAGCAAAGAATACCAAGTATTACAATCTGGACGGCTATACCGTGAATGTTCAGGGCGGATACTATTACAGAGTGGTCTGCGTTCATTACGCAAACGGAGCTCTCTACGGCGAGTCTGAGGTATTCACTCAGACGGCGGAGAATACAGCTTCGGGGGTATGGGTAGAGGAAAAGCCTGTTACCTCTGTATTGACCACTTCCACAACAACTACCTCGACAACAGGCAGGACTACAACGAGGACTACTGTCAGGACCACGGCAGCAGATGTGACCGCTTCAAGGATAACTACGTCGGCTTCTGCGACAATGGTCAAGAGGACCACTGAGACAAAGATGGCAGCATATGCTCAGACAAGTACAACGGTCACAAGGGCTGCGGCGACAACAACAAAGGCTGTAAAAGCCGGAAACGTACCGAATACAGGTGATAAGCCACCTGTTCTGACGTTTACGGCACTTTGCAGTGCAGGTGCAGCGGCGCTGTTCCTGCATGATAAAAAGACCAGACGGAGCTGAACCACGGGGGACAAACGGTAATATATACTGCGGAAGCAGAGCGCTCATCTGCACGGGCGGCATATATCCGCAGTACATGACAGCTTCAAAACTGAAAAACAAAATATATCATCTATCCCTGTCCGCAGCACTCGGACGGGGAATTTTTTTCGTTGACAATAAAGTGCAAACACTATATAATTAATGTAGATAAATCATAATTTAATGATGTAGGGGCGCACAATGTGCGCCCGCAAACATACACATCAATTTTGACACGGGCGAACAATGTTCGCCCCTACAATACCAATTTTTCGGGACGCCAAAGGCGTTAAATTATGATTTAAGGGGGTTATGTATGAAGCTTATCCATTTATCAGATCTTCATCTCGGCAAGAGACTGAACGAATTTTCACTTATCGAGGATCAGGAGTTCATTCTCCGCGAGATATACAGCATAATTTCAGAGGAAAGCCCCGATATCATTGTTATCGCAGGGGATATATACGACAAGCCTGTTCCCTCAGCCGAGGCAGTGCGGCTTTTTGATGATTTCCTCACAAGGGTTTCTGAGCAGACGAAACATATTTTTGTCATAAGCGGCAATCATGACTCTGCTGAGCGTATCGCATTCGGCTCGCATATCATGGAAAAAAGCGGTATACATATGTCGCCTGTCTATGACGGAAATATCCTTCCCACTATCCTCAGTGATGAGTACGGAGATCTCGGAGTTTATATGCTGCCATTTATAAAGCCTGTCAGTGTGCGCAGGTTCTTTCCCGAGGCTGAGATAACAAGCTACACCGACGCCGTGAATACAGCTGTTGACGCCATGAACGCGGATTTTACAAGACGCAATATCCTCATAACTCATCAGTTCGTTACGGGAGCTCAGAAAAGCGATTCTGAGGAAATATCGGTAGGCGGTACAGACAACGTTGACAGCTCCGCCTTTGACGGCTTTGACTATGTTGCACTGGGACATATCCACAGTCCTCAGAATGTGGGAAGCGAGAGGATACGCTACTGCGGAACTCCGCTGAAATATTCATTTTCAGAGGCGAGGCAGGAGAAGTCCGTGACAGTTGCGGAATTTCGTGAAAAGGGCGATATTACCGTAAGAACAGTGCCTCTTGAGCCTTTGCGTGATATGCGTATTGTCAGGGGCAGCTTTGATTATGTATGCTCAAAGGAGTGCAGCTCGGCAGGGGATACCGCGGACTATATCCACGCTGTCCTCACAGACGAGGAGGATATCCCCGAGGCTATGGGAAGGCTTCGCGGCGTTTATCCGAATATAATGAGCCTTGAATATGACAACCGCCGTACTCGGAGCTCCCACGGAAGCATAGAGGCTGCTGACGCTGACAACAGGCTGCCTATAGAGCTTTTTGAGGAGTTTTATAAGCTGGCGAACGGCGGCGATATGTCAGCGGAGCAGCGTGAGCTTGCACAGTCGCTGATAGAGAAGATATGGGAGGAAGAAGCATGAGACCGATCAAACTTGAAATATCAGGCTTCGGACCATATGCCGAAAAGACGGTGCTTGACCTTGAAGCTCTCGGAAACAGCGGACTTTACCTTATAACAGGCGATACGGGAGCAGGCAAGACTACCATATTCGACGCCATAACCTATGCACTTTATGGCAGTGCCAGCGGAGCCAACCGTGACGACGATTCTATGCTCCGCTCGAAATATTCCACGCTGGATACTCCCACATATGTGGAGCTGGTTTTCGACTATGCAGGCAAGCGTTATACCGTGAACCGCAATCCTTCATACACCAGACAGGCAAAACGAGGCGGCGGAGTTGCCCAGCAGCCTGCAAATGCGGTTTTTACCTATCCCGACGGCAGGGCTGTTTCGGGCAAAAGGGACGTTGACGGAGCGGTAGCCGAGGTCATGGGACTTACCGAAAAGCAGTTCAAGCAGATAGCTATGATAGCACAGGGCGATTTCATGAAGCTCATAACCGAGGATACCTCACAGCGGCGTGAGATACTGAGGCATATCTTCAGGACCAAGAATTACCAGACCTTGCAGGAGGCGCTGAAAACTGAGAGCAGTACACTGAAAAGCGGCTGCGACAGGCTCCGTGAGGGCTTGAAGCAGTACATCGAGGGGATAGTCTGCGGTGATGAGGACGAGCTTGCACCCGAGATAGAAAAGCTCCGCGAGGAAATGCCGCCGATAGAGTACATCACTGATGTTATGAACAAACTCATAAGCCGCGATAAAGCGCAGGCAGAGGTCTATGACCGAGAGAGCGGAGAGCTGGACAAGCGGATTGAAGCTATAAACTCAAAGCTTACAATGGCTGAGGAAAGGGCACGTATAGAGGCTGACCATGACCGCACCTCAAAGGAACTCAATGAAGCACAGCTGCGGCAGAAACTTCTTGCGGAAAAATACGAAACGGAAAAAGCCCGTCAGTCAAAGGTGACTGAGCTAACGGCGGAGCTGGCGGCTGTTGAGGCTGAGACACCCGAATATGAACGTGCAGCAGAGCAGGAGCGGCTGCTTGCTGAGGAAAAGAGGTCTCTTGCCAATACTGTTTCAGGGCTTGACAGCGCAGCCGCCGAGAAAGCCGCTTCGGAGAAGCGGCTGGGTATGCTGAAAGCAGAGCTTTCAGCTCTCGGCGGCACTGGCGAGAACAAGGCGAAGCTGGACGCAGAGCGCGAGAGACTGAGCCGCCACTCAGATGAGCTTAACAAGCTGGCGGAGCAGCTGACAGAGTATGAAAGCAGCTGCGCAGAGCTGAAAAAGGCAGCTGCCGAGCTAAAGGAGCAGAGCTTTGAGCATGACCGACTTATGGAGCAATGCGAGCTGCTTACGAAGGAGATAGAAAAGCTGAAAAAGCGGCACGGCGAGCTTGAAGGCTGCGGAGCGGAAAAGGAGAAGCTCCTGCGCATGGAGGAAGGGCTTAAAAGCCGAGGTACTCAGCTCAGAAAGCTATCTGCGGACATATCCGAGAGCGAAAAGCGCAGCAGTGAATATGAGGAGGCAGCGGAGCTCTACAGTGAAGCCGCAGAAAAGGCGAGCCGTCTTTCCGAAAAATATGAACAGGGCTACAGAGCCTTTCTTGATGACCGTGCAGGCGTTCTTGCAGAGAAGCTCTGCGACGGTGAGCCCTGTCCCGTATGCGGCTCACGTGAGCACCCTTTCCCTGCAAAAAAATGTACCAATGCTCCCACAGAAGCAGAGCTTGATATGCTGAAAAAGCAGCTTGAGCAGGCGCGTAGCTTCGCTGAAAAGCGCAGCGCTGAAGCTTCTGCCGCAAGGGCAAATGCGCATCAGCTGGAAAATTCCCTGACAGCACAGGTGAGAGAGCTTCTTGGCTGTGATTTGGCAGAAGCCGCAGAGTGCTGCGCATCGGAGCTGCAAAGCAGCATAGAGCAGTTCAACGAGCTGGAAAAAAAGCTGACCGAGGCGGACAAGCTTATAGCCGAGCGGGAAAGGCTTGGGCACGAAACTGAGTCCGCCGAAAAGCAGCAGGCAGGCGTTATGGCGGCTGTTGCGGACACCGACCGTCAGATAACGGAGCTTCGCAGCCGAAGGGATAAACTCGACGGCGGCGTAAAGCGGCTTTTTGCGGAGGCAGAAAAGATAGCCGCAGAGGTCATGGAGGGCGTTGCTTTTGCTGATGTTCAAGAGAAAATAGCCTCAGAGCGTACTCTGCTGAATGCGCAGTTATCGGACATTTCCGCAAAAATAGCCGAGGAAAACCAAAAGGCTCTCCACAAGGCTGAGCTTGAAAAGCTCATACCGCAGTCGGAGCAGCTAATCAGTCGGTTAAGCACCGATATTACAGTGCTTACCGCAAAAAAAGCCGCCTCAGACACAAGGCTTGCAGAGATCGGACGTCAGCTTGCGGAGCTCCGCGGCAGACTCCGCTTTGAAAACGGTGAAAATGCCGGGATATATGCGGCTTCGCTGCGAAAGAAGTGTGCAGACATAAAGGCAGCCTATGAAGCTGCGGAAGCTTCATTAAATGAGGGTGAAAAGCTCTGCTCGGGCATAGCAGGCAGACTGAAGCAGCTCACAGAGCAGCTTGCAGGTTTCGGAGACCTTGATGCAGAAAAGGATACAGCCGAAAAAACGCGGCTCACTGCCGAAAAAGCAGCTCTCGCGGCGAAGCTTCGCCAGCTGCACACAAGGCTGACCATAAACACAACAGCTCTTGCGAATATTACAGACGACTCCACTGAGCTCTCTGAACTGGAAAAGCGCTATGCATGGGTGAAAAATCTCTCTGATACAGCTAACGGAAAGCTTTCCGACCAGAGCAAGCTCATGCTGGAGACATATATACAGACTGCATATTTTGACAGGATAATCAGACGGGCGAATCTTCGCCTAAAGGTCATGTCAGACGGGCAGTATACCCTCAAAAGGCGCGAGGAATTCGATGACAAGCGCTCTCAGGTGGGGCTTGACCTTGACGTTATCGACCACTACAACGGCTCGGTGCGCAGCGTGAAAACCTTGTCAGGCGGCGAGTCCTTCAAGGCTTCGCTTTCGCTGGCACTGGGACTTTCCGACGAGATACAGTGCTCCGCAGGCGGCATACAGCTTGACACTATGTTTGTGGACGAGGGCTTCGGCTCGCTGGACGACAACTCTATAGAGCAGGCTGTCCGCGCTCTTGCAGGGCTCTCGGAGGGCAGCCGCCTTGTAGGGATAATTTCCCATGTACAGGCGCTGAAACAGCGCATCGACAAGCAGGTAGTGGTTCGCAAGGACAAAAACGGAGGCAGCACTGCACAGATAATAGTCTGAGATACGCCGCAGCTTCGTAAGAAGCTGCGGCTTTGGCATTATTATTACTTTGTGCATTTTGCCTAAATTATTCCAAAGTCTCAAGCGGAAAATCCCTGTTTACAGGGGGATTATTCTGGAGAAGCTTGTAATTATTAACAAATTTTAGCGGCAGACTATCCTGTTTGTTGATTTTTGCTTATAGAAATGTTATAATTAATTTGTATTTAGTGTCCGCCGTCAGGCAGTTATTGAGTACACATTAATTATATTGTTAAGTTCATTTTTTTCTTTAAAAATAAAGCATGGAACTACCCTATGGAGTGATAGCAAAATGAAAATGACAAAATGTCCCGAGAATCATCAATATGATGCTGATAGATATGACAGCTGTCCTGTCTGCGCTGAGAAAAACGGTGTATCAGAGCGCGGAAAGGTCCCGAAAAAGGCAAAGGTGGTAAAGGTAAGAGCAGTCAAGGCTCGTCAGTCGGCAGAAGCCGAGGTAAAGCCAGCCGAGACCAAGCCTGAGCCAAAGGCTGAGCAGAAGCCTGCCGAGACCAAGTCTGAGCCAAAGGCAGAGCAGAAGCCAGCTGAGACCAAGCCCGAGCCAAAGGCAGAGCAGAAGCCAGCTGAGACCAAGCCTGAGCCAAAGGCTGAAAAGAAGCCAGCTGAGACCAAGACCGAGCCAAAAAAAGAGACTGTAGGAGAAAAAAAGCAGAGCAAGGCAGTCCGTACCGATGACGGTGACGAGCTTGCGCAGAAGATAATGGATTCCATTCCAGAGTCCGAAAAGGAGAAGTTCAAGGCTGACAAAAAGACTGATATTCTCCATGATAAGAAAAAAATAGACACATCTCCGACGCCTGTGAAGCTGGATAAGGAGAAGTTCGCTGAAAAGAAGCACGAGGCTCCTAAAAAGGAAGAAAAGTCCGAGGAAAAGAAGTCCGAGGCTCCCAAAAAGGAAGAAAAGTCTGAGGAAAAGAAGCCCGAAGCTCCCAAAAAGGACGAAAAGCACGAGGAAAAGAAGCCCGAGGTTCCCAAAAAGGACGAAAAGCACGAGGAAAAGAAGCCCGAGGCTCCCAAAAAGGACGAAAAGTCCGGGGAAAAGAAGCCCGAGGCTCCCAAAAAGGACGAAAAGCACGAGGAAAAGAAGCCCGAGGCTCCTAAAAAGGAAGAAAAGTCCGGGGAAAAGAAGCCCGAGACTCCCAAAAAAGACGAAAAGTCTGAGGATAAGAAGCCCGAGGTTCCCAAAAAGGACGAAAAGTCCGAGGATAAGAAGCTCGAAATCCCAAAGATATATGAGCATCACAAAAATGACGATGACGATTACGAGAAGTACGGCGACCTTATAAATGACGAGAATATCGAGATAGACGACGTAAACAACATGGCTATCGACAAGAACGGTACTCTTGTCAAGTACGTGGGTACTACGGAATCCATTGTTATCCCCGAAAAGGTAAAGGTAGTGGGCAAGTACGCTTTCCGCGGCAATGAGACCGTGAAAAAGATAGTAATGTCCGACAGTATCCGCATTGTTGATAAGTTCGCATTTTGCCACTGCTTCAATCTTGAGGAGGTAGTTTTCTCAAAGAATCTCGAATCTATCGGCGAAAATGCCTTCCTCAAATGCCTGAAGCTCAGGGAGCTCAACCTGCCTGAGTCTGTCAAGAAGATAGGCAAGGGCGCTTTCGGACGCTGCAACAGCCTCGAAAACGTAGTTCTGCCCGCTTATTTGCAAAGGATAAGTGACCTGATGTTCTTCTCATGCAAGAGACTGAGAAGAATAGTTATCTCAGGCTCGGTTGAGGACATCGGCAGTGCAGCTTTCTCCGAGTGCTACAGCCTTAAAAAGATAATCATTTCCAATTCCGTTACTGCTATAGGCGAGAGCTCGTTCTCATGGTGCAGGTCGCTGGAGTCCATAACTATTCCGCCCACTGTAAAGAGTATCGGAAACTGGGCTTTCTATGGCTGTCAGAACCTTATGGACTTAAAAATAAGCATGAGCACTAAGGACATCAAGGAGGACGCATTCTGCGGCTGTGAAAGTCTCTGCAATATCCAGGTAATGGAGTTTGAGGACGAAAATATCCCGCTTGAAAGCATCAAGAAAGGTCACAAGCTGACCATAAGGATACTTAAACAGGTCAATCGTAAAAAGGCTGAGCGCTATGCAAAGGAGCACGGCTTCAGTACGCTGTTTATCTGAATAACGAAAAAAACCGGGAACATTGTTCTCGGTTTTTTTATATATTGGAGGGTTGAAAAATGAAGCTTTAATGACCTGATACCGCCATGTTCTTAGAATTGTTCCATTCTGCCGCGTCCGCCGCCGAAGCCGCCGTCAGGAGGTGTACCCATACCGCCGTCAGGAGGTGTACCCATATCGCCGCCGAAGCCGCCGTGTCCGCCAAAGCCGCCCATAGGACCGCCCATCATGGACTGCGGTATCTCAGAGACCTCTTCGCCGTTGATAATGATAGTACCGCCGTTAAATTCAGCTGTACCGTCATAGTCGAATGATGACATCTGCGCTGTTATATCAATAGTGCCTCCGTTTACATAGATGCTTCCGTTGGCATCAACAGCATCTGTGTCGCCCTGTCCCATAGTGATAGTGGTGTTTCCTCCGTTGAATTCCACAGCAATATCACAGGCAGTACTCTTGTTTGTGGCATTTATACCGTCATCGGAAGCACTTATAGTGATATTTCCGCCGTTTATCTGAACATATGTGGCTTCTATACCCTCGGAAGAAATGATATTGAATGTGCCGCCGTCTATCTGGACATATGTTGTGCCCTGTATAGCATCGCTGTTTGAGGTAATATCAAATGTACCGTCCGAGATGTAAATACTGCCGAGAGTGTTGTCTTCGTCGTTTTCACAGTGGAGACCGTCCTTCTGAGTATTTACTGTAAAGTCTCCGCCGCATATTGCTATGGAGTCATTGGCTTCAAAAGCGTCCTTTGCAGTGGTTACATCATATGTGCCGCCTGTTACCTTTAGATCGTCCTTACATGAGACACCGTTTCCGTATGCGGAATAGACTGTAAGAGCGCCTGTGCCGTTAAATACAAGGTCTTCCTTTGAAAAGATAACAGCGTCGGTGTTGGTATCGCCGTCAGACGTGAACTGTCCTGTGACAGAGAGGCTGTTTTCAGAATCAGTCGAAGTTACAAAGACCTTGTCTGCGGACACCACATAAACAGCAGGGAAGTCCTCGTTTTCAACGGTGACGCCGTCAAGCACGAGCTGTACCTTTGATTCGCTGTCAGCCTCTACCCTTATGGTGCAGTTCTTTGCGCTTCCGCTTATGACATAAACGCCTGCCTCTGTTATATCTATGGTCTTGCCGTCGGATACAGTGAGCTTCTTTGCATCAGATATATCTGCGGTCTGAGCTAAATCTCTTTCGGTAAACATATCTGTTGTATCTATAACGCCTTTATTATTTGTTATATGCGAAGTATTCTCAGCCTTGACAGCTGAGCCGCTCTTTTTCTTTGAAGCTGTAGTTGTCTCGGTATCCTCTGTATTTTCTTCGGTCACTACCGATGAGGAGCTTTTTATGCTCTTTGAAGTACTGCTTGTGCTGTTATCTGAACAGCCTGTGAAAGCGCTCAGTGCCATTGTTAAAACAGCCAGACCTGCCAAAGTTCTTTTCCATGTATTTTTCATCATATTTACGCACCCTTTCGTTTTGGTTTTGAGTGTGGTTTGTTTCTATGGTTATAATATACACCCTTTTTTTGTAAATTGTCGTATTGTAATGTGAAATTAATCGGAAATATATGTGTGGATAATTATGCTGAATGTGGAGATTTCTGCATACAATGTGAAAAATGTGAAATTTTTTCTGTTTCAGAGTATTGACATTCACATTTAAAAGTGCTATAATACAAACATCAAATAAATGCGATGACGGAGAGAAGTAGCGCAGGAATTCGTTTCCAGAGAGTGCGGGCAGGGTGAGAGCCGCATATCAGAGTCTGTGTGAATAACACTTCCGAGCAGCAAACCCAAAGGGTGCCGTATCAAGTGGCAAGTTCCGAAAAGGGCTGTGTGACTGAAAGGGGCAGCGTGTGTTTTAGTGACATTGCGTGTAATGGCTCAGAGATTAAACGGTATTTCGAGTAGGGGCGACGTATTCCGCACGTTACAGCGGCTCAAAAGTGATCGCTTTTGCGGTAATTCAGGTGGCACCACGGGTATTATGCCCCGTCCTGTAGTTTCAGGACGGGGCTTTTTGTATTCCTGCTCGTCCTGTGCACA
>NZ_JAIKXF010000133.1 GCF_024684275.1 Ruminococcus sp.
ACGTGTACCATTGCAGGCAATGATGGACTCCAACGGCGACGCAGTTGACTGGCCGTGCTATATTGCACCGACAACATATATAATTGCGGCAATATTTGTAATGACTGTATCCGTACTTGTCAGCTTTATGTTCTCGCGCAGAATAAAGAAAATAGACATGGTAGAAGTGCTGAAAGGCATGGAATAAATATTAAAGGAGTAATTATTATGGAATTAAGATTAGGCGATGTGCAGACTACTGCACTTATTCCCCTTGCTGTGAAGGCTAATGAAACACTCAGAAAAAACGCTCGTATCAAAGACAGGAAAGCAGTGGAGATCATAAAGGCGCTGAATATAGATACAACTCCGTATGATAAGTTCATGTCTCATGAAGGAGTAATTGCGCGAACGATCATGCTTGACCGTCAGCTGAAAGAAATAATAAAAAACGCGCCTGATACTGTAATTGTAAATGTAGGCGCAGGTTTTGACAACCGATTTGAAAGAGTAGATAACGGCAAGATAGAGTGGTTTGATCTGGACCTTCCGGATTCTATTGCTGCAAGAAGAAAGGCTTTTCCTGAACGTGAACGTGTAACTATGATTGCAGGAAATGCACTGGAAAGCGACTGGTGTAAAACGGTACAGGCAGTGCTTGCGGTCAGAAGATCCAAGCCTGTTTTTATCGCTGAGGGCTTATTTATGTACCTGACACTTGATCAGATCCGTATTTTTCTTGAAGTTCTGAAGAATAACTTTCCTGACGGCGGTATACTGATCGCTGAGCAGAACTGCAAGGCAATGCAGAAAAGCGAAAAGCATCACGATACAGTAAAAAATACAAATGCGCACTTCATGTCCGGCACTGATTCGGGACAGGAGATCGCTGATCTGACAGACGGTATACGGTTTGTGGAAGAACACAGCTTCAATGAAGAGATGAAGAAATACAGCATACGAGCAAAGCTTTTTGCACTGTTATTGCCTAAGATGAATGATCGCTGGGCAACTTTCAGATGGTAACGTTACGAGTATTTCAGAGAATGACCATACACAGAGGAAAGGAACAGTAATGAAAAAAGTACGCTCATTATCAAAAGAGAAAATAGATGAAATATCCGCGCTAATCGGAGCTTCGTTCTGAAATTTTCCCTATGAACCCAATGAAGGCGGATTGAAGCCTTTCTTTCCGTCAAAAGCAGCGATGACCGAATACATGAAGTCATTTGTTATTGCAGGTATCGAAAGCGGAACGTTTTACTGTACCGATAACGGAGAGGGCTATATCCTCATCACCGATATGAAAGGCAATCACACGAATTTCCGAAGCATTGTCAAAATGGTACGGCGAATTCTTTTTCTTTTGCTGCTTGATAGTCTGATACCACATCTGCACATGAATGAAGAAAAAGCGGAGGGGGTGCCGTCAAAGCTGACACGTACAACGATGATGGTACTTGCAGTTACGTTACATAATATCCCCGAAGGAATGCTTTTGTTTGCCTGCAGGCGCTTATTTACAAAGGTGCAATGATACACGGTAATCTGCAAATCGCCGATGATATTCTTGAAAAGCTCTATAAACAGATAACACCTACATTCTTCACAGGCTATATTTCATTGTTAGTACCGACAGTTCTTGTGATAATCGCTATTCTGAACGGCGCACTTGATGTACCAAAGATATGTGTACTGCTGAATCCAATTGTATTCCTGATATTTGGCGTGACCTGCCGAAAAATTGATCCGGTTAAATTTCAGGATCTCCCCGGAATCATCATGCCGAGCTTAGGGCTCTCTATGTTCGGACTAATCGGGATACTCAATCTGATCTGATAAAAGCAGCAGGATACGACAAAAAATGATATATCTCCAAAAATCAGATTCAAAACAGGCGCATACGAGATGGATAGAGGTTTCTCCATTTGTCATAAGCAATTTGAATATAAATTTTTAGGACGAAAAAGATTAAACTGTTTCTGCATACAAAGTTTTCAGATAATAAATGACTATTTATTGACAAATCAGTTTTTAAATGTTAGTATATACTTACAAAGTTTGCTTCAACAGCAAACTTATATTTTTGATATTGAGTTAGTAATATATAACAAGAAGGGTATTAAATGAGAAAAATAGCAATATATGGAAAAGGCGGTATAGGAAAGTCTACAACGACTTCAAACCTGTCCGCAGCTTTTTCTGCTCTCGGATATAGCGTTTTGCAGATAGGGTGCGATCCGAAAGCAGATTCCACCAAAAACCTCACCGACGGAAAAAGGATAAGCTCTGTACTCGACGCTATTCGTGAAAAAGGTGAGAACAATATCACCGCCGAGGATGTCCTTTTCCGCAGTCCAAGCGGAGTATGGTGTGTTGAGGCAGGTGGTCCGACTCCCGGTATCGGCTGTGCAGGACGCGGTATAATAACAGCTCTTGAAAAGCTTGAAGAACTTGGTGCTTATGATATATGCAAGCCTGATATAATTCTCTATGATGTTCTCGGAGATGTAGTCTGCGGCGGTTTCGCAATGCCTATACGTGACGGCTATGCAAAAAATGTTTTTATCGTCACTTCAGGGGAGATGATGTCGTTGTATGCGGCTTCAAATATTGCTTCTGCTGTCAGAAATTTCGGCAAGCGCGGCTATGCAAGCTATTCGGGAGTTATACTGAATTCGAGAAATGTTCCTGATGAAGTTGAGATAGTACAAAAAGCACTTGACGATATAGGCGGGGATATAGTATCGGTGATACCGCGTGACAGTGCGGTACAGGAAGCTGAAAATCAGGGCAAAACAGTCATTGAAGCCCTTCCGCATTCAGAAATGGCGTCATGCTACAGGGAACTTGCAAGTCGGATAATCAAACTTACGGAGGACGAACAATGAGCAAATGCAGTAAAATAAACTTTAACTGTCCTTCTGCGCCGAGTCTTCATTATGTTTCTCCTGCGCACGGCGGTTGGGGAGTTGTAAGGATAGCCGCACTTGTCCCTGAAAGCCACCAGCTTTTTGTATGTCCCTTTGCCTGCGGCAGACACGGAGCGCTCGGAGGCGCTCAGAACGGTATAAAGGACCGTATCTCCTATCTTTTTATTAACGAAGCAGATATAATTTCGGGTGATTTCGAGCAGCTTATAATCAACAGTGTAGGAGAACTTTTTGAAGCTCTGTCGAAAGTACCAAAGGTTCTGTTTATATTTACATCGTGCCTTGACGATCTTCTTGGCACAGACCATGAAGCCATACTCGCAGAGCTTGACAGTAAGTATCCAGACGTTAAGTTCAGGCACTGCACCATGAACCCGATATCCCTTGATACTCCTTATCCGCCGGGCGTTACTATTGAGATGAATATGTACGGACTTCTTGAAAAAAGCAATGTCAAGCGCAGTCAGATCAATATTCTCGGCAGCAATGTTTCGTTCAGTGAGGAATGTGAGCTGAAAAAGCTTCTTCATTCAAAGGGCTGGAGCGTCTCTCACATTTCCGACCACAAGGACTTTAAGAGCTTTCAGACCATGTCGGAAGCAAAGCTGAATATCGTGACAGCTCCCATAGCGCTCAAAGCGGCACAGCAAATGGAAAAAGAGCTTGTCATACCGTACATGACAGCCTACGTAAACCACACTCCCGAAGTGATAGAGCAGTTTTACGAAGACCTGTCGGAATTTATAGGAGAGGATATTGTTACGCCTTCAAAGGAATACCGTATAAAAGCCGAAGAAAAGCTGGAACAGGCTCGTTCTTTGATAGGAGATTATCCCATAGCAGTGGACTTTCAGGCTGTAATAAAGCCCTTTTCTCTTGCG
Source organism: Ruminococcus sp. (assembly GCF_024684275.1). The sequence continues at coordinate 3,794 of NZ_JAIKXF010000133.1, forward strand.
CTTACCCTTTCGGAATACGGCTTCAATATTGGCATGATAGCTTCAAACGGTATACCGGCACATGAAAAAGGAGCTTTTGAGCTTCTTTCAAAAAAATACCCTGATATACTTGTGGAAGATCCGCTCTGCCACGAAGCTGTTACTTTTCCGTTTGAGGGCAGGCAGTACCTTTGCATAGGATTTGACTGCGGCTATATGACAGGTTCTGACAAGGTCGTGAATATCATGGAAGACGAAGGTCTTTTCGGCTACGACGGCATAGTCCGCCTCATGGATATGCTTGTTGAAGCATACACGGAAAAAGCAGATGTACAGGAAATGATAAAGGAGGCAGGACTTATAATATGAGCAGACTTTGTATTGATCTTCCACCTCTTGCACCTGATTATTCGGGAGCTGCTTCTGCATTGTTCGACCTCGGCGGGATTGTTGTAATGCATGATGCTTCGGGCTGTACAGGCAATTACACAAGCTATGACGAACCGCGCTGGCTGGGCTCACGCTCGGCTGTGTTCTGTTCGGGGCTTCGCCGTATGGACGCTGTCATGGGAAATGACGATAAGTATATAAATAAGACGATAGCCGCTGCAAAATATCTTTCCCCTACTGTCATTGCATATCTCGGAAGTCCTGTACCAATGGTGATAGGCACCGACCTGAAAGGCATGGCAGCGGAAACGGAATACTCCACAGGAATACCGTCATTCGGATTCAACACTACAGGTCAGCGATTCTATGACAGAGGTGCCTCCGATGTCTTTACAGTACTTATAAAGCGCTTTACAAAGGAACGGAGCAAGGAGCGCGCTTTTGGGAAAAAAGTGAATATACTCGGACTTCTTCCAATAGACTTCGGCAGCAAAGGAAACTGTGAAAGAATATGCGAACATATATTATCACTGGGATATGAAATAGTATCCCGTTTCGCAGTCGGACTTACAGTTGAACAGATCGAAAGCTGTTCTGATGCCGACCTGAGCATAGTGGTATCGCGTTCGGGGCTTGCCGCCGCAAAACTGCTGCATAAGCTGTACGGAATACCATATATCTGCGGAGTTCCTATAAAAGGTGCTAACGGCTTTGAAAAGAAGCTCAACAGGGAATATGTTTCTGTCGGTTGTCCGTATTCCGATGTCGGTATACTCATCATACACGAACAGATATTTGCAAATTCACTTCGTGACATGATACATCAAAGCAGAGATATATCCGTAACCATTGGCAGTATGTTCGGGCTTGAAAATGAGCTGTCGCTCCCCTATGATAAGGAGCTCCCCGACGAGAGTGCGGTCAGAAGCGAAGTAAACAGCGGCAGATACTCTGTCATTATTGCCGATCCTATGGTGAAAAAGCTGATAAAGGACGAAAATGTCAGATTTGTCGGACTTCCGCACCCTGCTGTATCAAGCAAGCTTCACTGGGATGAGGTACCCGATTATCTCAGTGATGATATAAAAAACATAATATCCTGTCTGTGACATGGAAACGAAAGGACTAAAAATATGAGTTTAAAAAAGATACTGACAAGTACGCTGTCGGCAATGCTGATGCTGTCATGCTTTACAGGCTGCGGAAGTACGGCTGGCAACGGATCAGAAAACAGTGACGGCAAGCAGGAAGCAACAACTGCAAGCGTCACTGACGCAGCTTATAACGAAGCTGCAAAAGACGAAAAAGCAGATACCGAAAGTGATGAAACAAGAACTATCATCGACCATACAGGCGTCGAGGTTACTCTGCCGAAGGAAATGCACAGGATCGTTATCTCCTCCATACTTCCGCTGCCGTCAGTATACTGTCTGTTCAGAGGCTCTGCGGAGGATATAATCGGTATTCATCCAAGTTCTATGGCTGCTGCAAAGAATTCATACCTTATAAACGTATTCCCCGAGCTTGCAAACGCTGATACAAGCTTTGTGGAGAACGGCGAGGTAAATGTGGAACAGCTTCTCTCCATGAAGCCTGATGTAGTGTTTTATTCTGCCGCAAACACAGAGGAACGCGCTATGTATGACAATGCAGGCATTCCAGCGGTGGGCTTTTCAACAACTATCGCAGACTACGACTGCGTTGAGACTTATGCTGCATGGATCAAGCTTTTCGGTGAGATATACGGTGAGAGCGATACTGCAAATGAGATAATCGCTGACGGAAGGAAAACAGCTGAGGAGATAAAGGCTGTAACAGATAAGATACCCACAGACGAGCGTCCGGACGTGCTGATACTGTTCAGCTATGATGACGGAGTAATAAAGGCAGGCGGTTCTGATTTCTTTGCTAAGTACTGGATAGAAACAGCAGGCGGAAACAATGTTGCGGCTGCGCTCAAAGGCAGTGCGGAAGTAAATATGGAGCAGATATATGAGTGGGATCCCGATATCATACTCATCACGAATTTCAGCTCACATCTGCCTGAAGATCTCATAAATAACACTGTCGAGGGCAATGACTGGAGCAATGTCAAGGCTGTCAGGGATGGCAAGGTATACAAGTTCCCTCTCGGTATGTACCGCTGGTTCCCGCCTGCGTCTGATACTCCTCTTGTGCTGAAATGGCTTGCCAAGACCATACAGCCCGAGCTCTTTGCGGATATGGACATGGACGAGGAGATGAGGAACTTCTACAGCGAGCACTACGGCGTAGAACTTACAGACGAGGATATACAGAAGATATACCACCCTGCAAGGGCTGCTTCGGGCAAGAAATCGTAATATGACAAATGAAAAAAAGCGGCTGCCGTCATTTCTGACGGCAGTCATACTGATAATACTTCCTGTTATCGCAGCCATAGTATGCCTCGGAATAGGACGCTATTCCCTGAGCGTAAAAGAAACGGTCGATATACTTTTTTCGGGATTTACAGGCAAGACAGTTGACAAAACGGGATATACCGTAATTTTCAGCGTAAGACTGCCGCGTATTATTCTTGCGGCGGTTGTAGGCGCAGGGCTTTCCTGTGCAGGAGCTGCCTTTCAGGGACTTTTCTCCAATCCGCTGGCAACTCCCGATACTCTCGGAGTAGCAAGCGGAGCTTCATTCGGTGCAGTTCTGGCGCTTCTTATAGGCGGAGGACTTATAAGCGTACAGCTTTCGGCTCTTGCATTCGGACTTCTGTCATGCTTCATAACCTATTCTCTCAGCCGACGCAACGGCAAGAACAGTATCGTTATGATAGTTCTTGCAGGTATGGTCATATCAGCAGTATTTGAAGCACTTGTCTCGCTGCTGAAATACATCGCGGATCCTGAAGAAGAGCTGCCTGTAATAACTTACTGGCTCATGGGAAGTATGTCAAGAGCAACATACAATAATCTCATAATGGGAGTACCTTTCATCCTTGTGGGGACAATTGTGATCTATGCACTTCGCTGGAGACTTAATATACTTTCACTGAACGATGATGAAGCAAGCTCTCTTGGTATGAACGTGCAGATAATGCGTATCGTATTTATTGCGGCGGCTTCTATGATAACCGCCTCATGCGTATCAATGTGCGGACAGGTTGGCTGGATGGGGCTTCTTGTTCCTCATATAGCACGAATGATCGGAGGGAACAACAACCGCTCCGTAATACCGATAAGCGCGGGTGCAGGAGCATTTCTGATGATAGTTATGGACACCTTTGCAAGAAGCGCAACTTCCGCAGAGATACCTATATCCATACTTACCGCAATAATCGGTGCTCCCGTATTTATAATACTTCTTAGAAAAACAGGAGGTTCCTGGACATGAAATTCGAGGTAAAAAACGGCTGCTTCGGCTATAAAAATACAAAAATACTCAGAAATATCAATTTTGAAGTCAGGAACGGTGAAGTTTTATCCGTACTTGGTTCAAACGGTGTTGGAAAGACTACTATGCTGAAATGCATGATGGGACTTTTAAAATGGGAAAGCGGAGAATCACTCATTGACGGTATAAGTATAAAAAATATTAAAAACCGTGATTTCTGGCAGAAAATAGCATACGTTCCACAGGCAAAAGGCTCTGCTTTCGGATATTCCGCAATAGACATGGTAACGCTTGGAAGGAGTGCTCACCTCGGTACGTTCTCACAACCCAAAGCTGAGGACCGCGATGCAGCTGAACGTGCAATGGAGGATATGGGAATAACCTATCTTGCAGACAAACTCTGCACTGAAATGAGCGGCGGTGAGCTGCAGATGGTACTTATTGCAAGAGCTCTTACCATAGATCCTTCTATGCTTGTTCTTGATGAACCTGAGTCAAATCTTGACTTCAAAAATCAGTTGATAATACTGGAAACTATAAGAAAGTTATCAGAAAAAAGAAGTATATCTGCAATTGTTAACACTCATTATCCCGAACACGCCTTGAAAATATCAGATAAAGCACTCATCCTTAACAGGGACGGCACAAATATTTTCGGTAACGCTGAAGATATTGTAAACGAGGACAATATGAAAAGATCGTTTTCTGTTCAGGTATTCATTGATAATTTCAGTTATATGGGAAAGGAATACAAAAGCGTTACACCGCTTTATCTTGTTTAAATACCGCAATCTGGTCAAAAACTCTCCATATAAAAAACAGCCGATCTGTATTATTATGAGCGACTGTTTTTTACATTCAATTCCAGATTATTTATCATAATTTGGACTACTTTGCTTAAAAAGCAGTATGAAAATACGACGTAAGGAAGAATAATTACACAGAAATAAACAAGGCAGGGAAGAAAAATCCCTGCCTTGTTTTGTATATACGGAAGTATCAAGATGAGGTTATCTTTTTTATGAGCGGTATCATCATGCCTCCTATTGCATTACCTGCTGCAACTGTCAGTATGTACGGCATATCAATTGGAAAAGTTCCTGCCATAAACATATAAAATGTATCTGCGATTGAATGATTGAAGCCGCAGATTAGCCGTGCTGTTCACGGCTGTACTGATACTCACATGGAACGGACCTGTCAGCCTGCTTGCGTTTACTGCTTCGGTCACAAGCACCTTTGCTTACTGGTCAAACAGTCCGCGAAAGATACGAATGGTAAATCTGGTCTGCGCTTCGCCGTGCTGACTGGCGTATGATGTTATCGTATATTCGCTGGGAGGCATTGTAAGCGAGTCTATAACTATCATTTCGATACTTGTATCCTTTGTCCGTTTCGGCTGGAAGGGACTTGAACGTGATGCAAGTGCCGAGTCATAGAGAAATAACAAAAAATCAAGCCGCAGGGTAATTCCTGCGGCTATATTAAATGCCTTACGGCGGTTATTGAGGACACATTATTTATTATCATCATCTTCTACCCAGGGAGATGTATAGTGAAACTTGCCTGAATCCATATCAAGGGCGACATACTCATCTAATCGCCGCATAAGATTGCCTTTTGAATCAACGCCGATCTTATTGTTGAACGGTGTGATGAAATCATTATCATTATAATCAAAAATAGCTGCACACATAACAGATCCTCCTTATTATAGGCTTGAAATTGCCGTGTTCGGGGAGCTTGCACACTAATATCAGACTTTGTTATTCAAAGAACATCAGGATCACCTCTTTTAAGCTGAAAGCGTTATTTACTATACATTTATTATATCATATTTCAACACATTTGTCAACATATAGTTGAAAACATACAAAAGAATTTTGAGAGCATTTTATTTCAGGCGATAACAGTTGGCGGCTGAAATGATGTAACAAGAAAGCCGCAGGATTAAACTGCGGCTTTAAATATCATTTCCGTTTTCTCACTGCTTTCGCTCTCTTTTTCTGCGGAGCAGTTGTCTGAGCCTTATCAGCAGCAGCTTCTGTCGCTTCCATTTTATAGAGCTGAGCACACAGCACGTATTTTCCCGAAAAGGCGGTGCCCTCTTTTTTATCAAATAGCATTCTGCAAATATCAAGTACAGTGTTGTACTTTTTGGTATTTCGGGTGTTGATGCACTTGCTGAACTCCGCATTTATATCGTGAGGCATACGCGCATCTTCAAGATAAGACAGCGACTCCTTGAGAAGATGTGAGCTGTTAGGATTTGCAGTAAGCTTGATGAGCTTTGCTGCTGCTGCTTTGATAATACGGTTTTCGGCGCGGTCGGGAGTAAACACCTCATGCCGCACGAAAACGCGCTCGCGGTGAACAAGATTGCGGCGGATATTCTCAGAGAACAGGATAGTTCCCTGAACTGAGCTGAGATTTTCCTCGCGGCTTGCATAGGCAGAGAGAACTCCGCTTTTGATTATCTTCATTGTTTCCCCTGCAAACACAGAAACGAAATATTCCAGAAAATTCATATGGGGATCGAAGCTCATGGGGCGGAATTCATATCCGCACCTGTCGCAGAACTCCTCACAGAGGGCTTTTCTCGCGTTTTCAGCGCTGTTCCCGAGCTTGGGGAGTATCTCTGCAAGAGTTCCGTCGGCAAGGCAAATAAAGCCGCAGTATGAGCCTGCTGATATGTATTTCTTTCCGCCTTTTTCGCTGACAGAGACAGCCCTTCTGCCGTCAGCCTCGCAGACCTCTGCAAACTCGCTCAGCATCATGGCGAGCTCGCTGTTTTTTTCGGCAGAGTCCGCGATAATTTCATTGGCTGATACGCAAATATGTCTGGTATACATTATATTCTCCGTTCATCATGAAATATCCTTGTATATCCTTATGAAGTGCTCAGCATCCCAGTTTTCGGGCTTGCCGAGGCGGTAAAGCTTCTGTCCCGAATCGAATTTCCTGATATATTTCGGTGTAATGCATTCGATGAAGTAATTATCGTCGTTCAGTACAAGCTTTATCCTTTCGTAGTCATCGAAGAAGTACTCCTGAAGCAGTGGTATTATCTTTGCAGCAAAGACCTCTCTCAGCTCATCGAGAGTTTTTATGCAGCCGTCTGCGTTCATGAAATATGCGTGACCGATAGCGTGTTCGCGGTCATAGTAATACTCGATACGCTCATTCAGCGCTGTGAGCAGCTCGCACAGGTCTACGCCGCCGCAGTCGCCCAGCAGTGATGGCATAGGCATCATCTCAACGAAGTCAAAACGTCTTCTCAGAGCAGTGTCAAGCATAGCTATAGAGCGGTCTGCGGTATTCATAGTGCCCAGTATGTAAACATTTGACGGCACGAAAAAGTCAGACTGCGAATATGGCAGAATGACTGAGCTGCCGCGTTTGGTGTTCTCGATAAGGGTTATCAGCTCTCCGAATATCCTTGAAATGTTGCCGCGGTTTATTTCGTCGATGATAGAAACGAATTTCATATGAGGGCTCTTAGAAGCCTTTTCACAAAGAGACTTGAAAACGCCGTTGAAAGGTCTGTATACCACGGTGGTATCCTCATGAGCAACAGATGTATCGTTTCCGTATCTGTCAACTACAACGGGGCGGATACCCTCGACAAATTCCTCATAGCTGTAAGCCTGATGAAATGTGGTGAACTTTATCTGACCTGAATTGGTATACTTTTCAAATCTTGCCTTTATATCGGAATAGGGCTCATCGTCGTTCTTTTTGCCCTCGATGAGCTGTACAGCGTATTTTATCACATTATAGGTCTTACCTGTTCCGGGAGGTCCGTATAGTATCTGATTCAGCGAAGCCTCTGCCTTTGAGTGCTTTCCCTTTGTAAGGTCCTCCTCGGCAGAGCTTTCAGCCTCGGCTTTTTTCAGCTCAGCCAGCAGCTGCCATGACATGACGTCGAATACTCTCATATTCTTGAACTTGAAATGAGAATTGCGGAAGTCGATTATCTTGCGGCAGTTGAAGATATAATGTGAAATATCATCTACATTTTTTATTCCTATACCGAGCTCCTTGAAAACTATGGAATCTGTCATGCTTTCGCCGAGTATGGGGAAGGTCGCAGGCTTTAAGCAGTGAAGTATCCTTGAAAAGGCAAATACAGGCATTCCCGAATCCTTTACCAGCGGATTGAGCATTTTATGGGCAGTATCAAGTACCTTGCCGTCGTTTTCAAGTGCTGAAAGGTTTATGCACATCTTGAAAAAGAACTGTATAGCCTCGGGCTTTTCGGCAATGAGTGCTCCCTTGAAAGAAAGAGGCTTTGTAAGGAAATTCATCTCATTTTTGTCCACAAGGTGAGTGAACAGCATTTTTGCGCCCTTGTTCCATATTTTTTCTACAGCCTCGTAAAGAATATGCTTGTCAATATGGAGCAGGTGGCTGTTCTGGATACGCTGTTTAAGTTCATTTTTGTCATTTGTCCAGAGTCCCAGCGAAAGATAATACAGCAGATCAAGGTCCTTATAGTCGATAAGAGCGGTCTTTTTCAGCTTTGCATAGCACTCTACGGTTTCGTACACCGATTTGTATGTTCCGTCAAATTCTGTAGGTTGTATTTCGTTTTTTTGCTTGAGTTCTTCAATAATTTTAGTTTTCTCCATATTATTACAACCTTTCCGATAATATCCTTATTTAATTGTATCATGCTGACAAACGTATGTCAACTGTATCAAAAATTTTTACACATTATTCACAAAACCATAAGCTTTTTAGCTATACCTCGGAAGTGTTGAAATATTATGGATATTAGAGTATAATAATATCTAAAAGCAGGAAAAAAGGAGCATAAAAATGGATATTTTTTCATTGATCGAAGAGCTTTTGGATAAAAAACCACACATTATAGATATTTTTCCGCGTAAAATCTCCGAGAGAGCCGGCGGCAGATATTTCGCTGCAGAAAAATATTTTCAGCGAAACAGAGCGTATCTTGACCGCAGACTCACAAATATTGTTCTTAAACTGTACTGTTACTATGATATGACCGCAGTTACGGCGGAGGGAACTTCGGAAAATCCCGATACAGAGGAGCTTCTTTCGCTCCTTGATGGCTGTTTCTGCGGAGATATGGGCTATTTGAATATACTTCTTCCCGAACCTGAAGTGCTGCTTACATTTTACAAGGATGACCTGTATATGGCGGTATATAATGCACATGGCGAAGCCGCAGAGCTTATCTCACAGCTTGCCTGCGCCGAGGGACTTTTCTTCCGCAATGCTGAATAATTATGCGTATAAAAGCTGAAAGTTTATGTGTTCGCTAAGCTCACAATTAAAATAATGCCGCCGTCCCGTCTACGGAGCGTAGATTGACTTTTCCCTGATTTTAAGCTACAATTAAGTCACGGAGCAAATTTGTATCAGAGGTGATCGATATGGATCAGGTAAAGACAGGTGCCCTTATCAGACAGCTTCGTCTGGATTCGGGAATGACACAAAAGCAGCTTGCTGAGGCTCTCAGCGTCAGCGACAAGGCTGTATCAAAGTGGGAGTGCGGCAGCGGCTGTCCCGACGTGTCGCTGCTTTCAGAGCTCGCTGCGGTATTCGGAACGGACGTGCAGACTCTGCTGACAGGCAGTATAATTAAAAACGAAAGTGAGAAAGGCGATATGAAAAAGCTGAAATTTTACGTGTGCAGGGAATGCGGAAATATCATCACAGCTACATCTGAGGCGGCTGTTACCTGCTGCGGAAGCAGACTCACTGCACTTGAGCCTGTAAAAGCTGAGGAAGCCGATATGCTTTCGGCTGAGGACTTAGGCGGCGAGTGGTTCATTTCCTCGGACCATGAGATGAAAAAGGAGCATTACATCTCCTTTGTGGCGTATGTGACGGACAGCTCTGCAATGGTATTCAAGCAGTATCCCGAGTGGAATCTACAGGTAACACTGCCGTTTTACCGTTCGGGAAGACTGGTGTGGTACTGTACACAGCATGGACTTTTCTATCAGGATATAAGAAGAGCCAAGAGCTAAGGACGAAGGGCGGACGGTCCTGTCCGCTCGCTGAATTACTGTTTGATCTGATTTTTTTATAATGACTTGGGACGCGCATTAGTCGCCTTCTCTTAACGGAAAAATATGGTTACCGAGCCTGAAATTACATTCTCATAGATGTAACCTGCGTTCCGTCATAGGAGGCTCTATTTGCGCGTCCTTTTTGTGTAATATCTCCGATCATGATACTATGATTTTGTGCACATCAGAGAAGCTTGAAAAAATTTTTCTGAAATTCAACCTGTTCACGTTGAATCATGCCTCTTTTGGGGGTATATATGAAAGGAGCTTTTGGCGCCTCGGGTTACTGAAACGCGAATATGCCGGAGGGAGTTCCAGTGGGGAAGTTGTATTCAAATAGTTGTCGTGTTGCACAAAGAGGGAGAGAATGTTTTGGCTGTACATACAAATTTGTATGTATATTTCAAAAGTTGTATTTACAAATACAGACTATTGTGCTATCATGAAGAAAAATCCGAATGAAATCGGAATCCCTTCGGAGGAATCTATGGAAGACTATAAATATATGACGATAGTGGAGTGGTCCAAGAACTTTATAAGCTCACATAAGCTGAAGCCAAAGGACCGTTTTCTCACCGAAAAGGAGCTCTGCGAGATACACGGTGTCAGCCGACAGACCGTCAGACAGGCACTGATGTGTCTCGAAAACGAGAACGTTATCAGCCGCGTCAGGGGCAGCGGCGCATTTGTATCATCTGGCTATGCGCAGGGCGATACAGTCGGTCAGATAAGGAATATCGGCGTAATATCCACATATTTCACGGATTACATCTTTCCTCATATAGTAACGGGTATCGAGAGCGTCCTCAATGATTCGGGCTTTTCCATGCAGCTTGCCATTACTCATAATAAGGTGGCTGAGGAGCAGCAGGCTCTGCAAAGCATGATATCCGGCGGAGTTCACGGGCTTATCGTAGAGCCTTCCAAGAGCGCACTGCCGAATCCCAATACAGCGCTGTATGAGGAGCTGAGAAGGAAGAATATCCCCGTGGTGTTCTTCAACGCGAAGTACCCGTGGTCGGACTGCCCCTGTGTTGCTATGGACGATGAGGCGGCAGGCAGGATAGCTGCGGATCATCTCTTTTCTCAGGGACACAGACGTGTTGCAGGAATATTCGCACTTGACGATATACAGGGACATAAGCGCTACAGCGGCTTTACAAAGAGCTGTATCGCCCACGGACAGCGAAATGCAGAGGATAACGTGCTCTGGTTCGCAACATCGGACAAAAGTCTGCTGTTTACCGCAGGAAGCAACAGGCTTTTAGAGCTTATCAGCGAATCTACGGCGTTTGTCTGCTACAATGACAATATAGCCATAAAGCTCCTCCAGTTCTGCAAGGAGCATGATATAAGCGTCCCCGATGACTTATCGGTTGTCGGCATAGACGATTCAAAATACGCTTCCATATGCGATGTGCCGCTGACCTCTGTGGCACACCCTCAGCGCAGACTCGGCGAAGCGGCGGCAGAAAAGCTCATAGATATGATAAACTCCTATTCTTCGGACAACGGAGACATCATATTTACTCCCGAGCTAAAGCTGCGTGATTCTGTAAAAAGCATCTGACATAGTTTGGGTTATCATTACAGCGGGGTATTAAAATGAATAACGAGTCGAAGATAATGCAGGACGTCAAGCGTCTTGACATCAAGAAAACAGAAGAGCTGTTACAGAGCGGAAGCCTCGAAAACTGCGATGCTATGCTGGATTCTGTACTCGGCGAGGTTGGCTTTGCAGAGATACAGTCGCTTATGCTGAGGCTTTACGTCTGTATGGACATCTATGTAGCTGCCCATGCCTTTGCCCAGAAAATAGGTATCAGCAGTGAGAAGTTCTTTGAGTGCTTCGGAACTGCCGACGAGATAGGCGCGGAGCTGATGACAGCTGAGGACACAGGGAAATTCCTCCACGATCTTGTTCGCGGCTGTATCAGATGGCGCATAGAATCGGCAAAGGAGAGCGGCAGGAGCATAATCGCAAAGGCAAAGGACTACATTGACCGAAACTATATGAACGATGAGCTTTCGCTTCTTGTAGTTGCCGATGCAGTGGGGCTGAGCCCGTCTTATCTTAGTACACAGTTCAAAAAGGAGTACGGACAGAATCTGTTCGAGTATCTTGCAGTAGCACGTATATCTCACGCACGGGAGCTTCTTTGCTGTACATCGAAAATGGTGTACGAGGTAGCCTATGACGTAGGATTCAGGGATTATCGGTATTTCAGCCAGATATTCAAGAAATATACGGGGCAGACACCCAGACAATTTCAGAACAGTGCAAATATTTGTCCGTAAAATTGTATACTGTAAATAATATTCAAAATATAATAAACATTTTGTGAAATAATTTCGGTAGCAATGTATGTACAAATTGATTATAATGTAAGTACAAGTTGACGGCTCAGACGTTAATGGGATAAGTAAATTTGGATGGAGGAATCATAATTATGAGAATCAAAAAAATCTTAGCAATGGCAGCAAGCACAGTACTCTGCGGCGCAATGTTCGTTGGCTGCGGAGCTTCGGGCTCATCATCAGGCAATGAAGCAAAACAGCCTGACTCATCATCAAAGTCAGAACCTGCAAACGATAACGGAAGTTCATCGGGTTCACTTATCAAGGTAGGTATCATCAACAACGATCCTAACGAGTCGGGTTATCGTACAGCAAACGTAAACGACCTTAAAGCTACATTCACAAAGGAAAACGGCTTTGACGCTTCCTTTGCATACAGCCTCAAGAACGAGGAGCAGATCAACTACGCTCAGAAGTTCATTCAGGACGAGGTCGATTATCTTCTCCTCTCAGCAGCTGATACAGCAGGCTGGGATTCAGTTCTCAAGGACGCTAAGGACGCAGGCGTAAGAGTTATCCTCTTCGACCGTACCATTGATGCAGACGAGAGCCTCTATGACGCTTCTATCGTTTCCGATATGGACAAGGAAGGCGAGCAGGCTGTTGAGTGGCTCAAGGATCAGGATCTCAAGGCTTACGATATTATCCACCTTCAGGGCGTAATGGGCACAGCTGCTCAGAAGGGACGTTCGGGAGCTCTTGACAAGACAGCAAAGGAGCTTGGCTGGAACATCGTTACACAGCAGACAGCTGAATGGAATGCTGAAAAGGCACAGCAGATCGTTCAGTCCGCTATCGACGCTAACAAGAAGTTCAATGTTATCTACGCTGAGAACGACGATATGGCAAAGGGCGCTGTTGCAGCTCTCGACAGAGCAAATATCTCTCACGGTGTTGACAAGGATGTAGTCGTTATAGGCTTCGACTGCAACAAGTGGGCACTTGAGGAGCTCAAGAAGGGCAACTGGAACTACGACGGACAGTGCAATCCTTTCCAGTCATCATATATCAAGGACATCATCGACAAGCTCGAAAATGGTGAGACTCTTCCCGAAAAGACTATCATCATGGACGAAAAGGGCTTTGACGCAAAGACCATCACCGACGCTGATGTTGAGCAGTACGGTATCTGATAGTTAGTATACAGGACACTAAACTATAAAGATTAATAAGTGCGGTGACGCATTCGTAAATGGTCTGTGTCACCGCATAAATTTTAAGCGATCACAGGAGCTGCTCTTGCGAAACAGAGCATCTCCGAACATTCAACTCACTTAGGAGGAAAAGCAATGCAGGAAAGATCATTGCTGGAAATGCGTGGGATATATAAATCCTTTCCCGGAGTAAAGGCTCTCAGGAATGTTGATTTTACGCTTTGTGAAGGAGAGATACACGCGCTCATGGGCGAAAACGGCGCAGGTAAATCTACTCTTATCAAGGTCCTCACAGGTGTGCATATCAAGGACAGCGGAGACATCTTCGTAAAGGGACATACAGGTCCCGTACAGATACACTCTCCGCAGGAGGCACAGAATTTAGGCATCAGTACGGTTTATCAGGAAATATCCCTCTGCCCGAACCTCTCAGTGGCAGAGAATATCTTCCTCGGCAGAGGCAAAGGTGCATTAGTCAGCTGGCGTACCATGAACAAAAAGGCAGGAGAGCTCCTCAACTCTCTCGGCATAGCTGTAAAGCCGACACAGCAGCTTGCAAGCTGTTCTATCGCTGTACAGCAGATGGTAGCCATAGCAAGAGCCGTTGACATGGATTGCAGCGTGCTCATACTTGACGAGCCTACCTCATCCCTCGACGAATCAGAGGTAGAAAAGCTCTTTGGACTTATGCGTCAGCTCAAGGCCCGCGGTGTTGGTATAATCTTCGTTACCCACTTCCTCGATCAGGTGTACGAGGTCTGCGATAAGATAACCGTTCTCCGTGACGGACAGCTTGTGGGAGAGTATGAGATCGAAAATCTCCCCCGTGTTCAGCTGGTATCGAAAATGCTGGGCAAGGAGCTTGACGATATGGCTGACATCAAGAACGATATCCCCGTATTCAACGACAAGAGCAAAGAATACGTTTATGAAGCCTCACAGCTTTGCAGCTCTGAGGGCATCAAGCCCTTCAATTTCTATATCCGCAAGGGTGAGGTCAACGGATTTACAGGACTTCTCGGCTCAGGAAGAAGCGAGTGCGTAAGAGCTATCTTCGGCGCTGATAAGGTCACTGGTGGAATAGTAAGGGTAGACGGCAGGGAAGTTAAGATAAACAAGCCAATGGACGCTATGAAGAACGGTATTGCTTATCTCCCCGAGGACCGTAAGCGCGACGGAATCGTAGGCGACCTTTCCGTTAAGGATAATATAATCCTTGCATTACAGGTCAAAAAGGGCTTCTTCAAGCCGTTTTCAAAGGCAGAGGCAAATAAGTTCGCAGAGGAGTATATCAAGCTTCTTGATATCAAGACAGCCTCGGTGAATACACCGATAAAATCACTTTCGGGCGGAAACCAGCAGAAGGTAATTCTCGGACGCTGGCTACTTACTCACCCGAAATACCTCATTCTCGACGAGCCCACCAGAGGTATCGACGTAGGTACAAAGGTGGATATCCAGAAGCTGGTATTAAAGCTTGCTTCCGAGGGAATGAGTATCACCTTTATCTCATCTGAAACAGATGAGATGCTCCGTACCTGTTCAAGACTTCTCGTTATGCGCGACCGTAAGCTTGTAGGCGAGCTTACAGGCGATGAGCTCACACAGAATAACATTATGAATACAATAGCAGGAGGTGAGCATTAATGACAGCCGCACCAAAGACTGCACAGAAGGGCTCATTTCTTTCGGGCATAGTCAGAAATCAGATATTTATCCCTATAGCTGCACTGCTCATTATTGCGATATTCAATTTTATCATGGATCCTTCGTTCTTTAAGATAACTCTTGGATATAACAGCGAGGGTGATCCCGTGCTTTCGGGAAATATCATATCTATCATCGACTATGGCTCAGAGCTTGCTATCCTTGCTATCGGAATGACGCTGGTAACAGCTGCTTCACGAGGACAGGACATAAGTGTGGGAGCTGCCATAGCTATCAGCGGAAGTGTAGTCCTGCGAGTTCTCTGCGGAACGAATTCCCGTCCCGAGACCTTACAGGCTCCTATAATAGTTGCATTCCTTATAAGCTGTCTTGTTGCAATGGCTTTCGGAGCATTCAACGGTGCTCTCGTATCTGTGTTCAAGATACAGCCGATGGTAGCAACTCTCATACTTTTCACAGCCGGACGTTCCATAGCTGCATGGATAAACAACAACGAGCTTCCTGTTGTTAGTGACAGGACATTCACATATTTCGGGGGATATATACCGGGCATTCCGATACCGACGCCTTTTTTCATTGCCATTGCCTGCTTCATTCTGATATGGCTGGCACTGAAGTTCACCAACCTCGGGTTGTATGTTCAGTCCGTCGGTATCAACGAAAAGACTTCGCGTCTGAATGGTCTTAATCCTGCCCTCATCAAGTTCGTTACATATGTAATACTTGGTCTCTGCGTAGCAATAGCAGGATTCATCAAGGTCAGCCGACTGTCCACTATCAACTACTCGGTAGTTGCAAAGGACATCGAAATGGACGCTATTTTAGCAGTCGCTCTCGGAGGAAACTCTCTCAGCGGCGGTAAATTCAACATATCTGCTTCCATTCTCGGAGCATATGTTATCCAGTTCCTTACCACAACGCTTTACAAGTTTCAGGTACAATCGGACGCTCTGCCTGCATACAAGGCTGTAGTAGTTATCGCGCTGGTAATACTGAGCGCACCGATAGTAAGAGAAAAACTTGCAGCTGTCTTCAAGAAGCTGCGTTCTCCTGCAAAAGCAGAGAGTAAAAGCTGAAAACCAAAGCGTGGAATGGAGGAATTAATATGCCGAAAACAGATATGGCTGTCGGCAGACCACGCCGACATCTGTTAAAGGGTATCTCAGATACCAATCTTCTCATGTCCATAACCATAGTGGTTTTCATACTGATGTATGTTTTCGCTGTATTCGGACTTGGACAGGGATTTCTCAAGGCACAGACATTTTTCAATATGCTGAATGCAAATGCCGCGCTTATAATACTTGCCTGCGGAATGACACTGGTCATGATAACAGGCGGTATAGATATTTCTCTCGGTGGTATGGCTGCACTGGTAAGCATGTGCTCAGCCGTCTACCTTGATATGCACAGCGGCAGCGTCTTTGGCGCACTGATGATATCGCTCGGTATCGGACTTGCATTCGGACTTGTACAGGGCTTCCTTGTAGCCTATCTTGATATACAGCCCTTCATAGTAACACTGGCAGGTATGTTCTTTGCAAGAGGTATGACCACCATTGTAAATACAAACCCATTCAATGTTCAGAACGAAGCGTTTGTAAAGCTCAAGGAAACAAGAATTATAATCCCCGGAATGGGCTCAATAAATAAAAGAGGCGACTATATCGACGCTTATATAGAGATAGGCGTTGTTATAGCACTTATCATTGTTGCCGCACTTTTCCTTTTCCTTAAATGGACCAAGACAGGACGCAGCTTCTACGCAGTAGGCGGCAACAAGCAGAGCGCACTTATGCTGGGAATAAACGTAAAGAGAACCACATTCCTTGCATATCTCATGTGCGGGATATTAGGCGGAATTGGCGGATTTGTTTACTTTATGCACGTTGGCTCGGGTTCAGCTTCTCATGCAACGGGTGCTGAGATGAACGCCATAGCTTCGTCCATCATCGGCGGAACTATGCTGACGGGCGGCGTCGGAAATATTATCGGAACATTTTTCGGCGTACTTTCACTTGCTCTTATCCAGAATATCGTATCATCAGTAGGACTTGACCAGGCATGGTGGACAGGAATCACAAACGCATCTATGCTTTGTATATTCCTTATCATTCAGAGTATCATCATCGCGCGCCGCAAAAAGGCTAATCTTGCGGCAGCAAAGCCTACAACAGCAAAAGGAGTTAAAACATGAGCAGTGCAGATGAGATCAGAAACGGCAAAGCGGTAATAGGTATAGAATTCGGTTCGACACGTATCAAAGCGGTCCTCATCGGAGAGGACCACTCACCGCTGGCTTCGGGAGTTCACGACTGGCAGAACGAAATGCTTGACGGTGTATGGACATATTCTCTTGATAACGTCAGAAAAGGACTTCGGGAATGCTTTGCCGACCTTATGAAAAATGTTGAGGAAGCATACGGAACAAAGCTTGAGACAGCCGCTGCCATAGGCGTATCAGCAATGATGCACGGCTATCTCGCATTTGACGGAAATGACGAGCAGCTCGTACCATTCAGAACATGGCGCAATACCATGACTGAGGAGGCTGCCGACAGACTCACAGAGGAGTTCAGCTTCAATATCCCGCAGCGCTGGAGCATAGCTCACCTGTATCAGGCGATGCTGAACAAAGAACCTCACATTGGCAGACTTGCCTTTATGACTACCCTTGCAGGATATGTACACTATATCCTCACAGGCGAAAAGGTCATCGGCGCAGGTGACGCTTCGGGCATTTTCCCCATAGACTCAAAGACCTGCGGCTATAACACCACAATGATGTCGAAGTTCGACAAGCTTGCGGAGGGTACTGCTCTCAACAAGAAGCTTGCTGATATTCTTCCCCGTATAGTCCCCGCAGGCGAGTGCGCAGGCAGGCTTACAGCTGAGGGCGCAAAGCTCCTTGATCCTACGGGAACATTCGGCGGCGATATACCCTTCTGTCCGCCCGAGGGCGACGCACAGACAGGCATGGCAGCCACAAACAGCATTACTCCCAGAACAGGAAATGTATCCGCAGGTACGTCGATATTCTCCATGATAGTTCTTGAAAAGGACCTCTCTGCGGTACACCGCGAAATAGATATAGTCACCACTCCCTGCGGAGATCCCGTGGCTATGGTACACTGCAACAGCTGTACCTCAGACCTTGACGCATGGTTCGGTATATTCGGCGGCTTCCTGAAGGAGATAGGCGTGGATATGCCGAAGGGACAGCTATACGACAAGCTTTATAGTCTGGCAGCAGAGGGCGCTCCCGACTGCAGCGGCGTTATCTCCTACAATTACTATGCAGGTGAGCCCGTTACAGGTGTAAAGAACGGACTTCCGCTGCTTATGCGCAGCCCTGATACTGCATTCAATATCAGAGACTTTATGCGCAGTCTTGTGTATTCATGCGTAGCCGCATTAAAGGCAGGCAATGATATACTCACCGAACAGGAGCACGTAAGCCTTGAAAGGATATATGCTCACGGCGGATTCTTCAAGACGCCCGTACCTACACAGAAATTCCTTGCAGCTGCACTGGGAGCAGATGTTACTCTCATGCAGACAGCAGGCGAGGGCGGCGCATGGGGAATAGCGCTTCTTGCTTCATATATGGTTAAAAAGAGCAGCGGCGAAAAGCTGACCGACTATCTCAGCAGCAGAGTATTTGCTGATATGAAGGGCAGCACAGTTTCTCCCGATAAGGAGGACATTGACGGTCTCAATGCATATATGAAGAAATATCTCTCGGGACTTTCAGCTGTCAGAGCAGCAGTCTCCGAGAATTGAAAGGATTGATAGAGGATGAAATTTTGGTTTATTACCGGCTCGCAGTTCTTATACGGCGAGGAAACTCTCAGACAGGTCGATGAAGACTCTAAGAAGATAGTTGCAGGACTAAAGCTGCCTTTCCCTGTTGAGTATAAGCTCACAGTAAAGACAGAGTCCGAGATACAGCGTATCATCAAGGAGGCTAACTATGATGACGAGTGTGCAGGCATTATTACCTTCTGCCATACATTCTCGCCCTCAAAGATGTGGATAAACGGACTTGCGCTTCTCCAGAAGCCGTGGCTCCACTTCCATACACAGTTCAATGAGACTATTCCAAATGAAGCAATAGATATGGACTATATGAATCTCCACCAGTCTGCTCACGGCGACAGAGAGCACGGCTTTATCGGAGCAAGGCTCCGCACACCGAGAGCTGTTGTGGCAGGTCACTGGCAGGATCCCGAGGTACAGGCCAAGATAGCTGAGTGGCAGCGAGCTGCTGTAGGCGTAATGTTCAGCAGGAACCTCAAAATAGTTCGCTTCGGCGATAATATGCGCGAGGTAGCAGTTACCGAGGGCGACAAGATCGAAGCACAGATCAAGCTGGGCTGGCAGGTAAATACCTTTGCTGTAGGCGATCTTGTTGAGATAATGAATGATGTTACAGACGCAGAGATCGACGCTCTTATGAAGGAGTATGCTGAGCTCTACGACTATAAAAAGGAAGACGAGGAAACTATCAGGTATCAGGCTCGTGAGGAGATCGCTATTGAGAAGATACTCGTCCGCGAGGGTGCAAAGGCGTTCTCTAATACCTTCGAGGACCTCCACGGTATGCGTCAGCTCCCAGGTCTTGCTACACAGCACCTCATGCACAAGGGCTACGGCTTCGGCGCTGAGGGCGACTGGAAGACCGCAGGCATGACAGCTATCGTAAAGGCAATGTATCCCGAGGGAAATACCTCTTTCATGGAGGACTATACATACGATTACAAGCAGCAGCTCATTCTGGGCTCACATATGCTGGAGGTTTGCCCCTCTATCGCAGCTGACAAGCCTCGCATAGAGGTTCACAAGCTGGGTATCGGCGGCAAGGAACCCCCTGCAAGAATTGTTTTCGAGGGCAAGGCAGGCTCTGCAAAGGCACTCTCCCTTATCGACATCGGCGGAAGGCTCAGACTTATCTCACAGGACGTTGAGTGCGTAAAGCCGTTCCAGTCTATGCCGAATCTCCCTGTTGCAAGAACTATGTGGAGACCTGCGCCGTCATTCCTTGAAGGGCTTGAATGCTGGATAGTTGCAGGCGGAGCTCATCATACAGTGCTTTCCTACGACATATCCGATGAGGCTGTCAGAAGCTTTGCCCGTATCATGGGTATCGAGCTCGTGGTCATCAACAAGGATACCACAGTAAACGGTCTTGAACGCGATATCATGATCGGAGATGTTATCTATGGACGTTAAGGAGCTGAAGGAACGTGTCCTGAGAGCAAATCTGCTTCTCCCCAAGTACGGGCTTGTTACCTTTACATGGGGCAACGTCAGCGAATACGACCGCGAATCGGGACTTATCGCCATTAAGCCCAGCGGTGTCGAGTACGACACCATGACGGCTGATGATATAGTTGTCCTGACGCTTGACGGCAAAAAGGTAGAGGGAAAGCTCTCTCCGTCAAGTGATACACCCACACATCTTGAGATATACAGGAATTTCGACGGAATATGCGGAGTAGTTCATACCCACAGCCGATATGCTACCTCATTTGCGCAGGCTTGTATGGGCATACCGCCTCTCGGTACTACCCACGGCGACTACTTCTACGGCGAGATACCCTGTACACGCGAGATGACAGACGCAGAGGTCGGCGGTGAATACGAGCTTGAAACAGGCAAGGTCATCGTTGAGTGCTGCAAAAACTATGAAAATATCCCTGCGGCTCTTGTTGCCAATCACGGTCCCTTCGTGTGGGGCAAGGACTGCATGGAGGCTGTGCATAATTCAGTAGTGCTGGAGGAGTTATCCGCTATGGCGTGGATAACAAAGACTCTCCGCTCCGACACACCGAATATGCCCCAGCGGCTGCTGGATAAGCATTTTTTCCGTAAGCATGGTGATAATGCATATTACGGACAAAAATAAATTTAAAGACCTCACTTTTAAAAAGGATTTTTCTCTCCAATTACCGAAAAAAGCTCTGTTTTGTAATGAAACAGAGCTTTTCTCGTTTATTTCTTATTCTTCTTGTAAATAATAGCAAGTCCCTTGATGAGAAGATTGCTGTCGAGGATTATTTCCCTCTTGCACAGCGGCACAACCAGCTCTGAGAGACCGCCTGTGGCAACGGCGGTGCATTTCTCGCCAAGCTCTTCCTCGATACGGTCGATTATACCGTCAAGAGCGCTTGCATTTGAGTAGAGGATACCGCTCTTTAAGCAGTCGATGGTATTTGTTCCGATAACGTGAGGCGGCACTTCAAAGTTTACCTTCGGGAGCTGTGCTGTACGGGCTGTAAGAGCGTCAGCCGCCACCTTCATGCCTGTGAGGATAAGTCCGCCGCGGTAATTCTTCTTGCTGTCAACTACTGAAAGAGTAGTCGCAGTTCCCATGTCGATGATTATCATAGGCACAGGGTACTGATTTATAGCCGCAACAGCGTCTACTGCCTGATCGCTTCCCAGTTGTGCAGGATTGTCGATGAGGATATTGAGCCCTGTCTTTACGCCGGGACCTGCTATCATTACGTCAACGCCGAAGAGCTTGCGGACAGCCTCCTTTACGGTAGCTGTAACCGAGGGAACGACAGATGACATGATAGCGTCGTGTATATCAGAGATGTTGAAGCTGTTCATTTCAAGAATGGTCTTGATAAGTACAGCGTATTCAGCGGCTGTAGCGTTGTGGTCGGTGCTGATGCGCTCGAAAAGCCGAACCTCGTCATTGTCGTCAACGCAGCCGAAAACGATATTGGTATTTCCGATGTCTACTGCTAAAAGCATATTTATCTCCTTTAAAATTAGTATTTGTCTGTGCGGAAAGGCGGTAAGGGCAGGTCGTTTATGCCGAAAAGCCCCACGTCCGCGTAATTTGTCCACTTGTAGCGGGCTGCGGCAGGAAGCTTGACCTTATCGCTGCGCAGCTCGATATACGGCAGTCTCACTGTTGCCTGTGCAGGGTAATAAACGCCGTCATCACCTGCTATTTCAAAGCCGTCGAGGCATTGCTCGTCCTTGCCTCCGAGTCCCATTTCGCAGTTTGTAAGGTGTATCACCATAGTTTCGCCGATGACCTCAAAGTTATCATACATAGGTGGCAGGGAATCGCGGCGTGTGATGACGCCGTAGACCTCGCTCATTGCCTGTAGGTAGAGCCTGTGGGCTACCTGAGACTTATCTACAGGGTGGATATTGTTAAATTCTCCGCAGTCCAGACAGACTGCAAGACCTGTATGCTTCACGGTTTTGAAAACATTTTCCTGAGCCTCGCGTATAAGTGCCCAGCTCTTTGTATCGGGGTCGTCGATGAACCTGAACATAGGCAGCTGTACTATCATAAACGGCAGCTCCTTGTCCTTCCATAGATCCCGCCAGTTCTCGATAAGTAGCTTGAGCAGTATCTCATAGGTGTTCGGACGGTGTTCGTCGGATTCGCCCTGATACCACAGTACACCTGCGAGAGTATAGGGAGCGATACGCTTTGTCATTGTTTCATAGAGACCGCAGGGACGCATTGGATTCTTTATTCCGGCAGGTCCCGGATAGCGGTCCTCGCCGCAGTTTTTCTGTACCTCGCTTCGTGTCGCACCGGGATGCTCGGCATAGAACGCCCTTTTGCGCAGCTCCCAAGCCCACTGATAGGCGCTGTATTCGTCGTACTCGGCTATCATTTCCTCGTCTGACTTGCCCTTGACAGCTTCATCGTATTCGTCAAGGTAGGGGCTAAGGCGCTTGTCACAGCTGAGATAGTCACGGCTTATCCACGCAGAAGCGGAGGAGCCGCCCCAGTTGCAGCCGATAATGCCTACTGTAACGCCCAGTCTGCGGCTCAGTTCCTTTGCAAAGTAGTAGCCTACAGCAGACCATGAACGAGAATTGTCGGGAGAGGGGGTACACCAGCAGCTCTCCTTTTCAGCCTGTTCAAGCTCGTCGTCAAGCATTGCGTATTTTGGAGTATAGTAAAATCTCACGTTCTCGCTGTAGCAGCCTGCCAGCGCCGCAGCGCCCCTGCGCTCATCCTTGAGCTCGAACTCCATATTTGACTGACCGCCTGCCAGCCATACCTCACCTATGGCAACGTTGCGGAACACCTTTTTCACAGCACCGCAGGTTATCTCAAGAGTACAGGAGCTGTACTCCTTTCGGGGCGGAAGCACCGCCTCCCACCTGCCGTCCTTTACAACGGCACGGGCAAAGCTTTCAAGCTCGGGTATGCGGACGGTTATTATCTTTTCGTTTTTGCTGCAAGTGCCGAAAATACGGATATTCTTGTTTCTTTGCAGCACCATGTTATCGCTGAAAACAGCAGCAGCCTTCATAGTGATTCACCTCAGTTCATTAAAGATCGCAGTGGTTTATTTGAATGAGAGCGCACCCGAATTCTCCATAGCCTTCAGGAGCATGAAGCGTGTTTCGTCGCGGTATTCGGGCTTAGCCATATAATACATATATGTTTCAAGGACGTTCAGCGGACTTGCTGTGCGTCCCTCTATCTTGAACTGCTCAAATCCCATAGGCACGTACTTCTCCCAGATATCATCGGGGGAGATATGTGTGCGGAGTTTTTTTATCTCAAAGAGACCTCTCTGGGAATAAGGACAGTCGCGGAAGTTATCGGGATCGTATTTTGATGAGTCAAAGGGGAGATTGGGGTATTTCTTGATGTGCTCGTTATAGGCTATCTGCTGGACGCCGATAGAGTGATAATGAGCTGAGCGGCGTGGACAGCCTGGCTCACAGCAGGCATTTGACAGGAACTCGATACGCGGTCTGTCAGCCATTGGTATCTGCTCAAGCAGGTCGAACCTGTTGTTAAGGTCGTAGTCCATAACCACTATGTGGTAGTCCTTTTTCAGCTCGTCAAGAAGTCCCTCAAGAGTGTTGAGGCGTTTGCAGGTAGAGCTTGTAAGCTTGTATTTCGGGAAATTCCTGCGGATATAGTCCTCCAGTATGGGTGACATAACGATAGCCTCGTTTAGCCCGTTATTGGCTAAATTCAGCACCATATTGCAGAACTGGTCGCTGAGATGCTTTTTTTCGAGGGCAGGATTTGTAAAGGTAAAGCGCAGAGGTATGCTCTTTTCGTTGAAGGTCTTGATGACGCTTTTCACGAAGGTCTTGTCACAGACGCCGCCCTGTGTTCTGCCGCCGTTCCAGATAGACGGCGGAAATACGCCGTAGAACGAAGCTATCTCAACGCCCTCGCGGAAGAGGTCGGGACGGCGCTCCAGAAGTTCTGCAAAGAGCAGATTGAGCTTGAAATTGCCTGAAAAGTCGGGAAGATGAAAACGTACTCGCATAGTATTCTCCTTAAATTATGATAAGTTGAAAGTTTAGAGTGTAGAGTTGAGAGTTATGGTGTCGCCTGCGGCGACGGATTCAAATTGTAGGGGCTGATGCCCATATCAGCCCGTGATTTATTAAACGGGGCGATGTAGGCATCGCCCCCTACAGGCTAATGGCTAACGGCTTCAAATTTTGCCTTGCAAAATTTGATTTAATCTATGCAGTCTCCGCGCTCTTGGGCTATCTCGTAACCTGCTGACTCGATACGTCTTTGCAGACAGCCCCTGCACTCTGCGGCTTCCTCGCCTGTGCATATCTTATTATCGTAGAGGTCGTACTTCTTACGTACTCTGACAGGGGAAAGATTAGGCATTACTACATTACAGCCCGTCTGTAATCCCAGCTCTCTGCCGTTGGGAGCGATAGTGCCTAAAGCCGTTGTGGCTGGCAGAAGCACCTTCGGGAACATAAGTCTGAGTATACCGAGCAGTCTCAGCGTCAGTGACAGTGTACCGCCATTTTCTTCGGCAAACTGTGTGTTGTGGTGAGGTATGAACGGTCCTATGCCTATCATTTGCGGCTGAAGCTCCTGCAAAAAGCGCAGGTCTGCGATGATATGCTCTGTGGTCTGATATGGAGCTCCAACCATGAAGCCCGAGCCTACCTGATAGCCCAGCTCTTTCAGCTGAAAAAGGCAGTCCTTGCGGTTTTGCAGGCTCATTTCCTCAGGGTGGAGCTTTGAATACAGCTCCTGTGAAGCGGCTTCATGACGGAGCAGGTAACGGTCTGCACCTGCCTCCTTCAGCCGTTTATAGCTTTCATATGAGCGCTCTCCGAGAGACAGTGTTACCGCACAGTCGGGGTACTTCGCCTTTATTTCCGAGATGAGGGGACAGAGAAATTCATCGGTGAAGAATGCGTCCTCGCCGCCCTGCATTACAAAGGTGCGGAAGCCAAGCTCATAGCCGTTTTCACAGCATTGAAGTATGTCCTCACGGGACAGGCGGTAGCGGTCAGCCTCGGTATTTCCGCGGCGTATACCGCAGTAAAGGCAGTTGTTCTTACAGTAGCTCGACACCTCGATAAGTCCGCGGAGAAAGACCTTTTTCCCATAGCTTTTCTGCCTTGTCTCGTCGGCGTATTTTTTCAGAAGCTCTGCCGCTTCTTTGTCATCTGTCTCAATAAGTGCGGCAAGCTCATTGTCGCTGAGGTCGCCTGTATAGTAAAGCTTTTCGACTAAGTCTATCATATCAGCCGCCCAGCCTTATCATTTCATCTATGCATTTTCTCGCCTGTGCGATAAGCTCGTCGTTCATGAGTATCTCAAAGGCTTCGCCGCCATTGCCGCTTATAGCGAGGAGAGTATTGTAAATGTCGGGCAGAGTTGTCAGCTTCATGTTGTGACAGACAAGGTCACGGCTCACGGGGTAGAATTTCTTGTCGGGACAGTCATACTGCAAATGCTCTACGATAGAATTCTCAGTTCCGATGATAAATTCGGTCTTGTCGGACTTCTTTGCATAGTCCATGATGCCTGTCGTTGAGCCGACGTAATCGGCAAGCTCCACTACCTTCGGAGTACATTCGGGGTGTACAAGGAAAAGTGCGTCGGGGTGCTCCTCCTTAGCGGCGAGAACCTCCTTGACGGTTATCCTTGCATGAGTGGGACAGCCGCCGCTCAGGAGCTTTATATCCTTTTCGGGGCACTGCCTGCTGATATAGTCGCCGAGGTTGCAGTCAGGGATAAAGAGTATCTTGTCGTTTTCGAGAGCCCTGACGATACGCAGAGCGCTTGACGAGGTAACGCATACGTCGCAGACGGTCTTGAGAGCGGCAGTTGTATTTACGTATGCAACTACAGTGCGGTCAGGCTCCTTTGCGCGTATAGCGCTGATAAGGTCTTTGTCCATCTGCTCAGCCATTGGACAGCCTGCGTGTTTGTTGGAGAGGTAAACGTGCTTCTGGGGTGAGAGCATTTTTGCAGTCTCTGCCATGAAGTGAACTCCGCAGAAGAGGATATTTTCCTGTGATACGCTTTTTGCGTCAACGCTGAGCTTGTAGCTGTCACCGACGAGGTCGGCTATCTCGCATATCTCACGTGCCTGATAGCAGTGCGCGAGGATCGCGGTGTTAGTCTCTTTTTTGAGCTGGATTATCTTATCCTGTAATTCATGAACAGTCATAGTTTTTTCCTTTCGTCTTTGCTTATATGGGGCGATATACACGCTGCCCCGTTTGGAAACGAATGATATTTATGTGGTCGGGCGGATAATATCCGCTCCTGCGTCAGATGTCTTCCATTGATAATGTCGCTATAGCATTGAGACTTTCGTCGGCGGTTATGCCTGCAAGGAGATTATAGCTGCCCTGACAGGCTATCATAGCGCCGTTGTCGCCGCAGAGCTTCTTTTCGGGCATATAGAACTCATAGCCGTGCTTTCTGCAAGCCTCTGATAAAGTCTCACGTACTCCCGTATTGGCGGAAACTCCGCCTGCAAGTGCTACCTTTTTGTAGCCGAGGGCTTCTGCGGCACGGATAGTCTTGTCCGTGAGTATCTCTGCAATAGTTGATTGCAGACTTGCCGCAAGGTCATTGCGGTTTATCTCTGTGCCCTTCTGCTCGGCGTTGTGGAGCAGATTTATCACGTTGGTCTTCAGTCCCGAAAAGCTGAAATCGAATTCGCTTCCCGCAACAGCAGGGTGTGGCAGCTTAAATGCACTTTTATCGCCTGTTTTTGCGGCGTTGTCGATATGTACTCCGCCGGGATAGGGGAATCCCATAGCCCTTGCGCACTTGTCGAAGCACTCGCCTGCCGCGTCGTCGTGAGTTCTTCCCACTACGCGGAATCTGGTATAGCTCAGAACCTCGATTATATGGCTGTGACCGCCGCTTGCCACAAGACAGAGGTAAGGCGGTTCGAGGTCGGGAAAGGTCAGATAATTTGTGGCGATATGACCTGCGATATGATGTACGGGTATGAGGGGCTTTCCCGAGGACATTGCAAGAGCCTTTGCAAAGCTTACTCCCACAAGGAGAGCGCCGATAAGTCCGGGGGCGTATGTAACGGCGATACCGTCAAGGTCTGAGAGCTTGACCTGAGCCTCGTCAAGCGCCTGACTTACTACCCCGAGGATATTCTCGCAGTGTCGGCGTGAGGCTATTTCGGGAACGACTCCGCCGTATTTTCTGTGCTCCTCTATCTGCGTGGATATGACAGACGAGAGTATCTCACGCCGGTCGCGCACTACACTTGCGGCGGTCTCGTCGCAGGAGCTTTCTATTCCGAGTATAAGCATACTATATCTTCTTTCGTTATTTATTGTCTTTCAGTCGGCAGACCATAACGTCTGCGTCTTCAACAGGGTTATTGTAGAACCGTTTCCGCACGCCTGCCTTTTCAAAGCCGAAGCT
Source organism: Ruminococcus sp. (assembly GCF_024684275.1). The sequence continues at coordinate 31,432 of NZ_JAIKXF010000133.1, forward strand.
CTTGTACAGCTCGATTGCGGCGGTATTGGACTGCCGCACTTCAAGGGCTATACTTTCAACATCTTTGGGCACGGCTGTTAAAAAAGCCTCCATGAGCATTCTTGCAACGCCCTGTCTGCGATACTGCGGAGCTGTTCCCACAGTGAGTATCTCGCCTGTATCTGCGGCTGTGAAGCCTGCAATAAGACCTGCAAGGGTATCTCCGTCATATGCGGCAAGGATAATGCTCTCAGGACGTGCGGCTTCCTCGCGGAAAGCCTCTGCCGACCAGCCGTCAGCACCTACGCAGAGCTTGTCAAGTGCAGAAAGCTCATCGCAGTTGAATTGAGAATTGAGGATTGAGAATTGAGAATTATTCATTGTTTTTTCTTTTTACACCTGATTTGTAGGGGAGAACAGTGTTCGCCCGTTATTATTTGTGCATTATTCCACGGGCGCACAATGTGCGCCCCTACAGGCTAATGGCTTAGCCCTTTGCATCATACCATGAGTGACCGGTGTGTACGTCAACTGCAAGGGGCACTCTCATATCATATACGCCCTGCATTTCCTCCTTGAGAAGCTCTGCGCACTTCTCGGCACAGGCGGTATCCGACTCGATGATAAGCTCGTCGTGTACCTGCAAAATGAGCTTTGCATTGAGCTTTTCGGCTTTCAGGCGGTTGTAAACGTTTATCATGGCTATTTTGATAAGGTCAGCGGCAGTTCCCTGTACGGGAGTGTTCATGGCTATGCGCTTTCCTGCCGCCTGTAACATCTTGTTTGACGAGGAAAGCTCGGGGATACGGCGCTTTCTGCCGAACATTGTGGTGACATAGCCCTCTTTTATGGCATTGTCAACCGTATCTTCCATAAATTGATTTACCTTCGGGTACTTCGCAAGGTAATCCGCAATGTATTTCTTTGCCTTTTGCACGGACGTGCCTATATCCTTTGCAAGGGAGAATGCTCCGATACCGTAGATGATACCGAAGTTTACCGCCTTGGCGGCGCTTCTCATCTCGGGAGTTACCATGAACAGCGGCATATCGAATACCTGAGCCGCAGTTGAGGTGTGTATATCCTCGCCTGAGGTGAAAGCCTCGGTCATATTTTCGTCGCCGCAGAGGTGAGCCATAACTCTCAGCTCTATCTGGCTGTAGTCGGCGTCGATAAGAGTTTTCCCCTCGTCTGCGGTAAAGAACTTTCTCATCTGCGCACCCAGCTCCGTGCGGACGGGAATATTCTGCATATTCGGCTCTGTAGAGCTTATGCGTCCCGTTCTTGTCTCAGTCTGTCTGAACCATGTATGGATACGTCCGTCGGGAGCTATCTTGTCAAGAAGTCCCACGACGTAGGTGGAATTGAGCTTTGTGTACTGGCGGTATTTCAGCACATTATCCACGATAGGAGCATAATTGCGGAGCTCCTCAAGCACCTCTGCATTGGTGGAATAGCCGCTCTTTGTCTTTTTCTTTGCAGGCAGTCCCATTTCCTCGAAAAGGACGGTGCCGAGCTGTTTCGGCGAGGAGATATTGAACTCGTGACCTGCCTCGTCGTATATCATCTGCTGTGTTTCCTCTATCATTTCCGACAGGTACACGCCGAAGTCCTCAACGCCCTTTTTGTCGATGAGTACGCCTGTGTCCTCCATTGAGGCGAGTACCTCTGTCAGGGGCATTTCAACTGTTTCGAGAAGCTCTGTCATGCCCTCTTTTTCTATCTCGGCGCGGAGCTTTGCAATGAGCCCTTTAAGGGACAGAAGCTCTGCTAAATCGCCGTTTTCACTGTAGAAATGCACTCCGTATTCTGCACAGAGCTTATCCACGGCATAATCCGAAGCGGAGGTGTTAAGCAGGTATCCGCATATCGCCGCGTCGCTTTTCAGATTTTTCAGCTCGCCGCCCTGCGCCATAGCCCAGCGGTAGTGTGCCTTTGCATCGTCGGTGGACTTTTCGCAGTCCGAGGCAAAAAACGCCTTGATAACAGCCTCATCTTCTGAGGTGTATACGTTATCGCCGTCACGGACAGAGAGCTTTTCATCGCGGAAAAGATATTCACATTCACTGAGGTCTCTGATAATATCCGCAGTCAGCTCGCTGACCTTAGCGTCGATGACGGGAGCTTCCTCAGCCTTGACCTCGGGGGCGGAATTGGTGCTCTCCGCCGCGCTGATACCCAGCTTGTCAAGGAGCTTGAACATCTCCAGCTCGCTGAGCATACGTCCGACAGCAGCGTTGTCAGGAGCTGTGGGTTTATAGCTGTCAAGGTCTGTATCGATGGGAGCGCTGCGGACGATAGTTGCCAGCCATTTGCTCTCCTTAGCAGCCTCCGCACCTGCGGCAAGCTTGGCTTTTACGCCCTTTGTGAGGGTGGAATTCTCGTAATTGGCATATAGATTCTCGACGCTTCCGTACTCCTTGATAAGAGCGGAGGCGGTCTTTTCACCGATACCGGCAACTCCGCTTATGTTGTCGGAGCTGTCACCCATGAGGGCTTTCAGGTCGATGAGCTTTATTGGCTCGAAGCCGTAATCCTCGGTAAATCGCTGAGGTGTGTAGTATATATTTTCCTTGTTTGTGGCAAGTATAACAGTTACCTTGTCGTCTATGAGCTGTAGACTGTCACGGTCGCCCGTCAGTACGTAGCACTCGTTTCCGCTGTCGGAGCAGAGCTTTGATAATGTGCCCAGTACGTCATCAGCCTCGAAGCCCTCGCATTCGACCACTTTTATGCCCATAAGCGTCAGGAGCTCCTTTACACGGGGAAGCTGCTCTGCAAGCTCGGGCGGCATACCCTTTCGGTTTGCCTTGTAGCTCGCCACAGCCTTGTGGCGGAAGGTAGGAGTGCGCAGGTCAAAGGCTACAGCCACAGCGTCGGGCTTAACGTCACTGATATTGCGGAGATATATATTCATAAAGCCAAAAATGGCGTTGGTGAACTGACCTTTTTTATTGGAAAGCAGCTTTATGCCGTAAAAAGCACGGTTAAGTATGCTGTTTCCGTCGATTGCGAGAAGTTTCATAGCGGTCTCCTTAGTACGAATTGATGCATGAGCCTATAATTTACCCATTTTAATCAATTATACCACATATGATATAAAAATACAACCCTTTGTACCGAGCTGCTAACTTGTATTGCGGACGCCCGAGGGGAGTCCCCTCGGGCGGATCGCAGATTATATTTACGAGACTGTAATTTCAGACTCGGTAACCATATTTTCCGCTAAGGGGAGCAGCCTAAAGCGCGCCCTATAATTGTGAATTATGAATTAAAAAGGGCGGATAACCGCCCTTAAATCACATATTAAAGTGAGCTCTCTGCAATGACCTCTACTTCGGCAAGAACTCCCTTTGGCAGAGTCTTTACCGCAACACAGCTTCTTGCAGGCAGAGATGTGAAATATTTGCCGTATATCTCGTTGAATGCGGCAAAATCGTTCATATCCGCAAGAAAGCAGGTGGTCTTTACAGCCTTGTCAAAGCCTGAGCCTGCTGTTGTAAGAACAGCTCCGAGATTGCGCATTATCTGCTCGGTCTGCTCCTCGATAGTATTTCCCGTAACTGTGTTTGTAACGGGGTCAATAGCTATCTGACCGCTTGTGTAGACCATTCCGTTTGAAACTATAGCCTGTGAGTAAGGTCCTACTGCCGCAGGTGCCTTTTCTGTGTGTATTTTTATCATAGTTTATTCCTCCTAAATATTTTTCAGTATTGCTTCTGTCATTTCCGTGCAGGTAAGTGGCGTACCCTTATCGGTACCCATAAGGTCAGCGGTTCTGAAGCCGTCATTCAGTGCCTTGTCCACCGCAGTCTCTATGGTATCTGCTTCTTTGCCAAGTCCGAAGGAGTACCTGAGCATCATAGCTCCCGAAAGTATGGTGGCTATAGGGTTTGCCATATTCTTCCCTGCGATGTCGGGAGCAGAGCCGTGGATAGGCTCGTAAAGTCCGCGCTTTGAAGCTCCGAGTGAAGCCGAAGCCAGCATACCGATAGAGCCTGTTATCTGTGAGGCTTCATCTGACAGTATATCGCCGAACATATTGGACGTAACTATAACGTCGAACTGCTTCGGATCGCGTACAAGCTGCATTGCGGCGTTGTCCACGAACATATCCCTGTATTCCACCTCGGGGTATTCCTCTGCAAGCTCGTGCATTGTCTTTCTCCAGAGCCTTGATGTTTCAAGCACATTTGCCTTATCTACGCTGCAAAGCCGTTTATTGCGCTTCATGGCAGCTTCAAAGGCAGCCTTGCCTATGCGCTGTATTTCGGTTACGCTGTAAGCCTCGGTGTCGTAGGCTTCCTGTCCGTACTTTCCCTCGCGGTAGCCGCGGTCACCGAAGTATATACCGCCTGTAAGCTCTCTTACTATGAGTATATCAAAGCCATCGCCCACTATCCCGTCCTTCAGCGGAGAAGCATTTCTCAGCGCAGGATAGAGCTTTGCAGGGCGGAGGTTTGTATAAAGTCCCATAGCAGAGCGTATGCCGAGGAGAGCCCTTTCGGGGCGTACATCACCTGCGAGACCGTCCCACTTCGGACCGCCTACAGCTCCGAGGAGTACGCTGTCGGAAGCAAGACAGCCGTCAACAGTCTCCTGCGGCAGGGGCATACCTGTTTCGTCAATGGCACAGCCTCCTATGAGGTATGGTGTGAAGTTGAATTTATGCCCGAACTTAGATGCAGTTTTTTCAAGTACCGCAACGGCGCTGTCCACTATTTCAGGACCTATGCCGTCGCCCTTGAGAATTGCGATATTTAGTTCCATAAAAGTTCTCCTTTTTTAGTAGAGAGTAGTGAGTAGAAATTAGAGTAGGGGTGCACATTGTGCGCCCGCAAACACACAACATAAGCCGCGACACGGGCGAACACTGTTCGCCCCCTACATTACTCTCTGATTTATTCTCACTAATCATTTGACGGTTTTAAGACAGTTCTCACCGCGCTCGATAGCTACGATACCCGTGCGGCACATCTCCATTATGCCGAAGGGCTTTAAAAGCTCGATAAATGCGTCTATTTTTGAGGTCTCGCCCGTGAGCTCGCAGGTGAGAGATGTAGGGGAGTAGTCTACAATCTTTGAGCGGAAAATCTCGACTGCGGTCATGATGTCCTGACGTATCTCAGCCTTGTTTCTGACCTTTATGAGAAGGAGCTCGCGGATAACGGTGTCCTTGTTGTCGAGGACTTCGACTTCTCTGACATCATGGAGCTTCTGGAGCTGCTGTAAGATACGCTCCTTCATATCCTCATCGCCGTGAAAGGCAATGGTTATTCGTGAAAAGCCGCTGGACTCGGTCTCACCAACGGTAAGGCTGTCGATATTGAAGCCGCGGCGTGTGAACATTCCCGAAACTCGTGAAAGAACACCCGAAACATTGGCAACTATAACTCCTATTACGTACTGCTGTTCCATAAATGTCACCTCACTTTATTGCTGTGATTATATCGTCTGCTGATCCGCCCTGCGGAAGCATCGGCAGTACAAGCTCGTCGCAGTCTACTGCGCAGTCTATAACGTATGGCACATTTCCCGAAAAAGCTTCATCAGCCAGTCTTTTAAGCTCCTCAGCCGTTGAAGCGTGACCGCCTTTTGCGCCGAAGGCTTCTGCTGCTTTGGCAAAATCTGTTTTGCGGTCGAGAGTGGTATTTGAATAGTGCTTATTGTAGAAAAGAGTTTGCTGCTGACGAACCATTCCAAGAACACCGTTGTTCATAACGACGATGACTACAGGGATATTCTGTGATACAGCAGTTGCCAGCTCACCTAAATTCATGCCGAAGCTGCCGTCGCCTGTAAATAGTACAACACGCTTTCCTGTTGCAGTTGAAGCTCCTACAGCCGCACCCAGTCCGTAGCCCATAGCTCCAAGACCGCCGCTTGTCAGCAGTGTACGGGGCTTTCTCAGGGGATAGCGCTGAGCCGTCCACATCTGGTGCTGACCTACGTCTGTAGCGATGATAACGTCCTCGCCTGCACGGGCGCTGATGATGTCGATTATCTCATAGGGGCTGAGCTTTGGCGAGCCGCCCTTTGCCGCTGTTTTTTCCCTTGCAGAAGCAAGTGCTTCCTCGGTGCGTGATTTTTCCTGTGTTCTCAGCTCAGATATACGCTTCTCCCAGTCGGGGCGCTTTTTCTCCTCGACCATAGCAATAAGGCGCTCTACTGAGTCGCGGAGGTCTCCCCGTATGGACAGGTCGGCAGGGATATTCTTGTTGAGCTCCGCACCGTCGATATCTATGTGGATAATGCTGAAATTCTTTGAGTATCGGCTGTTTTCGCCTGTTGACCTGTCGCTGAAACGAACTCCCAGAGCGATGACGAGGTCAGATTCATATTCGGCAACAGTTGAAGCAAAATGTCCGTGCATACCCTGCATACCGAGAAATCTTGGGTGGTCGCAGGGAACTGCGGAAAGTCCCATAAGCGAGCAGCCCATAGGCGCGTCTATCTTATCAGCAAGTGTTGTGACCTGCTGTGAAGCCTTGCCGCTGATGACTCCGCCGCCAAAGTAGATATATGGTCTTTCACTGCTGTTTATAAGGTCTGCTGCCTTTCTCAGTTTAGTTTCAGAAGCAAAGGTCAGGGGATAAGGGATAATGGGCTGAGCATTGGACTCATACTCGCAGAGGGCTGTCTGAACGTCCTTCGGTATGTCCACGAGAACAGGTCCCTGTCTGCCTGATTTGGCTATTTTGAAGGCTGTGCGGAGGGTGTCCGCAAGCTCATTTATATCCTTTACGATGAAATTATGCTTGGTGATAGGCATGGTCACGCCGACTATATCGACCTCCTGAAAGCTGTCACGTCCTATCTGGTCACAGGAAACGTTTCCTGTGATAGCTACCATTGGCACTGAATCCAGATATGCCGCAGCTATGCCTGTTACAAGGTTCGTAGCCCCAGGACCTGAGGTTGCAATTACAACGCCCACCTTGCCTGTTGAACGGGCATAGCCGTCCGCAGCATGGGCAGCTCCCTGCTCGTGGGCAGTGAGTATGTGCTTTATGCGGTCGCGGGCGATATACAGCTCGTCGAAGAGGTCGATGACCTGACCTCCGGGGTAGCCGAATATAGTGTCGCAGCCCTGTTCGATGAGAGTTTCTACGACGATTTTTGCACCTGATATTTTCATATTAATAACGTCCTTTTTTTAGCCTTTAGCCGTTCCCTACAGTGAGGAATACGCTTTATGTTTCGTCCATATAGATATCTATTTTTTCAAATCTGTCAGACATGGCATATCCATATGCCTTTGAACTGCGGATATGGTCGAATATATTTCCGTTGATATCCGTATCCCAAACAGTATCTGAAAACTCTTTGTTCACATCGTTTGGCTTAAACATTATATCCGCATGGAGCTGATAATACTCGCCGTCATCATTCGGGAACTGTCTTACCAATGAGAAATAAAACATCGGCTCGCCCGTAAATGAAAATGTTCCTGTTTCAAATAATATCATATCATTATCTATTGGTTCTTCACACATTTTTTCAAATGCATTTACAATATCAGGCAATGTCATATTATCATCTATCGTGTTTTTCAGTATATCAATATAGTCCATATAATTTCCTTTCGGGCGGATAATATCCGCCCCTACATTCTCAATTCGGGACGTCGAGGACGCCGTCCCCTACAATTATATCATGCCATTGGCGATAGCCTGCATTAGTCCGCCGTTTTCGATTATTTTCTGTACGAATTCGGGGAAAGGCGCTGTTTTGTACTCCTTGCCTGTTGTGAGGTCGCGGATAATTCCGTTATCGAGGTCAGCTTCCACATTATCTCCCTCGGAGATACTCTCGGCAGCTTCGGGACATTCCACGATAGCAAGTCCGATATTGATAGCGTTGCGGTAGAAGATTCGGGCGAAGCTCTTGGCGATAACAACGGAGATTCCGCTTGCCTTTATAGCTATGGGAGCGTGTTCACGGGACGAGCCGCAGCCGAAATTCTCGCCTGCAACTATTATGTCGCCCTGTTTTACGCGGCTGACAAAAGTCTTGTCGAGGTCCTCCATGCAGTGGCTTGCAAGCTCGGCGTGGTCACTGGTGTTGAGGTAACGTGCAGGGATAATTACGTCGGTATCTATATTGTCGCCGTATTTTATGACATTTCCTGTGTATTTCATAGTTCCATTACCTCCCACGGGCTTGTTATCCTGCCTGTTACAGCGCTTGCCGCCGCAGTTGCAGGGCTTGCAAGATATACTTCTGATTCGGGGTGTCCCATACGTCCCACGAAGTTGCGGTTTGTAGTGGTGACAGCTCTTTCGCCTGCGGCAAGGATACCCATATATCCGCCGAGGCATGGTCCGCAGGTAGGTGTGGAGACTACTGCGCCGAACTCGATAAAGGTGCGGATAAGTCCCATTTCCATAGCGTCAAGGTATATCTGCTGAGTTGCGGGTATCACGATAACGCGGACGTGCTTTGCGGCTTTGCGCCCTTTCATTATCTCAGCGGCGGCAATAAGGTCCTCAAGTCTGCCGTTGGTGCATGAGCCAATTACTGCCTGATCTATTTTTATGTCGCCTATTTCAGCGAAGGTACGTGCGTTTTCGGGAAGATGCGGAAAAGCCACTGTAGGCTCTATCTCCGAAAGGTCAATGGTGAGGACCTCGTCGTAGTCTGCGTCCTCGTCAGCTTTGTATACAACAGGCTCTGCGCCACCGTGTGCGCGGATATAGTCAAGGGTAATGTCGTCCACCTCGAAGATACCGTTCTTTGCGCCTGCCTCTATAGCCATATTTGCCATGCAGAGGCGGTCAGCCATAGTGAGAGAAGCAAGTCCCTCGCCTGTGAACTCCATAGACTTGTACAGAGCTCCGTCAACGCCTATCTCTCCGATAATATGGAGTATAACGTCCTTGCCCGATACGAATCTGCGGAGCTCTCCTGTGAGAACTATCCTGACAGCCTCGGGCACCTTGAACCACGCCTTGCCTGTAGCCATTCCGCAAGCCATATCCGTTGAGCCCACGCCTGTTGAGAAGGCTCCCAGAGCGCCGTAGGTGCAGGTGTGGGAATCGGCGCCTATGACCACATTTCCTGCGGTAACAAGACCTTTTTCGGGGAGCAGGGCGTGTTCTATGCCCATTTCTCCCACGTCATAGAAGTGTGATATTTCCTTTTCTGTGCAGAAATCGCGGCACATTTTGCACTGCTCTGCCGCCTTTATGTCCTTGTTTGGTGCAAAGTGATCCATGACCATTGTGACCTTGTTTCTGTCAAACACGCTGTCCTTGCCCAGCTTTGCGAACTCCTTGATAGCGACGGGAGAGGTTATATCGTTTCCGAGAACGAGGTCAAGGTCTGCGAGGATAAGCTCCCCTGCACTGACCGATTCTCTGCCCGAATGAGCCGCAAGTATCTTCTGAGTCATTGTCATTGCCATATTTCCACACTTCCTTATCATTACTGCTTGTTGAGCATATTATTTACTGCGCTGACAAGAGCCTTTACCGATGAGGTGATGATATCGTTGTCGATACCCGTACCCCAGAAGCTTTTGCCGTTCTTGGCAACTATTTCAACGTAAGAGACAGCCTTTGAAGCCGAACCCACTTCAAGGGCGTGTTCGGTATAGCTGTTTAGGCTGTAGTCTGTGCCTGTATATGAGCGTATAGCGTTGCTTACGGCGTCAAGACGACCGTTACCCATATCGGTGACAGTCACACGTCTGCCGTTGTAATCGAAGCTTACAGTTGCTTCGATACCGTTGCGCTGTACGAAGTGAGTTTCCGTTATGCTGATAGGTGAGGTTATATCCACATAGTTGGTCTTGAATATCTGGTATACCTCGTCGGGGAGAAGCTCCTTGTGCTTTTTGTCCGAAATGCCCTTGACGAGATAGCCCACGCTCTCACGCATTTTCTTAGGCAGGTCGTAGCCGAAGCGAGTTTCAAGTATGTATCCGATACCGCCCTTGCCTGACTGGCTGTTGATACGTATAACGTCGGATTCGTATTCTCTGCCGATATCCTTAGGATCAAGGGGCAGATAGGGTACGTTCCAGATAGTTTCGCCGCGTTTCTCGCGCCATTTCATACCCTTTGCGATAGCGTCCTGATGAGAGCCGCTGAATGCCGCAAATACAAGCTTTCCCGAATAGGGCTGGCGCTCGTAGATGCCCATTCGCGTCAGACGTGAGTAAGCCTCGGAGAGAGATGGTATATCACTGAGATCAAGCTGAGGATCAACGCCCTGCGAATACATATTCATAGCAAGGGTGATGATGTCAACATTGCCTGTGCGCTCACCGTTTCCGAAGAGAGTCCCCTCGACGCGGTCTGCACCTGCAAGAAGTCCCATTTCCGTATCAGCCACCGCACAGCCGCGGTCGTTGTGGGGATGGAGGGAAACTATGACGTTTTCGCGGTATTTCAGATTTTCGCACATATACTCTATCTGATTTGCGTAAACGTGAGGCATTGAGAGCTGTACTGTTACGGGGAGATTGATTATTACCTTGTCATCAGGAGCAGGCTGCCACACGTCAAGAACGGCGTTGCATATCTCCAGCGCGAATTCGGGCTCTGTACCCGTGAAGCTCTCGGGTGAGTACTCAAAGCGGAAATTGCCCTCGTACTTTTCGCGGTATTCCTTGCAGAGCTTTGCTCCGCTGACGGCGATGTCTATTATTTCATCCTTGCTCTTGCGGAAGACCTGCTCGCGCTGAGCCACAGAGGTGGAGTTATAAAGGTGAACTATGGCGTTTTTGCAGCCCTTGAGCGCCTCAAATGTTTTTTCGATGATGTGCTCTCTTGACTGTGTGAGGACCTGTATCGCCACATCATCGGGAATGAGATCCTGCTCGATAAGAGTGCGGCAGAAGTCATACTCTGTCTCGGAAGCGGCAGGGAAGCCGATCTCTATCTCCTTGAAGCCTATATCCACAAGTCTGCGGAAAAATTCCAGCTTTTCACCGAGACTCATGGGTATTATAAGAGCCTGATTTCCGTCGCGGAGATCAACGCTGCACCATTGGGGCGCCTTGTCGATATAGGACCTTTCCGTCCATTTCATGGCAGTTTTCGGTGCTTCAAAGAATTGTCTTGTGTACTTGTTTACGTTATTCATGTCAAAACCTCCATTCCGATCCGTTCTGCCTCGCAGGAGGGTAATAAAAAATCTCCTCCATGCATGGCATGGAAGAGACGAAGCTGCAATATACTCCGTGGTACCACTCTTCTTGATGTAAGAATACACCCACTCATCTGCGTCGGATCAACGCATATCTCTGTAACGGGAGAGCCCGTCCGTGCCTACTTGACGCGGTCTGCGCCTTTGGGACGGCTGCTCGGGGAGGAGTTATGACCTGCATTTGTCTGCCGACTTTCACCAGCCGTCGGCTCTCTGTGAAAACTCATACAAGCTTTGTTTCCCTTCATAGCATTTTTGATTTATAACTGTATTATACAATGAAAAACAGCGTTTGTCAAGCCTTTGCTGTAATTTTACCTGTATTTGCAGGGAACGGCGCCTCGGCGTTTTCTTGACAACACCAAATGGCAGCTGCATGGAACGGCGAGGGCACCTTTCTCTGCATTAATTGGTTTTTTGAGCATTTACGGGCTGATGAAGACATCAGCTCCTGCAAGCAATGGTTAAAGGCTATTGGCTTTCTTGCCGCAGTCGGGGCAGAAATTTGTGGTGCAGTCCCTGCCGCAGCTGCATTTCCACGGCTTTACAGGAGCTTTGGTTCCGCATTCGGGACAGAAATTGGTACTGTTTTCCTGTCCGCATATGCAGCGCCACTTTTCGCCGTTCCATGCAGGTACAGTTTTGTTTTCGGCAGCCATGCGGAAAAGCGCCTCGCCGTTTGCCATATACTGCAGCCCCACAACGGGAAATCCGAATATAAACATACACTTCACCTTACTGTTGAGACTTGATATAATCAGCTATCCTGTATATTGCGTAGAATACCCATATTATCCATGATATTGCCCATAGTCCCGTAAATACGCTGAAAAGCAGGTATATTACGGCAACTGCGGCAGCGATGAGCCAGTGCTTCATGATTTACTTCTTTGCACCGAGAGAAAGTATCCTGCCTGCAAAGTCGTTGAAGTTCTGTGTCTGGAGTATTACCTTTCCGGGACCTACAAGCTTTGTGAGGAAAAGTCCCTCGCCGCCGAGGAAGATGTTTCCGATTCCCTTTACAGTCTCAATTTCATACTGGACTGTTGGCTCGAATGCAACGACGTTTCCTGTATCCACCTTGAGGATCTCACCGGGAGCAAGTGTTCTTTCGACCATATCGCCGTCTACCTCGAGGAAAGCCATACCGCTTCCGAAGAGCTGCTGGAGTATGAATCCCTCACCGCCGAAGAGTCCCGAAAGGATCTTCTTTGTGAAAACTGCCTTGAGGTCTACTGTCTGCTCAGCGCAGAGAAATGCGCCCTTCTGGCAGATAAGACCGCCGTTGGATATATTTACGGGAACTAAAGAACCCGGGACTGTAGCGCCGAAGGCTACTTTGGCACCCTGGATCTCTGCTGTGTAATTAGCCATGAATATGGATTCGCCTGTGAACATTCTTCCGAGGCTTCTTCCGATACCGCCTCTGGCATTTGTGTTCATCTTGATGCCCTGTGACTGCCAGATCATTCCCCCTGACTGTGTAAACATTGATTCTCCTGCGTTTAGCTCACATTCTACTGCCGGTACTGTTTGACCGATAATTGTATATCTCATACAGACATACCTCCTGACATTTTATTATATTCAAGCGGAAGCACCGCTTTTAAACATTTTTTATCCTGCAAAGATTAGCCTCTCCCGAGTTGAGATGGATAGTCTCTCCCGACTGAAGCTGAACTATGAGGTTGGCGTTATCGTCTATGCCCATAGCTTCGCCGATGATCTGCTTATTCCACACGTTTGCGGTTATTATATTTCCTGTGAGAAGCTCGCGCTCTCTGTATGCGGAAAGAAAGCTGCGGTTCTCTATTTTATGCATATATATTTCAAGGCGGTTGAGCACCTCTGCGCATAGTCTGTTCCTGTTTACGGCGACACCTGTTTCGTCCTCAATGGAGGTAGCTTTTTTGCGGAGCTCCTCATCGAAGCTGTCGCCGATACTGCGGACATTTATTCCGATACCGATAACGGCGCAGTCAAGGGTGCGCATTTCGAGTCCGAAAGAAGCCTCAGTGAGTATGCCGCATATCTTTTTGCCGTTCATATAAAGGTCATTGACCCATTTTATCATAACGGGCTGACCGCAGCAGTATTCTACAGCCTCTGCGACTGCGCAGGCTGCCGCACCCGTTATCATGGGGGCGTATTCAAGGCTGAACTCGGGGCGCACAAGGGTGCTCATGTAAAGTCCCTTGCCGGCAGGAGAAACGAAGTTTCTGCCGATACGTCCTCTGCCTGCGGTCTGACGGTCGGCAACTGATGTAGTACCGTTCGGAACGTTGTTTGAATCCTGTTCCTTGGTGATATTATTAGTTGACTCTACTGTATCATATACGCTGAGATTCCGTCCCAGCTCCTTTGTTTTTAGAAACGGAGCGATAAGGTCTGCCGAAAGTCTGTTGTTGTCGTCGTTGAGTTTATAGCCCTTTGATGTCACGGAGCTGATAGAAAATCCCTCGGTTTCAAGCGCTTTTACGGCTTTCCATACAGCGTTGCGGCTCACGCCCAGCTTTTCTGCAAGGGCAGCTCCCGAGATATAATCGTCCTCTGCGCTTGCAAGAGAGGCGAGCAATTCGGATTTTACATTCATGGTTGAGAATTCCTTTCGGTAATATTGATAACATTGTATCACAAAAAAATAGTTTTTGCAAGAGAAATCACGGAAAATTGGTGAAAATGACGTTTAGCTGCATGATGTTTTCAGTCGGACGCAAAAAAGGACGGCTTTCGCGTCCTTGGAATTGTATAATTATTATTTGCCGAGCCTATGAACGGGATTCCAAAGGGACTGTGTTCCTTTGGCCAGGTCAAGGGCTGACAGCCCTTGTGGGGTGTGGGGCAAGCTTAACAAGCCCGTCCCCTTTGTCGCTGTGCGACAGAGGGGACGGACCCGATTAGGGGGCCCTGCAAGTGAGGGCGTCCCTTAACGGGCTGTCGAGGACGCCAGCCCCTACAATATTCATTTTTTACAGCGCTTCAGCTGTACTGCGGCTATGGCTGCCGTAAGCACACAGGGCGCTATACTTGGCAGAATTCTCCGCATATACATATCGCTGACGGGCAGCAATGTATACTTATCTGTCCAGCCGCTGAGGTCAGCATGGTCTGTGAGACGGCTGAGCATGACCAGACACAGCACAAGTCCGGATACAGCAAGGAGTATTGACAGTATATTCGGCAGTTTTTTCCTGAAAAGGCACAGAAATGCTCCCGAAACCATGAGAACAGATGATATTATCAGGAATATTCCCGTATTTTTCAGCTCTGCGCCGTAGCTTTCGCCGTTGTATATCAGCCCTGCTCCCGAAAGAGCGGTCATAGCTCCCGAAAACCATAAGCTCAGAAGCAAGGCGATGCTCTTGCAGGCTGTCATCAGCGGAGAACGTCTTTCAGCCAGATTTTTTGTGGTTTTTTTGCTCATTTTTTACTCCCTAAGCAGTTTTCGGCTGTGTGGAATTCACATATATAAAAAGCACTCAGCCGAAGCATAATATAATCAGCTCCCGTTTTGCGGAGCAATATGTTCCTGAGGAACAGGAAAGGATAACAAAATGTTTTTAAAAAGAAAATTCGTAAAATCTGCTGCGACTCTATTATTTGCAGCTTTTGTTGGTTTATTCGGAACAGCAGGCTATTATTCGACACAGCTGCCTGCGGTGATAAGTGCTTCGTCGGTAGATGACCTGAAAATCGCAGGTTTTCCGCAGCTTAGCTGCTCGGCTGCGCCTGAGTCGGCTGTACCTGCCGCAGATACCTGTTCAGACGGTCAGCAGGTGACATTTTCGCTTTTTGGTGCAATTCCCGTTAAAAATGTGGAGGTACGCAGGGCGGAGGCTCCCGTATTTGCCGTGGGAGGGCGTCCTTTTGGCATAAAGCTGCTCATGGAGGGCGTCATGGTCACGGGACTCGGCGGTGTTGAAGGGCAGAACGGTTCGCTGACCTGTCCTGCTGAGGAAGCAGGCTTGCGAAAGGGCGATATAATCCGCCTTGTGAACGGCGAGGTACTGACCTCAAATGACAGGCTGCAGCAGCTGATAGCTGATTCCGGCGGAAAAGCTATTGAGCTTTCGGTGCGCCGCGGCGATGAGGATATAGATATGGAGCTCAAGCCTGTTCTCTCGTGCAGAAGCGGCGGCTGGAAAGGCGGTATGTGGGTGCGCGACAGCATTGCGGGCATAGGTACCATGTCGTTTTTTGATACGGAAACGGGCTGCTTTGCAGGTCTTGGTCACCCTATCTGCGATTCCGATACGGGCAGAATGGTACCTGTTCACAGCGGAGAGGCTGTACCTGTTGAGATCACTGAGGTAAAGCGCGGCGCAAGGGGCTTGGCAGGAGAGCTTCGCGGAAAATTCGCCATGTCAGACAGCTTCGGCACCCTTGAACAGAACAAGCCGAGCGGTATCTACGGGCGGCTCAATGATGAGGTCCTT
Source organism: Ruminococcus sp. (assembly GCF_024684275.1). The sequence goes on from NZ_JAIKXF010000133.1 coordinate 47,001, forward strand.
GCTGAGATGACCGCGGACTGTGAAGAATTTCCAATGGCTTTCCGTCAGGAGATAACCGAGGGCGAAGCAGAGATATACACCACGGTTTCGGGGGATACTCCCGAGAGATATTCCGCCGAGATAGTCAGCGTTGACTACAGCAGCGGTACAAGCTCGAAAAATATGGTCATACGCATAACCGACCAGAGGCTTATTGACGCGGCAGGAGGCATAGTTCAGGGAATGAGCGGCAGTCCTATTATCCAGAACGGCAAGCTCATAGGTGCGGTGACTCATGTTTTTGTGGGGGATCCGTCTAAGGGTTACGGGATATTTGCTGAAAATATGGCTTGTGAGCTGTAAAAAAATAAATGGGCGTTACTTTTGGTAACGCCCCGAGTTTTGTGTCTGATTATCTGTTTTCCTCGCTGAAACCGCTGTCAACAAGCTCGATAAGAGCGTCAACTGCTGCCTTCTCATCAGCGCCGTCAGCGATGACCTTTACATTTGTACCGCCAACAATACCGAGCGAAAGAATGCCAAGCAGACTCTTTGCATTTACTCTGCGCTCTTCCTTTTCGATCCAGATCGATGACTTGAACTCGTTAGCCTTCTGAATAAAGAAGGTTGCGGGTCTTGCGTGAAGTCCAACCTGATTCTTAACCATTACTTCTCTGACAAACATAAACAACTCTCCTATTCTCGTAAGTTACAGCCCCTCTAATTCTTTTTAAGGACTGTGTTGCCGTTTGCAAATTTGTTTCACTTGCTGATTTTATTATACAGTCTATTTTTTGCTTAGTCAACGGATTTTTATGATTATAGGTCATGTTTCCGCTAAATTCTACATTTAGATTAAATGTGGCTGAAATTTTATCAACTTGCTTGTTTATTATCACTACAAAAAAATGTTGATAGTGATTGTTGAAAGTGCATATTTATCAACATGATATTATGGTATTTTTTTCTAAAGGGAGAATGTTTTTTTGTCTATACAGCCAGTTATGTGTGGAACACTTTGTGGAACAATGCCTTTTTTTGTGGAACAAATTGTTGGAGAATTGGTCAGCCAATTTTTCCTTTATATTTTTCTAAAAGGTCAGGGCGGCGCTCCTCTGTGAGCTTTAAGCTCTGCTCGCGGCGCCATGTCTCGATATTTTTGTGATGTCCTGTGAGGAGAACGGGCGGAACAGCTTCACCCTCCCATATTTCGGGGCGTGTGTACTGAGGATACTCAAGGAGTCCGCTGTAAATGCTCTCGTCGGTGAAGCATACCTCGTCGGAGAGGACTCCCTCACACATACGGGCAACAGTGTCGGCAACTACCATTGCAGGGAGCTCGCCGCCTGTGAGCACATAATCGCCTATGGATATTTCCTCATCGACGATTTTGTCGATAACGCGCTGGTCAACGCCCTCATAGTGTCCGCAGAGAATGAGGATATTGTCCATTTTTGAGAGCTCAATGGCTTTCTGCTGGTCAAAGATACTGCCCTTTGGCGACATATATATAGTATGAGGCTTTTCGCCGAGTTCCTCGCAGACTGCCTTATAGCAGTTATATATGGGCTCGCACTGCATGACCATGCCCATTCCGCCGCCGTATGGAGTATCGTCTACGCGGCGGTGCTTATCCTGTGTATACTCGCGTATCTGGCGGCAGTGAAGGCTTATTTTCCCTGCCTTGCGGGCTCTGCCAATAATGCTCTCGCCAAGTACAGCCTCGCACATCTCGGGAAACAGTGTGGCTATTTCAATATGCATTGTTTTGCTCCTTAATTATATGATTTGAGACCGCGTGAAGCGGTCTCGGATATTCTTATGTAAGCTTGATACTGTTGGCTATTGTGAACATCTCGTTGAAATCCTCAGCGCTAATCTTTATGAGATATTTTGTGCGCTTGTCTCTTTCGGGATAAAGGTTGATATTTGCCATATATCCGTCGGGAGTCTGAGAGGTGATGAGATAGCCGCGGAAGCCTACTCCGTCAACGGAATAGTATCTTATTGGATTTCCCTCGTCGATATAGGATTCATTTTTGCACTTCATCAGCAGATAGAAGGTCTTTGAGTTCTTGAAGTTGTGAATGTCGAAATCCTCCATATTCAGCGACGTTACCAGCTTTGTGAACTCATACTCGCTTTCGGGAGTTGTCTTTTCCACGGCTCTGCAATACTTGTCGAGAGCTTCGTGGGAAATACCCGTTCTGTCGAGAAAATCCTCGCTTTCGCTGAGGTGCTCCTCAGTAATTTTTATACGATGTATCTCGTCGCCGTTCTGCCACATTGCCGAATCCTTGCTGTCGGTGCGGACGGGCTTCATGTCGTCCCATGCAGTGAGCTTCAGACCAAAATTCGAGTAATCGGCTGTGTCACTTGAAATGGGCTGAAGGTTTTCGGGAGTATCATTCCAGAGACTGTCAGTGGTCTGCAATTCGTTGGTGCACTTGTATTTATAGGGTATTCCGGGGAAGAAGTAGGCGCAGACTACTGCTGCGGCGATGACAAGTAAAAACAGTATGCCTAAGAATCTTTTCATGGTAAGTGCCTCCTTTTTGGCGTGTTTACGCCGTATTTTCTTTTGTTCTTTTTATTTTTCTATCTCTTTTTTATGCATAAGGTGTATGCCGATGTGTCCGATCCCAAGTATTATTGACGCCGCCGTAAGAAAGACATTGCAGGCGTAAACTCCCAGCAGAAATACCGCAAATACAGGCAGTGTAGCGCCTGCAAGCGGAAAGCCGCAGTAATCCGAATACATATCCGCAAGAGTGCGGCTGCTTCGGAAATATTTTATCCAGTAGAGTTCATAGAGTATCATCAGTATGAGCGCGAGTATAAGATAGCCCAGTCTCGGTGAGAGTGAGAAGCTGTCAAGTCTTCTGTCGATAAGCACAAATACCGATACCAGTGCCTCGCCTGCTCGTTCAAGTGCAAGGAGGAGCTTGTTTTCGCGTTTTGCGGACTCCTCATAGTTCTGCGGCTGTTTTTTGCTCCATATTATATTGGGGATAAACAGCATGAGCAGGAAAACTATACCCACCGCTGAAATACCCCATTTGGGCAGTCTGAACCAGCTTTCGGGAAGACTGCCGCTAACTGACAGCACCCATGCTGCCACAGCTGCAAAAGCCGCGCACAGCGCTGACAGGGCAAGGAAATTGCTCTTTTTCATATCAGTCGAAAAGCCCGTCAAGAGGGCGGATAGTCATTACTCCGCCGTCAACATCAGTGGAAATAACAACGTCTGCGATAGCAGGTACGAGATATTCCTTATCATCGCCCTTTATGACGTAGACGTCGTTGGCTCCTGTCTGCATGACGTCGGCTATTTTGCCGTAAACGGTGTCATTATCGGCGTCGCGTACTTCAAGACCGATGAGATCCTGTATGAAGTAAGTATCGTCGTCAAGCTCTAAGTCGTCACGGTGCATATACAGCACCTTGTTGCGGAGCTTTTCAGCCGCCTCGGGAGTGTCGATCCCCTCTATCTTGGCGATTACCGTATTCTTGAATACTCGGGAGCGCTCAATGAGCACTTCCTCGTGATTTTTTCCTATGAACAGTCTGTCGAACTCCGCAAGGAGGTCGGGGCTGTCGGTATAAGGCATTATCTTCACCTCACCCCGTATACCGTGGGTAGTGACTATCTTGCCTGCTTCCAGATATTCTTTTTTCATTGTGTTTCCTTATATTCTGTAGGGGCGGATACTATCCGCCCGATAATTCAGTGAGTAAGTCTGCGCTTGCAGTATGAACGTTTGCCGCACTTGGGGCAGGTGAGCTTTCTCTTTGTGAGAGTATGAATGCCGAAAACATAGCTCTTTGCAGACGGTACGAAGCGTGTTCCGCAGTGCCTGCACTCATATGTGCCTGCGCTCAGATCTGCCATGCAGGCAACAGCGATACCGCCTGCCATAACGATCACGGCTATTGCGATAAGCAGAATCCTCTGCCACGTTTCCATCTTCAGTGTGCCTGCCACTAATATGATCGTAACGCTTGCAAGTACTGCGATAGCGGCTGAAATAGCCGAAATGATTATTTTTCTTATGCTTTCCTCTTTTTCACGCATGATATTCATAATATTTTCCTCCGCTTTTTTCTTGTAGTCCTCGTCGGGGATACGCTCGCCCGTGAGGAGCTCATTTACGTTGATACCCAGCTTTTCACAGAGAGGGAGCATAAGGGACACCTCGGGCATACCTTTGCCTGTCTCCCACTTGGAAACTGTCTTATCACTGATAAGAAGTTCTTCGCCAAGCTGTTTCTGTGTAAGTCCTTTTTCTTTTCTCATCTGAGAGATGAATTTACCGATCTTTACCTGATCCATTCATGTGTCCTCCTTTCTGAGAAAAGTGTATCATGCGGCGGAGAAAAAGTACACCCATGAGCCGTAGAATTATGATATAAAGCGGAGTCTACGCTTCGTAGAGTGCGTGAAATAGCCGATTTGCAGGTGGCAAGGATACAGTGTTACGCTGCTTAGTTTTTCATTTCAAAGCTTTCGCCGAGAATGTCCTTGTTGGCTTCAAGGATAGGATTGATGCATTCAGCAAGAAACTCATCGACCTGCTGTGAGCTTCTTCCTGTGTAGTTCTCGGGCTTGAGAACAGCGTCAAGCTCTTCCTTAGTTACCATAAACATAGGATCGGCTTCGATAAGTTCGCAGAGATTGTTGTCGAGACCGCGAACCTTTACATTTGCGCCTGCTTCCATTGAATAGTCCATGATACGGTCGTGGAGCTCCTGACGGTTTCCGCCCTTCTTAACAGCGTCCATCATGATATTCTCGCTTGCCATGAATGGGAGCTCTGCCATAACGCGGCGGCGTATCATCTCCGGGTATACCACGATACCGTTTGTGACGTTCATCATGATGTTGAGGATAGCGTCAACGCCGAGGAATGCCTCTGCAACGCTGATACGCTTGTTTGCCGAGTCATCGAGAGTTCTCTCGAACCACTGTGTACCTGCTGTGAATGCAGGGTTAAGGCTGTCTATCATTACGTAACGTGCAAGAGAAGTGATTCTCTCACAGCGCATAGGATTGCGCTTGTAAGCCATTGCAGATGAGCCTATCTGCTTCTTCTCTCTTGGCTCTTCCATTTCCTTGAATGACTGAAGGATACGCATATCGTTTGAGAACTTGCTTGCAGACTGAGCAATGTCGCTGAGGACTTCAAGCACCTTTGAATCCACCTTGCGTGAATAGGTCTGTCCCGATACGGGAACTACAGCGTCAAATCCCATTTCCTCGGCTATCATCTTTTCAAGCTGCTTTATCTTGTCGGTATCGCCCTCGAAAAGCTCCATGAATGAAGCCTGTGTGCCTGTTGTACCCTTTGAGCCGAGAAGCTTTAATGTGGACATACGGTACTCTAAGTCCTCAAAATCCATGAGAAGCTCGTTGAGCCAGAGTGTAGCTCTCTTGCCCACAGTTGTGAGCTGAGCAGGCTGTAAATGGGTATAAGCAAGGCAGGGGAGGTTCTTGTACTCGTCTGCGAACTTTGCAAGGTTGTTCATGACGTTGAGAAGCTTTCTGCGGACTACCTTGAGGGCGTCGCGCATGATGATAACGTCTGTGTTGTCGCCTACATAGCATGATGTAGCACCCAGGTGTATGATGCCTGCGGCGTCGGGACAAGCCTGTCCGTATGTGAAAACGTGAGCCATAACATCGTGGCGTGTTATCTTTTCGCGCTCTGCTGCCATTTCGTAGTCTACATCGTTGATATGCTCCTCAAGCTGTTTCACCTGTGCCTCTGTAACAGGGAGACCGAGCTTCATTTCGGCTCTTGCAAGAGCCACCCAGAGCTTTCTCCATGTAGTGAACTTTTTATCCGCAGAGAAAATATACTGCATTTCCTCGCTTGCATAACGTGTGCAGAATGGGCTTTCATAGCTTTTGATATTACCGCTCATGTTGATTTACTCCTTTTATATCAATTGTCGTACTTCGACAGTACATCAATTCAATTATATCATTATACGCCTTTCATGTCAATAAAAAAGGCGGCACTGAGCCGCCTTAGTTTTGATGAAATTTTGCTTTATTTCTGTGTAAAATATACATTGACATCACAGCTCGTCCATGCTGCTCGGCTTGTGCTCCCCGATATAGCCCTCAGGAGCTTCCGCAGGGAGTGAAACGTCTGACATTGAGTCAGAGGCAGTCTTTTTGCGGTCGTCTATCATCTGCTGATAGGGATTCTTTATACCGTACTGTCTGATGTCCATTTCCTGCTCGAAAAAGCGCTCGTTGAACTGCGGAAAACCGTCGGCTTCTTCAAGCTTATGATAGGTAATGTTTATTTTCAGGTTGATAACTGCTGCTGTGCCCACTATTGCCAGCAAAACCAGATGCATAAGCGAGGATTTGCCGAAGATATTGAAATCATAGAACAGCTTGTTCTCGTACGGACTCAGGAACATCAGCAGAAGCTGATTCATTACCAGAACGCCTAAAAGCGATAAAAGCGAAAAGTCGTGATACCTGTAGCAGCCCTTCCACGCTAAATAAGCAGCAAGCGGTATCACTATCAACGCATCAAGCGCACCTGCAACTACATATGAGATGATGCCCATAAATATCGCAGCGACCAGATATACTGCGAGAGGTGCTGCATAAAAGTATATCAGCTTTGAGCGGATACTCTGTACTCTGTTGTAAAGTGTTCGGTTATGAGCGAATTCCTGTGCTCTGACATTTCGGTTATAGCCTAATTCTTCTGTGTTTATCATATACTGCTCCTCCCTGTGTATAATAAGATATAGCTTAATATGCGCCGTTGTCCAGCTTTTTTGCCATAAAGCAGTATGCTATTGAGAATACAAGTCCGACAATAGCAGAGCCCTTGTTGTCTGAGGCTATGAATGATATGATGTTGAGCACCATAAGTACAGCCGCCAGCTTGAAGCACATACCGTAGTTTTCCTTTACGCCGTAGAAAGCCATAAACAGAGCTATTGCAGTTGGTATGAGTGCAAGAAGCAGAATGAGTATAGCTACTCCGCCGAAAGCAGCCTCTCCGCCTGTTTTTCCGGTGGTCGAGGCACCTACGCCTGCTATGCCGAGTATTCCGATGATGGCGATGATGCCGTAATAGACGAGCAGTAATATGCTCATTACCTTGAATGCGATCTTCATTTTGATTTTCCTCCTATATCATGTACAAAAATATATTAAACCGAAGCCTGCGTGGGAGCTCGGGTCTAATCGCCGATAATGTCATCAGTGTGGACTAATACTGTATTTTCCATAAGCTCAAAGCCTGCTGCGGTAGCAGCCGCGGAAACCTCGTTAAGCTGCACAGCTGTCATTTTGCTCTCAGGAGAGCTTTTTTTATTGGTTCTGCGCTCTTTTTTAGCGATAATGCTCCACATTATGATGTTTATTATGATGAATACCGCAGCCGCAGCTGCAATAATCAGTATTTCTCCAGTAGTCATAGGTATCTCCTTTGCGTTACAGCTCGGGATGGAACAGTGCGGCGGTGATATTGTCGGTCTCCTCCCTGTCCTTGACGGTGTCGATGAGCTGTCGGAGCTTATTCTGCATATCCGTTTTTGTTTTGAGAGCTTTCGGTGAAAGCTCCTCGAAAAGCTCCTTTTCTGCGAGCACATGGCGGAATCCGTCGGAGCATATCATGTAGTTCACGCCGCTTTCAAGGTCTCCCAGCTTTACCTCGGGGAAAACGTCGCCGGTAACGCCTATACACTGAACAAGAGCGTTCCTGCGCGGATCGGTGAGAGCCTCCTCGGGAGTCATATTCCCCAGCTTGACCTCGCGGTTGACAAAGGTATGGTCATCGGTGAGCTGACTCAGCTTATCCGAGACCTTGTATATCCGTGTATCACCTACGTGGAAGGTCATGAAATGGGAATCCACGGCAATAATGCCTGTAGCCGTAGTGCCCAGCTGTATACACTCATGTCTGCCGTAGTCAACAAGCCTTGCGTTGAGGCGGCGGAGCCTGCTTATTACGTTGTGTGCGGCAGTCTGCCAGTCCCATTCGGGCAGCTCAAAGGGCAGCTCTCTGTCGAACCATTCGGCAAAGCTGCGGACTACCTCGGCACTTGCAAGCTCTCCCCGTGAGAGACCGCCCATGCCGTCACATACAAGTATCAGAGCTGCTCTGCCTGTGCTTGTTTTTGCAGTTTTAACGCAGACGCTGTCCTGATTTATTTTTTTGGTGATACCCACATCGGTATCACAGGCTGCAATATATTCCATAATTTCCCCTTGTGACACATATTATGCGTCTGTGAAATCGAATTCTTCGTTTGAAAGTGTGAGTACGTCGCCGCTTTTAAGCTTTATCTCCCTTTCGGGGAGCAGGGGCGTACCGTTTATATATGTCTTGTTGGTAGAGTTGTTGTCCTCAATGAAGCATGAGCCGTCACGGGTGTAGATAGTGGCGTGGACACGGCTCACTGTCCTGTTTTCGGTGACGCAGAAGTCGACGCGGTCACGCTCCTTGCCTATCCTGAACACAGGCTTGCTGATATTCACGGTAACTCCCGTAGAGCGCCTTGTGAGGGTGGGATAACGCACCTCTGTGTGGGGGCTTTTCTGCTTTATCAGCTCGGGGAGGGGACGGTGCTTCTCTTCATTTATAGAGGGAAGAACCTTCGGCTCGGGCTTATGTACTGCGGATACGTGAGGCTTTACGGGCTTGGGGATATTGAACTGATGAGTATCGCCGCTGTGCTGAACAGGAGGAATGACTCTCGGTGTGCGGACAGGCTGCTCCTGCTGAGCAGGTCTGCTGAACTGTCTGTGGTCGTATGACTGACCGAATATCTCAGGACAGGTCTCGCGGATATACTCTTTAGTCTGGTGTATGCTGAAAACACGCATACCGATGACATGATTCATGAAGCTGTCTATGTGAGCGTAGGTGTTCTGGTCTGCGTATTTTGCATAGGTGGATATTTTGCGCAGGCAGTTCACTATGCCGTCGTTGAAGCTCTCGTTGTACCATAGCGGCAGATAAAAAAGATGTATATCGCAGCTTTCGGGAGAGACCGTGATAAAATCAGGGTCAAGGACTATATTCTGCATATTAAAGCCGCAGCTTTCGGCTACTTCGAGTATATTCAGCAGATTTGAAACTATTCTGAAATATTTTTTTGTGTCAACGCCGCTTTTCAGCAGATGCATGAGGGGGATACCCCTTGCCCCTGTGAATTCAAGCTTGTCGGCAGCTGTGGAGCGCGGTACGAGCCAGCCGTCTATACGGTTGTCTATGAAGTAATTATATTCGGCTTCATTGAGCATTTCACTGCCCACGAATTTGCAGTGTATGCATACCTCGCCGTTTTTTTCGGAAAATCTCAGCTTTGCCACGTTACCGCTCCTTTCGGTTTACTGCAATATATTATACATTATTTTACATATAAAGTCAAGATTCTGCTGTAGTGAGGAGCTTTGCCGCGGTCAGGAGCCGGTCATCATGCAGGCAAGGCTGTAATTTGTTCATAATCCCGAATTTAAGCCGCTGTAATTGTGCATATTTTTGAAATGGGAATATTTTCAGCTTATATGCTTGACTTTTTTACAAAAATATAGTACAATAATTGTAATTGTCAAAGAGACAGGAAATATGGGCTTAAAGGCTTATCTGCGCACTGGCAGACCTGTAAAAAAGCCCAAAAACAGGAGGCATGACTGTGAAAAAGACAGGCAAAAAAACTTTCTTCATTGTCGTTGCTTTTATCGCTATTTTTGCCGTAACAGCAGTATTTGGTATTGATAAGCTCTACGGCGACACCAGGGACACCTACATCAAGGGCGTTGACGATATCCGACTTGGTATAGATATCAAGGGCGGTGTTGATGTTACCTTTGGTCCCGCAGGTGACTTTGATGCTGACGAAGGTCAGCTGGATTCCGCTACCGAGGTCATAAAGACAAGACTTTCTACACTCGGCATCACGGATAACGAGGTCTACAGCGATACAAAGAGCGACAGAATTATCGTCCGCTTTCCGTGGAAGGTCGGCGAATCAGACTTTGATCCCGAATCTGCCGTTAAGGAGCTCGGCGAAATGGCTGAGCTGACATTCCGTAAGGGCACTGATACAACTACTGACGCAGAGGGAAATACCGTTCCTTCAGGTGAGATAGTCCTCACAGGTGACGATATCGCTTCTGCAAAGAGCCAGTACCTGCCTACAGAGGATGGCAAGGATCTGGAATATGTAGTTTCTCTTGAGCTCAAGTCGGGCGGCGAAAACTCAGGAAAAGAGAAATTCGCTGCGGCTACAGGCGAGCTTTCAGGTACTGAAACACCTATCTCTATCTGGATGGATAACACTATGATATCCGCTCCGAGAGTAAACAGCACTATCACAGACGGCAAGGCTCAGATATCAGGCAACTTTGACGCGGATTCTTCAAAGAAGCTTGCTGACCAGATAAATTCCGGTGCTCTTCCGTTCAAAATGGAAACAAAGAGCTTCAGAACAATATCTCCTACAATGGGTGAGGGCTCACTGGACGCTATTCTCCTTGCAGCTCTTATCGCATTCATCGGAATAGCTGTATACATGATATTCCTTTACAGACTTCCCGGTGTTGTGGCTGTCATCGCACTCTGCGGACAGATCGCAGGTTCTGTTGCAGCTATCACAGGCTGGTTCGGATTCATGAACGGCTCAACTCTTACTATCCCCGGTATCGCAGGTATCATACTTGCAGTAGGTATGGGTGTTGACGCTAACATCATCACAGGTGAGCGTATCAAGGAAGAGCTCAGAACGGGCAAGTCGCTGGATGCTGCTATAAAGATAGCTTACAAGAGAGCGTTCTCCGCTATCCTCGACGGTAACATCACAAACGTTATCATCGCAGTTATCCTTATGGGCGCTTTCGGTGTTCCCGACAGCTTCTTCTCAAAGATACTCAACAAGACTATTTTCTTCGCATTCGGCGCTACAGCTGAGGGCGTTGTTTACTCCTTCGGATTTACCCTGCTCGCAGGTGTTGTCTGCAACTTTATCTTCGGAGTATTTGCTTCAAGACTTATGGTAACATCACTCTCCAAGTTCAAGTGCTTTAAAAACAGAAAGCTTTACGGAGGTGATACGAAATGAGCAAAAAGGAATCTCAGAAGGAAGTCGTATTAACTCCCAAGAAGGTCTATAACTTCTGTTCAAAGAAAAAACTCATACTCGGCGTTGTTATCGGCGTTCTGGTCGTATTCATCGCAGGAGCTATTATAAGAGGCATTCATCTCGCCATCGAATTCAAGGGCGGTACTCTTATCACCTACACATATCAGGGCGAGATAAATACAAACGACGTTGCTTCAACAGTAAAGGATATCGTCGGTTCATCTGTTGTTGTAAGAACAGGTGAGAGCCTTGATTCGGGCGGAAAGCAGATAACTATCTCGTTTACCTCAGATGAGGGACTCACTGTTGACAGACAGACTGAGCTCACTACAGCGCTCAGAGAAAAGTTTGCCGACAATGCTCTTGAGATATACGATTCAAACGATGTTAGCCCTACATCAGGACGTGAGTTCCTGCTCAAGTGCTTGGTTGCAGTTATATTCGCTGCTATCGTCGTTATCATCTATATTGCTATCCGATTCAAGAATATCGGCGGCTGGTCAGCAGGTGTGTGCTCAATATTCGCACTTTGTCTCGACCTTCTCGTTGCCTTTGCAACTACAGTGGTATGCGGCTTCAATATCGATTCAAATATCGTTGCCGTATTCCTTACTATCCTCGGTTACTCTATCAACAATACTATCGTTATCTACGACAGAATCAGAGAAAACCGCAAGCTCATGCCAAAGGCTTCTCTTAATGAGCTTATCAATGTAAGCTGCACTCAGTCACTTACACGTTCTATCAGAACTTCTATAACAACTATAAGCACAATGCTTATCATCACTATTGTTGTTCTTATAACCGGTTATCATTCACTTCTCAGCTTCTCTGTACCGCTTATGTTCGGTCTTATCTCCGGTACTTACTCATCACTCTATGTTGCACCTGCAACATGGTCATGGTGGAAGGCAAGAGAGGCAGCAAAGGAAAACGGCGGTTCGGAAAAGAAAGCTGCTCCTGTTAAGAAGGAGGAAGCTCCAAAGGAAGAAAAGCCGGTTGAAAAGAAGGATGCTCCTGCTGCTAAGAAGAATACTTCCGGCAAGAAGAACGGCTCATCAAAGAAAAATAACAAGAAGTAATAACAAGATCATGGCTGCTGTACTAAGGTACGGCAGCCTTTTGTTGTATTGTCCAAAAGTCGCCGACATAGGGCGGTTTTATTTATTATAATGCCGGAATTCATGCGGATGCCGGTCTGTAGATTTGCAAAAGCATGATAATTATGATATAATATAGTGATATTAATATTTTGTTAATTTCCCTGAAAAGGAGTATCATATATGTCAAAAGAAACACTACTTAATTACAACAAGCCTGCCGAAGATTTCAACTGGGCATTACCGGTCGGAAACGGCAGAATAGGCGGAATGATATTCGGCGGAACTGCCGAGGAAGTGATAAAGCTCAACGAGGACTCTATATGGTCGGGCGGACTGCGTCACAGAGTAAATCCGGACGCTAAAGAGGGACTCGCAGAAGTCCGCAGCTTGCTTGCTGCCGGAGATGTTGCCGCTGCTGAGAAAGTCGCTTTCGAGAAAATGCAGGGCGTAACTCCTAATATGAGACACTATATGCCTCTCGGTGACCTCAAGATAAATATGGAGCTAAACGGCAGAGCTAAGGACTATTCAAGAAGTCTTGATATATCTGAGGCTGTCGCAAGAGTATCGTTTAACTGCAATGACGTTAACTATACCCGTGAGGTGTTCGTATCAGCTCCGGACGAGGTAATGGTGATACACATCAGCTCTGACCACGAGGGCATGGTAACTCTCGACTGCTCTATCGACGGCAGAGATGACTATTATGACGATAATCGTCCATGTGCAAAAAATATGCTCGCCTATACAGGCGGTACAGGCAGCCGTGACGGTATCTTCTTTGCTGCGATAGTCGGAGCAAAGGCAAAGGGCGGTACACTGAGAACTGTCGGAGGCAAGCTCCGTGCCGAAAATGCTGACGAAGTGACCTTAGTACTCTCTGTAAGAACAAGTTTTTACAGCGAACACTATGAGGAGTCCGCTGAGGTGGACGTTGAAATGGCTCTGGGCTGCGAATACGACGAGCTGCTCTACCGCCATATTAACGACTATAAAGACCTTTTTGACCGTGTTGAGCTTTCCCTTGAAGACAATAGCGATGCTGATATCGCTTCGATGACCACCGATGAACGTATCGACCGCCTTAAAGGTGACGAGCTCGATAACAGGGAGTGTATACGTCTTATCCACGATAACAAGCTCATCGAGCTGTATTTTAACTATGGACGCTATCTTATGATCTCTGCGAGCCGTACAGGTACTCAGCCTATGAACCTTCAGGGCATCTGGAATGAGGAAATGTGGCCTGCATGGGGAAGCAAGTACACTGTGAATATAAATACGGAAATGAACTACTGGCCGGCAGAGAGCTGTAATCTCTCCGAGTGCCACCTGCCGCTTTTTGACCTGCTGGAGAGAGTCTGCGAAAACGGACGTATCACAGCTAAGGAAATGTACGGCATAGACAAGGGGTTCGTATGTCACCATAATACCGATATATGGGGAGATACAGCTCCTCAGGACGAGTGGAAGCCTGCGACTTTATGGCCTATGGGCGGAGCATGGCTCGCTCTTCATGTTTTTGAACACTACGAGTACACTCTCGATGAGGAATTCCTTGCAGAGAAGTACCACCTTATGAAAGAGGCTGCCGAATTCTTTGTGCAGTTCCTCATAGACGACGGTAAGGGACATCTGGTGACCTGTCCTTCTGTGTCTCCGGAGAATACCTACATCACCGCCAACGGAGTTAAGGGCTGTATCTGTGCCGGACCTTCTATGGACTCACAGATAATCACAGTACTTTTCAATGACGTTATCAAAGCAGCTGCGATACTCGGTAAGGACGAAAAATTCGCAAATAAGCTCAAAAAAATGCTAAAGAAGATACCTCAGCCGGAAGTAGGAAAGTACGGACAGATAATGGAGTGGTCAGAGGACTATGACGAAACAGAAGCCGGTCACAGACACGTTTCTCAGCTTTTCGGACTTCATCCTGCTGACATTATCTCACCTTATAAGACTCCTAAGCTTGCTGATGCGGCAAGAGCTACTCTTGTACGCCGACTTATCCACGAGGATACTCACACAGGTTGGAGCTGTGCGTGGATAACTAATATGTGGGCAAGACTTTTCGACAGCCGCATGGTATACGAAAATCTCAAAAAGCTCCTTGCGTACTCAACTAATCCGAATATGCTCGATTCTCATCCGCCATTCCAGATAGACGGAAATTTCGGCGGTATATCCGCAATAGCTGAGGCACTTCTGCAATGCAGCTGCGGAGAGATAAATCTTCTGCCGGCTCTTCCTCACGAATGGGAGAACGGTCATATCACCGGACTTCGTGCAAAAGGCGGTTTCGGTGTGGACATCGAATGGGCAGAGGGCAAGTTGAAAACAGCAGTTATAACTTCTGATATGGGCGGAGAATGCCGCCTCAGAGCTAACTGCGTAGTAAGTATAATCTGCGACGGTGAGAGCGTTGGCTCACGCATCGAGGACGGCGTTGTGATATTCAATACAAATGCCGGAAGCAGATATACAGTCAAAGCGTAAGCTATAAGGAGCATAAATGGACATTAAAAGAATATTATCCCTTGCTGCCGCAGCTGCTCTGGGCACTTCATCGGTCGCAGCTTGCAGCAAGTCGAAAAAATCAGATGACAATGCACCTGTGCCGATAGTCGAGGAGACTGAGACTGTCCCCACAACTACACAGCCGGTCGTGCCCGATAAAGAGTATCCGGATTATCCGGTAACTATACCTGAGATACAGAAACAGGCTACCGGAGATTTCTATGAGGCTGAGGACTGCGAGCTGAAAGAGGGTCAGAAAGTTGCTGCGGAAAAGGAGAATTTCAGCGGTAAGGGCTATGTTACAGGCTTTGTACCAAATGGCAAACAGTCGCTGACATTCAAGATAAATGTGCCGAGCAATCAGCATTACGACCTTTCTTTCAATATCGAATCGGATAAAGTTACACAGTGTCAGCTGCTTCTTAACGGAGCTCAGCTCACCGACTTTTCAACAGCATCAGAACGAAAATTTACTCAGATAACCATTCACGGAGTATTCCTCACAAAGGGAGGTTCTGAGATAACTGTTTGTCCTAAGGACGGCGATATTTGCCTTGATTACCTCAAACTGACCGACAACAAGACTCTCAGTGAGATAAAATACGAGGCTGACGGTAAGCCTGTAAATAAAAAAGCAGGCGAGTCTGCAAAAGAGCTTATGAGCTTCCTTACGGATAATTACGGAAAATTCATGATAACCGGACAGTATGCCGCTGACGATGATAATTCCGAACTTGACCTTATATATAAAACTACCGGTAAATACCCTGTTATCCGCTTCTGCAACCTGACAGTGCCCGAAGGTTCTTACGATGAGAGCTTCAAGGACGTTGATGCATGTGCAGATTGGTACAAAAACGGCGGTATAGTGTGTGCAAGCTGGTATTGGAACTCACCTTCTGATAAACGCTCCGTAAGGACTGAGGAGACTGACTTCAGGCTTGCAAAGGCAGTTACCAAAAAGGATATAGCAAAGCTCACGCAGGAGGAGATAAGAGGTCTTTACGGCGAGGGAGATATTTCCGAGGAGTGCTATGACCTCATACTCGACATTGATAATATGGCAGGACAGCTAACTTCACTGAAAAATAAAGGCGTTCCTGTGCTCTGGAGACCGCTTCCGGAAGGCTACGGAAACTGGTATTGGTGGGGAGCTTCCGGAGCTGATGCCTACAAATGGCTCTGGGACCTTATTTACGTCCGTCTGACCGAGTATTTCGAGCTTGATAATCTCATATGGATATGGAATGGTCAGAGCGAAAGTACTCTTGTGGATAAGAGCAGATACGATATTGCAGCTGTTGACATATATATGTCAGATTCCCGTGACTACGGCGACAAGTTCTACGAGAGCTTTGCTGCTGTACAGAAATTTGCCGGAAAGGGCAAGCTTGTTGCTATAAGCGAGTGCGGAAGTGTACCGGATGTTGACAGCTCCTTCCGTGACAATGCTATATGGTCGTTCTTCGGACTCTGGTTTGGTGAGTATATCGAGAACGAAAAGGGTGCTTATTCCGAAAAATATACGAGCAAAGAAACTCTCGTCCGCACATATAACTCAGACGGTGCTTTAACTCTTGATGAGTACAAGAAGCTTTGCAGCGGCGGAAAACTGTCTGTGAATACTGAAAC
>NZ_JAIKXF010000078.1 GCF_024684275.1 Ruminococcus sp.
CCAAACCATAGCCTTGATAGTTGAACCAACGTTTGAAGGAACAGTATAGTCGATAGCTACTGTCTTGTCAGAGTTTACCTTAACGCCTGAGAACTCTTCCTGCTCCCATTCGCCTGTCCATGTACCGAAACCGCCTGATACTTCAGTATCGTTTGAGTTTACCTTGAGGTACATTGTAACGGACTTAGCGCCCTGAGGAGCGAATTCACAAACGTTGTTGATAGCGCCGTCTACAGTGCTCTCTTCCTTTACAGCCTTGAGGCTTGAACCCTCAAGAACTATATCGTCATCGCTTGTAGAAGTGCCCGGATTAGGAGTTGTAGTTGTTGTTACGTTGCTGCCTGGGTTAGGCTGAGTTGTAGTTGTTGTTGTGTTATTGCCGGGAGTTATATCAGCGCCGCTGCCGCTGTAGATCTTCTTAACGCCCTCGATCTGTGATACAGTAGAGCCTGTCTTGTAGAAGTGGTAAAGACCTGCTGCTGCGCCTACGAAACCTGCGTTATAGTCGATAGCGACCTCGTTGCCCTGATAGTCTGAACGGATATCCTGATATGTGCCGTTTGCATCAAGAGGACCGCCGCAGAGAGCACCTATAAGGAGGTACTTGTTGTTCTGTCCGTCATTCTGCTTGCTTGCGTCAACGTCAGGTGAAGCTGCTCTGTGGTGAGGATTCTTTGAAGAATCAGACTTGAAGCCGACTACGAGACAGTGCTTCTGTCCGTTTGCGAAAGCCTTGTCGCCTGTGAGGTACTCCATCTGACCCTTAGCCCATGAGGAATCAGCCTTATTGTACTTAGCTGCTACCAGTGAGCAAAGCTGAGCTGTAGCATTGTGTCTTGCGCTGCCCCACTCGTTAGCGAAGTAGTAGTTATTGCCGCTGAACTTGCTGAGCTCTGCTGCGCTGCCCCAGTCGCCTGTGATCTCGCCCTTGAGTATAGCAGCACCGAGCTGAACGCTCTCCCATGAGTGAACTGAGTAAGCTGTAGGACAGTTCTTCAGATCGTTGAGGTATGCATCATCCTTTGTAGCAAGGTAGAGCCAGCCTGCTGCCCATGCGAGCTCGTCGTCAGAGCCTGTCCAGTGAGCGTCATAGAATGTACCTGCTGAGTAGAAGCTCTTGTCCTTCTTTGAGAAGTCGTAGAGAGCCTTAGCGTACTTGAGGTCATCTGCGTTGCCGAAGTTTACATAGTTAGCTGCGAGAGCTGCTGCATATTCAGCAGTTACGTTAGCAGCACCGCCTGTTGTCCAGAGCATACGTCCTCTGTCGCCCTGGGTTTCAGGAGCGCCCCAGTATTTATGGTCTGTGTTGCCTTCGCCCTTTTCGATGAGGACTTCAGATACTGTATTGCCGTTGAGCTTTGTAGCTTCACGGAAGAATTTAGCGAATTTGTCAGTTATCACCTTGAGGTGAGCTGTCTGACCTGTTGAGTCGTAAGCGTCCTTGAATTCGTAGTAGGACCAGCCGAGAGTAGAAGCTGCATAGCCCTGTGGCTGACCGAACATTACGTGGTCACCGGCGTCGTGGAAGCCGCCCGGAACTACGTCGTTTGTATGGCAGTTGCCTCTCCATGTGAGAGCGCAGTCGGAATTGTTGCCACACATATTTGCGTCATAGAAATAGAGGGAGTACTGGAGGAGCTTTGCATAGTTGTCGTTATCTGCCGCATTTGCTGTGAGAGAGGGAGACACCGCTGAGAGAGGTGCCACAAGTGCGGACATAGCGACAGCGCCGCTGATGATGGCTGATTTCAGCCTGTTTAATTTGTTCATGTTATCACACTACTTTCTAAAGTTTTTTCGCCTATAATATGTCTCAAAATCTATTATACAAGTTTTACTGTGAAATTTGGTTACAAAATGGTAACTAAAATATTACAATACGGTTAAATACGGCTGTTTGCTTAAATTTTCGGCATAGTGTTTAATTTGATATGATAGATATTGTGCATAATCACGATGAAATTATTATGCAACAGGTGGACAAAAAACAGCCCGTACAGCTTGATATTGCTGTACGGGCTATAAGAAAGTGTTTTAATCTTTGACGGATACAGGAAGCGCAGGTATGAGCTTTAACAGATACTTCTGGATACAGAGAGCGTCCTCAGCGGTAACGCCGTTCTGAAGATTTACATCGGCGTTTGTCAGACCGTATTCGGTTATATGGCTCTTATCTGTACCGTTAAGACCGTATTTGTTCGGATTTGCCAGAGACTGCATAATGAGCACAACATCTGACAGATCAACAGTGCCGTCGCGGTTTGCGTCGCCGAAATCAGCGCCGACGCCGACAGTTATCATGACCTGCTTTTTCTGACCTGTCGGAGCAGTGAAGCTTATAACAGCTGAACCGGGGACAAGACCTGTGACCTCATATGTATTGTCATCATTCTTTTTCATTGATATGACGTCATCATCATAATCAAGGCGTCCGAAAGGAATGAGGTGCTCGCCCTTTGTGAATCTGAATGTGGTCTTTTCGTCCACTCCGATCTTGTCAAGGTCTACACTTATAGCAAACTCTGAACCGTCGTAGTTCACGGTGGTGGTAGTTTTTTCAGTTGTTGTGGCGGCTGTTGTAGTGGAAGCTGTAGTAGTTACAGAAGCCTCTTTGTAGGTTATTTTCTGCTTGTAATTGGAAAAATCCGCATATGAATGTACTTCATCGAGGTACACGCGGTTGTTTGTTCTGACGTTATAGCTGCCTGCTTTGAGTTTGTCTGCGTCCTCACCCTTCCAGACAGCGCCGTTTTCGCCGCTGATGGTGACTGCTTCGGCAGGAATGGTGATATTGTCTACGACGAAGGGCGTGCCGTAAATAGTACCTGCTCTGTTTCCGTCAGCCTCAATCCAGCGTGTTTCTGTGCGTACCTTTACGGAAACGCCGCTGAGATCAAGCTCCTCGCCTTCGCTGTAAATTGTTTTTGTAGGATATGAGACTATCTCCTGCACAACGTAAGCCGCAGTAAAAGTGATAGTTTCAAGCGGTTTTTCGGTTGTAACAGTCGTTGTTGTCGTATTGCCGTTTTCATTTGATGTGGTGGTTTTCGCAGTAGTGGTTGATGTGACGGTTTTTGCAGTAGTTGTCGTAGTAGTTTTTGCAGTAGTTGTCGTCTTTTTTGCAGATGTGGTCGTTGTGGCAGTGGTCGTAGTGGTGGTAGCAGCAGCTGTTGTTATGCTGGATACAGTGGTCTCAGGCGGAGCGCCTTTAAGCTCCTCAAAGCTGTAACCGCTCTTTGAAGCATATGTCTCAGCTGTAGAGCCCGGATATCCTGCAATAACACCTGTATATTTGTTGTTTCTGTTGGCTGTATCATTGCTTATGGTATCCATGCCGCCTATGAACTGACAGTTTGTACTGCGTACAACAACTCTTTTCAAGTTATTGCAGTTCTTAAAGGAATATGAGCCTATGGTCGTAAGACCGCTTGGCAGGTCTGCGCTTTCAAGGCTGTCACAGTCCTGAAAACAGCACATTTCCAGCTCCTTTAAGGTGCTTGGCAGCTTTAAGGACGTTATCATTGTGCAGTTGGAAAAAGCAAAGGTTCCCACAGTTGTGATACCCTCGCCTATCTCGACAGATGTAAGTTGTTTTCTGAGCTTTGCCCACGGAGTATATCCGCCGCCGTCCCAGTCACCCATTTCGCCGCTGCCCGTAATAGTGAGCTTTCCGTTTTCATAGCTCCAGTAAGCGTCATTTCCGCATTTACCCGACTCAGCAACTCTGATGTTCTCAGCGGATATACCGCTGATATCAGGTGTTGCCGCACATATATTGGCAGCTGATACAGCTCCGATACATATTGCAGCCGAAAGGGCTGCCGCAATAAATTTCTTCATGTCAAATTCCTTTCGTGTTTATTGATATGTCAATTAAATCATGGATCAGATACCGGATAATAAGTAAGATTTATCTGAAGTTCAATATTTAATTGTTCTATAAAATAGTATATCACATTTTATTAAGTATTTGTGAACAAATCATGTATATTTGCACGGGAAAGGTACTTTTTGTAGAATGCATCAAAAAAGAATACATGATTTGCAGCATTTTGCCATAGAAGCCGATATTGCCCATTCCATTAAAGAGAAAAAGGAACGGCATAAGTCGCCTCCTCTTAACGGAGAAACATGGTTACCGTGCCTGAAATTTCAGTCTCGTAAATGTAACCTGCGTTCCGCCGGAGGGGGCTCTCCTTTGCCGTTCCTTCAGTTTTTATATAATTCCGGAGCTGATATAGGATCTCGCGCGGCAGTATCCGCCGCTGTATTTCAGTATTTCTTTATCTCCTCGTCGATTATCGGCGACATTCTGTCGCGGAGCTCCTCCCATGAGCCCACGGGAGCACCGCCCTCCAGCAGAGCTGAGGTGATATTGTCCATAGCGCCTCTGGTATCGAAGTTACAGTCGCCGTTTCTCAGCATATTCTCGCCCATTCCGTAGCCGAGCTCTACGACAGGGTTCGCCTTTGCGGAGCTGATATACTCCTGTAATGCGTTGTACTGCTCCTCGGTCATAGTTTTCAGAGCCTGTTCCTTTTTCTTAGCCGTGAAGCCTTCGTCGGAAGCCGCCATGCGCTCGCATTTGAGGTATGTGGCAACAGCCCTGCCTTTTTTGGAGTTCTTGACCAGCATTCTTGCGTCATAATCGCAGGCGATATAGTTCTTGTCTGCATTGGGAGACTTTGGGAAAGGAACTATCATAAGGTCTGCCTCGGGATTTACTCTGTTTGAGGTAGCTAAGGTCAGATCGCTTGAAGCGTAGAACAGTGTGTTCATATCCGTCATGAACTGACCGTTAACGCTCTTGTTGTACAGCCAGCGCGACTGGAGATCACGCATAATGTTCTCTGCCTGAGCTATTTCGCCGTCCTTTATGTTGTTGGTGAGCTTGTCTCCGTCAAAGCCTACAACGGTTTTGCCGCTTGACGCGAGGATAGCTCTGCCGAAAAAGCCGCTTATACCGAAATGGTGCAGGGATGACTCGCTTTCAGAGAACTTGTTTATCATGTTATTGAATACGTTCCAGTCCCATTTGCCGTCCTTGTAGAGGGTGTAGGGATCCTCCATGCCCTCGGACTGTATCAGCTTTCTGCTGTAGGTGATGAGCTGAGGCTCGGATACTGAAAACGGCACGACATAGTGCTTGCCCTTGTATGCGAATTTGTCGATAACAGCAGACATATCCTTCCACATTCCCTCGTCTACGCCCATTTCGCCGAAATAGGGATCGAGGGGCAGGAATCTGTCCTTTAGTATGCCCTCCGGGAACACGCTCATATCATAGGGGAACATATCTACTTCATCGCCCGATTGTATCATCTGGTCAAGCTTTATGAGCTTTTCGGCTGGAGGAACTGAGACGAACTTTATGCTGCCGCCGTAAACGTCCTCGAATATGGACAGAGCTGACGAGCGCTGATCGCCCTCGGGATTGAGGTCAAAGTCTGACAGCCATACTATATCCATGCTGCCTGCTTCGGTGACGGGCTCTGTGCTGCTTTTTGCTGTACTGACAGCTGATTCGGGTGCCGCTGTTGATGAGCTCTTTGTATTTTTTTTGCTGCATGAGGCTGCGGAAAAAACTGTTCCCACAGCTAAAAAGGCAGCAATTATCCTTTTGATGTCTGACATAGAATTACTCCTTTCACATACCGTGCAGCCGTGTGCGCAGTATGAGCATATATTATTATACTCGTTTCAGTCGGGTGTGTCAAGGACGGCAGGATTTTAACCACTTTGTAACCAAAAGACTTCTCCTTTGTTGAAAAACGCCAAAAACGGTGCGTGTTACTTGTCAAAGTGTTCAAAAAATACGGAATCGGAATGAAATTACGTGACATTTCATTTTTACTGTGATATAATATAAATAAGGTATTTAACAGGCAGTAATAATGACCTGCCGGAAATTATAGAAAGGGCTTTATCAATATGGACAACAACCAATACGATAGATACGAATCACATCGTCCCCGTAAGAGAGTATCACGCAAGACACTGAGAAACAGACGGCTTGCAGCGCTCTTCATCATAGCATTTGTTGTGCTTCTGTTTATAATCCTCATCGCAAAGGGCTGCTCAAAGAGCGACAAGAAGGCAAAACCAAGCAAGGTGCCCTCTGCAACTACCATAACGACTCAGGCTACTACCACAGATCCTGCTATAAGTACAACTGCGGTGACTACAACTACACTGGCAGAGCCTGTAAATGAAAGCGATTTCAAGCTTGACAAGACAAGCGTTTATATCGAAGTAGGCGAGCAGGATACTCCTATGGTACAGGCTTATCCTAACGGAACATACGAATCCGACGAGCGCTGGTCATCAGGCGATCCGAGCATTGCCACTGTTGACAGCTACGGACATATCAAGGGAATTTCTCCGGGAGTATGCTACGTAAC
>NZ_JAIKXF010000107.1 GCF_024684275.1 Ruminococcus sp.
GCACCGAAGCTTGTGATGGAAACGATAGTAGCCTTAACTACATCGCCAACCTGATACTGAGACTTGAAGATCTCCCAAGGATTGTCCTCAGCCTTCTTGAAGCCGAGAGAAATTCTGTTTGCTTCTCTGTCGAGATCCTTGATGTATACCTCAAGAGTGTCGCCTACGTTAACGACTTCACTCGGGTGCTTGATCCTCTTCCATGAGAGCTCTGAGATATGAACCATACCGTCGATGCCGCCAAGGTCAACGAATGCGCCGAAGCTTGTGAGAGACTTGACCTTGCCTGAGTAAGTCTTGCCAACCTCTGCTGTCTCCCAGAATCTTGCCTTTGCTTCTTCCTTCTTAGCGTTCTGAACAGCCTTGATAGAGCCTACTGCTCTCTTTCTGCCGCCCTCAGATACCTCGATGATGATGAACTCTACCTTCTTCTTGAGAAGCTGATCGAGCTCAGCGCCTCTCGGGAGACCTGTGAGAGAAGCAGGGATAAATACTCTTACACCCATAACTGTGAGTGTGATACCCTTGTTTACAACGCTCTGAACAACGCCTTCGAGAACTGTGCCCTCTTCCTTGGCCTGTACGATCTTCTCGTAACCTGCCTGTTCGTCCACCTTTCTCTTTGAGAGAGCAGCTGTACCCTCTGCGTCATTCACCTTGATAACAACAAGATCGATCTCGTCGCCGACGCTGACGATGTCAGAAGGCTTCTTTGATGGATCGTCTGTAAGGTCGTCGAGAGCAACATAGCCGGTGTGCTTTGTGCCGAGGTCTACGATAGCCTCTGTATTGTTTACGGCGATAACAATGCCTTTAACTTTCTCTCCTGTATGTATTTTTTTGAATGACTCGTCGATTGCCTGAGCGAAATCAAACTCCTCATTCTGATTAGCTGCAAGAATTTCATTTTCTGCCATTTTGGTTTGTACCTCCTTGATTATATAGGCGGGGGTTGATGCCCCGGCAGTAATGCCGATATTAGTGGCATTTGGAAGCTTTAATGACCGAAGCTCGTCCGAATTCTCGATATGATATGTTTTACAGTAACGGCTGCAAACCTCGAAAAGCTTAACGGTGTTTGAACTGTGTCTTCCCCCGACCACAAGCATGATGTCAGAGTTCTTGGCAAGTTCGGCAGCGTCGGACTGACGCGCGTCGGTAGCGTTGCATATCGTATCGTATATAACAATATTTGGATCGTCCTTCGGGATCACGTTTAAACACTCACCCCATACTACTATATTATACGTCGTTTGCGCCACAATTGCAAGCTTTTTTTGCAAATTTTTATAATTTTTTTCAAAAAAGTCTTTTAGCTCAAAGTTGTCCTTGAAAACCATGTAATTTTCGTCACAATGACCAACTATGCCCTGCACCTCAGGATGATCTCTGTCACCTGCGATAAGAATAAAGTACCCTTCCGCGGACTTTTCTGCCACTATCTTATGTATGCGCGACACAAAGGGACAGGTGGCGTCGAGCATCCTGTTGCCCTTTGCCTGTATCTGATCGTATATTTCCTTTCCTACGCCGTGTGAGCGGATAACTACCGTCTCATCGGGCTTCAGCTCGTCCACGGTCTCGATTATCCTTGCGCCCTTTGCCTGCATATCATTGACAACGTCCTGATTATGTATGATAGGACCGAGAGTAGCCACATGGGTATTGTTTTCGAGCTCGCCGTAGACCATTTTCACGGCTCTGTCAACTCCGAAGCAGAAGCCTGCGGATTTTGCCACCGTTACCTTACTCATCAGCCTTATCCTCCTTTGTATCGTCTGACGCTTCTGGCTCGCCCTCAACGAGGAGCTTTATATCCGCCATATAGCGGTTCTTGAGCTTTACGAGCTGACGGGGATTGGGAGTATCGCTTATCTCGCAGTATTCCTCGGGATCAATGGGCCTGCCGAATTTTACGGTGAGGGGAGTGCGGAATTTCAGCTTTTCTCCGTAGCATATACCAACAGGGATTATAGGCTTGTCTGCCTTCACTGCTATGAGAGCAGCGCCTGTGTGTCCCTTGCCCACCTTGCCGTCCTTTGAGCGCGTACCCTCGGGGAATATCATAAGGCTGCGGCCGCTGCCGAGCCTTTCAACGGCTGTGTCGATAACACCCGTATCGCCCTTTCCGCGGGCAACGGGAAAAGCTCCGAGGGAGCGTATGAGCCATGCGAAAAGCTTGTTGCGGAAGAGCTCCTCCTTTGCCATAAAAGCGAATCTGCCCCGCGCTCCGCAGCCGAGGAGCGGCGGATCGGCGTTGCTGCGGTGATTGCAGGCGTATATAACTGTTGTGTCTGTTGGTATGTTTTCTTTTCCTTCAAAGTGAAGCTTGTACATTATTTTGAAGTATATGAGTACGGCAAATTTTGCTAAATAATACATATTGTTCTCACCTCTGTAATTGTTTTGTCATTCTGAAACGGCTGCCATTGTCGTCGGAGACTGTATAGCCCAGCCTTTTGTAAAGCCTCAGTGCTTTTTCGTTTGAGCATTTAACATGGAGCATGGCAGTCGGAATTTTTTTTTCGATCCCGTATTTTTCGGCAAGTGCTATAAGCTTTGTGCCTATGCCTCTTCCGCGGTATTTTTCCGTCACTGAAAAGTCGTCGAGATAGATGTACTCAGTGAATACCGCAACAGAGAGGTATCCGATAACTTTACCGTCTGCCTCGGCAGCATATATGATATCGTCGTTGTCGGAGAAGAATTCAAGATAGCTGACATCGTAATTATCTGCTTCCTCTTCACCGACGCTTCTCAGCATTTCGCTGAAAAGCTCCTTAATGACAGGGAAATCGTCACATACCGCCTGTCTGAAAATAATATCCATCAGCCGATCTTATCCTTTATGACCTTTACGATAGCGGCTGCGGACTCCTCTAAATTCAGCTTTGTTGTGTCCACGAGCACTGCGTCCTCAGCCTGCTTCAGGGGAGCTGTCTCACGGTGCATATCCTGATAGTCACGCATGATTATATCGTCAAGTATCTCCTGATATGTGGGACAGCCGGGCTTTTCAAGGAGCTCCTTGTAGCGGCGGTTAGCGCGTTCCTCGGCGGAAGCCGTAAGGAATATCTTTACGTCCGCATTGGGGAGGACTACCGTGCCGATATCTCTTCCGTCCATGATAACATTATTCTCGCGGGCTATCTTCTGCTGAGTCTCAAAGAGATATGCTCTTACTGCGGGTATGGCAGATGTGCGTGAAGCAGCCATTGATATCTCGGGAGTCCTGATAAGGTCGGAAACGTCTCTTTTGCCGAGGAAAACTCTCTGTGCACCGTCGATGAACTTAAGTGATACCTCAGCCTTTTCGAGGGAAGCCTCGATATCCTTGTCGGCTATTTTGTTCTCGGTTATGTAAAGAGCGATAGTACGGTACAGGGCGCCTGTATCAACGTAGATGTAGCCAAGCTGTTTTGATACCATTTTGGCGATAGTGCTTTTTCCTGCGCCTGCAGGTCCGTCGATTGCGATATTTACGGTTTTCATTTTAAAACTCCTTTATTTAATGGGCAAAAGCCCATATTTGCTTTTATTTGAGGTTTTCTGTGACAGAAATGATAGTATCTGTGAGTATCCCTGCTGTGAGGAACAGTCCCGCCCCGAAGCATACAGGCTCGGGAAGCCTTTCGCTGAGCTTTTTCGACAGAGGGTGCAGCATATAGAAATATGCCACAGCCATGATGCCGAATATTGCGCTCGA
>NZ_JAIKXF010000115.1 GCF_024684275.1 Ruminococcus sp.
AGCTCCCGAACCCAAATGCTTATTCAGCGACAATAAAATAGCCCTGCATCGTCACAAAACAAGCAGGGTAACTAACACATAACTAACAAAACAGCTCAAAAATAGCGTAATACTGTGATTGCACTTTGTCAAAGAGATAATCAGATTTATCGCTATCAAGTACCTTTGCTATGCAGAGGTACTTTTCTTTTTCATGCTGAGGAGTCCTCGCAGCACAGCTGCTGCGGTCGCCGCTAAAAACAGTCCGCAGGACTGTTTTCTTAACGCGCCGACAGTTCTCGAAGAGATAATTTTATCCCTACTGGGAGAATATCAAAGCTATCAAGTACCTCTGTATTTGCAGAGGTACTTTTCTTTTCCCCTTATACAGACACAAAAAAGCAGCCGTAAACCGGCTGCTTTTGGGCATATATACAAAGCTTAAAATTATTTTTCTGAAATTCAACCTGTTGGCGTTGAAAAATTCTCTTTCCGGACTATATATGGAGGAGCTTTTTCAGCGCCTCTGTGAACTGCTGATACATATAAAGTGAGCCCAATGCAATAAGAGGCATATCGTGCTCCTTCGCGTAATCAAGTGCAGCTCCTGCTCCCGTGTCGTAATCCTCAAAGGGCAGTGTACGCAGACCGCGCTCAGTAAGCGACTGAGCAAGGACACGGCTGTCAAGAGCACGAGGATTATCAGGCTTTACCGCAAAAGCGGTATCGGTCAGCTCTCCAAGCATATCCGCATACAGCCCGTACTCCTTATCTGCCATGACACCGATGAGCAGAACCACCTTTTTATCGCCGAAATATCGGCGGATACTGTCTGCGGCGCAGCGTATCCCGTCAGGATTGTGAGCGCCGTCATATATAATAAGAGGCTCTCGGCTGATGACCTCAAATCGCCCGTGCCATTTCACATCGGAAAGTCCATGACGAACTGCGCTTTCGGGTATATCGATCCCCTCTCTGCGGAGTATCTCGACGCAGCTGAGAACATTCACCGCATTCTCGCACTGATACGTGCCAAGAAGCGGTATACTGAGCTTTTCCCCTTTATAGGTCAGCTCAGTACCGTTTATGGTGCAGTTATCCTCAGCCCACGAAAACTGCGAATAATCAGGGATAAACAGCTCACAGCCCAGCTTTTTTGCGGTATCGGCAGCTATTTCATAGGCTTCCTCACTGTTTCCGCCGAAGTATACAGGTCTGCCTGCCTTTATTATGCCGCATTTATGCGAAGCTATCTCTGCGATAGTATCGCCGAGGAAAGCTCCGTGGTCTTTCTGGACATTGGTTATTACCGATAATACGGGAGCCTTGATAACATTAGTAGAGTCAAGGTCTCCGCCCATGCCGCATTCAACTACAGCTATATCACAGCCTTTTCGCACAAAGAGCTCAAAAGCCGCCGCCGTAAGGACCTCAAACTCCGTGGGCTTTTCGTCCATGCTTTCGCATATGGGAGCAATATCACCGATAATATCCGCGAAATCCTGCTCACCTATCTCCTCGCCGTCAATGCGGAAGCTGTCCGTTACCTTAGTAATAGCAGGTGATGAAAATCCCCCCACTTTGTATCCTGCACTTTTCAGCACAGAGGTAAGCATAGCCCCGAATGAGCCCTTTCCGTTTGTGCCTGCGATATGGACTGTCCTGACTTTATCCTGCGGATCGCCCATAAGACCGAGAAGCTCGGTTATACGGGAAAGTCCCAGTACGCTGCCGCGCTGTGCAGCGATCTGCATATAATCTAAAGCCTCTGTAAAGTTCATTTTCTCTTTATCTTTTCAAGCTGTGCTGCAAAAGCCTTATTGCTCATGAGCATATAGATGATGATTGTCTCAATGATACCCATGATAAGGTTGGTCAAAGGTCTCCACACAAGCTGTGGCCTCATTCCCGGGAACAGGAAATAAAGACCTGTTGTATTTATTGCAAGAGAGCCGATAAGTCTTGCGACACCTACTGCGCAGGCAATTCTCGGGAGCTGCTTTTTCCTGAATATGTAATTATAGGAAAGACCTGCGAAAAATCCTGTAGCAGCAGCGCCCACTGTGATAAGAGGCATCGGTGTCATGCCTGTAACGAAGCAGCCTATGAGGTCAGCGCCTGCACCTACTGCCGCACCGATGAACGGTCCGAAGAAGATACCTGCCATAAGGACGGGCAGAGTCTCTGCGCTTATGCGGATAACACTGAAAAAGTCAACTCTCAGGGATTTACCCACAATGCTGATAGCGATGAGAAGTGCAGCCAGCACCAGTACCTTTGTGCTGCCGAAAAGTCTTATATCAGACTTCAGTGCAGCTGTTTTGTTGTTTGCAGCCATAAAAAAATCCTCCTTTTCCTCACTCATACGACAAGAAAAGAAGGCGTAGTCTCTTTTATATTGTCCTATGAAGCGGGATGCAAAATGTGAACCGTAAGCCTGAGCTTTTCGTTTGACTGACAACTCCCCGTTCAGCCAACACTGGAATACCGAATGGTATAACGAACACATTTTTACTCTTCAAAATATTGCAGTACTTTACTGCAATAACATTATACAGCAGAGATATGCGTTTGTCAATAGAATAACACACGAAAAACCACACGTTTATACTCTTTGTCAATTTGCTCTAAATGTACATAAACAGGTGGTAAAAATAGGTCAAAAAGCCGAAAATGTATAAAGCCCTTGACAAATCATCATAATAGTGATAAATTATAGTTAGCACTCAAAGAGTTAGAGTGCTAACGAGATTGAAGGGAGTGAGTATTGTGGACGACAGAAAGCTCAGAATACTTGCTGCTGTGGTTGACGAATATGTCAGAACGGGCGAACCCGTCGGCTCGAAATCGATCTCGAAGCTTGAAAATATCAATGTTTCCTCTGCTACTATCAGAAATGATATGGCAGCTCTCGAACAGCTGGGCTATCTTGAACAGCCCCACACCTCGGCAGGACGTGTTCCTACCTTCAAGGGCTACAGGCTGTATATAGACGAGCTGATGACGCCACATGACCTTCCCGAGGAAGAGAAGAGAATGCTGGACGAAATGCTTGGCGACAAGGATACTCCTGAGGAGCTCCTTGTACAGAACGCCGCAACAGCTCTCACTGAGATAACTCACTGCGCCGCAGTAGTTACCAACGCTGTTCCGAGATTTTCGGTAATATCAAAGGTAGAGGTCATCCCCACAGGCAAGCGCCTGTATGTGATACTCCTCATAACCTCAAACGGAAGCATTAAAAACAAGGCTTGCAGACTGGAATTCGACCTCAGCCACGAACAGCTGGATTTCTTTACACATTATATAGAAGAAAACCTCAGCGGTGTCTCAGTAGACGACCTCTCTGAGGAAATGTTCGATAAAATGGTGGCGGCAGTAAGCGCCTATATGGTGTCGCTTTCACCGCTGGTAAAAGGCATATGCGAGCTCTCGGAGGACCTGCGTCAGCAGGAGCTCACAGTCAGCGGAAGCGAAAAGCTTCTGTCCTGCGAGGAGCTTGACAAAATGGAGGTCGTGAGATTCATCGAGCATAAGGACGGTCTTTCAGAGCTCCTTGAAAACGCATTCAGCGGGATACAGGTAAAGTTCAGCTCTGAAAACGACAGCTTTGCAATAGGCAATTCAAGCCTTATAGTCTCTAAGTACCGCAAGGGCGGCAAGGAGGCAGGCTCTCTCGGAATAATAGGTCCTATGAGAGTCGATTATAAAAAGATAATTCCTTACGTCGAATACCTGACGCAGAAAATATCTGCCCTCATGGACGGCGAAGATGACATTACAAGTGCTCCGTCAGACATACAGGAGCCATAGAAAGGAGCAATGACCGATGGAGAAAAACGAAAATCTCTCTGAGGAGCTCGATGAGCTTCAGGAGGAGATGATAGACGATGATACCTCCGAGGCTCTCGACGAGGACGATGCGGCAAGTGAGTATAACGATTCAGCCGCACAGTTCGCGGATATGGAAGAGGCTCTCGCAGAGGCAAACGACAAGTACCTGAGGTTATATGCGGAGTACGATAACTACCGCAAAAGAACAGCCAAGGAAAAAACAGAGACATATCAGAACGCTTCTGTTCAGTGTGTTGAAAAGCTCCTCCCCGTGCTTGACAGCTTTGAGAGATCACTTGAGGCTGAGTGCGGCGACGAGAACTTCAAGAACGGAATGAACATGATATACAATCAGTTCAGGAATTTCCTCACACAGATGAACGTTACCGAGATAGAAGCTCTCGGAGCTGAATTCGATCCCAACGTTCACAATGCGATACAGCAGCAGGACGGCACCGATTACGCAAGCAATCATGTCTGCTCTGTTTTCCAGAAGGGCTATATGCTCGGGGATAAGCTTGTAAGACCTGCTATGGTGGCAGTGGCTATTTAGCCTTTAGCCCTTAGCCATTAGCTTGGGCTGGGCTTCATATCAATCAAAACAATCAATATAACGTCCGCAGTGCGGACACCATTGGCTAATTGCTAATGGCTTATAGATCAGGAGGAATTTATTATGAGTAAAATTATTGGTATCGATCTTGGTACAACAAACTCTTGCGTAGCTGTAATGGAGGGCGGTAACGCCGTAGTTATCCCCAACAGCGAGGGTGCAAGAACAACTCCTTCAGTCGTTGCTTTCACAAACAACGGCGAGCGTCTCGTAGGTCAGGTGGCTAAGAGACAGGCTATCACAAACCACGACAGAACAGTTTCTTCTATCAAGAGACATATGGGTTCTGATTATAAAGTTGCTATCGAC
>NZ_JAIKXF010000067.1 GCF_024684275.1 Ruminococcus sp.
TATCAAGCAGGCTGCACAGAACGGCTCACTTGAGGGTGCTATCGTACTCTGCCACGAGACATATGCAAACACAGCAGCAGCTATGGAAGAGGTTCTTCCTTGGCTTGCACAGAATGGTTACCAGAACGTAAACATTTCTGATATGGCAAAGGCTCACGGCAAGACTCTTGCAGGTGGTCAGGTTCACACACGCGCTTAATAGTTTTTCATATAACGTGCCGAGGGCGTATCGGCTTTCGGCACACTTATTAAAGATTTCTCCAAATTTTAATATCCCCTGAAAGGCAGTCGGTGAATATCGGCTGTCTTTTCATTTTTTAGAGATGCCCTTAATAAATACCGTCTGTTTATGCCTGAAATTATGTCAGATAGAAAAAACTTTGTACATTTATACTGATAGCAATATTTGACTTGTATTTTACAACATTGTGATATATAATGTAAACTGGCTTATAATCTTATTCATTAATTTTATTTACGGAGGCTTTTTATGAGAACAACAAGAATTTTAGCGGCTGTTCTGTCGCTGACCATAGCCGCAGGCGCAGCTGTACCATTCGGCAGCTATGTTCCGAGTTATTCAATAACAGCAAGTGCAGAGACAGAAGCGACAACTGTTGAAACAGATGAGCTTATTTTTACAGTCTATTCAGACCATGCCGAGGTAAGCGGAGTAAGCAATACTGAGCTGACAAAATGCTCTGTCCCGGCAGCAGTAAACAAGCTCCCTGTTACAAGTATTGCAGAAAATGCTTTTTATTTTGCTGAAAAGCTTCAGGAGGTCACTATTCCTTCTTCTGTTGCTGTTATCGGAGACACAGCTTTTTCATGGTGCTTAAAGCTCAAGTCCATAAAGGTGGACAGCAGCAATAAGAATTTCGCAGACACTGACGGAGTTTTGTTCAACAAGGCTAAGGATACTCTCATGACATATCCTGCGGGTAAGGCTGACAATACATACACAGTTCCGAATACTGTCAAGAAGATAGACAGCTTTGCGTTCCTGCTTTCTCAGAATCTTGAAGCCGTTACTGTTTCTGCCTCTGTTTCGTATATAGGTCAGGAGGCTTTCTGCTCAGGTCCTAAGCTCAGATCTGTAACTATCCTCAATCCCGATTGTGATTTTGAGATCTCATGCTTTATCTGCAACGGTCAGGACAAAAACGGCAATTCCTACTACAGCGGAACTATCACAGGCTATGAGGATTCAACAGCAGAGCAGCTTGCGGCTGACAATAATTATAAATTCATTGCGCTTCCAAAGCCTGTACCTGCAACGACTACAACTACTACAGCTGCAACAACAACTACAACAACTGCTGCGACAACTACTACAACGGCAAATAAGACAACGACAACATCAGCTGCTACTACAACAGCAAATAAGACCACAACATCAACGACCACAACGGGGGTTCCTGTGACAACAACTACAACTGCACCTGTTTCAAAGTACAAGCTTGGTGATACAGACGGAAACGGAACTATAAATGCGGTGGATGCCTCTATGGTCCTTCAGTATTACGCAAATACCTCTGTAAAAAAGGACGGCGGTCTCACAAATGAGCAGGTGATTGCTGCTGACGTAAATAAGGACGGCAAGGCAGATGCCGTTGATGCTTCGATAATCCTTTCATATTATGCTTACTGCGGTACAACACACGAAAATGTAATGTCATTTGAAGAATATGTGCAGAAGAATTATGTGAAATAAGCTTATATATGCGAAAATACCGTCGGTCTCCCGACGGTATTTTTATGATATGCTGAATTATTCTGATGCAGGAAATGCCTTTATCCTTCCGATGACAAAGGATTGCAGCATAACTATATCTGCTACGTCAAATTTGCCGTTGAGGTTAATGTCGGCATATTCTGGAGTATCAGCGCCTTCGCTGCTCATGTGTTTAAGGAGCGTTTTTCGTGCGTGGACTACGTCCATAGAATCTATGCGCTTGTCGCTGTTGAAGTCTCCTGATATAACCTCGGGAACAGTGCTTTGTTCAATCACACTGATGTCCTGCTTTGTTACCTCAAAGTCGCCCTCTGTTTCAATGGTGCGGAATATCAATGACATTGCGCCGATCTTGGTATCGGCGTTTTCAAACTCGCTCAGCCGGCTCATATGATCATAGAGGTCAATGCTGTTTTCAAGCTGTTCGCCATCTGCGTAGTCTTTTCTGAAAGCAATATAACGGTATTCGTCGTAATTGCTGTAGCAGCCGTAGTAATGATACACACCCTTGTATAGGTCGTATTCATGACCGCCTGAGGAATAGGATTTTAACAGCTCACATGACTTGAGGTCAAGATGATTAGTTCCATATTTGAGTTCAAAGGTTTTGAGGAAGTCCTCGGGCTCATAGCCTGATACCATTTCAGCAACATCGAAATAGCAGCGGTCGTGGTTTTCTGTATTTTCGGTTATCATTGCATCAAAGAAAATGCCGTATTTGCCGTTTAATCTGTTGTTCAGGCAGTAATCTGCGCGGATATTCTGCTTTTTGCCCACATTGGGTTCATTTCCTTCCCCGAATTTATACATTGAGCTGAACTCAGCATACTGACCATTCAGAGGATACGGAGGAGCTTTATATTCACCTGAAAAGCGTCCGTTTGTGGAGGCTTTCATCTTACTGCCATAGATCAGAAAGTACTCAGGACAGTAAAATTCGTAGTTGTCAATGGTAGTGTTTGACGAGATGCTTTCTGACAGGTCTATGGCTGTATCTGTTACAGCGGTCACAGCAGCCTCGCTATCTGCGGCTGTCGCTGGGAATGGCAGCATACAGGCAGCAGCCATGAGCGCTGACGCAACAGATAATAGTGCCTTTTTTGATCTCATAATTATCCCTCCCTAAAAGATGTCATAAAAAAGTGTGTATTGTGTTAATATAATTATACCTGTTTACAATAAAAAATACAAGTCTTTTTTTGCTGAATATCAAAAAACAAGAGAAAAATCAGCTGTAGCTTTGACAAGAGTTTCGTGTAGTTATATATATATTGACTTTGGGATAAAAACATCGTATAATTAAAAAAATGCGAAAACACTTTACTTATCGATCCATAACAAGGAGAATACTATGAAACGAGGGTATATCCTGACATTACTGATATTATCCATGAGCTTTGCAGCGCTTATGGCAGCTTCATGCGCGGAAAAAGACAAAAATGACGCTCCTGCCTCAGTCACAGAGGCTGCGGAGGTCAGCGAGGACCTTGAAGCTCCATATGAAGCTGAGGGAATGCGCTTTTCCGTAAAAAGCGGCTTCTACGACAGCGGTTTTTCGCTTTCTATCACGGCTGACGAGGACCACCAGATATTTTACACCCTTGACGGAAGTATACCAACTGCTCAGAGCAGCCGTTATACTGAGCCTATAGCCATTACCGACCGCTCAGCCGAGAAAAATATCCTCAGCGCACATACCGATATTGCTCAGCCTATTGAGCTTGCCAACGATTTTAAGCCACGTGATGAAGTGGATAAGGCGACTGTAGTCAGAGCAATAACCATAGATGAAAACGGCAACAAGAGCCCTGTTGTATCCAATACCTACTTTGTGGGCTTTGACAAAAAAGCGGATTATTACAAGAAATATAAGATAGTTTCTGTTATGACCGATGAGGCTGATCTTTTCGACCGCGAAAAGGGTATATACGTGCTGGGAAAGACCTATGACGACTGGAAAAAGAACGATTACGATCCGGATACTCCCGAATGGTTCATACCTGCCAATTACACTCAGAAGGGCAGGGACTGGGAGCGCCAGGCGGCTGTGCAGTTCTTTGAAAACGGTGAGCTTGCGGCTTCTCAGGACGTGGGCATAAGGATACACGGCGGAGCTACCCGTTCTTATTCTCAGAAGAGCTTCAATATCTACGCAAGGAGCGATTACGGAGCTCCGAAGCTGGAATATGACCTGTTTTCGGGGAAGGTAAAGAGCAAGTCAGGTGGACAGCCTGTGACAGTATTTGATACGTTTGTACTGCGAAACGGCGGCAACGACGCAATGTATACCCGTTTCAGCGATAAGCTGATACAGTCGCTGGTCTCTGACAGGCAGTTCCTCACACAGGGCATGGAGACCTGCATTGTGTTCATTGACGGCGAATTCTGGGGGCACTACGAGATAACGGAAAAAATGGACGACGATTTCATAAGCTCCCATTACGGCGTCCCTGCAAGAGATATCTGCGTCATCAAGAAAGAGGAGCTCTCTGACGGCAGGGAGGAGACCTTTGCGGAGTGGCAGGAGCTCCGACAGTGGATACAGAATAACGATTTTTCAGGAGACCCGGCTTATGATGAGCTTTGCAGCCGTGTGGATATGCAGGGCTTTATGGACTATGTAAGCGCCGAGATATACATAAACAATTTCGACTGGGGTTCAAAGAATATGGCGATGTGGAAGTCGGAGGTCATTGACGAGAATAACCCCTATGCCGACGGAAAATGGCGGTTCATCATGTACGATACCGAGTACAGCTCGGGCATCTATGGGGAGGCACTGCCTTCTGATGACAGCTTTGCAAAGCTTATGGAAAGCGACTGCTTCCTTGCCGACCTCTTTAACGGAGCTATGGAAAACGAGGGCTTCAGACAGCAGTTTTCCCATACCTTTATGGAGATAGCCGATAAGAACTTTGACAGCGACAGGGTAAAGGCTGAGATAGACCGGCTTTCAGCGGAATATCACGATATAATCATCGCTACATATGACCGTTTCTGGAGCGGACTTATAGGCGGTTACGGAGCTGAGAGCAATTACAACAGCGCAGTTGATACCCTGAGGAGTTTTTATAATAAGAGGTATGAATACATTACAAATCATCTGAAAAAACACATATCATAAAGAAAAGGGAAGCATATGGAATGCTTCCCTTTTTGTTATTATTCTGTTATACCGCAGCTTCAAAGGAGTCTATCTTGTGGAGGAGATATTCCTGTATGCGGAGAGCGTCACCTGCGGTCAAGCCCTTGCTGCTTGTATCAACGTCTGCATTTGCAAGTCCCTTTTCTGTTATAGCCTTTTCGTCTGAACCGCCGAGAGCATATTTGTTGGGGTTAGCAAGGCTCTGCATTATCAGAACAACGTCCGACATATCTATCTCACCGTCGCAGTTAGCGTCGCCGAGCTTGTCAGCCTTTGGTGCCTGTGAGGTGGTAGTTGTTGTTGTTGTTGTTGTCGTAGTTGTTGTTGTGGCAATGGTGGTCGTTGCTATTGGGAGGGGCTCCTGCTCAAGAGTACGGATAATGATGTAGTTCAGATTTATCGCCTTGTCAGCAGAGCGGAAGTTGAGCTCAAGCTTGCCGTTCTTGACAGTTACCTCGCCCTTTGATACTGTAGAACCGTTTGTAGCACAGTTCTCAGCGATGAGCTTCTGGTCGTCCTTGCCGTAATTTGCGTAAACAGAAGGAGATGTTGAGCAGTTCCACGGATTGCTGAAGCACATCTCTACCGAGTACTTTCCGTTAGGGAGAGTAAAGCCGTAGTCAAGGTGGCGGTCGATGTTGTTCTCGTACTGGTTCTTGGTGTAGCGGAATGAAGCGGTCTTGTCTCTGCCGTCGCCTGTATTTCTCTCGTCACACCATGTATTGGCAGTATAGATGCCTGCGCTGTTCTTGCTGCCGTCATACTGGTCTGTAGTGTCGTCGATAAGTCCCCACTCAGCGCCTGTTACGCCGTCAGGACCATATATCTGCTCAGTCAGGCTGTTGTAGTAGCCAAGCTTGTCCTTGCCTGAAAGGGTGTAGGTGTTGTGGTCGCCGCAGTCTACAAAGTAAGCAATGCTGCTGTCGTATTCGTAGAGAGGCTTGACTGCTGTCATATAGATGAAGTCGCAAACCTTTGCTGACTCCTTGTCATCGTTGGAGGAGAATGTAACTGTAAGGACATCATAGTCTGTGCCATCGGCATTGACAGCCTTTACATTCTTGTCCATAACCTCTGGGGGAATTATGAGCTTTACGTCATAGACGTCACTGTTTCCCTTATAATCGAGAGTTCCGCTGTAGAGCACTGTATCACCTACAACTATGCGGATAGACTTGCCGTTGTCGGATTTGCGGAACTTTACTGTGAGCAGAGTATACTCAGCTTCCTTGTCAACAGCCATTCTGTAGCTGAATGAACCGCCGCTCTTTGCGTAGCGGTATGTGCTGTCGTCAGTGATGCCCTGAGTATTTGTTTCCTGCATATCGTGGAGATTGTCGTTCTCGTACTGTCCGTAGCCGGGCTGTACAGTATCTGTAACGGTTGACTTTGAACGTGCAGGTCTGTCAACAGCTGTGCTGCTGCTCTGGAAGTTCCAGTAGATGCCGTAGCGCTGCTGATACTGCATATAATGAGGCGAGAATGTAAGGTCGTGGTCAGTGTCCTTGAGCTTGAAGTTAAGGGTGCTGCCGTCTCTTACGAGGTGGTCGCTGATATCTGTCATAAAGGTATTGACAGTAGTGCTGTTGTCGGAGATACGGATATTCTCTGAGGGAGTCACCTTATCCTTGGGGATAGTTACATTCATACCTGTCGAGCCTGTAGCCATGTTCTGCTTGCCCAGCTCTGCGCTGAGTACCACAGGACCGTACTTGAAGCCGTATACCGTGTTCTTGTCGGGGAGCGAATAAGCCTTTACCGCCTCGGGGATAGTCAGCTCGATGGTATCACCCTTCTTGAAGTCGCCTGTTACCTGAGCGTATCCGTCAACGGTCTTGTAGGAGTACTTTTCGCCGTCTACCTTGACGGTCATATTGCCTGCTTTCCAGTCAGGGATACGGAAGCGGAAATCAACAGCGCCGCTGCCGTCGATAGTGAACTTTGTGGTATCGCCGCTTGGGATAGTACTCTCCTGAGTTATCTTCATATTCTTGTCTTTCCAGTTGAGGATAGAGCTCTGATACATATTTACATAGACGGTATTGTCGCCGTGCATATAAATAGTATCGCCGAGCTTTGACATGCTCTCCATACCGCTTCCCGTACAGCACCAGAACCTGTCAAACGGTGTGCTGTAGACCTTGAAATAGCCTGTAGCCATAGGCTGGAAGTAGGTGGTCATACCTGTTTCGGGGTTCTGCGAGGAGAGGATGGAGTTGTAGTAGGTGCTCTCATAGTAGTCCATGTATTTGCTGTCGCCTGTTATCTTGAACAGCTCGCGGCTGAGCTTGAGCATATTGTATGAGTTACAGGTCTCGCAGTTGCAGTTTGTACGCTCCTTGTCGAGGATGTCGTCCATACCGAAGTGCTCCCACTCACTGTTTCCGCCTGTGATGTAAGTGTGGTGAGTGACCACGATATCCCAGAAAGCTTCGGCGTACTGGAGCTGACGCGTAGCATCTACCTTCTCGCCGTTGATAGTCTTTCCGTTGCAGATTATATAGCGCTTCAGGGCACCGATGAACTTAGGTATAGTGGTATTAGCGTGCTTGCCGTTGAGGACGTTTGCGCCGCCCTTCGCTATAGTCTCGTGAAGATTTGTATCATCGAAGTAATGTGCCGCTACAGCATGGTTGTCCTTGCCTGTGATGGCATAGAGCTCGTACATACAATCATTCATGCCGCCGTATTCGATAGAGAGTACGGTGCGGTGCTTCTGGTCGTTCCAGGTCTTGCAGCGGTTGTAGACCCAGTCGCCGAGGTCGGAGCCGAGGTCTTTTGCAGGAGCATACCCCGTAGCGTTGTAGATGTCGACGATACCGGTCATAAGCTTGTGAATGGTGTACCACGGGACCCAAGCCTCGGTTATAATGTTGGACTTGCCAGCCTCAACCATGTCGAACTGAACCTCCACACCTGTTCCGTTGGGATGAGTGGGAGCCCATATCAGACCTGGCTTGCCTTTTGAGTTCTTCTGACACTCTCTGAGTCCGTCGACGAGAGTGGTCATTCTTTTGTAGAGGTCAGAGCGCTGCTTATCAGTAAGAGAGGGGTTCTGATAAGCCTGAGCTATCGCGGTCATATAGTGACCTACCGAGTGACCTGCGATGTTGGTGCTTTCCCAGCCGCCGTAGCGCTTTGCACCGTAGGTGTTGAGGCCAGCGTTTTCACGGAATCCTGCGAGGAGCCTGTTGGTGTCGAATGCCAGGAGATAGTCAAGCTCCTTGTTGAATGCGTTGACACTGTAGGCGTCAGTCATGGTCACGTCTGAGATGCTGAAATTACGGATGTTTGCGTCCTCTGCCGCGGAGATGCTTGTTATTGGGAAGTTTGTGAACGAACACATCATAGCAGCAGCAATTCCGAATGATGTCAGACGAGAGGGAAGTTTTGATAACATATGGAATTCCTCCTTTAAATTTTAATATCCACCAATATTGTAACTCATTTTTTTCTGCGAGACAACCCACAAAATTACAGAAAAGGTTGAAAATATTTTGTTTAAATTCATACTCTATTCGTAAATATACATAATTTGCAGAATGTGATATATTGTAAATATGTGAACAAAGCTGCACCTTAGCTTGATGCGGCTCAGTCATTCTCGGGTTTTGTTGACGTTTATTATGTATTGTGGTATAATATCCTTATCTATTGACTGGTGACGGTCCCGATATACTACTGAGGAGGAAAAAATGAAAAAAACGCTGGCACTATTGCTTCCGCTGGCAATTCTGGCTTCCACAGCCTCATGCGCGGAACAAAACACAAAAACATCGGAATCAGATTCTGCAATTGAATCAGAAATTGAAATTGCATCAGACAGCACAGCAAAGGACCACGGTCCGAGGTATCAGAGATTCGCTTCTATGACTCCCGAGGAAATAGCAGGCGAGCTTACACTTGAACAGAAGGCAAGCCAGATGGTACAGCCTGCGGTCTATAACATCACAGAGGATGACATGAAAGCCAATGACTACGGCAGTATCCTTTCCACAGTCGGCTGTATCGACTCGGATGCATGGGCTGAGACCGTTGACGGCTTCCAGCAGGCAGCTATCGAGTCTGAGGCAGGTATTCCATACATCTACGGACAGGACGACGTTCACGGCGTTAATTACTGCCGCGATGCAGTTTACTTTCCCCACAACATCGGTCAGGGCGCTGCCAACGATGAGGAGCTTGCCTATCAGGTAGGTCTTATTACAGCTGACGAAGCAAAGCTCTGCCATATGCTGTGGAACTTCTCGCCCTGCGTTGCTCAGTCCGTTGACCCTCGCTGGGGACGTACATACGAGTCATATGGCTCTGACCTCGAAACAATAACCAAGCTCAGCACCGCCTACACAAAGGGACTTCAGGACGGCGGACTTGTTGCCTGCGCAAAGCATTTCTTTGCTGACGGCAATGTACTGTACGGCACAGGCGAGGAGGGCGCTCCCCTCAAGCGTATAGACCGCGGCGATGCACAGCTCACAGACGCGGAGATAGAGGAGCTACTGAAAGTATATCAGGCTCAGATAGACGCAGGCGTTCAGACCATAATGATAAGCCATTCGGCTCTCAATGGCGTTAAAATGCACGAAAACAAGGATTACATCATGAAGCTCAAAAACGAAATGGGCTTTGATGGCTTTATCGTCAGCGACTGGGGCTCTATACAGCATATATCAGGAGATTCGTATAAAGATCAGGTAATAACGAGCATTAATGCAGGTATAGATATGCTTATGGAGACCGACAGATACGCCGAAGCAAAGCAGATAATCGTTGATGCTGTAGGCAGCGGAGAGATAACCGAGGAACGTGTCAACGACGCTGTTACGCGAATAATCAAGGTCAAAAAGGAAGCAGGCATATTCGACGATCCGCTCTGCGAGAACCTCCAAACAAAGCAGAAGGAAACTGGCTCTCTTGAATACCGAAAGGTAGCCGAGAAGCTTGTGGAGGAGAGCCTTGTGCTTCTCAAAAACGAGAATAACGTGCTTCCGCTTAAAAAGGGTACAAAGGTCTATATCACAGGACCTGCGGCAAACAGCTGTCAGGCACAGTGTGGAGGCTGGACTATGGACTGGAACGGCTCTACCTCAAAGGACGTCCCCGGAGTTACCACCATACAGGAAGCCTTTGAGCGCTATGCCGAGGACTACGGCATAGAGGTCATAACAGATAAGGAAGAAGCAGATAAAGCCGATGTTGTACTGCTTTGCTTAGGTGAGCAGAACTACGCCGAGTGGAACGGCGATACCGAGGATATGAGCCTTTTCGGCACGCTTGGTCTTAAAGGCAATAAAGAAGCCCGTGCAGAGGCAAAAGCTCTCGGCAAGCCCACTGTTACCTGTATCGTGGCAGGCAGAAATGTTCTCATCAACAAGAGAGTATATGATGACTGGGACAGCGTGGTTATGTGCTATCTGCCGGGTTCTGAGGGCAAGGGCATATCCGATGTGCTCTGCGGCTGTTCAGATTTTACAGGCAAACTCCCGTCCCCTTGGTACAGCTCATTAAACCAGATACGCACAGACAATTGCTGGCTCGAAAGAGGCTACGGTCTCAACTACGGCGACGGCTTCAAGGCGCAGACTGAGCCTGAGACAATTCTTGATCCGCCGACTGAGGTAGAGCCCGATCCTGCAATTGCAGGCACGAATTACACCCCCGGACTTTTCAAGGACGGCGTTTATGTCAATGATTATGCTAAAATCAAAATCAATGTTCCCGGAAACTTGAATTATTTTCCTTATACACTTGAAGAAAAAGAGGAAGATATAGCAGCGCTTACTGATGAAGAAGATATTATTCGTGAAACGTCCAGAACAATTGACGGTGTATTTGCAAATGCAAAAGAAACTGTTGATGTTATATATGTAAATACTAAGTTGGCTTTCCCTGACGCTGAAAATGTTACTGTGGAAATGATACTTGATGATTACAAAGCGTGGATAGAAAAGTTTTTCATTTCAGACGATTCAGAGTATGATTGGAAGGAAAGAACAAAGGTAAAGCTCGGAGCAGAAGAATTTACAAGAGATTTAGTTTTCTATGATGAGACCTGTTTTGACGCTATTTACATGAAAAAGCTTGATGATGACCTCATGTGCTGGGTATATGTGTCTACTTGTCTTCCCGAGAGAACGCCCGAATACTATGAATCACTGTTCGAGGATATAAAGTGATGAAGAAACGTAGAGCAATGACCGCATTTGGCTGTGCATTATGCATAGCCGCTGCGGGAGCTTTTACTGGCTGCTCAAATGGTAATAAAAGCTCAGAGCCTGTTTTGCCTGATGTTCAGACAGGTGGATATGTTACTTTCGGCTCTTATGAGCAGGATAATGACTTGTCAAACGGCAAAGAGGATATAGAATGGCTTGTACTTGCAAGAGAGGATAATAAAGCGCTTCTCATAAGCAGATACGCACTTGACGTTCAGCCCTATTCACAGCACATAACCGAAGTTCCGTGGGAGAATTCTTTCATGAGGAAGTGGCTTAACGATACATTTCTGAATGAAGCTTTTTCTTCGGAGGAGCAGAACAGTATAATCACCTCAACCGTAACAGCGGACGAAAATCCACTGCACAAATTATCTCAGGGCAATGATACGCAGGATAAAGTCTTTCTTTTGAGTGCTGCTGAGGCATATGAATATTTCAGCTCAAACAGTGAACGTCTATGTCAAGGAACCGCATATTGTCATGCTCATGGAGCACCTAAATCTAAAGATACAGGTAACTGCTGGTGGTGGCTGCGAACGCTCAACAGTGCATATGTTGCTGCTGTGGTCGATGATGAAGGTCCAATTGAAGCAGGTGCGGCGGATAATGATAAAAATAACTCTTCATCAGGCGGCGATTATGTTACTTGTATGGAGGCATCGGTTCGTCCATCTGTCTGGATAGACCTTGAACTCGCTGACATGAAACGGTGAAAAACAGCCTGTACCACGGTACAGGCTGTTTTTTTATGTATGCGGAATCTTCTATCACAGGTCATCTGGCGGTACAGCAGCTTACGGAAATAAGGCTTTCTACAGCCTCGAATATCTTCTGCGCAACATATGGGTTATTCATGGTGTACAGGTGTATACCGTCAACGCCCTCGGCTATGAGGTCTGTTATCTGGTCGATGGCATAGGCAATGCCTGCATCGCGGAGAGCTGTTTCGTTATGCTCGTATTTTTCAAGGACGCGGACGAACTTCTTTGGCAGCTGTACTCCGCAGAGCTTTACCATGCGCTCTATCTGGCGCTTGTTGGTAACAGGCATGATACCTGCCTCGATAGGGACGTCTATTCCTGCAATGCAAGCCTTTTCGCGGAATTCCATAAAATATCTGTTATCAAGGAAAAGCTGGGTTATCAGGTGGTCTGCGCCGCATTCAACTTTGTGGCGGAGCCATTTCAGGTCGTCAACTGCACTGATGCTCTCAGGGTGTACCTCGGGATAGCAGGCAGCTATGATATTGAAGTCATAATGCTCCTTTATAAATGAGATAAGGTCGCTGGCATGGCAGAAATCTCCTGTTTCAGCCGAATCCTCTCTCCTGTCGCCGCGGAGTGCGAGAACATTTTCTATGCCGTGAGCCTGCAAGCTGTCAAGTATCGCGGCAGCCTGCGCTCTTGTAAGACCTGTACACGGAAGATGAGCAACACTTTCTAC
The DNA here is from genome assembly GCF_024684275.1 of Ruminococcus sp. The sequence goes on from NZ_JAIKXF010000067.1 coordinate 12,542, forward strand.
TCCGTATCTGTTCTGTATATCAGAGGCTATCTGTATGGTCTTTAAGCCGTTTTTTCCGCCCCCTGCGCCGTAGGTCACACTTATGAAATCAGGGGATATATCAGAGAGTGCATTCAGAGTATCGTATATGACTTTCTCATCGGTATCAGGCTTGGGAGGAAAGACCTCAAGGGAAAACACAGTTTTGTGTTCAAATAATTCAGCAGTTTTCATTTCGCACCTCTTTTGCAGCGTTCACAAGGTTTTTAAGGCTGGGGACAGTCTCTGCGTTTCCTCTGGTTTTAAGTCCGCAGTCAGGATTTACCCATAGCTTTTCGGCAGGGATACGCTCCCTCATCTTGCCGATAGCAGCCTTTATCTCCTCCTTTGACGGAACTCTCGGAGAGTGGATATCATATACACCTGGACCTACCTCTGTGCGGAAGTTATTCTCCCTGAGAACATCAAGGATAGTCAGGTCCGAGCGTGAAGCCTCAAAGGTGATTACATCGGCGTCCATATCGTCGATGTCCTTGATAATATCGGAAAATTCGCTGTAGCACATATGTGTGTGTATCTGAGTTTCGGGCTTTACGCCGCTGTGAACGTATCTGAATGCAGGTATTGCCCAGTCAAGATAGTCCTCTCGCCAGTCAGACCTGCGGAGAGGGAGTTTCTCGCGGAGAGCAGCTTCGTCCACCTGTATGATGCTTATTCCGTTTTTTTCAAGGTCAAGAACTTCTTCACGGATAGCAAGAGCAATCTGCAAAGCGGTCTCTCTGAGGGATATATCCTCTCTCGGGAATGACCAGTTGAGTATAGTAACAGGACCTGTGAGCATACCCTTCATAGGCTTTTTTGTAAGGCTCTGAGCGTACACCGACCATCTTACGGTCATTGGCTTTGCACGTGAGATATCCCCCCATACAACAGGAGGCTTTACGCAGCGTGTGCCATAGGACTGCACCCATGCCTTTTCGGTGAAAAGGTAGCCGTCAAGGCACTCGCCGAAGTATTCTACCATGTCGCTGCGCTCGAATTCGCCGTGTACAAGTACGTCCAGACCTATTTCCTCCTGCAATGCTATGCATTCGGCTGTCTTTTTCTCAATGAAGAACTCGTAATCGCTGTCGGAGAGCTCGCCCTTGCGGTGTGCGCTGCGGACGGACTTTATCTCGGCAGTCTGTGGGAAAGAGCCAATTGTTGTGGTGGGGAAAAGTGGCAGCTTGAAGCGCTCTTTCTGTATGCGCTCGCGCTCTGCAAACCCGGGAAGTCTCACGAAGTCCTTTTCGGTAAGGGCGGCTACCTTTTTTCTGACTGCTTCGTTGCCTGTGGTTCTCGGCTCGCTGTGAAGCACGGCATTTCTGCGGTATTCCTCGCTTTCGGCAGGACTTTTTGCAGAGGTTATCTTTTTCAGCTCAGCAAGCTCTGTAAGCTTTTCTTCAGCGTATGCAAAATGCTTTTTGTACTTATTATCGAGCTTGGTCTCGTTGGAAAGAGTGCAGGGAACGTGGAGAAGTGAGCATGAGGTGCTGATAACTATACTGCCTGCGTACTTTTCAAGCTCGGAGAGAACTGAAAGAGTGGAAGCGTAATTGCTGCGCCAGATATTCTTTCCGTTTACAACTCCTGCAAAGAGCGTCTTCCCTGTGGGGAAGCCGTTTTGCTTAATGATCTCAAGGGACTTTTTTCCTTCGGTGAAGTCAAGTCCGATGCCGTCAAAGTCAAGAGCGCAAAGCTCCTTATAGCAGTCGCGGACGTCACCGAAATAGGTCTGCGCAATAACCTTTACCGAGCCCTTGCTTCTGAGGATATTCTCGTAAAGTTCTGTGAAAAGGCGTATATCCTCGGCTGTCATATCCATTACCAGTGATGGCTCATCAAACTGTATCCACTCAGCACCAAGTCCGCTGAATTTTTTCAGAAGCTCAGAATATGCAGCTGCGGTCTGTTCAACAAAGTCTGAGGCTGTTTTTGTGCCTTTGTATCTTGCAAGCTTTAAGAATGTGTAAGCGCCGATGATAACGGGCTTGGTCTTTGTACCGCTGCTGAGAGCCTCGCTGAAAAGCTCAAACGGCTTTGTGCCGCTGAGCTTTATCTCGGTGCTGTCGTCTATCTCAGGCACCATGTAATGGTAATTAGTGTTGTACCATTTTTTCATGGCAAGGGCTTTAACATCGCCTTTTTCGCCCTGATACCCTCTTGCAGCCGCAAAGTATGTATCAAGCTCTGAAAGTCCGAGAGCTGTATATCTTTCGGGGACGGCGTTAAGCAGGAATGCTGTATCAAGAACTCCGTCATAGAACGAGAAGTCGCCTGACGGGATAAGGTCAAGTCCGCTTTTTTTCTGTATGGATAAGTTATATGAACGGATATCCTTTGCTGCTTTTTCAAGGTCAGCGGCTGTTATCTCGCCGCGGAAGTACATCTCGCTGGCAAATTTGAGCTCGCGTAACTTGCCTATTCTTGGGTATCCGATAATTGATGTCTGCATTTCATATTCCTCCGATATGTTTTAGTCTGTGAGTATTGTAACATATTTCGGCTGTAATGTGTTAATATCAAAAAGAAATGCAGCACCATAGCTAAAAGCTATATCAGGAAGAGTAATTGGCGATGTACTCTTTAAGATGTTCGAGGTAGCGCTCTGTCAGCTCGTTCATGGGACGGTCGGTGGTGACGATATAGCCTATCTCCATTTTCTCGCTGCTTTCAAGAGGTATGGAAACGATGTTGCTGCCGTTGAGGTCAGAGCTGAGGATACCTGACGAAATGGTATATCCGTCAAGTCCGATAAGCAGGTTGAAAAGGGTAGCTCTGTCGGAAACGACTATATTCTTCGGACTTTCCGCTGTGATGTGGAGCTCCTCTGCAAAATAGAATGAATTTTTCACGCCCTGATCGTAGGTAAGTCTGGGAAATGCCTTCAGATCATCGAGAGTCACCGATCCTCTGCCGACAAGCGGGTTGCTCCTGCTGACAAAAACATGGGGCTTTGCCGTAAACAGCGGCTCGAATTTCATTTCCTCATTCTGTAAGATATGTCTGATGACCTCGCGGTTAAAGTCGCTGAGGAACAGCACTCCGAGGTCACTTCTGTGGGTGCGGACGTCCTCTATTATCTCCGCAGTTTTAAGTTCGCGGAGGGAAAATTCGTACTTATCACGGCCGTATTCGCGGACAAGCCGTACAAAAGCGTTTACAACGAATGCGTAGTGCTGCGCAGATACCGCAAAGGCTCTGCGCGGCGGAGCGGTGGACTTGTATTCATTTTCGAGAAGCTCTGCCTGCTCAACTATCTGACGGGCGTAGGACAGGAATTTCGTACCGTCCTCAGAGAGATAAACGCCTCTGTTGCTGCGGTTGAAAATGGTTATCCCCATTTCCTTCTCAAGCTCCGCAACGGACTTGGAAAGGCTTGGCTGTGCGATAAACAGGCGTTGTGCGGCAGTAGTTATGGAGCCTGTTTCTGCTATTGTGATAATGTATTTTAATTGCTGTAAGGTCATGTATCATGCCTCCTTTTATTGATTATTATAACATGGAGCAGCGGAAAATACAATAATAAGTCACCTTTCAGAAAAAGTATCAGCAGACATTAAATATTGAGCTGTATTAGTGAACATTAAAACACGGCGTTAATATAACCGAAAAGCTTTTTGTTTGTATCGCATAAAAGGTTCATAAATCGGAAAAATATTTTTATAAAACGCTTGTAATAGCCATTTATATATGATATAATATTTAAGCTGCGGTCATTTACAGTATGGTCTGACACATAAACAGACACAGTCAGAGCAAGACCAAAGCAGAAAAATAAGAGAGTTTATATAAGCTGGAGGAAAAAATGAAAAACACGTCAAAAAAACGGACTATCGCAGGAGTCCTGTGTCTTGGAATGCTGATGCAGACCTCGACGCTGCTTCCCGCAAATGCAGAAGACGGAGCAAGGGTGACAATAAACGAGGTCTGCTCAAAAAACACCACTTACAAGGCTGCGGACGGCAGCGGCTTCGACTGGATCGAGCTTTATAACAGCGGAAAGGCAGAAGCCGATATTTCGGGCTGGGGACTTTCAGACAAGGCTGAAAAGCCCTTTAAATTCACATTCCCTGACGGAACACATATCGCCGCAGGGGGCAGACTTGTTGTTTTCTGCGACAGCGACGCTGCAAAGAATGATACAAGCATAGCGCCATTCGGACTGTCAACAGACGGAGAGACACTTACCCTTACGGAAAAGAGCGGAAGTACCGCCCAGACTATCACTTTTGAAACTATCCCTGCTGATAATTCCTACGGACAGTATCCCGACGGCAGCGGAGATTATTACATACTGAAAGCTACTCCCGAAAAGGCAAATGCGGTTCCCGAGGGAAGTGCGTCTGTACATAAGCCGAATTTCTCGCATGAAAGCGGCTTTTATGACAGCGATTTCAAACTGACACTCACAGCTGATGATGGCTGCGATATATACTATACAACAGACGGCAGCGATCCCGTTTACGGCTCTAAGAAGTACACAGAGCCCCTTAGCATCAGGGATATGTCCGACACCGAGAATCGTCTCAGCAATCGCACAGACATAGTTCCCGACGGAGCAGAGGCTCCCCGCGGAAATGTGGACAAGGCGGTGGTGATCCGTGCTGTTGCAGTTGACAAGGAAAATCATGCCAGCGAATACGTTACCAAGACCTATATGCTTGGAAAGACCAATTCTGGCTACTATAAGAATATGAAGGTCGTTTCACTTGTTACCGATCCTGCAAATCTCTTTGACAAGGAAAAGGGAATATACTGCCTCGGCAATATCTACGAACAGAACAGAGAAGCTGACAGGGAAAAATGGCCCTGGGAGAAAAAAGCAAACTATTCGATGAAGGGCAGGGAATGGGAGCGTCCTGCTGTATTCACTATGTTCGATAACGGCGAAAAGGTCATTGAACAGAATGTGGGCATTCGTATCAAGGGCGCTTTTTCAAGATCGCTTGAGCAGAAAAGCTTCAATGTCTATACACGCAAGGAATACGGTGTATCCGAGTTTGATTATGACTTCTTCTCAGGCAGGGCTGTCAAGGCTAAGAACGGCAAGGCTATCAAGAAATACGACGGTATCGTTATCCGCAACGGCGGAAACGACAATACCTCGGCTTTTTTTCGCGACAGCATAAATCAGGCTCTTGTTGCGGACAAAACCTTTGCAAAGCAGGCGTCTTCGGAGTGTATCCTGTTCCTTGACGGTGAGTTCTGGGGAATTTATCAGATGCAGGAGAAGATAAACAAGAGCTTCCTCAGCGATCATTACGGTGTTGATAAGAACGGAATAGCAATGATAGAGAACGGAGCGCTTGAAGAAGGTACGGATAACGACCTCAGAGACTGGCGCTCACTCTGCGACGGAGCTGCAAACGGCAGCATATCCTTTGAGGAGTTCTGCAATAAGGTAGACCTTCAGGGCTTTATGGACTATTTTGCAGCACAGATATACTGGTCAAACGGTGACTGGCCGCAGAATAATTTCAGTGCATGGCGTTCAAACACAAAAGATGAGAGCAATCCATACGCTGACGGCAAGTGGAGAATGATACTCTTTGATACCGAATCGGGACAGGGACTTTACGGCTCTGATGATAAGTCATTTCATGCCGACGGCTTTGAGCGTATCCGCAATAACAACAGTCAGCTTGCAAGAATGTTCAACGGACTTCTCAATAATGACTCGTTCAGAATGAAATTCGCAAGAACAATGATGGACCTTGCAAATTATAATTTTGAGCCCAACAAAACAAAGACAGTGATAAATAGCTACAGGAACAGTTACAGACAGCAGGTAGCCGATACATATGCACGTTTCCATTCGGGCAGCTTATCAGGGGACAACGGTATAAGGCGCTTTGAGGAATCAATGGCTGTTCTTACCGAGTTCTACGAAAAGCGTTATCCGTATGCAGAGCGCACCACAAGAAACGCTATGAAGCTTTCGTCTGAGCCCCATAAGCTCACAGTAGTGAACAATACAGACAAGGGCAGCATCAGGTTGAACAGCCTTGAGCTGGGCAGGATAAGCAGCTGGAGCGGTAATTATCATTCTGACTACGACCTTCACCTCACAGCAGTTCCCGTTGAGGGCTGCACCTTCTCGCACTGGGAGCTTAACGGCGCGAAGCTGAGCGGCGGAGAGCTCACCGATGCTTATATCAAGGTAAGAGTTGAAAACGACGCCTCAGTACAGGCTGTTTATGTGGGCGACGCAAACGAAAAGACCACAACTGCTGTTCAGACAACGAAA
>NZ_JAIKXF010000068.1 GCF_024684275.1 Ruminococcus sp.
TTTTGCCCTTTAGGGCAAAATGAGCTTGACATAAAGAAATGTAATGCGCAAATTCCTAAAATTATAAAGAATTTGCGCTCCCCGAACTGCGTTCGGGGCAATAACCGCCTTTAGCCGGTTATTGAGTTTACATTAATTATAGCATATGATTATTAATAATTCAAGCATTTGCACAGCGCAGAAATAAATTGAGAATGCATAATTGAGAAAGACGGTGCCGCCCTTTGGCTGTTCACTTAATCATATTGTTAAAACAGCACAAAAATGAGTAGAAATAATTCAAAACTGCATACGAAAAAGCTTGACTTGAATTATTAACAATGATATAATAAATTTAGATTATTATACGTACTTGAAGTACGGAATTGGAGGATCATTATGAAAGCAAAAAGACTGATAAGCGGAATGACCTCTCTGGCGCTTTCACTTTCAGCTTTTGTCGGACTGGGTAACCTCACCCCGGTCAAGCCTGTTGAGGCACAGGCGGCTCAGGCAAACTGGAAGTTCGATTTCGGCGGCAGCGGAGCGGCAAACGGCTACACAGGAGTTTCAGCCGCAGATGGCTACAATTCGGGCAGGGGCTACGGCTTCGCACAGACATGGAACGTGTCAAATGTTTCCGCAGGAGGCAGCGGTGTTACAGCGGACGCTGTAAAATTCAACGATTACGGCTCTGGCAATACGTTCAATGTTGACCTGCCAAATGGACTTTATGAGGTAAAGGTGACTATCGGAAATGCTCCCCGAACTACTATAAAGCTCGAAGGCATGGTGCAGATGATGAATCTGACAGGACGTGGTGCTGTTGAGACAGTGAAGCTCCCTGTTACCGACGGACAGCTGAATATACAGGCTGTTGAGGGTATGAGCAAGCGTGAGCAGTCCATTTCCGCTGTTGAGATAACTCAGATAAATACCACGGGCACTATGCCGCCTATGGTCTGGATATGCGGCGACTCTACTGTTGCAAACTACTATAACTGCGCCGACACCTCACAGCACGGCTGGGGACAGTTCTTCAACGGCAGCGTTTTCGGCAGCGGCTATGAGGTGCGCAACATGGCTACCAGCGGACAGTATGCAAAAGGCTTTGTTGACGCAGGACAATTCGCGCCTATTGAGAAATACGGCAAGTCGGGGGACTATTATATAATCTCCATTGGTATCAACGATTCAAATTACTCCAACGAAACGGAGTACTACAATACAGTCACCGATATGGTCAAGCGAGCAAAGGCTAAGGGCATGGAGGTCATTCTTGTAAAGCAGCAGGGCAGACGCGGTGACCTTCAGCGCAATCCAAGACTTACAGGACGCTGGTACGGCGGCTCTCTTGACAAGATAGGCAGCGAACAGAACGTAAGAGTCGTTGACCTGTTCACTAAGTGGCAGAACTTCGGTCTCTCCGTTGGATATGACGGTATGGCTTCATATTACGCTATACAGGCTAACGGCAGCAACGACGACCTCCACCAGAGCAAAAAGGGCGCTCAGAAAATAGCTGAGATAATGGCTGAGGAGGTAGGTGCTCCTGCAAGAGAGCCTATACACCCCAAGTCGGAAGTAAGCTATATGTTCAGGAACGTCAACAGCGGGCTTTACATGGAGACAGCTGATACCAATGTTCAGCAGGGCAGTGCAAACGGCTCACAGCCTCAGAATACATGGAAATGCGTACAGGCTACAGGCGATTATTTCTACATAAAGCCTGCAAATACCGACCTTTATCTCTATGTTGACAACGGCAGCCGCGATAACGGCGCAAATATAGTCGTTGCGGAGAAGAACGGCTACAGCGACCAGTTCTTCAAGTTTGCCGACAACGGCGACGGCACTGTCACTATCCTTACCAGAGCTTCACGTGATGCCGCTGCTGTTGAGGTAGGAAGTGCTGCGTCAAACAACGGTGCTAATATCCAGCAGTGGGAGGTAAACGGTCACGCCTGCCAGAAGTGGGAAATGATAGAGGTTGAGGACGTTGTGACTACTGCGACTTCCGCAGCAACAACTACCACAACTACAACCACTGTAACCACTTCTACAGAGGAAGTCAAGCCAACAACTACAACTATCGACTTCTCACAGATACCCGACTTCCCCATAGAGTACGGCGATGCAAACTGCGACGGCGAAGTTGATATGTCGGATATAGTCCTTATCATGCAGGCGCTTGCAAACCCCAACAAGTACGATGTAAACGGCTCTGACAGCCACGCTATCACTACTTTCGGACGTCTCAATGCAGACGTTACCGGTGACGGCGATGGTATGACAGTTCAGGACGCTATGTTCATACAGAGATGTCTGCTGGGACTTGACAGGCTTCCCGAACCCATATATGTGGTAGTCGCTACGACAACAACTGTTCAGACTACTACAACCACCACAACAACTACAACAGCTCCTGTTGTGCTCAAATACTATGCTGCCGAGCAGACATGGAACGACGGTATAATTGAGACTACAAACTCAGGCTATACCTACAGCAGCGGCTATGTAAATCTGGGCAATAACACCGACAGCAATATCACCTTTACGGTAGATGTTCCTGCTGAGGGCAACTACATGACGCATATCCGCTTCGCTAACGGCTCGACGAATGACCGAAAGATGAAGCTGTTCGTGAATAATACCATCGATTACTGCTGGATGCAGTCCTTCCCGGGCTCTGGTTCATGGACTGACTGGAAGGAATTCGGGATCGTTCTTCCTCTCAAAGCAGGAAGAAATACTATCCTCATGCAGTCAGCGATGTCTGAGGGAGCTCCTAATCTCGATTATATCGAGCTCAGCGCTACCGATGAGCCCTATGCGGAGATATATGACCCCGCACAGGAGCAGCAGAACAGCGGAAGCGGTCAGCGTACTCTCTACATCGCAGGAGACTCCACCGTACAGAGCTACCGTGAGTCATACGCTCCTCAGCAGGGCTGGGGCTACTATATGCAGAGCTATTTCAACAGCGACATTACTGTTTCAAATCAGTCTATAGCAGGCAGAAGCTCAAAGAAATTCTACGATGAGGGCAGATGGCAGACCATTGCAGACAGTCTCAAGAGCGGCGATTTCGTAATGATACAGTTTGCTATCAATGACGCAGGCAAGTCAAATGCTGACAGATATGCACCTACCTGCGGCAATGTTGACAATCCGTCATCAGGCTCATACGAGTGGTATATGACGCAGTTCATCAAGTCTGCAAAGGATAAGGGAGCAACTCCCATACTTGTAACAACAACAATCGGTATGAAGGCATACTCAAACGGCAGATTCGTAAACAGCTATACAGATTACAATACTGCCTGCTATAACCTTGCCAAGAAGTACAGTATTCCTTGCATCGACCTCAATACCCTTATGGTGAATCACTATAACTCGGTAGGCTATGACACAGCAAAGAGCTATCATCTTATGGGAGCTGTTGCAGGCTCTACCGATGGTACTCACTTCTGCGAAAAGGGTGCAAATATCGTTGCAGGACTTGTTGCAGGTGAAATAAAGAAGCAGAATATCAGCGGACTGGCTTCTTATCTCAAATAAAAAAACAAGAACTAAGAGCTAAGAACTAAGTGCAGGGGCGCAAAGTGTGTGCCCCTGCCTTACACATGATATAACAGGATATTATTACAGTAATTTTATTTAAACACTGATAGGAATGATAAATATGCAGAACGATAAAAAAGACCTGAATGCAATACTGGCTTCACTTGATCCGAAATTAAGGGAAAAAATAGATCTGCCAAAGCAGGAGAAACCAGCAGATGTACAGTTTGCTCAACAGGCAGCGCCGGAGTATGTTGCCGAGCCTTTGGAGCAGGCGGCTGCGGAGATCGTATCTGAGCCTGTTGAGGAAACTCCGAAAACCAAGCTCGATGAAGCACTGGCGGCTCTTGATCCTAAGCTTAGGAGCGCTGTAACAGGAGAAGACGGCACTCCCGACGGTATGAAAAAAGCTGAGGATAAAGCCGCATCAATACTAAGCTTTGACGGCGCAGCCAGCAGCGGAAAGCCAAAGAACAGTATCGCTTATCTGGGCATTGAGATAATAGCACTTGAATGCGCTGCATTTTTTCTGTTTTTTGCAACATTTCATTCAGAGACACTCGGAGGGGTATCCCTGATTTTCATGCTCCTGCCTGCAGTATTCGGAATACTTTACAGAATGTTCAAGTATCAGATCGGATTTAAAGATGCAGTCAGTAAGTGCAAAATACATATAGGAATATCCTGTTTCTTTCTTGTATGTGTAATGCTTTCGGTATAAGAAAAAGGCTTCACTTTATGTGAAGCCTTTAATTATGCATTATTCAATTGTTACCTTTTTCATTACCTGAGGAGTTGTAGGCTTGTCGTTGTAGTCTGTAGCACATTCTGCTATCTCGTCAACAACGTCCATGCCCTCTACTACCTTTCCGAATGCAGCATAGTTGCCGTCAAGGTGAGGAGCGTCCTCGTGCATGATGAAGAACTGTGAGCCTGCTGAATCGGGCATCATTGAACGTGCCATTGAAAGTACGCCTCTTGTGTGCTTGAGGTCGTTCTTTACGCCGTTAGCTGCGAACTCTCCCTTGATGTGCCAGCCGGGACCGCCTGTGCCTGTGCCGTTGGGGCAGCCGCCCTGTATCATAAAGCCCGGGATAACTCTGTGGAATGTGAGTCCGTCATAAAAGCCCTGATTTACAAGCTTTTCAAAGTTCTCGCATGAGATAGGAGCAATATCGGGATAAAGCTCTATCTTGATCTTTTTGCCGTTTTCCATTTCGATGATTACCATAATTTTTCTCCTTTTTATTCATTCCGCACTTGGCGGAGAAGATACATTCCGCTGTTTTATCATTCAATTGGGATAGTGAAGCCCTCGTCGTCCAGAGATACAAATGGTATCTCCTCATATGGAGCTTCATATATAGATGTGGTCAGTTCGCTGTGCTGCTGATTATATTCATCAAGCATGGACAGGGTAGTAGTGGGTATATCCGCTTCCTCGGGAGTAGTCACGGGGATAGTCTCAACGACCTCGCCCAGCATATTTGTTACGGTAACATATTCACGCTGAGTAGTCTCCTCAATTAACTGAGGAGTGTTTAGCGGATCGTTCTGTACAGGCGGATCGGTTATCAGGTGATACGACGGCGCCTGAGTTGTGTTCTTCTGACGGCGTTCTTCGTTCTTATCGGCAATATCTCTTGCGCAGGATCTGCCTGCCATAGCAATAAGGACTGCCGCTATCAGAGCTATTGCAAATCCGACTATTTTACTTGCATTCATAATATATCCTTTCATGGCGTCAGCCAAGATCAATTTTTTCTATTATACCGCAATAAGCACTTATTGTCAAGCTTGCAGGGCTTCTCATTCCAGAAGTCCCTGTATCCCTTTCTCCTTGAACTGCTTTTTGTAGTATACCAGCTCATCCTGTATGATGTCGTCGATGACGCGCATACCAAGCAGCTCTACGGGAGCTTTATCGTCGGTGAGTATCCTTCCTCCCGAGGTATATGGAACAAGCTCTGCCTGAACTGTGTTCATCATGTCTTTTAGGGACTCGTTTGTGAGCTTTTCCGTGTTTTTATTCAGAAGATCGAGCATAGCCGGTTCGTTTGAGGCAAAAAGCTCACGGTTGGTGGAGTTTTCCACATCAATGGTGTGGACCTCTGAAAAAACTGAGGCTATTGTGTCCGCAAGGCGGTTGTTGATACCGTCTGCGCTGTCGGAGCGCATATTCATATTTACCACCATGACGCCGCCCTCATTGAGATGCTTCTTTACAAGAGTGAAGAACTCTACAGATGACATCTGAAAGGGGATAGTGATGTCCTGATAGGCATCGACCATGATAACATCATACTTTTTGTCGCAGGCGGCAAGAAAGGCTCTGCCGTCATAGGTAGTGACCTTTATATCCTTCGGGAGCTCGAAATACTTATGGGCAAGGTCTGTTATCCTGCTGTCTATCTCAACACCCTCGGCAGTAACATCGCTGAAATAGGTACTGCACTGCTTGGCATAGGTACCCGTGCCCATACCGAGTATGAGGATATCTGCGGAATCGGGAGCTTTAGTCATAAGTGGAGCAGCCATAGCGTAGTCGTAGTACATACCCGAGAGCTCTCCGGACTTAACGTAAACGGACTGGACGCCAAAGAGAACGTTGGTAGAGAGATATGTGCAGTTATCGTCCTCGCTGACCTGTAGATAGTTGTAGACCGACTCACCCTCATATGCGAGGCCTTTCTCCCAGAAAGCAAAGCCCATAGACGGTGAAGCAAAGCAGCATACCACGAAAAGAACGGAAGCCGCCGCAGCTTTTGCGGCACCGGTTTTGCTGCTGATGAAGTAGATAAGTCCTATGAGGAGCAGTATCCCTGCGAAGATAAGGAATGTCACGGCAGTTCCAACAGCAGGGATAGAGATAAAGGTGGGGACAAAGGTGCCGATGATAGAGCCGATAGTGTTGAAGGCTCCCAGAGTTCCCACGGTGCTGCCGCTGTCGTCAAGTGAGTCAACGGTATACTTAACAAGTGACGGAGTGACTGTTCCGAGCAGGAAAAGCGGATACACAAAGACCGTCATGCAGGTTATAAAGGCTGCCCATATGAGGAAGTTAGTATTAATTGTGACAACGAGAAGTCCTGCAATGCCTGCAATAGCGAGCTTGCCGATGAAGGGGACTGCGGCTATCCATACAGCGGCTATGAGTATGCGTCCGTAGAGCTTGTCGGGATCGGGGTCCTTGTCAGCACTTCTGCCGCCGTAGATGTTTCCGAGAGCCATTGCTATCATGATAGTACCGATGATGATAGTCCAGACTATCTGTGACGAGCTGAAATAGGGCGCTAAGAGCCTGCTTGCACCGAGCTCCACAGCCATGACGGACATACCTGCAAAAAATTCGGTCATATACAGATACCATTTGTTTTTCAGTATCTTTGGCAGTGGTTTTTTAACAGGTGGGGGAGTATTTTTCTTCTTCATATATTTCTCCTTATTTGTAAGAACTAAGAACTCAGATCTAAGAACTAAGAAAGAAACTGTTTTTGATAATGCAGGTGATAGTGTTACCTGCAATCTTAGTTCTAAGTTCTTAGCTCTTAGTTCTATATTATAACATATAATCATGAAAAGAGCAACATTCGCGGCGAAAAACTACCGATTTTGATATTTATAATTTGTAAGAACTAAGAAAGAAACTGATTTTGATAATGCAGGTGATAGTGTTACCTGCAATCTTAGTTCTAAGTTCTTAGCTCTTAGTTCTATACTATAACATATAATATGGGGAGTTGTAAATAGTAATAACCGCTGATATTGTCGCATAGACTGTACCAGGAGATGATATTATGAAAAACGGAAATATAGACGCGGAAAAATACAAACAGGAGCTGATGAAGCTCTACAGCAGAAGTACCGGCGATGAAAATAACAAAACTCCAGAGCCGCAGGAAATAGAAGACGTTGACAAGAACGCTCCCGACGACACGGTATATGCCGAACACGCCGCCGAGGACTCAAACGGCTTCCCCGAAGACTACAACAGCCGCTATCCCGAGCCTGACCTGTCGGCGCTTGACACCGACTTTGGGACGGCAGGTACGGAGGACAATGCTCCTCCCGAATATAGCTCGACGGAGCTTCTCGGCAGTGAAAAGGGCTGTATATTGGTGAATGTACGTACAGGAGATGATTCCTCGGCGGTTTCGGGAGCTGTTGTTGCCGTTACTGCCGTTGTGGACGGAAAAAGGCTCATCCTTGCTTCGGGAGTAACGGATGACAGCGGAGTTTCGCCGAAATTTGAACTTCCCGTGCCTGACCTTGTACACTCTCAGACTCCGGATCCCGATGAAAGACCGTATAATCTTTTCGACATCAGCGTTTCAAAGGAGGGCTTCTTCCGCGCAAGAAGCGTTGATGTTCCTGTATTCTCCGGAATAACTTCAGTGCAGAACTTCAACCTGATACCTGTGCCGCTGATGATGAACGGCAATGACGAGACTGTCACCTATTACAACGCGGAGCCTTCCTTCGGCGGCAGAAAGGAGTGAGCCATGCTTACAGGCACTCCCTTTATACCAGAGACTATCACGGTACATCTTGGCTTCCCTGACTCAAACGCTCCCGACGTGGTGGTGGACTTCGCTTCTTATGTCAAGAATGTGGCTTCAAGCGAGATATATCCCACATGGAACGTCAGTGCCCTGCGCGCCAATATATACGCCATAGTTTCCTTTGCCTTGAACCGTATCTATACGGAGTGGTACCGCTCACGAGGGTATAGCTTTGATATTACCTCTACTACTCAGTTCGACCAGAAATTCATCAACGGTCGGGAGTACTTCGAGAACATCAGCTACCTTGTTGATGAGCTGTTCAATGATTACGTAAGGCGTCAGGGCAGCGTTGAGCCTCTTTTCACGGCGTTCTGCAACGGTACTACAACCACCTGTGACGGACTGTCACAATGGGGCACTCAGTATCTTGCAGAGAGAGGCTACAATTCACTGGAAATACTGAAATACTACTATGGGGAAGATATTGAGATAGTACAGAATGCTCCCGTAAGGTCGGCAATGCCCTCATACGGCGGCTTAGAGCTCAGAAACGGTTCATTCGGCAACGATGTGAAGTACGTGCAGGTATGGCTTAACCGTATCTCGCGGAATTTCCCGGCTATACCAAAAATACCTTCCGCAGACGGAGTATTCGATGCGGCAACCGAGGCGGCAGTAAGGAAGTTTCAGCAGGTATTCGGTCTTGAGGTCACAGGCGTTGTAGATGCGGCGACGTGGTACAAAATAACCTATATATTCACCAGCGTCAAACGCCTTGCGGAGCTGGACTCCGAGGGTATTCGCTTTGAGGAAATATCTCCGCAGTTCAAGGAAGTGCTAAGTATCGGTATGCAGTCTATCGAGGTCAGTATGCTGCAGTACTACCTTGCGGTCATCGGTGCGTATTACGAAGCGGTCATGCCTGTGGAGATAACAGGCTACTTCGGCGAGCAGACAGAGCGTTCGGTCAAGTCATTTCAGCGTGTATTCGGACTGCCCCAGACAGGAGTTGTTGACAGAGTTACGCGGAACGACCTCTACCGCGCATATCAGGGCATAGTGGAGAGCGTTCCGCCGCAGTATACCTACGTGGCGCTTTATCCCAACACAGTTCTCCGCGAGGGCGCAAGCGGCGAGTCAGTGAAGCTGATACAGCAGTACCTAACCTATATCAGCAGGAGCTATCCCAATATCCCTGCGGTAAGTGATACGGGTTATTTCGGTCCTCTTACAAGGCAGTCCGTGACGGCTTTTCAGCGCCAGTTCGGCATTGATCCTTCGGGTATCGTGGGAGCTGTCACATGGGACAGGATAGCAGGCGTCTATTCCGACCTGCGCTACGGCTTCGACAAGCGTCCCTACCAGAACCCGGGCTACACTATTAAGTAGGGGCGGATATTATCCGCCCGCAAGTGATTAGTAAGTAGAAAGTAGTGAGTAGTAGGGGACGGCGTCCTCGACGTCCCGAGGCTGACGATGATAAAAAAATCTCCCCTCACAGGGAGGGGAGAGAATAAAGAATCATAATTAAAAAAGAGGAATTAAATATCTTTCCGAATAACGATATCCATCACAAGATGTACAATGGTAATTATGATAGATTACTAAATATTTATGTCCGTTTATTGTTTCTACTGCACTGTTCTGATTTTTCTCATATGTTTTACAATTGTTGTGATTTTCTCTTACTTTGTGTGTGCGATTTTTATATATCCATTTTTCTCGTTTTTCATCGTTTCGTGAAATTCTTAACCACTTGTTACCTTTAGCGTCACTCTTTTCTTCATATACTGGATATTTTGTTCCAGTATATAAACGTTCATCAGGATATATATTATTTCCAAATTTTGGAGATGACCTAATATAATATTTATCCCCTTTTGTTACGTATACTTCATACTTTGCACCCTCGACCCAATACTGACCTCCAGCTGCATCAGCCTCCATAACATTCACTATAGCATTATCCGACTTAGGTGCATTGAGCGATGACGGAACAGTTACCATAGCTGAGAGAGAAACAGCTGCAAGTGCGGTGCAAATTGCTTTTTTGATAGTGTTTTTCATTTGTATCATTCCTTTTTTGATATTTAAGGTCAAAGATTTGACCTCGCTTGGAACATTATACAACAATAAAAATAACGTTACAAGTCAAATATTGCTAAATAATTGAACAGGAGATGATTTCTTGCCATACACAGAACAGCAGAAAAAAGAACATATCCGTGAGCTCCAGAGCTACCTTTACGCTATATCCATGTTCGACAAAAACATACCGCAGGTACTCCCCGACGGAGTATACAACGCTGACACCCGTGCCGCTGTTGAAGCCTTTCAGCGCACCTACGGACTTCCTGTCACAGGTGATACCGACTCAGCCACATGGAACAGGATAGCCGCAGTCTACAGAGACTACCTTGACGGCGCTCCTGCGGCGTATCACGCCTTTCCCTCGCGGAGCTTCACAGCCTGCATGGGGGACAGCGGCGAGGTGGTCTATATCATACAGGCAATGCTGTGGAAAGCCGCGGCGTGGTACGATAATATGCCAAAGGTCAGCGTCTGCGGAGAGTTTGACGATGCAACAGCGGCGGCAGTCCGCGCCTTTCAGCAGCGCTCGGGACTTCCCGACAGCGGCAATGTAGACTGCCCTACGTGGAATATGCTGGTGAGATTCTTAGAACTAAGAGCTTAGAACTTAGAGCTTAGAAAAATAACACAGCAATAAACGCACAAAATGTGCAATTATTGCTGTATATTGCTATAAATATTGACAAATGTTATATTTACTTGTATAATATAACTCATGAAGTCGGCCGGCTTTAAATATTAATGCAAAGGATGTAAAAACAAATGAAAAATGTACTCAAAAAAGTTTCAGCAATCGCATTAGCTTTTACGCTTCTCGGTTCAGGAACAGCAGTCGCAAAAAATGTAAATCCTAAGTTGATAAACACGATCACAGCAAATGCTGACTATTCAACAAACAGTACATACTATGTTCCGAGCGGAACCAATCTTTATATCAGGACAGGTCCCGGAACTTCATATGGACACGTTCAAATAAAGTATAAAAATCGTTATTACAATACATTTGTTATGCAGAATCGCACTTTCAATGTTATCCACGTACAGGGAAACTGGGGTTACTCCACTAATCTTGTAAATGATTGGGGCAGAAAAACCAGCGGTTGGGTAAGTCTTGGTTATTGTAGATACTATTGATTATTTTTAGCAGCTTCCCTCGCATGAGGGGAGCTTTCTTTTGCCTGCTGCATATTGCAAAGATTGCGTGGGGGTAACATTTTTTGCTCTTTTTAATATATAGTATTGACAAATGATGAAATTAGTTGTATAATACAACTCATAAAGTTGGCCAACTTTAAATATTATGTAAAGGACGTAAAACAAATGAAAAAAACTATCAAAAGAGCATTCACAATCATTGCAGCATCAGCTACTCTTCTTGTATCAGGAGCATCTATGACAGCAAATGCAGCTCACAATCATTGCTGCTGCTGTGGCACATATACAAGAGTTATCAAATGCCTGACAGGTACTCACAATGTTGTTGGCGTATACAGCAAGTGCTGCGGTCACTTACTCTGGACATATACTACATGATCCGGAAATAGAGCGAGTATTGAGCTCCCCTCAAATGAGGGGAGCTTTTTTTATCTTCTCAAAAGTATATATATTAACCCGTATAAGCATTTCATTATGCTGAAATATAGTATTGTTTTTATATTAGGTATTGACAAATTTAACTGTATGGTGTATAATATATACATAAAACTGGCCGGTTTTAAATATTATAGTAAAGGATATTAAAAAAAATGAACAACTTAACAAGAAAAATCGCAGCAGTTGCTATGGCTTTCACTGTACTTGGAACAGGTGCAGCTGTAACTAACACAATCGCTCCAAAGTCAAACAACACAATCACAGCATATGCTATCGGCGGAGATCAGAACTATCAGTACTATACAAAGCCTAAGTGTGATCGCGGCTGGAATTATGGCAGATATGTTGGCGTTAGCTCTGGTACTGGTGTATACTGGATACAGGCTATGCTGAACAAATGGTATAGAAACTCTAGGGATTTTGAAGCTCTTGTAGTAGACGGAAAGTATGGTCAGAAGACAGAGGAAGCTGTAAAGAGATTCCAGAGATATAATGGACTTACAGCTGATGGTATCTTTGGACCAAACACATATGCTAAGGCAAAGAGTCTCGGATACACACGTGGTTATGAGCCAACTTATTAATTATAGTTGATCAAATAATTGAATAACACACACCAGCTCCCCTCAAATGAGGGGAGCTTTTTTATGTCTGGAAATGGACGGCGCTATCTACAGAAAAGGGCGGATTATATCCGCACCTGATATTTGACTTTAACGGCGAAGTGTGATATAATAAATTAAATGTGTCTGTCAGTCGGCGGACGGAATATTTACAAAGGATTGATAATATGGATTATAAAGCACTTGCAGACTACCTTTTTCCCGATGTAACGGCAGCTCCCGAGGACATCGAGGCTCGTTTCCCAGAGAGAGAGCTCCCCGCAGGAGCTAACGTTACCCGTATTGGACCAAGTCCAACAGGTTTCGTACATCTTGGAAACCTCTACAACGCTATCATAGGCGAGCGTATAGCTCACCAGTCACAGGGCGTTTTCTACCTTAGAATAGAGGATACCGACAACAAGCGCGAGGTTGAGGGTGCTGTTGAGACTGTCATCAACGCTATGGACTATTTCGGCGTACACTTTGACGAGGGAGCTACAGCCGAGGGCGACAACGGCAGCTACGGTCCTTACCGTCAGAGACAGCGTAAGGACATCTATCACGTGTTTGCAAAGCTCCTTACCGAAAGGGGACTTGCTTACCCCTGCTTTATGACCGCAGAGGAGATAGAGGCTGTCCGCGAGCAGCAGACTGCAAACAAGGAAAATCCCGGAGTTTACGGTAAGTATGCAAAGTGCCGCGACCTTAGTCTTGACGAGGTAAAGGCTAATATAGAGGCTGGCAGAGAATGGGTGCTCCGTTTCAGAGGTCAGGAGACAGGCGAGACTATAGCTGTTGAGGACGCTATCCGCGGAAAGCTTGAAATGCCAAGAAACAATATGGATTTTGTACTCCTCAAGAGCGACGGTATCCCAACATATCACTTCGCACACGTTGTAGACGACCACTTTATGCGTTCAACTCACGTTATCCGCGGCGAGGAGTGGATTTCATCGCTCCCTATGCACGTTGAGCTGTTCAATACTCTCGGCTGGAAGCAGCCTGTGTACTGCCATACTGCCACACTTATGAAGATAGACGAGGAAACAGGCGGCAAGCGTAAGCTCTCAAAGAGAAAGGACCCCGAGCTGGCGCTGTCATACTATCAGCAGGAGGGCATCAGCAGGGACGCTATCTGGGAGTTCCTTCTCACTCTGCTCAACTCCAACTATGAGGAGTGGCGTATCGCAAACCCTGAGGCTGATTATCACGATTTCCCGTATACACTGGAGAAGATGTCGGTATCGGGAGCTCTTGTTGACCTTGACAAGCTCCGCGACATCTCAAAGAACGTTATCTGCCGTATGCCTGCACAGCAGGTCTATGACGGCTGGCTGGAGTGGTGCAGCGAGTATAACGGCGATTTCGCAGCTCTTATAAATAAGTATCCCGAGAGAACTCTTGCAGCTCTCAATGTCGGCAGAGGCGGCGCAAAGCCAAGACGTGACATCGAGACATGGAAGCAGGCCTGCGATTTCATGAGCTTTTACTATGACGAGACCTTTAAGGTCACAGACACTATGCCCGAGGAGTGTGACGAGGCTACGGTAAAGGAATTCTTCGGAAAGTACCTTGCGTCCTACGACCACAGCGATGACAGTGCGGCATGGTTCGACAAGGTAAAGGCTATCACCGAGGAAATGGGCTTTGCAGTAAAGCCAAAGGACTACAAGAAGAACCCCGACCAGTATAGGGGAAGCATAGTTCACATCACAAATATGCTCAGAATTGCTCTCACAGGACACGCAAATGCACCCGATATATGGGAGGTAAGTCACGTTCTCGGCGAGGAGATAACACGCAGAAGACTTCAGGCTTTTGCCTGAAAAGCCGTTAGTTTTGTAGGGGCGAACAGTGTTCGCCCGCCAATAACTCACGAATTATAAATGATGATCTGTAGGGGGCGATGCCCACATCGCCCCGTGTTTGAATTATGAATTATAACGGGCTGATGTGGGTGACTCCCTACAGTTCCGCGTTAAAAAATTATGTTTTGTAGGGGACGTTCTCACCTGTCGGCTCGGTCGGTGTTTCTGCGTTGCAGAGGTGTCCACTGGACACCCACACCGTCCTCGACGTCCCACCCGAAATATTAAAGAATAAAGAGGAAAATAAAATGTCAGACAATAAAGAAAAGAAAAATTTTGAGATACCCCGTCCTGTGTTCCCGAAAAGATGTATCGTCACAGGCGGTATGCCCTACGGCAACAAGGAGCTCCACTTCGGCCATGTGGGCGGTATGTTCGTATTTGCGGATACATTTGCGCGCTTTATGCGTGACCGCATAGGTAAGGAGAACGTTATTTTCGTCGGCGGTACGGACTGCTATGGCTCTCCTATCGCAGAGGGCTGGCGTGTAAAGGTCAAGAACGGCGAGTTTGAGGGCTCACTTGAGGACTTTGTTCAGAAAAACCATGACAAGCAGAAGGAGACTCTTGACGCTTACGGGATCTCTCCCAATCTCTTTGCAGCCTCCGGACTTGGCCGCTCAAAGGAGATACACGCTGCTGTAACCGACCGTTTCATCAGCTCTCTCCACAAGAAGGGACAGCTCAACCAGATAACCACTATGCAGTTCTTCGATGAGAAGGCAGGCTGCTTCCTCAACGGCAGACAGGTCATCGGTAAGTGCCCTGTAGACGGCTGTACCTCTGAAAAGGGCTATGCAGACGAGTGTGATATGGGACATCAGTATATGCCTGAGAACCTCATAAACCCTGTCAGCACCCTCACAGGCGAGACTCCTACCATGAAGCCCGTTACCAACTGGTATTTCAAGCTCCGCGATTATGAGCAGCTCATGAAGGATTGGGTAGAGGAGCTTAAAAAGCGCAAGGATATCCGCCCTGTTGTGTGGAAAACTATCGACGAGTTCCTGAAAAAGCCCGTTATCTACATAAAGCGCGAGTTCGAGGAAAAGTACATGAGCATCAAGGCTTCTATGCCTGAGCACAATTACCTTGAGGAGCCCAAGAAGCCGTCATTCACTATCGAATTCGACAAGCTTTCCGACTGCGACGAAGCCTGCCGCATACTCACCGAAAACGGTATCCGCTACAGAACAGGCAAGACACTCGTTCCTTTCCGTCTTACAGGAAACATCGAGTGGGGAGTGCCTGCACCTGTCATGGACGGCGTTGAGGGACTTACTGTATGGGTATGGCCTGAGTCCCTCTGGGCACCTATCTCATTTACCGAGACATATCTTGAATCCATTGGTCACGATAAGGAGGAATGGCGCGACTACTGGTGCAGTAAGGATTCTACTGTTTACCAGTTCATCGGTCAGGACAATATATACTTTTACGGCATTGCCGAGCCTGCAATGTGGATGGCTCAGCAGGAAAGCGCAGAAAAGACAGCTTCACCTGCCGACGGCGAGTTACAGCTGCCTGTTATCGTGGCTAACCATCATATCCTGTTCCTCGACAAGAAGGCTTCAAGCTCAGGCGCAGTAAAGCCGCCTATGGCTGACGATCTGCTGAACCACTACACACCAGAGCAGCTCCGTATGCACTGGCTGGGACTTGGTCTGGGACAGCGCTCCGTAAGCTTCATGCCAAAGCCCTATAATCCAGATGCAAAGCCCGAGGACGCAGATCCTGTTGTCAAGGACGGTCTGCTCCTGTCCAATGTTTTCAACCGTATGATAAGAACGGCTTTCTATACCACACAGAAGGAGCTTGACGGTGTTATGCCGGATAATGCTCCCGAGGAGAAGTTCCTTGCAGATGCAAAGAAGGCTGTCCTTGAATATGAGCGTCATATGTCTAAGTTCGCATTCCACCAGTGTACCTATGTTCTTGACAGCTATATCCGCAACGGCAGCAAGTACATTGCAAAGGCTCTCACAGGCGAGTATCCCGACAAGGAAGCTCTCAAACAGGCTCTTGCCAACCTTTTCTACATGATAAGGATAACAGGAGTGCTGCTTCACCCTATGGCTCCATTCGGAACAAAAAAGCTCCGCGAGTATCTTGAGGTCGATGAGCGTATCTGGTCGTGGGATACTATCCTTGAACCGCTTACATATTTCACAGGAAACGGTCACAAGCTGAAGTTCCTGCCTCCGAGAACGGACTTCTTCACCCGTCACGAGAGCCAGTTTGCTTCTGCTGAGGAGCAGTAAAAGCTCTATACAAGTACTGTATGAGGAACGCCTTTTACGGCGTTCCTTATTATTAGATCAAGGTGATGATATGTGCAGAAAAAAAGCTTCAGAGGCGAGAAGAAAGGCTTTAGAGCGAGAAGAAAAAATGTGGAGAAATGACAAGCTGTCTTTTATTGCAGCTGTGGTGACTTTCATTATCTCTATCCTGCACAGAGTTTTCTTCAAACCCGATGTTATGACAGGTGAGCAGGGGCTCAGGACAGTGTTCATGTTCTCACTGCTGCGTATCATATTGGGACTTGCTGCGGAGGTGTCCTTCGGTGTGGCTCTGGGCAGGCTGATGCTCATACAGCGCAGCGAGCCTCTTGCTTATGCGGCAGATGCTGTGGAGGCAAAGTTCAGCTCAGGAAAAAAGAAGAAAAAGCAGGGAAAGGCTGGCAAGGTCATCGGCTTTGTGCTGACTTATGCCTTTGTTTTTCTGATTTATATGTCATTTGGTGCAAGGGAAACGGCTCTATATTCACAGCGAAATATCAGGGGGCTTCCACGGCTTGACAACCTGTCATATGTATGTTTTGCGGGAGAAACTCTTATGGATATGTCTCAGGGTGAGACCGTCACTGTAAGGGTTAGCGGCTGCCATATCGGCACTGACTCCATTTCATATTCTGTAAGTACAAGACGCTTTAACAGAAATAGGCGCGGCGGACTGACCTACAGATTTTTTGTGCTGATGGACGACGGCTATGACAGGATAGCTCAGGTTTCGGATAAAGAGGCAAAGAAGCTTGAAAGCCGGCTTGATCCGGAAAAAGTATACACCGTTAAGCTATACAAGCATTCGGGGTTCATAGCTTCTGTGGAGGAAAGTGAATTAAATTATTTATGTTACTTGGAGCTAACATAGAAAATACCTGTTTTTCCGGAAAAGAAAAAAATCCTTGCCTTTTACAGCGATTTATAGTATAATTAAATATGTCAGTGCTATTATGACATAAGGAGAATGAGGAATGATCTACAATAATATTCTGGAAGCTATGGGTCACACACCACTCATCAAGCTGAACCGAATGGTAAAAAAGGGGAGCGCAGATGTCCTTGTCAAATTCGAGGGACTTAACGTTGGAGGCTCTATCAAAACACGTACTGCGTATAATATGATACGCCACGCCGAAAAGGAAGGCAAGATCAGCGAAAATACCATTATCGTTGAGCCTACCAGCGGAAATCAGGGTATCGGTCTCGCTCTTGTCGGAGCTGTCAAGGGCTACAAGACAATAATCATCATGCCTGACTCAGTCAGCGAGGAACGCCGCAAGCTTGTTAAGCACTATGGCGCAGAGGTGATGCTCATACACGATGACGGCGATATTGGAAAATGCATACAGACCTGTCTCGATACGGCTCTGAAAATGGCTGATGAGGATCCGAATGTGTTCGTACCTCAGCAGTTTGCGAATGTGAACAATATCGGTGCGCACAAGTATCATACAGCTCTGGAGATACTTGAACAGACTGCTGTTAAAATAGACGGCTTCTGTTCGGGAATAGGAACAGGCGGTACTATCACAGGCATAGGCGAAGCTCTCAAGGCTCAGTATCCCGATATGGTGATATGGGCTGTAGAGCCGGAGAATGCCGCTATCCTGGCAGGCGGAAATATAGGAACTCACCTGCAAATGGGCATAGGCGACGGCATTATCCCGGATATTCTCAATCAGAATATTTACGATGATATTTACATAGTTACCGATGAGGAGGCAATACAGACCGCTAAGGACCTCGCTTCAAAAGAGGGTATTATGTGCGGTATTTCCAGCGGAACTAATGTTGCAGCTGCTCTGAAGCTGGCTGAAAAGCTGGGTGAGGGCAAAACTGTAGTAACTATACTCCCCGATACTGCGGAGAGATATTTCTCCACACCGCTGTTCGAGGATTAAGTATAACGATCTAACAATAAATCAAGGAGGTAATCGACAATGAGCAGGTTAAACGATTTTCTAACAGAAGCAGGTATTTTCTTCGTAGCAACAAACGACGGAGCACAGCCAAAGCTCAGACCTTTCGGAGCGCACGTTGAGGTAGACGGAGTTGTCCACTTCGCAGTTGGAGACTTCAAGGCAGTCTACAGACAGATGCAGGCAAATCCGCTTACTGAGATAGTAGCCTGCAAGCCCGACGGATTGTGGCTTCGCTACACAGGAAAGATAGTTTTCGATGACGATAAGAAGTATGCAGACGCAATGCTTGAGGCAAGCCCGGTCCTCAGGGAAATATACAACGAGAAAACAGGCTATGTAATGAAGACCTTCCACCTTGAGGAAGCAAAGGCGTTCATCATGCCCCAGATCGGACAGCCCGAGCAGATATTATAAAAGCAGAAAAGCAGTATCGAATGATACTGCTTTTTTTGTCCGCAAGAAGCGGTATTATCGTGTGGGCAGCGGAGTCAGCGACTCTGCCCATGTTTTTCTCAGGTGTATTAAAAGTATAGTCATGCCTGTAAAGTTGGTTATCATCTCAGCGATAGGAACTGTCAGCCATACTCCTGTCATGCTCTTTATCATATAAGCAATGAAGGCGAGGGGGATTATGAGAATAGTTCCGCGCATAAGAGAGATGAGCTGAGCCTGCTTCGGCATTTCCTTTGATGTGAAGTAAACCGAAAGTATGGTATTTGCTCCCATAAACGGCATGAACAGGAAGTACTCGCGCAGACCTGTTTCTGCGATGCTTTTCAGCATTGAGCTGCCGCTGCTGTTGAATACTCCCACTACATATGATGTGCAGAAGAATACGGCAGTATAGGCTAAAATAGAGAATATCAGCGATGTCCACATTGCAAGCCGCAGAACATAGCATATGGCGGTGCTGTCGCTGCGCCCGTGATAACGACACATAAGCGGCTGTATCCCGCTGGCTATACCTGCGTATATAGCCGTAAAGACTATGGCGGTATTGGCAATGACACCATAGGCGGCAATGCCTGTATTGTCTGATATGCGGTAGATAACGAAGTTGAATATCATTATCACTATGCCTCCTGAGACCTCCGATAAGAAGGAGTGCAGCCCCAGTGCGGCTATCTCTTTTATGGTGCTTAGTGACGGGATCATGAGTCTGAGGCTAAAGGCGTTCCAGCCTGTAATGAAGTGTATGCTCATTACTCCCATGCTGATAAACGGCGAAATACAGGTAGCAAGAGCAGCTCCTCTCATTCCCATATCAAATCTGAAAATAAAAATATAGTCAAGTATGATGTTGACGAAGCAGCCGCTCAGCATACCCAGCATGGCGAGCCGAGGTGCGCTGTCATTGCGCATAAAGCAAGCCATAAGGTTATTCATAAGGAAAGCAGGTGAGAAGATAAGTATAGCCTTTATGTAGCTTTGTGACATATCAAAGACACTTGCGTTCGCACCAAGAAGATGCGTGACCTGCTTTGAGAAGCAGATACCCAGTATCTCAAACAGCGCAGCTATTGCGAGCATAGCCGCAAAGGCACTGGTATAGATAGCATCTGTCTCTTTTCGTTCTGTTCGGCAGTAAAGCATTGAAAACTTGCTGCCGCCGCCTATCCCAAGCATCAGACCAAAGCCGTTGATGAAATTAAAGACAGGCAGAGAAAGATTTAGAGCGGTAAGACCTTCCGAGCCCATTCCTCTTGAAATAAAAAATGTATCGATAAGAATATATACCGATACACCTAAAGAGCTGATGACATTCGCCAATATGTACCTGAAAAAATCATGTCGTATTGGTCTTTTGTCCATATATTAAATTTGCCCCCCAATATACCGATACACAGCTCGGACTGTGTGTCGGACAGCATATCCTTTATGCATTATAGCATATCTGTGCTAAAAAATCAAGTCCTACAGTGAAAAAATACTCTATAAAGTTCAGAAAAAAGCAAAGGGACGCCATGCAGCGTCCCTGAAAAAATGTTGTTATTTGGTTATTTTGCGAGCTTCAATGTAGAATCTCTTGTCCTCGGCGTGTCCCATTGAGAATGTCTTTCTGGGGAGAGCGCCGTCCTTGATAACGGTGGGGAAGAGCTGTGACTTGTCCATATCGGGGAGAATGAAAGCGATACCGTTGTGCTTTTCAGCCAGTGACTTTGCTGTATCAGCGCCGTGGATATAGTCTATCTTGCCGCCGTTTGCCTTGATATAGCTGTCGAGGAAGTTCTGGAGAGAACCAACAGACAGATTTGAGGGCTTCTTGTTGATGTAGAGCTTCTTTTCAGTGCCCTTGCATGAGTAGATAACGTACTGGTCGGATACCTTAGTCTCGGAGAGCTCCAGTGCGGCTGTGAGCTCATTTATGAGCTTGTCGCAGTCTACATCGTATACAAGGCGGTGGATAGCCTCGAATTTGAGTGCATCGCTGTGGAGATTTACTATCTCGGCAAGAGCGTAACGTGCAGGATGATCTGAAAGATCCTTATCAGGGTTTGCTTTTTTGAGCTGCTCGTAGAATTCCTTTGCAGTAGCCAGCGAGTGGTTTCCGTCGCCCATAGCATAGAGGAGCACGGGAGTATTGCTGAGACCGTACTTTTTGCAGAAAGTATCGGGGTCTGCAAGAGCGCAGAGTGCCTTGTCGATATTTTCCTGAGCAGATTTATCTAAAAGCCAGCCCTTTATGCTGCCGCCGTTCTGCATAAGCTCGAAATCGTAGAGCTTGCTGTCGTCGGAAACAATCTTTGCAAGGGGCTCGATAACCGTATTATCGGGATCATCAATAAGTATCATGATGTGTGGAAGCTCAAGCGGAGCGCCCTGTCTTACCTTGATACGCGGAGGGATACGCTCGATAACAGTAGCCTCAGTGGCTCTTACCTCGGAAGTGCTGCCCTTTGAGAAGTCATATTTTTCAAGGTCAATAGCTCCAACGATACCCTGACGGAGTATGCCGTTGCTCTGTACTCTTTCAACGTAGACCATAGCGTCCTTGTATTCGGTGAAGATACCGTCAGCAAGGTACTTGTCCATAGCTGTGTGGATATTATCAATACGCTCTGCAACGCCGTCCTGCTCAAGATAAAGCTCCGGGAGGATAAGATTCAGCGTTGAGGGAGCGCTTCCGACTGTGGCGCTTACCTCGTCCCAGTACTCAGGCTCGCTGGTGTACTGGTCGCAGGCGATAACGGACCACTTGTGCATATCGCAGTCCTTTGGAAGAAGAATGTCAGCAGAATGAAATGCAGTTGAGTTCATGGTAAATACTCCTTTATTATTATTTAGAACTTAGAGCTAAGAACTAAGAGCTAAGATTGTAGGGGACGGCGTCCTCGACGTCCCGAAAGTTAAGAGTTTAGAGTTGAGAATTGAGAGTTAAGGTGTTCGCTTCGCTCATATTATTTTAATAAGTCAGCCTAATGCGGCATTATAACTCTCAACTCTCAACTTCTTTAATTCTATTAAAGAGTCTGCCTACGGGAAGTCCCACCACGTTGAAGAAATCACCGTCGATGTGGGAGATGAGAGCAGAGCCAAGCCCCTGTATGCCGTAGCCTCCAGCCTTGTCGTAGGGCTCGTCGGTATCGGCGTAAGTCTCTATTTCAGAAGTTGTCAGCTTGCGAAAGGTAACATTGGTCACCTCTGAAAAAGAGCTGACCTTGCCTGCTTTGATGATGCAGCAGCCTGTGACCACCTGATGAGTGCACCCCGAAAGCTTTGATATATCGGCAATGCACTGAGCTCTGTCATGTGGCTTGCCAAGAATTTCGCTGCCGCAGATGACCGTTGTATCACAGCCGATAACTATGCAGTCCGGGTATTTCTCCGCAGCCGCCTTTGCTTTCAGCACCGCAAGGTACTCGGAAGCCGCTGTGGGTTCGATGTTGTCTGGGAGAGTCTCGTCGCAGTCCGTTGAGACCGCCTCGAAATCCTCGGTTATGTATCTCATCAGCTCACGCCGTCTTGGGGAAGCTGATGCAAGTATTATCTTCATTTATATAGCTCCTTAATATGTGCCGCTGCTGAGAACGTCAAGATGACGTCGGTATCGCTTTGGAATATTTATGCCCACAAGATAGCCTATTGAGTGCAGAAAGTTTGAGATAACGGCAAAGCCGTCCTTGTAGAATGCTTCTATCCGCTTATCATTGAAAGGAATTCCCTTGTAGTCGGGGGGGCACACGAATGTCCAGTCCGCGCCGCTGCGGTCAAGGACTATACGGAAGAAACTATCTATATCGGTGTCCTTATAGCCTGTGTTCATAAGGAGTATATGGTGCTCAGCGGCTTCGTCTACGGAGCTCATGATAACGGTCTTTCCGTCAAAGGATATAAGGACGAGCATGGGCTCGTCTGCCGCCATAGACTTGCTTACGGCTTCCTCGGAGGGGTATCTGATTATCTTCATATGTTCACTACCTCTGGTTATTTATCTATATAGGGCATAGCATTTATATAGTGAGTTTTTTATGCGTGTTTTAAACTATATTCTGATAAAATAGAATTACACAGTTAATTTTACCACATAAGGGCAATAGTGTCAAGGAGAAAAAAGTTTCCTGATAGTTTAAATTGTATCATGTTTAACATAAAGTAATGAATTGCTTTTGGCTTTTCTGTTTACTCTTTCTATTGTTTTTTGCGTCGGAATGATGTATAATTAATAGGTATTTGAAGATATATAGAAAAAAGAAGGTTGTTATATGAATGAAAGAATATACGGCGGTATGCCCTCAGGTTCAGGAGGACCGCCCGATAGAGTCGGAGGTCCGCCTCCGGGTGCAGGTGGTCCGCCGGAGAGAGCAGGAGGTCCGCCGGTAGGAGCAGGAGGTGCGCCCGAGGGTATGGGTAATCCTCTCGGATTTCTCCCTGTAGGCTCGCTTATGATGAAATTTGCTATACCAAGTATCATAGGTATGCTGGTAAGCGCTCTTTATAATATCGTAGACCAGCTGTTTATAGGCAACGCTATTGGTCCTTTGGGAAATGCGGCAACAGGTATCGCCTTTCCGTTTTCAACTGCCTGCATGGCAGTCGCTCTGCTCTTCGGTATCGGAGGAGCTTCGTGCTTCAATCTGACACTGGGTATGGGCGATAAGAAAAAGGCACCGTATTTTGCTGGAAATTCGCTTTCCATGATGGTTATCTTCGGAGTCATAATATCGGCTGTTACTATGATATTCCTGACGCCGCTTCTTAAATGCTTCGGAGCTTCGCCTGCGATAATGCCCTATGCAAAGGAGTATGTAAGGTATACCGCATTCGGCTTCCCCTTTCTGATACTTGGTACGGGCGGCGGACATATAGTCCGTGCAGACGGAAGTCCGAAGGTGACTATGATATGCAATATTTCGGGAGCTGTAGTAAATACTATCCTTGACGCCGTATTTGTTCTCGGTCTCGGCTGGGGAATGAAGGGCGCGGCTATTGCAACAGTAATCGCACAGGTGGTATCAGCGCTTATCGTAGTTGTTTACTGCTTTAACTTCAAGACCGTATTCCTTTTTGGTTCACATCTTATCCCGTCATTCAGGATCGTAAGGCGAATCTGCTCTATCGGAATGGCTTCGTGCTTCAATCAGCTGGCTATCACAGTAGTACAGATAGTCCTCAACAACTCGCTCAAATATTACGGAGCTATGTCAAAATACGGCTCTGATGATCCTATAGCAGTCGCAAGCATAGTCATGAAGGTCAATATGATAGTATTCTCTATTGTCATAGGACTTGCGCAGGGCACTCAGCCTATTGAGAGCTTTAATTACGGCGCACAGAAGTACGACCGTGTCAAGAGCGCTTTCTGGATGGCTGTAAAGACAGGCGCAGTGATCTCACTGGCAGCCTTTGTGTGCTTCCAGCTGTTCCCGAGACAGATACTGGGCTTCTTTGCAAATAACAACGCCAGCGAGGGCTATTATGAGTTCGGATCAAAATTCCTCAGAATATGCCTGTTTTTCACATGGCTGAACTGCCTGCAGCCCATAGTGTCAACGTTCTTTACGTCCATAGGAAAGCCTGTAAAGGGCGTATTCCTGTCGCTGACAAGACAGATACTTTTCTTCATTCCGCTGTTAGTCGTTCTGCCGATGTTCTTCAAGATAGACGGAGTTACCTTTGCAGGTCCTATTGCCGATCTTCTCTCTGCAGCAGTTGCTATACTCATGGCAAGAGCAGAATTCAAGAATATCCACGAGCTTGAGTGGAGCTGATAATATTTAGTTCCTTAAATATCATACAGATATAAAAATCCCCGAAGCGATCATGTTATTGCTTCGGGGATAAATTATTTCAGTCTATTTTAGTGAATCTTCTTTCGCCGCCTGCTTTTCCGATGAACATTGACTTGGGTCTGGCCCACACCTCGCCGTCTTTGAGAGACTTGTATATTACAAGCTCTTCCATTGTTTCGGTATGACGTGCAACTGCAAGGAGCTCATATTCATTGCCCTTGAAGTGGCGGTATTTAGCGCCTACAACGATTTCTGTATCCTTATCCTCGACTGTGACCGCCTCCTCGGGCTCGTTATTCACTATATCGTCCGCAACGATTATCATTGCCGAATAAGGAGCCATACGTACATAGGCATTACCGTTCTCGACCTGTATTGGAGTAGCCGTGAATACGTCTACAAGTCCTTTCATATGAGTCGGGAAATTAAGGTCATAATCATAATCGCCGAGGTTGAGAGCTACATATACAGTCTGATCGCCCTGTACCTTCTTGAAGAGAAGCTGCTGATTGGTTATCACTATGCGCTCATAGCTGCCTGTTCTCAGCGCAGGGTATGCGCGGTATATCCTGCCAAGCTTTACGATGTGGTGGTAGAGTGAAACATTCTCACGCTCCATATCCTGCAGGTGGAGGCAAGGGCGGAGAGCGTCGTCGGAATTGTTCTCCTTGCGGCCCTCGATACCGTACTCACTGCCGTAATAAATAGACGGTATACCCGGCATGGTGTACATAAGCGTATATACCAGCGGCAGGTGAGCGTTGTTGTTGAGGGTGCTTGCCAGACGGTTCACGTCATGGTTGTCCACGAAGTTGTAGAGGTCAAGATTGCGGTAGATGCCGCCGTTAGCACCCGACTGTCTGTTTATTGAGTAGTCTATCTCGAAGTAGTTTTTATCATTGTGTGAGGACCACAGTCCCTTGTAGCATTCATAGTTTGTAACGCTGTCAAGCATCTCGGGATTAGCCCAGCGGTTGTAGTCGCCGTGGATTATCTCGCCCATGAGCCAGAAATCAGGCTTTTTGCCCTTGCAGAAGCTTCTTATCCTCTTGAAGAAGTCAAAGTCTATGCAGTCAGCGGCGTCAAAGCGGATACCGTCGATGTTGAAGGACTCTATCCAGTAGTTTATAGCGTCGATGATATGGTCACAAACGCCTACATTGCGAAGATTGAGCTTTACGAGGTTGTAGTGTCCGTTCCAGCCCTCATACCAGAAAGGATCACCGTACGGGCTTGGTCCGCCGAAGTTGAGATTCTGGAACCAGCCGCAGTATTCCGAGCCCTGTCCCTTTTCCTGAACGTCCATGAACTGCGGGAATCTTCTGCCGACGTGATTGAATACGCCGTCAAGAATGACGCGGATACCATTTTCATGGAGCTGGTCGCAGATAAAACGGAAAGAGTTGTTATCGCCGAGACGACGGTCTATTTTCTTATAGTCAATGGTATCGTAGCCGTGCTCAACGGACTCGAAAACAGGTCCGAAGTAAACAGCGTCCACATTCATTTCCTTCAGGTGGGGTATCCATTCCAGCACCTTATCAAGTCTGTAGGTCACATCTTCACTTCCGTCGTTGAACTTCGGCGCACCGCAGAAGCCAAGAGGATATATGTGATAGATAATGGCGTTATCGTACCAGTTCATAATAAAAACTCCTTACATTTTTTTATTTATTTTTCTGAGCCTTCCATGTAGTAGGACGCCTCCATATCGGCTACGTTCAGTGCCAGAGCGAGCGGGTACATTTCAAGTGCCCTGCCGATAGAGTTTCTTTCTTCTGTTCCACCATATGAAAAGCCCATATGATACCTTATTGCAAAGGCTTCCTCACGGGTAAGTCTGTTTTCGCCGTAGAAGTAGCCCGAGAGTATGTACACTGACTTTTCGCCGTGTCCGTAGGGGAGAGTATCATTTATAGCGTAGAACGGGACCTTCTCCCACTGTCCTGTCTCGTCATTTTTCTTGTTGCGCATTTCCACGGTGTAGAAATTCACCTTGCACACATCATGGAGCAGAGCGACGATAGCAATGGTCTCCTCCGAGTAATCCATGCCGTATAGCTCCTTTGTGCGCGGACGCGAAAGGTAATCCTTGAGGCAGTGGTAAACGTTGAGGCTGTGCTGAACGAGACCGCCCTCATGTGAGCCGTGGAATCGGGTGCTGCTGGGAGCAGTGAAGAAGTCGCTCTTTTCGAGAAACTCCAAAAGCTTATCAGCGCCCTCACGCTTAATGTTTTGCTTGTATATAGTAATAAATTCTTCTTTAGGGGACATATTGAAACTCCTTCTATAGTGCATTGCTAAAACTATATAAATATATTATACCACAAAGTGTTAGTAAATTCAATAGGCAGTTATTATTTTTTTATTGAATTTTACTATAATTGGCGCTGGGGCTTTTTTTGCGGCAAAAAAGCGCACTCAGGGCTTGAAATTTTCTTTGAAATGTGGCATAATTAGTGAGTAGAAATTAGTAAGTAGTGAGTAGTAGAGGACGGCGTCCGCGACGTCCTGCTAAAGCTATGTGTAGGGGCGGATGCCTACATCCGCCCGTTTTAATTTACCAAATGATTGGACGGGGCGATGTAAGCATCGCCCCCTACATAGACAAAAATACGGCGTCCGCTGCCGTAAAGCGGAAGTTAAGGAGGGACTTATGTCTAACCAGCTTTGTATCGTTCTCGATTTCGGCGGTCAGTACAATCAGCTCATTGCACGAAGAGTGCGTGAATGCGGCGTTTACTGCGAGATCAAGAGATTTGACACTCCTATCAGCGAGCTTAAAGCGCTGAATCCCACCGCTATCATCTTCACAGGCGGTCCTAACAGCGTCTATGATCCAAGCTCGCCACATATCTCAGAGGAGATATTTGAGATAGGTGTGCCTATCCTCGGTATCTGCTACGGCTGTCAGCTCATGGCTTATACTCTCGGCGGCAAGGTGGAGAGCTGCGAAAAGAGCGAGTACGGCAAGATCGAGATCACTCAGAAAAGCGACAGCCTTATCTTCCGTGATGTTCCCGAAAAGAGCATTGTCTGGATGAGCCATACCGACTTTGTAAGCCAGCTTCCCGAGGGCTTCAGCGTTACTGCCAAGTCTGCTGACTGTCCATGTGCTGCCTTTGAGGCTCCCGAGAAGAAGCTCTACGCAGTGCAGTTCCACCCAGAGGTAACTCACAGTGAATACGGCAAGCAGATACTCCATAACTTCCTTTATAATGTCTGCGGCTGTACAGGTGACTGGGTAATGGACGACTTTATCGAGAATACAGTCAAGAAGCTCCGCGAGCAGATAGGCGATAAGAAGGTAATACTCGGTTTATCGGGCGGCGTTGATTCGTCAGTTGCAGCAGGACTTCTCAGCCGCGCTGTCGGCAAGCAGCTCACCTGTGTTTTCGTGGATCAGGGACTCATGCGAAAGGACGAGGGCGACTTTGTTGAGGAAACATTCACTAAGCTTTTCGATATGAACTTTGTCCGTGTAAACTGCAAGGACAAGTTCCTTGCTGCTCTCAAGGGAGTTACCGATCCCGAGCAGAAGCGCAAGATCATAGGTACTGAATTCTACAATGTTTTCTGGGAGAAGATAAGAGAACAGGGTACAGACGGATTCTTCGCGCAGGGAACTATCTATCCCGACCGTATCGAATCAGGCAGAGGCAATCAGGCAGGGCACGGCAGTACAGCTGTTATCAAGACTCACCACAATATGGTAAAAATGCCTGATGATATAAAGTTTGCAGGTACGATCGAGCCGCTCGGTGACCTTTTCAAGGACGAGGTAAGAGCGGTTGGCGAAAAGCTTGGGATCCCCCACGACCTTGTATGGCGTCAGCCATTCCCGGGTCCCGGTCTGGGAGTTCGTATTATCGGTGAGATAACCGAGGAGAAGATAAAGATATTACAGGAAGCAGACGCTGTTTTCCGCGACGAGATACGCAAAAGCGGTATCGAGGAGCAGCTCAAGCAGTTCTTTGCAGTTCTTCCTGATGTCCGCACAGTCGGCGTTATGGGCGACCACCGTACATACGACCACCTGATCGCTATCCGCGCAGTTACTACTGATGACTTCATGACAGCAGACTGGGCAAGAATACCGTATGATGTGCTGGCTAAGGTCTCGAATCGTCTATGTAACGAAGTCGAGCACGTCAACAGAGTAGTGTATGATATAACCTCAAAGCCCCCCGGAACTGTGGAGTGGGAATAATTCCCGAAGCGCTGCCAGCGGCAGAAGAAGCGAGGGAATTATTGCGCAGCGGTCGAAATATGCAAGCGAAAGCGAAGCAGATTTCGGGAACCGCAAGAGGGTACCGCATTTGCCTGTTATGTAGTATAGAATATTATTTAAAAAAAGAGCTATCTGATTCGTAGTTGAATCGGATAGCTCTTTTTGATTAATAAAAGCGCCGCAGTTAAACTGAGGCGGATCATGTGAATGGACTCGAAGGGGATCGAACCCTCGGCCTCTGCGTTGCGAACGCAGCGCTCTCCCAACTGAGCTACGAGCCCATAAAACAAATTTTATAACCATTTATATTATATCACGCTGAATTGATCAAGTCCATGAAAGAGTATTAAAGTTTACAGATCGTTCATATTTGAGGATAAAACTAACGCCCCGATAATATCGGGGCGTAAAAGTACGCAGGCTTTGCGAAAGTGCCGATGGCGGGGGTCGAACCCGCACGGTGTTGCCACCAACGGATTTTGAGTCCGTCACGTCTGCCAATTCCATCACATCGGCTTAAATATAACATATTTATTATATCAAATCGGCGGCAAAAAGTCAAGAGCAGAGCCGCAGTTTTTATTATTATTCAGATTTTTTAGACAGTTCGAGCGTTTTCACACATGAAAAACTCTGATTGATTTGGCGTAATATCAAGGATTGCAGCAAGGTTAAGGTGCTACTTGTGTGAGAGGTTTCCGAAGTAAGAGCCAGATATGATACGCTCTTGCATGGCGGTTATAGCAGCTTCAAGAGCTTTTGTGTTATAAGCGGCGAGCCGCCGCAGCCTTTTTCGCGTAAAAGTATAGCAGAACAGGAAATTTTATGCCGCGCAGCTTGCTATTCCAAAGCTTTTGTGTTATAATAAGTAAGATTAATAATTTTATTGCGGCGATTATCGCTGTTTTTTAATTCAGAACTTATAGTGAAAGGTATAATATGAAACTAAAATATATAGTAATACTCTCAGCAGCACTGTGCCTCCTTACGGGCTGCGGCGGTCAAAAAGCCGCAACATCTTCCTCAGATGCCAAAGCTCCCACAACTGCGGTCACAACAACTGTTTCGACCACAACAACTGCTTCGGCAGCTACTACTGTTACAACAACAAAGCCAAAATCCGAGCCTCCGAAAGACCTTGTGCTAAAGGGACTTGATTCCGTTGAGGTGTATGAGGATATTTCCCTTGACAGCTTTATCACAGAAAAAAACGTAGACCTCAGTGACGGCTCTGTAAGGCTAAACACCTCTGATACGGGAGTTTTTGAGGTGGAGGTTCCTTATATATATAACGGCTGTGTGTTCACACAGAAGCTACAATATTCCGTAATAGATACCACTCCTCCTGTGGTGCTGAATGCAGGCTGGGAGCCGAATCACAAGGTGGGAACTCCCTTTGATCTCAACGACTATGTTGGCTTTGCAGATAATTTCGACAGCGATCCCGTTCTGACTTTTACAGGTGATATTGATCCCGATAAGGTGGGACTCTATCCTCTGACCGCTACTGTTACGGACAGCTCGGGAAATTTTACAACATGGGATCTGAAAATATGTGTGCTGAATGAAGTTCCACGTCCTGTTGATGATAATCCCAGAGTGAATTACAGTGACTTTATTTCCCGATATGACGGCGACAATGTCCGCTTTGGCATTGATGTTTCCGCATGGCAGACCAATGTGGACTATAACGCTGTCAAAGAGGCAGGATGCAGCTTTGTAATAATCCGTGTGGGATATTTTTACAGTGAGATAACTATGGATGATTATTTCCGTGAAAATATCAAGAATGCCACAGAGGCAGGACTTGATGTGGGAGTTTACTTCTACACCACCGATAATACTCAGGATGGCGTCCGCGAACACGTTCGCTGGATCGCCGAGCAGGTCAAGGGCTATGAGCTGCAAATGCCTGTTGCGTTTGACTGGGAGGAATTTGCTAACTTCCAGAAGTACCACATGAGCATAAAGGACATCAATGACGTTTATGCAGTCTTTGCAGACGAGATCGAAAAGTGCGGATACAAGGCTATGCTCTACAGCAGCAAGAACTTCCTCGGCAATATATGGAGTGAGGAGACAAAGGCTTCACACCCGGTTTGGCTGGCACATTTTGTTGACGAGACCGATTATGACGGTGAGTACGCTATCTGGCAGGCAAGCGCCTACGGTCATATCCCGGGTATAAACGGCGATGTGGATATGGATATCCAGTATCTCGATAAAAAATTAGACTGATGAAAGGGGCGGATATTAGTCGCCTTCCCTTAACGGAAAATATGGTTGCCGAGCCTGAAATTACAGACTCGTAAATGTAACCTGCGTTCCGCCAGAGGGGGCTATCCTTATCCGCCCTTTCTAAATATGCATTTTAAAATCATATCCGTCACAAGAAAATAAATATATCACTTTTGTGCTGAAAAACCTTGACAGCTTTTCCTGCGATGTGCTATAATTGATTTTAAAGAAAGATAAAGAGGAGTGCATCACTTTGAGAATGGTCGAAATAGGCTACAATCACAGACATGGGAGAAGCTTCTGTATAGACCGCCCGAATGGCACTGACAGCTGGCTTATGCTTATTGTAAAAACACCCGTACATTTCAGGATAGACGGCAGGGAAATACGCACAGCGTCCCACTCGTTTATCATTTATCGTCCCAACACCCCACAGTATTACTATCCTGCCAGCAATGAATACTTTGATGACTGGATGCATTTTTATCCCGATGAGGACGAGCAGAAATTGATGAGTGAGCTGAATATTCCCCTTGACAAGCCTGTGGAGATAGGCGATATTACCGAGATGTCATCTATGATACGCAGTATGTGCTTTGAGCACTATTCGGGAAATCAGTTCAGGACAAACAGCATTGACCTGTATTTCAGACTGCTTATGTTCAAGATATCGGAAAAGCTCAGAAAAAAGGAGACTTTTCCAAACAGAACAGAGGGAATATACTCTGAGAAGCTCTTGTGGATACGCAAGTCCATTTACCGCTGGCCGAGCCGTGATTATTCCATTGATGATATGGCTAAGGAGCTGTCGCTGAGCCGCTCACGCTTCCAGCACCTGTATACCGAGACCTTCGGTGTCAGCGTAAACAGGGACGTTATAACCAGCAGGCTGAATAAAGCAGCTGAGCTTCTGAAAACCACTGATTTGTCCGTAAAGGACGTTGGAATAAACGTGGGCTATGGGAACACCTCATATTTTGTAAAGGCGTTCGGCAATTTCTACGGATTGACTCCTTTGCAGTACAGACAGGCGGAAATGAAATAACAGTGAGGGAGTGATGATATCACTCCCTTTTTATAATAATTTGATGTCCCTCTGAAGGGGATTCCAAAGGGACTGTGTTCCTTTGGCAGAGTCCAGAGGCGGCGCCTCTGGCAGGGTTCGGGGCAGAGCCCCGATATCGTTAGGCGCTCCGCAAGGGTGAATTAAAAAAACAGTCCGGCGGACTGTTTTTTTAAGAGGGTGACTCCCCACAGGGTGGGGAGATGTCGCAACGCGACAGAGGGGACGGACCCGATTAGGGGGACCTGCAAGTGAGGGCGTCCCTTGTTTGCAATTATTTATTATAGATGAAACTGTCATTGATACGTGTCTCGAACTCCGCAACGGGCAGTGGCTTGTCAAAATAGAATCCCTGCGCAAGATAGCAGCCGTTGGAGCTGAGCAGGTTTACCTGTTCGATGGTCTCAACGCCCTCGGATATGCATTCAAGACCGATTTCCTGCGTCATAGCGGCTATATATTTGAACATTATGGTTTTCTGCATATAATTCTCAGTGTTCATATCAGGCAGAAGGCTCTTATCAAGCTTAACTACGTCCCAGGGTATCTCTTTAAGCAGATTCAGCGAGGAATAGCCTGTGCCGAAGTCATCTACGGCGGTGGAAAGTCCAAGCTCCTGCAAGCCGCTGATTATGCGTTTTAGGTCCTTGAACTCAACATCGGTTGTAGTCTCGGTAAGCTCTATTTCGATATATTCATGGGGAACACTATGCCTGTCGATTATCTCAGTGATATGCTGGAGAAGGTCCATATCCGACAGATGACGGCGCGAGAGGTTCACTGATACCCTTACCGCGTTTCGTCCGCTGTCAAGCCATCTGCGTATATCACTGCATACAGCGTCGAGCATATAGAAGTCCAGCTTGCATATATCACGTCCCTGTTCGAGAACAGGGATAAAATCAGCAGGGGAGACCAGCCTTCCGTTGTGAAACCAGCGGCAGAGTGCCTCTGCGCCTACGACACGGCGATGTTCAATATCAACCTTAGGCTGATAGTACACAAGAAACTCTCTGTCCTCAAGCGCCCTCGGAAAGCAGGCTGTTATCTCGTTATTGCGCTTGGTACGTGCAAGGAGAGCGTCATCAAAGTACACAACGTCCTGCTTTGATGAGCCCTTTGCAAGGTGAAAAGCCATGCTTACTCTGTCCATTATATCCGTTGGCAGGATAAAGCTGTCCATATCGGGGATAACGTAGACTCCGGCAGTAGCGGAAAGAAGTATGCGCTCGCCCTTTGTCTCGTCGTAGACTATGCCTGTGCCGTTGAGTAGCCGCAGTATAGTCTGGAGCTTTTCCTGCTTTATGAGGGTTATGAAGTTGTCTCCGCCGATGCGGCAGACGTTTTCGTATTCATCGTCAAGCTGGTCGGAGATAAGTCCGATAAACTTCTTCATTACCATAGTGCCCATTTCTCTGCCTATCTGCTGATTGACAAGGGAAAAGCGCTTGAGGTTGAAGTATATGGCGGTATATTCGTCCACACGTTCAGCCTTATAGAGTATTTTGATACATTTCATGAACTGGCGGAGATTGAACATATCCAGCTCGGTATCAAAGAAGGTCAGGTGATGTGCGATACCGATAAGACGGCTTTTGGCGTGGCTGAATGTGAGTATATCCAGCATTATGTCTATCCTGTGCCTCTCGGTTTCGTCCCACGAGTAGTCATCATCGGACCATATCCTGTATATAGCGATGTTTTCGTCACCTGTAACAAATCGTTTGTTTAAGCAGACATCGTTCTCGCGGACCTTGTGCCTTCTGCCGTAAAAGCAGAAATACTTGTAGATATTCAGATGCTCGGCAGCCTCGTTATCGTAGGCGTACATCTCTATTTTGACGATATTCAGTGCAGAGCAGATACCCTCCAGGGCCGGAGCGATGTCAGAGTTGATTGTATCGGGATATTTTTGCAGATCTGATATGAAATTTTCCAGAGCAGTCAGGTAATCAATTTTTTTCATACATATCCCCTCCGATCAGATAAAATATCTGTCAGAATCATATAAATTTACACCAACATTATAGCATAGCCGAAAGTTGCAGTGATAGACATTTTGTGAACTCATTGTTAAATTTGCGGCGAGTATCAAAAAAACACGACCTAATTTAGTGCTAATGCATAATAAAAGTGAAAAATCGTCCTTGAAATGATGTTAATAAGGTGACATATTAAATTTCATCGGGTAAAATCTTTAAAGCAGAAAAGTGTTGACAGTTATAATAGTATATGGTATAATTTTTCTGAGGAATAACGCTGCGTAAATGCGGCGCGGTATAAACTAACGGAGGCGTTGATATGAAGAAAATAAGCGTAAAAACCAGCCATCCCTATGAGGTCCTCATCGAGCGCGGTGCTCTTGCAAAAAGCGGAGAATACATCGCACAGGTGACAAGCTCAAAAAAGGCTGCTATAATAACCGATGATAATGTGGAGAGGTATCATCTTCCCACAGTTCTGGATTCTATGAAAAAGGCAGGCTTTGAGTGCTCGGTTTACGCTTTTTCCCACGGCGAGCAGTCGAAATGCCTTGAAAATCTTGGAAAGATATTCGATTTTCTTTGCGACAGCGGCATTACACGCAGCGACATCATCGTTGCTCTCGGCGGCGGAGTTGTAGGCGATATAACAGGCTTTGCAGCTGCTTCATATCTCCGTGGAGTCGATTTTGTTCAGATACCCACCACGCTCCTTGCACAGGTGGATTCATCTGTTGGCGGCAAGACCGCTATAGACATCGCAGGCGGAAAGAACCTTGTAGGCGCCTTCAAGCAGCCTGCTCTGGTCATCTGCGACAGCGATACACTGAAAACGCTCCCGTCCGAGGTGCTCTCAGAGGGCATGGGCGAGTGCATAAAATACGGCATGATACGCGACGAGAAGCTCTTTGAGCTTATGGAGTCTCACGACCTTGACACTGTTGACGGGATAATGGACGAAATGGTTTATAACTGCGTTGACATAAAGCGTCAGGTAGTCGAAAATGACGAGTTTGACAGGGGAGAGCGCATGATACTCAATTTCGGTCACACTCTCGGTCACGCATTAGAGGGCTGGCATAAATATACAGGAATATCTCATGGCGCAGGCGTTGCCGCAGGTATGTGCATGATAACGGACAAGCTTGCACCTCAGCTTTCGGACAGGCTCAAAAAGTGCTGTGCGGCATATAGGCTCCCCACAGGCAGTGATATACCTATGAGCGAGCTTCTGCCATTCTGCTCAAAGGACAAGAAAAACGAGAAAAAGGACATTAATTACATAATCTGCAAGGAAATAGGCAAAGGTGAGATAGTAAAGGTGCCATTTACCGAATTCTGCCGACTTATGGAGGGCTGAGCATGGATATAAGGATCAGTCAGTCAAAGCTTCGCGGCGACCTAAGCGTCCCTGCGTCAAAAAGCTGTGCTCACCGCTCTATAATCTGCGCAGCTCTTGCTGAGGGAGTTTCACATCTCAGCGGTGTTACAATGTCTAAGGATATTGAGGCTACTATCGGTGCTATGACGGCTTTCGGAGCTGAATTTACCGTCAGCGGCGGAGATATTACTGTTAAGGGAGCAGGGGGCAGACGTGCACAGGATTGTGTGATAGACTGCAACGAGAGCGGCTCTACGCTCCGCTTCATAATCCCGATAGCTGCTGCTTTATGCAGCAATACTGAGTTCCGCGGCAGAGGCAGGCTCCCACAGCGTCCTATCGACATATTTATCCGTGAGCTTGGCAAAAACGGTGTGACCTTTGACTATAACAATACAATGCCTTTTACCGTATCAGGCGGGCTTAAAAGCGGCAGATTCGAGATAGAGGGCGATGTGTCCTCACAGTTCATAACCGGTCTTCTTTTTGCGCTTCCGCTTCTCAGCGGTGACTCGGATATAGTTCTCACATCTCACCTCGAATCCCGTCCGTATGTTGATATAACTATTGATACTCTGCGAAGATTCGGCGTTTCGGTGACAGAGACAGATGAGGGCTTCCGCGTAAAGGGCGGTCAGAGATACATCGCAAGAGACGAGCACATCGAGGGCGATTATTCTCAGGCGGCATTTTTCTGTGTGGCAAATGCTCTCGGCTCTGAGGTAAAGCTCCATAATCTTGTGGAATACAGCGTTCAGGGCGACAAGAAAATCCTTGAAATTATCAGCGATATGTGTTATAATGGCGATATCGGACACTACAGCGCCGACTGCTCGGATATTCCCGATCTTGTACCCATTCTTGCAGTGCTGGGTGCCTTCGGCAGCGGCGATTCGGTAATATATAATGCAAAACGACTTAAAATAAAGGAAAGCGACCGTTTACAGACCACGGCAGCTCTGCTGAATAACCTCGGCGGAAACGTTGAAATAACAGACGACGGACTTATTATCCACCCGACAGGAGCTATGCACGGCGGTACTGTTGACAGCTTCGGCGACCATAGGATCGTTATGGCAGCTGCAATCGCAGCTACGCGCATCGACGGCGAGGTCGTCATCAAGGGGGCTGAGGCAGCGGAAAAGTCATATCCTGCTTTCTTTGACGATTACAGAAAACTCGGAGGTAAGGCAAATGTCATCATTCTGGAATAATAGGATATCTGTGTCCATGTTCGGCGAAGCTCAAGGACCTGCTATAGGCGTTACAGTGGATAATCTCCCCTCTGGAGAGTATATCGACGCCGAGGAGCTTGCTCGTTTCATGGCAAGAAGATATCCGGGCAGCAGCACACCTGCTGTGAATTCCATGCCCCACATTATGTCGGGCATATTCAAGGAACGTACCACAGGTACTCCGCTATGTGCCTTTCTCCAGAATCCCGATACATCTGCCCCTCAGCACGATAACCTCGACAGCCTTGCCCGTCCCGGTCATGCAGATTATACCGGCACCATGCGCTACAGAGGCTTCAATGATGTCCGTGACGGCGGACATTTTTCCGACAGACTTACAGCACCACTGTGCTTTGCAGGAGCTGTCTGCGCCCAGATACTTGAAAGGCGCGGTATCTACACAGGAGCTCATATACTCCAGATACACAACATCAAGGATAATCCCTTTGACCCAGTGAATATCACCCGTGACGGCATTCTCAGCGTGAGAGCAAAGGATTTCCCTGTCATAAACGACCGCAAGGGCTGGGCTATGACAGAGGATATAAACAAGGCATATGAGGGAGGCGAGTCCCTCGGCGGAGTCATAGAGTGTGCGGTGATAAATGTTCCTGCCGGCATAGGCTCGCCTATATTCGACGGACTTGAGAACAATATCGCTCAGCTGATATTCGGTATCCCGAATGTCCGCGGACTTGAATTCGGAGCAGGTTTCCTTTCCGCAAAAATGGTGGGCAGCCAGAACAACGACGAATTCTATGTCGATGACCACGGTCATGTTCTCACCAAGACCAACAACCACGGCGGCATACTGGGCGGTATATCCTCGGGAATGCCTATAACTCTCAGGGTTGCCTTCAAGCCGTCG
The DNA here is from genome assembly GCF_024684275.1 of Ruminococcus sp. The sequence continues at coordinate 37,638 of NZ_JAIKXF010000068.1, forward strand.
GAATACGTTGCAGGTCAGCAGGCGGCTGTGAATTACCGCGATATGACCAGCGAGACCGTTGAGAGCGTAAAGCATATTCCATGCAATGTGCCCTCAGCAGTACCATGTGTAGAGGCTGCGGTGAATATCGCCCTTCTCTCGCATATGCTGGATTATCCTAATTTTTGTTAAGGTGACATATCATGCAGGACGAAAATATCATGAAAATGGCAGAGCGTGCCGATACCGAGATAAAGGATATCCCAACGCTGAATATACTGCTGTGCTATCTGCTTTATAAAATAGACCGTCCCGTAGGTCCCGACCAGCTTTACGATATAGCTATCGGAACAGGGATAATCAATTATTTCTATTATCAGGACTCTATCGGCTATCTGCTGAAAAACGGGCTCATAGTTCTTGAAAAAGATGATAATGATACAGAAAAGTATGTCCTTCAGCCAAAGGGCAGAGAGTGTGCAAAGCAGCTTAAAGCCTATGCTCCAAAATCCTACAGGGACAAGCTTGTGCTGGCAGCTCTGCGCTATTTTGCACGTATCAAGTACGAAAAGGAGCTTAAAATAGAGTATGAGCCGGTAGGCAACGGCTATTATGTCCATGTAAGGTGTATTGACAATACCTTTGACCTTATGGACCTGAGACTGTATGCTCCCGATATGACGCAGGCAAAGCTCATCGGCGAGAAGATACTTCTCAACCCGGCGGGCTTTTACGGAAAGGTCATCGAGGTGGCACTTTCAAACGAGGAGCAGCCCTACGACCTCAGTGACAACTAATAAAATCAGGAGCTGTTTTGGCAGCTCCTTTCTTGATACAGGAGAAACTATGGAATATACGATAAGAGCTTTTCGGGAAAGAGAATATCCGCTCCTTGAGGACTTCCTCTATGAGGCGATATTTATACCCGAGGGAGCTGCTCCGCCGCCCCGTGATATAGTGTATCAGCCCGAATTGCAGGTGTATGTCGAGGGCTTCGGCAGCCGTGACGGAGATATTTCTCTGTGTGCAGAGTCTTGCGGCAGAATAGTGGGAGCCGTATGGGGACGTATAATGAATGATTACGGTCATATCGACGACGGAACGCCTTCTCTTGCAATATCACTGTATAAAGAATACAGGGGACAGGGAATTGGTACTGCGCTGATGAGGGCTGTTATCGAAGCTTACAGAGATGCAGGCTATAAAAGACTGTCATTAGCAGTGCAAAAGGCTAATTATGCTGTTAAGCTCTACAAAAAATCAGGATTTAAGACAGTTTTGGAAAACGACGAAGAATATATAATGCTGTGTGAGTGGTGAAAATATGGATACACTGAAAGCTTCAAACTTTATAAAAAACAACGCAAGACCTCTTGAAAAGGCTTTGTACAGCTATTTTTACGAAAATGGTACAAGGGGAAAGGTCATTCATGAGCTTCT
>NZ_JAIKXF010000091.1 GCF_024684275.1 Ruminococcus sp.
GCCTCTTATCGGCATGCGCCTTAAACTTAAAAAGGCTTGTAGAGATACTATTTTACATCAATATTCAGTTATTATTTCAGTCCGAAAGCTATTCGGGCTGTTTTTTATTGCAAAAACATGGGTTTGTCAACAGCACCGAAACGTGACACCCTTTGCGGCAAGGGTATCGTGAAGCACTATACCCTTAATGCTCGTAAAGGGTACGGCAAATCTCCGTACCCATTTTCGTACCAAGGGAGCGGCAAACCACCGCTCCCTTCAAAATTATAATAAAGGAGAAATGTAAAATGAACAATTTAATGATCATGATCGTGTTTAGAATAATAAAGAGAGGTGTTAGCTATTGGCAGATATTGAAAAGATGTACGACAAGATGTTTACCGATTATCCCGACGTGGTGAGTGTTCCGCAGCTGATGAAAATGCTGTCGGTAGGTCGCCATGCTGCTTATGAATTAGTAAGCAACGGCGAGATACAGAGCTTCAAGGTCGGTAAGAATATAAGGATACCAAAGATAAAAGTCATTGAATATATACTCGGGACAAGGAGGTGCTGTCTTTGAAAAATGTAACAGGAAGTCTGCAAGCCAAGCGCGGCAAGTACTATGCCGTGCTGAATTTATATGACCATACAGGCAAACGAAAACAGAAGTGGATATCCACTGGATACGAAGTCCGAGGAAATAAGAAAGCTGCGAAAGCCTTCCTCGACGAGCTGCTTGTCGCCTACAACAAGAAACAGCAGGCGGCACTGAAAGTTATCTCAAAGATGAAACACCCCGAGCAGTTTATAAAGGAGCAGAGCCGCATGATGGCTCTGCCCCTGTTTTTATACATCGAAGAATGGATTGACCACGCGTCTGCGAGGCTCCAACCGACTACCATTGACGGTTACAGAAGTCTCTGCAACGGAAGAATAAAAGAGTTCTTCGAAAGCAGAGGCACTACCGTTTATGATCTCACAGGCGAGGACTTGAACGAGTTCTACGCCTATCTTACGAGGCAGGGACTGAAAGGCGTTACTCAGCAGAAGTACCATGCGCTGATACATTCGGCGTACAGCTTTCTTGTGAAGCACCAGTACATTGACAGCAATCCCTGCGACTTCGCCGACCGTCCCAAGGCTGAGAAGTACCGCGGAGCGTACTATACTCAATCAGAGCTGACGAAGCTGTTCCGTGCAGCGAAGGAGAGCGAGATATACATTCCCGTGCTTCTTGCTGCATATTACGGACTTCGCCGCAGCGAGGTCCTCGGTATCAAGTGGAGCAATATCGACTTCGAGAACGGCACTATCCGTATCGCACACAAGGTCGTGGAGCAGCTTGTGGACGGCAAGTATCAGGCGGTAGGTCACGACAAAATGAAAACGGAGTCCAGCAACAGGATACTTCCGCTGATGAAAGAGGTGGCAATGGCTCTGCGGCGGCTGAAGCTCCACCAGGACGAGCAGCGCCGTTTATGCGGAAATTCTTACGTTCACGAATACGATGACTATGTCTGTGTGAATGAGATAGGTCAGCTTCTCAGACCAAACTATGTTACGGCAAAATTCAGTGAGCTGCTGAAATAGAACGGCTTGAAGCACATACGCTATCATGACCTCCGCCACAGCTGTGCGAGCCTGCTTCTCGCCAACGGAGTGCCCATGAAAGAGATACAGGAGTGGCTTGGACACTCGAACTACCGCACAACTGCCGACGTTTATTCTCATCTTGATTTCAGCAGCAAGGAGCATTCGGCGGAGATAATTTCGCAGGTGCTGGCTGTGTGAGTTTATATTGTATCAGTTGACTTTTTCTATCAGCTTATGGTATAATGAGAAAAAGAAGTGAATTGGGTGATTGCATGAGTAAATCAATCAGTGTAGATTTTTGCAGTTCTTTCTGTAAACATCGTCATTCCGAATTAAGAGACGGTTGGCTATCTACCTGTGATGCTTACCCAAATGGCACTTATGGCAATGAGAACTATCTTTTTGAATTCAAGAGAGAATGTGCTAATGGGGTTGGCTTTGAACCAAATGAAAGAGCAAATCCAGCTTGGTTAAAACGGAGAAGAGAACGAAGCCCATGGGTTAAGTGTGTTCGAGATTATTTACAGTTTGGTACTCCAGGGAAATGTGGGCACTGTCATTCCGATACAATTCATGTTTACAGTGATGCGCCTTTAACAACAATTGTTACATTTGTATGTTATGGCTGTGGCAAGAGGATCACTTTTCAATCTGATAAAGAGCAATACTTAAATAAACGACAGTTGAGATACATTGGTAATAATCCTTTATTTCCATTAACATTTGGCAAGATTTACGAGTGTGACTGGATGGAACACGGAATGTATTGGATTACTGATGATAAAAATGAAGAATACTTATACCCCCTTTATGTTTTTGAAATTGTAAATGCAGAATCTGATTGTAATTATAACTTATGAGTATAAACCGGAAAGCTAACCACTTTCCGGTTTGTTTTTTTTACCCGCAAATGTGTCTGAAATCTTAATTCTGAGTCCGAATATTGCTTTTCGGCGGCGGTTGTGGTATACTGTGGTTGCTGAAGCGGATTTCCGAAACAGGAGGTAAAAATGAAAGAAGTAACAGGAAATCTGCAAGTAAAAAACGGCAAGTACTATGTGCTTGTGAATCTGTACGACCGCAGCGGCAAACGCTCGATAAAGTGGGTATCGCTCGGACTTGACAGCAAGGGCAGCAAGAAAGCGGCAAAGGCTCGCATGGCTGAGGTGCTTGAGGAGTACAACCGCAGTCAGCGAAAGCTCATGAGAGCCGTCAGCAAGAAGAAGGCTCCCGAGCAGTTCATTCAGCGGCGCGAAGAGATACAGTCTCAGCTGATAGCGGAGTTTCTCACGGACTGGATAGATTCAGCGTCAAACAGGCTCCAGCCGTCAACGATAGACGGCTACAGGAAAATGGTAAGCGGCAGGATAAGCGAATTCTTCGGGAACAGCGGTATTACGGTCGGCGACCTTACAGGCGAGGACCTGAACGATTTCTACGCCTGCCTTGAAGAAGCAGGACTTTCAGGAACGTCTGCTCTGCGCTATCATGGACTTATCCATGCGGCGTTCAGGTATGCGGTGAAGAAGGAGCTCCTCGACGATAATCCATGCGACCACGCAGACCGTCCGAAGCAGGAACGCTACCGCGCGACATTTTACAGCGAAGCGGAGCTGAAAGACCTGCTGACCGCGGCGAGGGAGACTCCCGTGTACATTCCGATAATGCTTGCGGCGTACTACGGACTAAGGCGGAGCGAAGCTCTCGGGGTAAAATGGAGCAACATCGACTTCCAGAACAAGACTATCTCAATTTCACATAAGGTAGTCGAAGCCAATATAGGCGGTAAGCTCCAGCCTAAAGGCTTTGACAGAATGAAGAATCAGTCAAGCAACAGAACGCTTCCGCTAATCAAAGACGTTGAAGATGAACTGCTATACCACAGACAGCAGCAGAAAATGAATGCGTCCGTTCTGTGGGGAGCATACTGCCACGACTACGATGATTATGTCTGCACCGACGCCACAGGCAAACTGATGCGTCCGAACTTCATAACAGTCCAGTTCGGCAAGCTCATCAAGGAAAACGGCTTCCGACATATACGCTATCATGATTTACGTCACACCTGTGCCAGCTTATTGCTGAAAAGCGGAGTTCCGATGAAGGCGATACAGGACTGGCTCGGGCACTCGACATTTGAGGTAACAGCCAACATTTATGCTCATCTGGACTATTCAAGCAAGGAAAATTCGGCAGCTATGATAGCCCGAGCACTTGCCGTAAATGAATAAAATAAGTCCTGCACAGAACTTTTAACAGCTCCGCGCAGGACACGAACAAATTCAAAGTGTTAGAAAAGTGTTAGAAAAAATCGGCGTTCATAAATGATAAACGCCGTAAATGGCTAATTTACGGCGTTTTTTGGCAGGGGCAGAAGGACTTGAACCCTCGGCACGCGGTTTTGGAGACCGCTGCTCTACCAACTGAGCTATACCCCTAAATATAAAGTTATGAGCTAATCACAACATAAATATTATATCAGAACAGGCAAGCGCTGTCAATAGGTTTTAGAAATTTTTATTTTTTAACTATATTTCACTTGCTATGATATATACAATACATTTTTGGAAGGTAAAACCTTTATTTGCTGTGCAGTAAAAAATTTCCATTATTTTTGATAAAGACTTGACAATCTTGTTATCAATGTGTATAATGTATATATACACTCCTGCGGTAAAACCACAGCATAAAGTTTATTTTTCAAGGAGGATATAATGGAAACACTGAAAGTACAAAACCTTGTAAAAACCTTTGCCATAAGTGAAAAACAGCGCAAATCACTTGGCATAAAGGAAAAGAAAAAAATCGCAGTAAACGGTATCAGCTTCACTGCAAAGTCTGGTGAAGTTTTCGGTCTTATAGGCCCTAACGGTGCAGGCAAAACAACTACCATGCGTATGCTGGCAACTCTGATTGCTCCTGACAGCGGTGACGCTTTCTACAACGAAGTCAGTGTTGTAAAGTCTCCTAAAGAGATACGCTCACAGCTGGCATTCCTGACTACTGATCTAAAGCCTGATATGAAGTCTACCCCCAATATCATGTTCGACTTTTTCGCAGAGCTTTATCATATACCAAAGAACGCTGCTGAAAAGCGCAAAAAGGAGCTCTTTGACGAGTTCGGGATAAACAAGTTTGCAGATACGACTATCTCAAAGCTGTCACAGGGACAGCGACAGAAAGTATCGCTGGTAATATCCGTTATTCATGATCCGAAATTCGTTATCCTTGACGAGCCTACAAACGGACTTGATATTATTGCTGCCCGCGTAGTACGCGAGTTCATACTTGATATGAAAAAAACAGGAAAATGCGTAATAATCTCCACACATCTTTTTGATCTCGTAGAAAAGGTCTGTGACAGAGCCGCCATGATAATGGACGGAAAGATCGTCGCAGACGATACGCTTGAAAACCTCATGCAGGGACGTTCTCTTGAGGACGCATTCTACGATATTTATACAAGCCTTAACGGCGGAAATGATGAGGTGTGACCATGAGAGATATTATTACAGTTGCAAAAAAAGAAATAAAGGCATTTTTCAGCGACAAAGCAATACTGCTCCAGATGTTCGTCCTGCCTTTCATTTTTGTTTTCGGATATTGTATGCTTATGACGTCCATGATGAATGCCCAGGAGGAATCCTCCGAGGAGCTTGAAAAGCCCGTTGTTGCATACAGCATAAACGCTCCTGAGGAATTCAAGGACGCACTTGAAGAGCTGAAAATAACTCCTGCTCCCGATAACGACATCAAAGGCTATCAGGACCAGATCAAGGACAAGAAGCTTGACCTTCTCATGGTATTCCCTGACGGCTTCAAAATGTCAGAGCCGGGTGCAGCTGACCTTTCAAACATCGACATATATTACAACTCACAGAAGAGTAATTCTATGGAGCTGTATTCAAAAACAACGTTTGTATTTACAACGATGCAGCCACGTACATTTACCTTTAACGAGACCGAAAGCAACACATATGATCTGTTTGACAGCGATGCAATGTTCAGAAAGCTTCTTGGCGGAATAATACCTCTTATGGTATTCATGGCAGTATATCTTGTCTGCATGAATCTTGCCGCAAACTCTATCGCAGGCGATAAGGAAAAAGGCTTCCTCAACACACTGCTTATCACACCTATCAAGCGTGGAAGTCTTGCAACCGGAAAATCCCTTTCCATACTTATCGTAGCAATAATAGCAAGCTGCTCTGCATTTATCGGTATGGCTGTTTCACTGCCTAAGCTTGCAAAAGCAATGGATATGGGTGAAGCCGTGACCTACAGTGCAGTTGAATACGTGCTTCTCTTTGGCGCAGTAATCACAGGCTCATTTATGCTTGTTGCTGTACTGCTTATCATTTCAACTATTGCAAAGGACGTAAAACAGGCAACAACGCTTTCGCCTATACTTCTGTTTGTCATTATGATACCGTCAATGCTCAACGCTACAGAAAGTTTCTCGGAAAGTGTAGAAAAGCTGGGAACTACCAATTATCTTATCCCCGTCTGGAACTCAGTAAAGCTCCTTCAGGACGTTATCAGAGTAGAATACAATCTTTCCGATGCACTGATAACCTTTGGAATAAATATAGCAGCTGCTGCACTGGGTATATTTATTGTCGGAAGACTTTTCAACAAGGAAAAGATCGTAAACGGCTGATGAAAAAAGCTCCCCTATGTAAAAGGCGGCGCTGATATAGAAGTTTTTAGCCATAGTATATCTGATGTCAGGTCAGATATACTATGGCGTTTCTATTGACAATGCAGTAACGTGGTGCTATAATAGTTACTAACATAAATCGGAATTTACAGGAGAAATGAACATGAAAGTGAAATCAAAGAAGAAAATCATATTATGCTGTTGTATTTCTTTGATACTGCTGTTGTTGCTGGCGGCTGTCTGTTTTTTACAATTTACGGATTTAGGCTATCGAATGTCAGTTCCGTACCGCAGTTCCTTTGAAAAGGTAGCAGATCATATCTATGCGAATAAAAACTATTCCGGTAATATCAAAGAAGCGATTCAGATCACGGAAGATGCATTAGCACGGGACAGAGCGTTTTTCGGAGAATTACAGTGTACCGATACAACTAAAACGATCGTAATCATCTGTGATGATGATAATCTGCTTTCAAAGCTCGACGGAGATCATGATACGAAAACCTCAATATTTGATCCGAAGAAAAACTACATTTCTGTTTCAGATGAATACCTTAATATTGACATTTTAGCACATGAACTCACTCATGCGGAGCTGCATACCCGCCTGAATACAAATGCTCTGAAAGGGATTCCTACATGGTTTGATGAGGGACTTGCCACGCAAAATGATTATCGGGAGCAATATGGGCTGGATGCATGGATTGAACAGACTGATAACGGAAAAAACGCACTTCCTCTCGAAGATATGGATACAGGTTCTGAATTTTATGCTGGAACGGTAGAAGACAGGCGTTTCCGTTACCTGAATGCGAAACATGAGGTCGGTGTTTGGATGGAGACTCATCAGCAGAAAGGGTTGTTAGAATTATTTGATAAGCTAAACAACGGCGAGGAGTTTGATACCGCTTATTTCAAATAAATTCTGATTTATCTTAGCAAGCGTATAATATACAATGCCCCTGAGTGCTTTGAAACACTCAGGGGCAAAACTTCTATATGGGTATCTTTTAAATCATAGAGGAGCTTTTTTGCTTATTCAGCATTATTTTCAAGATAATTCACAGCCCATTCCAGCTCATAATCCTCTTTATCCCGGAATATCTTCATAGCCGCATCATAGTCAAAAGGAATACGTACCTCCACAGGATCACGGCTTACCTGATCGGCACGGGTATCGATGTCAGGCTCGCCGTTTTCGTCAAGAGTAAGTCCTATAGGGTAATTGACGCTTACTATTGAATCTGAAAGGATACAGCAGCCACCTGTTATCTGACCGCTGCCGTTGGGATCGGTGATACCTGCAAGAGTAACATTGGGCAGCTTTGCCAGATCTCTCGCAGTCACATCTCCAGCACTGATACTTTCAAAATTTGTCAGCACAACTACACTAAGGTCTGCAAATTCTCCGTCTGCACATATCATGTTCTCGGTAAGGCGGATATTCTCTCCTCCCCTTCTGACACCAAGTCCCATAGAGTATCTGTCTTCATTGGTAAACAGAGAGCACAGCTCCACGCCCACAGCGCTGTTTCCGCCCATGTTGTTGCGCATATCTATTATGAGATATTCCATGCCCTGTTCTCTGAGCTTTCTGAGCTTGCTGCGGAACATTCTGCCCTTACTTCTGCTTTTCCCTGCGTAAAAGCATATATTATCGCTCACTACATTTTCAATAGTCTCAGCACTCAGTATAAGATAGCCGCATTTGTCATCAAGCATCTCTGTATGGTAATTTGAAGTTATCAGGTCACTGTAGTTCTCAGGCAGATGCGCAAATCTGTCATACGCATCATCGTAGGTATGCTCATTATCAAGAGCTGAGAGAGTAGTGGTCTGCTCGGTGTCAGCATCATCTATAAAGGATACCTCTACACTTTCTCCGCCCGAGCCTGCAAGCTCAAATAGTGCGAGCCTTTCAGCATTTGACCTCACCGGCTGTCCGCAGCCGGGTATCTTTTCCTCAGCTGCCTGCAAAACAGGCATACCATTCCATTTCGTTATGACAGTGCCGTCCTTTATCCCGAGACTGTGTACTTTTTCATTGGTGCAGACAGCGATCACCTCTCCGCTGTCAAGCTCTGTCATTGAAAGTCCGTAGTCTTTCAGCTCAGACACAGAAGCATACTTTTCCCTGTCATAATTGGTATGCACCGCCACATGACCGTCATGGAGCTCATTGCAGAACATTATCACTGCGTCGGCAAACTTAGCAGGATCACTCTCCTGCTCCGCTTCTCTCACCTGAGGCATATACTTTTCTTCAAGTGCAGAAAAATCTATCTCCTTCCACTCCTTAATAACATAGCTCCTGTCCATTTCCTTTACCAAAGCGCGGAACGACTTAGTATAGCTTTTCCGAGTATAGTTATGTGCCTTAGTTGGTGAGATGAAGAAGCTAACACAAAAAACTACACTTAACACTCCAACAGCCGAAGCAGTTACCCTATAGCCCTTTTTATGCACTGCACATAACACAGGAAGCAGCGCAATAATAGCTGTAAGATACATGGGAGAATAACGCATGAGAAAGCCATCAAATCCAGAAACAAATATGAAATAATGAACCGTAGTTATCCCCAGTGGTATCAGACAAAGCTTTTTCCACAGCTTCATCTCCCTTTCGTAATGCTGCCAGCGATGATGAAGCACCGCAAGTACCAGCATCATAAGCAGTATCGCTCCGAAGCATATTATATGCACTTTATCGGTATTTGCCAGCATAAAGCGCAAAGCGCCCCATAGTTTGTTCATACCTGCTCTCCCCTTTTATATTGTTTACTACAAAAATTATACTCCAACTGATATTTACTGTCAAGCAATACCGTAAACCCACTATCACACTCTATGACAGCGCCTTCAGCATACTTTTCCGCGCTGAGATAATTATCTCCAACTCTTTTTTGCCGCGATTGTTGATTTTTTCAAATTAATATGTTATAATAGTTTTGAAATTCAGAATTGTCTATGAAAGGATAAAAAGCTATGAATATGAACTTCAAGTGTAAGCTCCCCATACCTGCCGAGGTAAAGAGCGAATACCCCGTATCCGAGGAGCTCAGCAAGGTAATTGCTGCAAGAAACGAAGAGATCGCACAGGTCATCAGAGGTGAAAATGACAGAATACTCCTCATCATCGGACCATGCTCAGCTGACATCGAGGACAGCGTTATAGACTACATCACACGTCTCAGAGGCGTTCAGGAAAAGGTAAAAGACAAAATTCTTATCGTACCAAGAATATACACAAACAAGCCCCGCACCACAGGCAAGGGCTATAAGGGAATGCTCCATCAGCCCGATCCAAGCCAGAAGCCCGATATGTACAAGGGCATCGTTGCAATCAGAAGAATGCATCTGCGCGCAATTCAGGAAACAGGCTTTACCTGTGCAGATGAAATGCTCTACCCCGAGAATCACCGCTATATCAATGACCTCTTAGGCTATGTAGCTATAGGAGCACGTTCTGTTGAAAATCAGCAGCACAGACTCACAGCCAGCGGACTCAATGTTCCTGTCGGCATGAAAAACCCCGTAAGCGGAAGTATGCCTGTTCTTATGAATTCCATTGAAGCTGCTCAGTCAGGTCATACCTTCCTCTACAGAGGCTGGGAGGTAGTTACCGAGGGCAATCCCCTTGCTCACGCTATCCTCAGAGGCTATGAGAACCACCACAGCCAAAGTATGCCTAACTATCACTATGAGCATCTCCAGCTCCTCAACGAGTTCTACACGGAAAAAGGCTTCAGCAATCCTGCCTGCATAGTTGACACAAATCACTGCAACTCAGGCAAGCACCACTTAGAGCAGCCCCGTATAGTCAAGGAGGTACTCAGCAGCCGCAGATACAACGACAGTATCCGCAAGCTTGTAAAGGGCTTTATGATAGAGAGCTATATTGAGGACGGAAACCAGAAGGTAGATGAGCACATCTACGGAAAGTCAATTACCGATCCGTGTCTTGGCTGGGAAAAGACCGAAAAAATGATTCTTGAGATTGCTGATAAAGCATAATTTCTCCTTTACGTGCTGAAAACTCATAAACGCATAAAAGCTTCGTTTTACGCATATGCAAAACGAAGCTTTTTTATCTGTATCAGTGACTCTGAATAAGCCTTATAAACTCATTCTTCGGAAGCGGCTTTGAGAAGTAGAAGCCCTGTAAATACTCACAGTCAAGCTCCTTTAGTATCTCTATCTGCGGCTCTGTCTCAACGCCCTCCATAAGGGCTTTTTTCTGCATTTTATGCACCATATCTATAGAGGTTTTCAGCAAAGTCATGCCCAGCTCGCTCTTTTCGGCATTCCAGAGTATGCTCTTATCTATCTTGATAATATCGGCTCCAAGAGAAAACAGCGAGGACATATTTGAATAGCCTGTGCCGTAGTCGTCGATAGAGAACTGAAATCCCTCACGCTTCAGCTGCTCGATAACATCAGCAAGATGAGTGTAGTCCTTTGCGGCAACCGATTCGGTTATCTCAAAGTTTATCATCTTTTTGCGTATTCCCTCAGCCTCAACTACACCGCTGACATATTCCGCAAAGCCCTCCTTCATACATTCCAGCACCGAAAGATTGACATTTATACAGTCCATACCGTATTTCTGAGGAATACCCGTAAATATGAACTTGCATACCTCCTTCAGCACAAATTCGTCGATAACATCAATGATACCGAGCTGTTCGGCAATAGGAATGAATTCATCGGGATAGATCATTCCCATATCCTTATCGTTCATGCGCAGAAGCGCCTCTGCGCCGTGAAGCGTCTTGTCGATATTATATGTAGGCTGATAATAGACCTCAAAGCTGCCCTTGTCCAGACCGTGTGTGACAGCCTTTTCTACAGCAGCGCGCCGTATTATCCAGTCAAGAGACTTCCCCTCGATGATGCGCTCATGCATATGGTCGGGGATAGGACACTCGGCAATATAGATAACTTCCTCAACGTTTTTTGCACGTTCGGGAACATTCACCAGCATTATCCTTGCAGAAACGATTATATCAATGCCGTTTACCGACCAGGGCTTCTGAAAACGCTTATCAATAGCCTCAGCAAGCTCATGGACCTGTTTGTCGGTATGATCGTAAAGAGCAAGAGCAAATCTCCCGTGACCGACGGAATAGATAAAATAGCGAGGTATCACAGTTTCCAGATAATCCGAGACCTCTTTTATGATAAGGTCACGGTTCATTCTTCCGAAAACAACGGTATTTGCAGTCTTATCAAAGCGTATGCTGCGTATTATCAGCACCTTTACGGGAATGTTGTTTTTAAGGTTTGCCCTCAGATCAAGCGCAAACGCCGCCGAATTATAAACATCAAGCTCAACATTCTTGCGGTCGTCCTCATTCTCGATAAAGAGCAGTACCCCCGAGAAGCCTATGGATTCAATAAGTATCTCTACTCTGAGCTGCGGTATAAAGAGCTGTACACACACACCTACTGTCGCCAGCAGAAAACATATGGCAATAGAGCGCTTTCGCCCCTTTGAAAGGATATTCCATGACCTCATGCACATTATGAAAGCAGCAGCGATCCATAAACCTGATATAATATAGATAAATATATATTCGCCCCAGGCTCTGTGGAATATTCTCTCCTCTGTGTAGTACCAGCACCAGTGCATCAGCGGATTCACAGCGATAACAAGCTCAGAAACGATAACTATCGCCCAGGATACTGCAACACGGAGCTTTTCTTTCACCGCTGCGTCAGAGCTGCACCGAAAGCCCACTGTGCGTCCGATAACAAACGAAAGATAGTAGTAAAGCACAGGCGCTATAAGAGAATGTGTCAGGAAATATACATATTTTGACGACCGAGAAATCATAAAAGCCACTTCTGAGCTCATTTCATATTCTCCCATGCGGACGTTGATCATTTCGCAGACAGCGTTGATCGCAAGAAGCATGAGAAGCGACATATAAATGCGATTCTGCGGCTTTCTCGTATGACCATCAAGAATAGTAAACGACAAATTTCCCAAACAGATCAATAAAGCTGATAAAGCAGCACCAAAACAGAAATCGGTATACCTGATCATTTCTGTCCCCCCTTTGGCTATATACAGTTTTGTTTACAGAACAGGACGGGTAGAAGGACTTTTCAGCTTAAATCAAAAGTGCAGTTTTTATGACAGTTTAATATAAATAATCGTAAACAGAGCATATATTTATTATATTATAACATAAATATTGACGAATAGCAATAGTCAAAGCAAAAAATTTCCCGTTCTGCAATACTTTTACGCGAAAAAGGCTGCGGCGGCTCGCCGCTTATAACATATTTATTCCAAAAACACAACAGTTCAGCATCAATAATAATGTAAACTTTCTTCTGAGCCCGCAAGCTCCACAGACAGCAAGCTTTTTCTGTAATTTTTAGTACCAATAAGTACTAAATCCAGCACAACAGCTTCTGTATGTGTTAAAGTCAATAGTACCAAAAGGTTCTAACAGAGGTGATAATGTGCATTTTCAAAGATTAAGAGACCTGCGTGAAGACATGGACCTGTCCCAGACCAGGATAGCCCAGCTCCTGCATACAAGTCAGACCGTTTACTCACGCTATGAAAGAGGCTTCCGAACTATACCTGTTGAGCACTTGCTGATACTTGCGGACTTCTATGGCGTTTCCGTGGATTATATCCTCGGCAGAACAAACGTCAGGGAGCTCAGCAAGAATAATAAACAATGACAGCAGCTATTATCAAGGAGTAAAATATATGAACGACAAAAACTCTCACGCAGGACACAGAAGCCGCATGAGACAGCGCTTTCTTTCCTCGGGACAGGACGGTCTCTTTGAACATGAGCTCTTAGAGCTGATACTGTTCTACGCACGTCCCGTAGTGAATACCAACGGTATCGCACACGACCTGACCGACCGATTCGGCAGTCTCAGCAAAGTGCTTTCAGCCGACGAGGAAAAGCTCCGCAGCGTCAAAGGTGTAGGCGAAGGCGGCGCCGCATTCCTGAAGCTCATTAATGACTTCGGAATCAGCTATATGCGCAGCTCTCACAGCAGCGAGACTCTGTCAGACCGCAAACAGCTCTGCGACTGCATAGCCCAGCAGTTCAAGGGGATAAACGCCAGAATATGCAATATTCTCTGTCTTTCCACACGCTCTGAGCTAATGCGCACCATAACTCTGCCAATAGACGACCTTCTGACCGCAAACATTACACCTAAAGAGCTTGCGGCGATGATTCTGAAAAGCGGAGCAGCCGCAGTATGCATTGGCATAAACCATGTAAAAGACCTTGCCATACCCAAAGACGAGGACTATCGTATCGCAAGCATTTTCGGAGAGCTTCTTTCCGCAATAGGCATAGGCTTTTCTGACCTTGTCATCTTCGGCAGCGGCAGATGCTTCTCAATGCGCGGCAGCGGCGCATTTGCGTTCTGATCATGGCTGACAAAAATAAAAAGCTGCGCAGGGAGCAGCTTCTGGAAAAATATCATAAAATCGGATTTGACGGACTTACAGAGCACGAAAGGCTCGAACTTCTTCTGACCTATGCACAGGTCGATGAGCCTGCTGTGCTGACTGCTGAGCTACTCGGCGAATACGGCAGTGTGAACGCCCTTGCCGACGCCGATACTGCCCTGCTGATGAAGGATAAGCGTATCAACGAGCAGACCGCTGTACTGCTGCGGCTTATCCCATGTATCAGCCGTTCTCTGTATTCAGAGCGCTTTACCATCAAGACTCTCAGCAGCTCTAAATCAGCAATCGATTACTTTTCAAGCCATTTTATCGGAGCAGTAGGCGAAAAGCTGATAATAACAGCCGTCAGCAGCCGTTTCCGCATATGCTCAACTAAGCTGCTTGCATTTGGCACAGCCTCCCGAGTTTCGTCATCATACCGGGATATCGCAGAATTTGCCATAAAGAGCGACTGTGACATATTCTTCATTGCGCACAATCATCCGCACGGTGAAGCTAAGCCCTCTGACAGCGATATGCTGTTTACACGCAACGTAATAAAAGCTCTTTCCGCGTTGGGAGCAGTCCTTGCCGATCACATAATCATCGGCGCAGAGGAAGGCTTTTCCATACGCGGCAGCGGAATTCTTACCGAAATGAAGCCTGACGGCGTAAAGGGCTATAAGTGCGGTAAATGACAAAAGCCGCCTGTACGAGACAGGCGGCAGATGAGATTTCAGCGCTCAAATGGCTTATTGAAGGAACCTATCTCAATAAGATTCCCCTCGGGATCGGCGATATAGCAGGTACGCTGTCCCCACGGCTCGGTGGCGGGCTCCAATACCAACTCTGCCCCCATTCCGATGACTCTTTCATACTCCCTGTCGACATCCTCAAAGGTATCGACATAGAGCGCAATTTCCGAGTGACCGTTCAAACCCTTGATATATTCATACTTTCGGCTGGTCATCTTCTCAAAGTCACTGCGCCCGTAGAGCAGAAACAGAGTACCGTCCTTGATAAGGAAAACATTGGAGGTATTCTCGTCCTCTTTTATCTCAAAACCAAGAACATCTCTGTAAAACCTTATCATTTTGCCCATGTCCTCAACAAATAGTCCAAAACCGTCTAATCTCATAATAACCTCCGTTATTTCAATTTTTCGGAAATAAATTCTCCCGATACATGGGAATTATAGCACAGCAAAATATAAAAGTCAACAACAAGCAAAAAGCCCGAAGTCAGATAACCGACTTCGGGCAATATTTATATCTTATTACTTGAGAGCAGCCTTGAGAGCGTCAACTCTGTCAGTCTTTTCCCATGCAACGCCGAGCTCCTCACGTCCCATATGACCGTAAGCAGCGAGCTGTCTGTACTGTGGCTTCCTGAGGTCGAGCATTTCGATGATAGCTGTAGGACGAAGGTCGAATACCTTTGAAACAGCTTCTGAGAGCTTATCCTCGTCAACCTTGCCTGTGCCGAATGTATCAACAAGGATAGAGATCGGCTTAGCAACGCCGATAGCGTATGAGAGCTGGACCTCACACTTGTCAGCAAGACCTGCTGCAACGATGTTCTTAGCGATATAACGTGAAGCATATGCAGCGCTTCTGTCAACCTTTGTCGGGTCCTTGCCGCTGAAGGCTCCGCCGCCGTGACGTGAATATCCGCCGTATGTATCAACGATGATCTTGCGTCCTGTGAGACCGCTGTCGCCCTGAGGACCGCCTACAACGAAACGTCCTGTTGGGTTGATGAAGAACTTTGTATTCTCGTCCATAAGTTCAGCAGGGATAACAGCCTTGATAACGTATTCCTCAATGTCCTTGCGGAGCTGCTTGAGAGAAACATCAGCAGAATGCTGTGAAGATACAACAACTGCATCAACTCTTACAGGCTTTCCGTTATCGTACTCAACTGTTACCTGTGACTTTCCGTCGGGACGGAGATAACGGAGAGTGCCGTCCTTGCGGACCTCTGTAAGCTTTAGAGCAAGCTTGTGAGCCAGTGAGATTGGAAGCGGCATAAGCTCAGGAGTCTCATTGCAGGCAAAGCCGAACATGATACCCTGATCGCCTGCGCCGTTTGAAAGTCCGTCTGACTTGCCGTTCTCCTCTCTGTACTCGAAAGCCTCATTAACTCCCATAGCAATGTCGGGAGACTGCTCGTCGATAGAAGTAAGGATAGAGCAGGTATGACCGTCGAAGCCATATTTAGCTCTGTCATAGCCGATGTCGATAATGACCTGACGAGCTATCTTAGGGATATCTATATCAGCTGAGGTAGTTATCTCACCCATACAGAGCACCATACCTGTTGTAACGCAGGTCTCGCAGGCAACTCTGCCCAGCTTATCCTGTTCAAGGATCGCATCAAGAACAGCGTCAGAGATCTGATCGCAGATCTTATCGGGATGTCCCTCAGTAACTGATTCAGATGTGAAAAAGCATTTACTCATAAAAAAACCTCCTGAAATATAAAAAGACTTCTCGATCCGAAGAGAAGCCACAGTTCACCAATGTCCTCATCTTTCGGATAAAACCGCAGGAATTAGCACCTTCGACTCATTACGTTCGGGTTGCTGCGGCTTCACAGGTCCTGTACCTCCGCCGCTCTTGATAAGGTTTCGAATGTATTATACACTATTGTCGGAAATTTGTCAATAGGTTATTTCCCAAATGCAACAATTTTTTTCCGCAAAACAAATGAGCCTCCTTTTAAGGAAGCTCATCTGCCATGATATAGGGATTATTGGGGATTTAATAATTTAATGTTGGGGTAAACATTAAACTACCATGAAAATCAGCTTCGGGATATTCTCCCTCAGCAAATATATTATAGCATACTATTATGTACTTTTTGTGAAATTGGCAAATATGCCGTGAAGAAAAATATCAACAACATTTTTATAAAATTATGCATAATAAACAACGCATATTTCTTGAAGCTGCCCGATTTATACCAGACGTACAAAAACATCGCTGAATTAATCCCAGTTATTACATATTCTGTCTAAGTGAAACTCTTTACAGGCTCAAAAGAACCCTGTTCATTTCTTTATATCACTTATCTTGAACCAGAATGTAGAGCCCTTTCCGAGGGTACTGCGGACGCCGTAGTCATAGTTATGCATTTTCAGCACAGCCTTGACGATAGATAGTCCAAGACCTGTGCCCACAACCTCTCGCTTGTGATTTTCAGAGCGGTAGTACTTATCGAAGATGAGCTTTATCTTGTCCTCCTCGATACCGTCACCTGTATCCTCCACCTCGACAAGAACGCCGTCGGTCTGATTTATCTGACGGACAAATACCTGCTTGTCCTCGCCTGTATAGTTTATTGCATTGTTTATAAGATTGTATATTACCTGCTCGATCTTCACAACGTCGCAGCACACCATACGCTCTTCATCGGGAGTAAAGTGTATCTGATAGCCGGTTTTCTCAGAAAGCCCCTTGAAACGATCCATAATCTCGGTCAGCTTTGCTCTTATGCCGAATTCCGAAGGATTCAACTTCTGCTTGCCGCTTTCCAGCTTTGAAAGATCAAGCATATCGTTTACGAGCAGCGCCAGTCTGTCGGTCTCGCTGATGATGATTTCAAGGTGCTCATTACGCTTGACGGGATTATCTCCCGAGAGATCACGTATCATCTCTGCGTAGGCTTTGAGCATTGTCAGCGGAGTACGCAGGTCGTGAGATACATTTGCAATAAGGTCTCTCTGCATGGTATCCACCTTTGAGAGCTCCTTTTCCGCGTAGGTAAGGGTATCCGCCAGCTTTTTTGCTTCGAGGTATCCCCTTCCGTCGAATTTTGTATTGAAATCACCCTTAGCCAGTATCTCCGCAGACTTTGTTATCCTGTCGATAGGCGCAGATATCCTCTTTGAAAGATAGAGGGATATAACAAAAGCAAGTATTATCAATATGACAGTAATAGTCATCAGCTGACTCTTGATTATCTTTACAGTAGCTCCCACAGGTACGAGAGCCGCATTAATGAGCAGATACCCGTCAGGAGCCTTAGGATCGCCGAGGGCACACCCGTATATCAGCATATAGTTGCCGCTTCTCGGGTGCTTTTTCTTCCACCTTACGACACCGTTGCCGCTGTCTATGCTGTCCAGCACCCATTTTCCGTTGATGTCCCTGTCATGTATGAGACATTCGCCCATAACGTGCTTTTTGATTATTTCGCGTCCGTACTGATCAAGGACCTCTATGCACAGGTCCTCATCATCGCCCACATCAGAAACAACAGTATAGAGCTGTTCCTTCTCTTCATCATCTGACAGTATCTCAAGAGCTGACTCATAGCGGTTTTTTCTGTCAGCACTGTTATAGACCTCAGCTATAGCATTCATGCTTGACGCTGTTGACTGTATCCTCATCTTTTCGTAGAATTTCTCAAAGAAGAATATCTGAAATACCCAGATAAGGGCAAATACCGCAACGGTAAACAGCACAAAATACAGCCATATGGTAAAACGGAGAGGTATCCTGCTGCCAACGCGCCTGAACTGCTTAATCGGCTTCAAATTTATACCCCATTCCTCTCAGCGTAACTATATATTTACGGTACTCTCCGAGGCTGTTGCGCAGCATTTTTATATGCGTATCAACAGTTCTGTCATCACCGAAGAAATCATAGCCCCATACCTCCTCAAGGAGCCTGTCCCTTGAAAGAGCGATATTCTTGTTTTTGACAAGATAAAAGAGCAGGTCATACTCCTTAGGTGTCATGGAAGCCTTCTTGCCGTTTACATAGACCTCACGTCCTGCAATGTCCACCTCAAGTCCCTCAAATTCAAACTTATCGGGAACAACCTCTTCTTCCTTGACGGCAGTATTTCTCTTCAGAACGACCTTTACCCTTGCCATAAGCTCCTTCGGAGAGAAGGGCTTGACCACATAATCGTCAATGCCTATCTCAAAGCCAAAGAGCTTGTCGTACTCCTCGCCTCTTGCAGAAAGCATTATAACAGGGATATTCTTTGTTTTATGTATCTCCTTGCAGGCTGAATAGCCGTCAAGTCTCGGCATCATAACGTCCATAATGATAAGGTCATAGTCGTTGTCATGGCAGAGATTGACAGCCTCCATGCCGTTTTCTGCTTCTGTTACCTCATAGCCCTCGAATTCGGCATATTCACGCACGACCTTTCTTATATTTATTTCGTCATCAACAATTAATATATGTGCCATGTTTTTCCCTCCGTGTATTTGAATTTAACTATTCTGTCTAAAACATACAACGAACAGCTTTTCGCTGTCTTACGTTTATATTATAACATTATATCCGATAAAAGTGTATATAAAGTGAAATTTTAATGAGTTTTTCCGTCAATTTTATCAAATTTGTTAGAGTCTGTAAATTTACAATTGACATTTTCAGTAATTTTTGCTATAATGTATTTGGATAATTGTAAATGAAGGGAGGCGGTGCCTATGAATAACAAAGCTAAGCAGAACCCCAGAAGCAGAACGCTCACAAGAAGCTTCAATTCCCTTGCAGCCGCTCTTGTCATTGTTGCTGCAAGCGCTATCGTGATAGGCTACTGCATAAATGTTCCCGAAAATGCCAGAATGGCGCTTATCATATACGTATGCACAATGGTATGCGCTACTCTAATACTTGCAATTTCGGGTTGGATATATAAGAATAAAAAGACCTCTGTTGACGAAAAGGACATAATCAAGATAACCGAAAACCTCAATACCGAGATGATAATCTGGTCGGACGACTTTGAATATGTCTACATAAATAAAAAGCTCCGTGACCTTCTGGGCATAACTGCGGATTACTCAGACAAAAAGGAGGGCGTATGGACAGCCTTCGGCATAAATACTCCCGATCCCACTGCTCTTAACAAGATAGTGGGAAGCAATTCCTACGAATCCACATTCCGAAACCCCAGCGGTGCCTTCGTATCTATCGCATGGAGCACCTCACAGGTCAAGAAGTACAAAAAACGTGCAGTATACCTCAGCACAGGCTTCAACCTCACCGAGCTGAAGAAAATGCGTGTGAACCTTGCAAACGCCAATGATTTCTTCCACTCGGCTATGGAGCTTGCAGAGATAGGTCTTGTTATGAGCACCGACAAAAAGGTGTTCAGAGTCTCACCCGAAATGGTAAATATGCTCGGACTAAAGAGCGGAACCGTCAACATCAACGAATACCGCGCTCTGATACACCCAAATGACAGGATACAGTTTGACGGTGCAGTCAGAAGCCGCGACATCTCTGACATCAAAAATATCGAGATAAGGCTGAGAAGCGCCGATGGCAACTACCGCTGGTTCTCACACCGCTTCAAGTCCATAACGGGCACAGGCAACAGCCTGCCGCTGTTCGGCGGAGCTGTTATCGACGTCACCGAGGAGCATGAAAAGGATATCCTCATCGAGCGCCTTGCGTATATGGATGAAGTGACAGAGATAGCAAACCGGAACAAGCTCGTTGTAACAGGACAGGAAATATACGATTCCTGCAAGGTACTTGATTATTCCTTCTGGATAATCGTACTGGATATTGACCGTTTCCACATCATAAACGATACCTGCGGCTACTCAAACGGCAACTATATCCTTAAAAACTTTGCTCATATACTCTATAAATTCGTCACCCCGGGCGGTCTTGTTGCCAGAATAAGCGGCGATAACTTCGCACTTCTGCTGAGAGATTACGGCGATAACGAAATGCCCTACAGAACCGTAAAATCCATACAGGAAGAGTTCGCAAAGCTTGCTGTTGACGAGTTTGCTTCCATAAGCCTTACCTGCTCGGCAGGCTTCTCCAAAATGCCCGAGGACGGCAGATCCTTCCTTGAGGTCATGGAACACGCCGAATTCGCTCTTAAATCCAACGACGGTACACAGAGCAGCATCTGCGGCTATGTGCCAAGTATGCACGACTCTATTATCGGCGATACAGAGCTTGAAAAGGCTCTTGCACTTGCTATCGAGAACAATGAGCTCCAGCTCTACTACCAGCCTAAGGTAGACCTCAATACAGGCAGGATAATGGGCGTAGAGGCTCTTATCCGCTGGATAAAGCCCGACGGCACTATAATCCCTCCGGACGCCTTCGTGCCTATTGCCGAGAGCTCTCACCTTATCGGAAAGATAAGCGAATTTGTGCTTAACGAGGGCTGCCGCCAGAACAAGCTGTGGCAGAAAATGGGCTATCCGCCTATCGTTATGTCCATAAACTTCACATCATCAGACTTCTATCAGACCGACCTCAAAGACAAGGTCTACGAAGCTCTTGCCCGCTCGGCTCTGCCGCCTCAGTGGCTTGAGGTAGAGCTCACCGAGTCTCTTGCACTCAAGGATATCGACTTTGCCATAGATCAGATGAACCGTCTCCGCGAGCTCGGCGTAAAGCTTGCAATGGACGACTTCGGCACAGGCTATTCTTCACTGAGGTATCTCCAGATACTGCCCATCACTCTGCTGAAGCTCGACCGCTCGTTCATAATCGACATCGAACACGACAATATCTCATTTGAAATAGTCGCAGCGGTAATACGTATCGCAAAATCCAAGAAGATAGAGACTATAGCAGAGGGAATCGAAAACAACGGTCAGCAGAGCATCCTGCGCTCGGCAGGCTGTGACTACGGACAGGGCTACCTATACGGAAAGCCTATGCCCCCTGAAAAGATACAGGAGCTGTTTGAACAGAACGTAAGGCGCGAAATCGACACAAAAAGATAGCGCTTTAGAATTATCACGTTATCACGGAGGTCATAATTATGAAAAGACGTATCGGAATCCTCACAAGCGGCGGTGACTGCCCCGGACTCAATGCAACTATCCGCGGCGTAGCAAAGGCTTGCTACGAGCGCTTCGGTGAGGAAAATGTTGAGATAGTCGGCATTTCCAACGGCTATTACGGACTTATCAACAATCTCTGCAAGGAGATGTCCCCTTCTTCCTTCTCGGGAATACTCACACAGGGCGGAACTATCTTCGGTACAAAGCGTCAGCCCTTCAAGATGATGCAGGTCATCGGCGAGGACAACATTGACAAGGTCAAGAATATGAAGGAGACCTATAAGAAGCAGAAGCTTGACTGCCTGCTCACACTGGGCGGCAACGGCACTCATAAGACCTCCAAGCTCCTTTCGGATGAGGGGCTCAACGTTATCGGTCTGCCAAAGACTATTGACAATGACATCTACGGCACAGATGTTACCTTCGGCTTCCATACCGCAGTTGACATCGCTACAGATGTTCTTGACAGGCTCCATACAACAGCTGCGAGCCACTCCCGTGTACTTCTCTGTGAGATAATGGGAAATAAGGCTGGCTGGCTCACACTTAATGCAGGTATCGCAGGAGGTGCCGACGTCATCATAATCCCTGAGATACCATACGATATCGACAAGATATGCGACGCTGTAATGGCAAGAAGTGCCAGCGGCAAGACCTTCTCTATCGTCGCTGTTGCAGAGGGTGCTTTCGATATCAACGAGGCTCAGATGAAAAAGAAGGAACGTGCAAAAAAACGTGCAGAGGCAGGAATACTCACAGCCACAAACCGTATTGCAGCCCAGATACAGCATAATACAGGTCTTGAGGCGCGTGTATGCGTTCCGGGCCATATGCTCAGAGGCGGAGCGCCAAGCGCCTATGACCGCGTACTATCCACACAGTTCGGAGTTCACGCAGCATATCTCATAGCTAAGGAGCGCTATGGCAGAACAGTTGCTAAAATAGGCAACAAGATAACCTCAAATAAACTTGATGACATTGCAGGAAAGACAAAATTCGTCGATACAGAGAATCATCTGGTCATCGCAGCCCGCGATATCGGCGTATCTTTCGGTGATTAAGACACTTTGGCAGCTCATTCGGGCTGCCATTTTCGCGTATACAAGTAGTATTATATACAATTAAAAATACTAATATTTAAATTTGATATAATACTGCAAAACCTTGATTTTTAGCCATACAACCGAGTTTATGAACTGATTAAATCAAAAAAATATGGTATTTTTTGAAAAAAGCTATTCCCAAAGCTGTTATTATGTGCTATAATAATCATATATCTGTTCAGGAGGTATTATAATGTCAGAAATGGAACTTTATAGCCTTTGGTGTGAAAACGCAAAGGAAGATCCCGACTTAAAGGCTGAGCTCGAGGGGATAAAGGGCGACAGCGAGGCAATCAACGACAGATTCTACCGTGATCTCGAATTCGGCACGGGCGGTCTGAGAGGCGTTATCGGCGCAGGAACCAATCGAATGAATATATATACTGTAAGACGCGCTACACAGGGCTTTGCAGACTATCTCAACCAGGAGTACAAAAACCCAAGTGTCGCTATCTCCTATGACAGCCGTATCAAGAGCGACGTGTTCTCAAAGGCTGCCGCAGAGGTCCTTGCAGCAAACGGCATAAAGGTACATATCTATAAGCAGCTGATGCCTACACCTTGCCTTTCATGGGCAGTACGCGCACTTAAATGCCAGGGCGGTATCATGGTAACTGCCAGCCACAACCCTGCCAAGTACAACGGATATAAGGTATACGGCGAGGACGGCTGTCAGATCACTCTCAGAGGCGCTGAGATAATCCTTGAAAAGATCAATTCTCTTGATATGTTCAGCGGCGTTAAGCACTCAGATTTTGATAAAGAGTTAGCCGCAGGCAACATTTCTTATATAGACGACAGCATTATCGAGGAATTCTACCAGAGAGTCCTTGCAGAGGGCATAAACACCGAA
Organism: Ruminococcus sp.; assembly: GCF_024684275.1. Next base: position 23,411 of record NZ_JAIKXF010000091.1, read on the forward strand.
CTCTGCGCTTCAAGCGGACTCAAGGTCGTATACACTCCTCTCAACGGCACAGGAAACAAGCCTGTCCGCGAGATATTAAAACGTATCGGCATCACTGACGTTACAGTAGTTAAGGAACAGGAGGAGCCCGACGGCAACTTCACTACCTGCCCGTATCCAAACCCTGAGATACGCGAGGCATTACAGGTAGGTCTCAGCTACTGCGACAAGGTCAAGCCCGATCTTCTCCTTGCTACCGATCCTGACTGTGACCGTGTTGGTATCGCAGTTCCCGACGGCAAGGGCGGATACGCTCTCTTCTCGGGCAACGAGGTCGGAGCTATGCTTCTGGAGTATATCTGCTCACAGCGCATAAAGAAGGGCACAATGCCTGAGAATCCGGTAACAGTAAAAACTATCGTTACTACAGATATCGTAAACCTCATCGCTAAAGAGTACGGTGTAGAGGTAATAGACGTCCTCACAGGCTTCAAGTTCATCGGCGAACAGATAGGCTTCCTTGAAGCTAAGGGTGAGGAGAACCGCTATGTATTCGGTTTTGAGGAGAGCTACGGCTATCTCTCCGGCGGCTATGTAAGAGACAAGGACGCAGTCGACGCTTCGATGCTTATCTGCGAAATGGCTGCATACTACCGCACACAGGGCATTACTCTTATGCAGGCAAGAGATAATATGTACAAGAAGTACGGTATGTTCCTCCAGACTCTCTACAGCTTCGAGTTTGAGGGTGAGAGCGGCATGAAGCACATGGAAGAAATAATGACAGGTCTCCGCAATAACCATCCCACAGCTATCGGCGGTTTAAAGGTAGAGCGCTTTGAGGACTACAAGGCAAGCGTCTCCAAGAATATCGCTACTGGCGAGGTCAAGGAGCTCACACTTCCTAAGTCAAACGTTCTTGCATTCTATCTTGAGAACGGCTGCAAGGCTATAGTTCGTCCTTCAGGCACAGAGCCAAAGATAAAAACATATATCACAGCAAAGGCACCTACAAAGGCAGAAGCCGAGGCTATCGAGAAGAAGATATATGCTGATTTCACACAGAGCATGAAATAATACAATGGCGGACGAAAGTCCGCCTTTTGCTGTACAGCAGACTTATAAGTTAAATTATAAAAAAATATCTCCATACCCTTGACACACACGGCACAGTGTGATATAATTTATTACTGTAATGTATATTCGGCACTACTGTCTAAGGGAAATGATGGGCTGCACGATCTACAAATTAATGTAAAGAGGTGAAAATCGTGAAAGAGGGAATCCATCCTGAGTTTAAGAAGACCACAATTACCTGCCACTGCGGCAATGTGATCGAGACTATGTCTACAAAGGAAAACATCAAGGTTGAAATCTGCTCAAAGTGCCATCCTTTCTATACTGGTAAGCAGAAGCTTGTTGATACAGGCGGACGTGTTGACAGATTCAAGAAGCGTTTCAATATGGACAAGTAATCCCACAAGCCCCGTCACTGACGGGGCTTTTCGTACATAGGTAAGTATTATGAACTATCTGACAATTTCCGAAAATGCCACGGCTTCGTTCATAGAAAAGCGCTCGGAGTTCATCGGCTATATCTCCCCTGTTAAGACCAACGACGAGGCGGTAGCCTTTATTAATTCCATAAAAGCCGAGCACCGCAAGGCTAAGCACAACGTTTACGCCTATATTCTCCGTGAGGACAATATTTCCCGTTATTCCGATGACGGAGAGCCTCAGGGCACCGCTGGAGTCCCTGTACTTGACGTACTGAAAAAGCGAGGTCTCACCGATGTCTGCGTGGTAATCACCCGTTACTTCGGCGGAATACTTCTTGGCGGCGGCGGTCTTGTAAGAGCTTATTCCCATGCTGCTTCACTTGCCTGCGACTCGGCTCATATCATGGATATGTGCCTTTGTCACCGCCTGAAAATAACCGCAGACTACGGTATGTACGGCAAAATTTCCTATCTTCTGCCTGATTACGAAACTATCACCGTGAATTCAGATTTCGCGAGCGACGTTTCTCTTGAGATACTTGTGCTCTCCGAAAGACTCGATGCTCTGAAAAAAGAGCTCACCGAGGTGACGAACGGAACTGCTGAAATAGAAGATATGGGCGAGCTTTTTGAAGATTTTTCCTCTGTGAAAAAATTTTCCTTATAAAAATAAAGGGTTTTTTGTCCCGTTTTAGTATAAGTATATGTAGGCACTTTTTCGGCGGAATCTTATCCGCTTCAATTTTTCTGCAGTCAGGGGGAATTTGTATGACAGTACGCGAACAGATTGAGATAAGCGAAGCAGGTATGCTCAGCAAATACGCCTGCGCAAGCATTGACGAGGTCGGCACAAAGCGCGAGCGCTATGAGGACAAGTGCCCCTACCGCACAGAGTTCCAGCGTGACCGCGACCGCATACTCCACTGCAACTCATTCCGCAGACTAAAGCGTAAAACTCAGGTTTTCCTGTCCCCTGTGGGAGACCACTACAGAACACGCCTTACCCATACACTTGAGGTATCCCAGATAGCAAGGACTATTTCCCGCGGTATGCGTCTCAACGAAGACCTTACAGAGGCTATTGCCCTCGGTCACGATTTAGGGCACTCCCCTTTCGGACACTGCGGTGAGCGTACTCTCAACGAAATATGTCCTCACGGCTTCAAGCATTATGAACAGAGCGTCCGTGTAGTTGAGGCACTTGAGAAAAAAGGCAAAGGACTCAACCTAACTCATGCCGTAAGAAACGGCATACTCTGCCATACAAACATGGTGGCGGATACAAAAGAGGGCAATATAGTCCGTCTTGCAGACACTATAGCCTACATAAACCACGATATTGAGGACTCTATCCGCGCCGGCATACTCTCACCGAATGACCTGCCAAGAAGCTGTGTTATAGCCCTCGGAAATACAAAAACCAAGAGAATAACTACTCTCATAGCCTCCGTTATCGGACACGGAGCTGTGGATATAGATTTTGCGCCCGATATACGAAAGGCTCACGACGAGCTCAAAAAGTTCATGTTCGATAAGGTCTACACAAATCCTTCCGCAAAGCAGGAGGAGGGCAAGGCTGAACAGCTTGTGCGCAAACTCTATGCTTATTTTATCGAGCACACGGACAAGCTCCCCGAGGAATACCGCAATATAATCAAAATTTCCGATCCCGACAGGGCTGTCTGCGACTACATATCGGGAATGAGCGACGAGTACGCCGTTGACCTTTATACCGAGCTTTTCGTACCGAAATTCTGGAAGTGAGGGAGAATATGCCTCAGAACGATGAATTTCTCTATAATCTGCGAAACGCAAACCCTATCGAGACAGTTATGGGCGGATACGTCAATGTCATAAGGCGAGGACGTAATTACGTCTGCTCCTGTCCTTTTCATTCCGAAAAAACTCCCTCCTGCACCATTTTCACCGACACCCAGAACTTCTACTGCTTCGGCTGCGGCGCAGGCGGCGATGTCATCACCTTCATTATGAAGATAGAGAACCTGACCTTTCCCGAGGCTGTAAAGCTTCTTGCACAGAGGGCAGGTATGGAAGTCCCTGCATACGGCAGCAAGGACAGCGGCTATGCAAAGCGCAAGACACGTATTTACGAGATGAACCGCATTGCCGCCAATTTCTACTACACAAACCTTTTCAAGGGCAAGGACAAAACAGGGCTGCAATATTTCGCAAACCGAAAGCTTACTCCCCAGACTATAAAGAAATACGGTCTCGGCTACGCCTCAGATTCATGGAACGAGCTGACCGATGTACTGCACTCAAAAGGCTATTCCGACGACGAAATGGCTGACGCATGGCTGGTGGGCATGAAAAACGGTCGAACCTTTGATATGTTCCGAAAGCGCGTGATGTTCCCCATAGTTGACCTGAGAGGCAATATAATAGGCTTTGGCGGACGAGTCCTTGACGACTCGCAGCCCAAGTACCTTAACACGGGAAAAACACCAGTGTTCGACAAGGGCTCAAACCTTTTCTCCATGAACTTTGCAAAGAATTCAAACGCCAAGAGACTGATACTCTGCGAGGGGTATATGGACGTCATAGCTGTAAATCAGGCAGGCTTTGAGAACGTTGTGGCTACACTGGGAACTGCTATCACACCCGATCAGGCGCGGCTCATAAGTCATTACGCCGAGGAGGTCGTGATCGCCTATGACAGCGACGGCGCAGGACAAAAGGCTACACAAAAAGCCATAAACCACTTCGCGGACGTTGGTCTGCGCACCAAGATACTCCACATGGAGGATGCTAAGGACCCCGACGAGTACATAAAAAAATTCGGGCGCGACCGCTTCCGAATGCTCATCGACAGCTCAAATGACGCAAACGATTTCATGCTGGATAAATGCGAGAACGGTCTTGACCTTACCACAGAGATAGGACGAGTGGAGCTTCTCAAACGGACATCAAAGGTGCTTGCAGGCATAGAATCGCCCCTTGAACGTGAGGTCTATATCTCACGTACCTCCAAGAAGTGCGATATTCCGGTACAGGTGCTAAAGACACACATCGACGCTATGCTGCAAAAGAACAGCAGAAGCGCCAAAAACAACGAGTGGCGGGCAATAAAGGCTCAGACCTCGTACATTCGCGATGATATCAACCCCGACGCGGTCTCAAACAAAAAGGAAGCCCGTGCCGAGGAGACTATAATCAGCTACCTGCTGAAGCGTCCGCAGGAATATGAGGACGTGGAAAAGCTTGTGCCCCCAGAGTGCTTCGTGACCGCATTCAATAAAAAGGTCTACAAGGCACTTCTGGAGCGAATGAAAAATTCCGATAAATTCTCAATGTCACTTCTCTCTGATGAATTTTCTACAGAGGAAATGGGAAGAATAAGCGGAATAGCAGCTAAAAAACGCGAAGTCGCAGTAACGCGTGACGTTGTTGCGGACTGCGCACAGGTACTGAAAAGCAGTATTCCAAAAGCGGACGGAGACCTCAGCAACGATGAGCTGCTGAAGCTTTTCCGCTCTAAAAACAAGTAGGAGGATATAAAATATGGAAAAGAAAAACACCATCGAAGCCCTTATGGAACAGGGCAAAACTAACGGTAAGCTCACCACAAAGGAAATAACCGACGCACTGGAGGAGCTTGACTTTGACGTTGACCAGATAAATACCTTCTATGACAACTGTGAAAACCTCAATATCGAGATAGTAGAGGATATGAACCTTGACGCTGACCTGAAGATAGGTCTGGATTCAACACTGACAGACGACCTCGAAATGGCTCTCTCAACTGAGGGTATCGCTATCGACGATCCTGTAAAGATATACCTCAAGGAGATAGGAAGAGTTCCCCTTCTCACTACCGAGGAGGAGATCGAGCTTGCCCAGAGAATGGCTAAGGGCGATCCCTATGCTAAGAAGAGACTTTCCGAGGCTAACCTGAGACTCGTTGTTTCTATCGCAAAGAAGTATGTCGGCAGAGGTATGCAGTTCCTCGACCTTATCCAGGAAGGCAACCTCGGTCTTATCAAGGCTGTTGAAAAGTTCGACTACACTAAGGGCTTCAAGTTCTCAACATACGCTACATGGTGGATAAGGCAGGCTATCACCCGTGCTATAGCCGATCAGGCAAGAACTATCCGTATCCCCGTTCATATGGTGGAGACTATCACAAAAGTAAAGAAGGTATCCAGCCAGCTTCTCCACGAGAACGGTCACGATCCAAGCCCCGAAGAGATTGCGGACAAGCTCAATATGCCGGTGGACAAGGTACGCGAGATAATGCGTGTGGCTCAGGATCCTGTATCCCTTGAAACCCCTATAGGCGAGGAGGAGGACAGCCACCTCGGTGACTTTATCCCTGATGACGACGCTCCTGCACCTGCTGAGGCAGCTTCACATACTCTCCTTAAAGAGCAGCTCAATGAGGTCCTTAATACACTTACTGACCGTGAGGCTAAGGTGCTCAAGCTCCGCTTCGGTCTTGAGGACGGCAAATCACGCACCCTTGAGGAGGTAGGACAGCGCTTTGACGTTACCCGTGAACGTATCCGCCAGATAGAGGCAAAGGCGCTGAGAAAGCTCCGTCACCCAAGCAGAAGCAAAAAGGTCAAGGACTTCCTTGACTGATACATATGTCAGTATTTCCCGAGCCGCCAGAAATGGCGGCTTTTTCAGTTTAGAGCTGAGAGTTTAGAGTTGAGATTTAATGTGCTCACTTTGCTCACACTATTTAGATTTTTGTCGCCAACAGGCGACACCGCAACTTTCAACTCTCAACTCTCAATTCTCAACTTTCTTAGTTCTTAGCTCTTAGCTCTAAGTTCTGACAATGGCTTCTGACCGCAAAAAATTTACATTATAGTTTTGGGTACGAGTATTGCTATTTCCAAATAAATGTGGTATAATGAAAATGTATAAAATGTACGTTATCACGGTCGCCTGTTCACCGTCAGAAGTCAGGCACGCAGCGGAAAAACTATATCCGCAAGCAAAAAGGAGTGAGTATGAGTATATTTGATTTTAGCCAGACTCCGCCCGTGTTAAGCCATGATTGGCAGGTATTCCAGCAGTTTGTCGGCAATATTGGTGCATTTACATATATTGCAAAGGACAAGGCTGCTTATCTGGATTCATCAGCCTGTCATATGCTCGGCTGCCCGAGTGAAAAGATCAACGAATTTGAATTCTTCAACCTTCTCGAAAAGATCTCAAAATGTCCTGTAGAGGGACAAAAGCATATTTATAAGTTTGCTGACGGAAATACCACACGTTTCATAAAAATGAATATCTATGAGAGCAGCGACGAATGGCTGGGCTTCATTCAGGACTTTACGCGCCAGATGACAGAGCTGAGCGACAAAAAGGCTTTCGTGGAATACGATCCTATCACAAGACTGCCCTCTTTCCCTTCGTTCTCACAGAAGATAAAACAGATACTCCCCGATGTTCAGCACGGCTGCCTTGCCACTATCTATATAAACGGCATAGACAAACTGGGCTCATACCTCACTGTTGACAATACCAACAGCTGCATAACATCTGTGGCAGAGGCGCTCAAGGGCTTTGCCAGCGATACTCTCATAATAGGCTCAAAGTCAAACTATGAGATATGCGTTTTCTTCCGCGACAGCGACAAGATGAGCATTTACAATATCCTCAACAGCATGGACGAGGCTGTTCAGAATTGTATTCTCACAGACGATTTCGGCGAGATAATCGATATATCCGACAAGAGCAGGATAAGCCTGTCTATCGGCTGTGCTTCATACCCTGAGGAAGCTTCTGACTTCAATATGCTGGTGAATTACTCAGAGTTTGCACTTTTTGAAGCTAAGACTGCAAAACGTGCGGTTATCAACTGGTTCTCTGAGGAAAATTACGTCCACGAAAAGGACTCATACCGCAATGCACAGACCTTCTCGCGCATAGTGCAGGAGAATCTACTGACCTATCATCTCCAGCCTATCGTCGAAACTCAGAAGGGCGAGATCGTGGGCTATGAGGCTCTTATGCGTACTGTCGGAGATATAAAGATGACTCCGAACCAGATACTAAAAATAGCTGCGGCACAGAATGACCTCTATGCTATCGAAAAACTGACCTTCTTCAATGTTATGAAGCTTCTCAGTGATAATCAGCAGGTATTCGAAAACCGCAAGCTCTTTATAAACTGCCTTTCAAACAATCTCCTTACTGATGAGGACTTCAACGAGCTGTACCTGACCTATGGCGAGCTCCTTGAAAAGACGGTTATTGAAATCGTCGAGGAATCTGCGGCTACGGCAGAGAGCATCGAGACATTAAAGAAGCGCTGCGGCTTTGCGCACACTACCCTTGCTATCGACGACTACGGAACAGGCTATTCCAATTCATCGAATCTGCTGCACTATTCCCCTGATTACATAAAGATAGACCGTTCACTTATAAGCGATATCCAGAACGACCTGAAAAAGCAGCAGCTGGTAACATCTGTTATCGAGTTCTGCCATGAAAATCAGCTCAAATCACTTGCCGAGGGCGTTGAGACCGTTCAGGAGCTCAAAACCGTTATCCGCCTCGGAGTTGACCTTGTACAGGGCTATTATACTTCAAAGCCTAAGCCCCTGCTCCTCAACAGTATCTCAGCAGATATCAAGGACGAGATAATCAAGACCAATCTTGAAACACGTCCTGACGGCGCAAAGAAGATATACGCAGCACAGAATGATACTGAGCTTGACCTCTTAAAGCTTGCACTTGAAAAATATACCGATATCCACGTCTATCAGAGCAAACTCACTATCGTCGGCGATCCTGACAAGCCCGTGAAGATGAATATTTCCATTATGGACAATCACAGCTGTGAGCTGACACTGAAAAACGTAAATATGATAAGCGGCAACAGCAAACCTACTATCTCTGTAGGCGAGTACGCCCGCCTTGAGCTCAATGTTGTAAGGAGCAATAAGCTGAGCTACTCTGGTATCTACGTGCCTATGGGTTCGCAGTTCGTTCTCGGCGGCAAGGGCGACCTCACTATCGACTGCTACGCCTCTGAGGGCATCGGCATCGGCAACGATTACGACCACGGCTACGGCGATATTACCGTTGATTTCAGCGGTAACTTAGAGATAATCTCAAACAGCGTCGAATCAATGTGCATAGGCGGAGGTCATAACGATGACGACTCAGACATCGACCTGCGCTCAGGAAATATAAAAATATTCATGTACTCCCATAACGGACTTGCCATAGGCAGCTTCAACGGCGACGCAAATATCAGTATCGGCGAGAACTGTAAGCTTGACATTACTATATCGGGTATCAAGGTAACAGGTATCGGAAGCTGCAAGGGTATCTCTACCATAAGCTCGGGCGCTGATATAACCATGTCATGCACCGGTGCTCAGGCAGTAGGTATCGGCGTTCTCGAAGAGGGCGAGGGCAGTATATACATAAAACAGGGTACTATCAATATGAAAATGCGCTCAGGCAAGCACTCCTGTATCGGTGCTATGAAGGGCAGCGTTAATACTAAGATAAAGAATGCGGAGATCACGATCGACTCAGAGGGCGACGAGGTAACAGGCATCGGCGACGCTTTAGGCGCAGGAAACCTCACTATTATCGACTCTAAGGTTTCCATGACGGTCAACGCAGGAAATCCTAAGGACATCGGCACAAGCAGCGGCGATGTACAGATACAGAACTCTACTGTAAGCGCCCTTGTGAACAACAAGAGGATAACTTACGCAAGCACTTAATGTTTAATCTTCCCCGCCTTTAGCTATGATGCTAATACAGGAACTTATAATCACTTATCGGGGGAACCCTTTCTGAAGAAAGGTTCTCCCCCGAACCCCTTTCCAAAGACTTTTATCTGGTTTTTTCTCAGATAGGGCGCTTTATAAATGGAAAAACCCTGCAAAATGCAGGTGCGCCCTATCCGAGAAAAAACAAAACGAAAGTTTTAGGGAGAGAGTTTGAGAGAAGCCCCTTTTTCAAAAGGGGTTCTCTCAATGAGCAGATATAAAATCCTGTATAAACATCATAGTCAAAGCGGGGAAACATATGATAAGAAAGGTAAGAATCAAATATGAAACTTGGTATGGTCGGTTTGCCTAATGTAGGCAAAAGCACACTTTTTAACGCACTCACCAACGCAGGCGCTGAATCTGCGAACTACCCATTCTGTACTATCGAGAAGAACGTAGGTATTGTATCAGTTCCCGATGAGAGACTGGACAAGCTTGCAGAGATGTATGAGCCTGATAAGTTCACTCCTGCAACACTGGAATTCGTTGACATCGCAGGTCTTGTAAAGGGTGCATCAAAGGGCGAAGGTCTTGGAAACAAATTCCTTGCTGATATACGCGAGGTGGACGCTATCGTTCACGTTGTACGCTGCTTTGAGGATCCAAATATCATTCACGTTGACGGAAGCATAAATCCTCTCCGCGACATCGAAACTATCAATCTTGAGCTCATCTTCTCCGACATCGAAATGGTGGAAAGACGTATCGACAGAGCTAAGAAGGCTGCAAAGGGCGATAAGAAGTACCTTGCAGAGGCTGAGTTCCTTGAAAGATTAAAGGCTCACCTTGAAAACGGAAAGTCCGCAAGAGGCTTCGATTTCACTGACGAGGAGAGAGAGCTTATCAAGTCAACTCCCCTGCTCTCTGCTAAGCCTGTTATCTATACGGCCAACCTCAGTGAGGACGACTTCACAAACAATATCGAAAACAACGAAAACTATAAGGCTGTATGCGCTCTTGCAGCTGAGGAGCACTCTGCTGTACTTCCTATCTGTGCACAGATAGAGGCTGAGATATCCGACATGGGCGACGAGGACAAGGCTATGTTCCTCAGTGAGCTTGGTCTTGAGGTATCAGGTCTCAACCGTATCATCAAGGAGGGCTATTCTCTCCTCGGTCTTATCTCATATCTCACCGCAGGCAAGCAGGAGGTACGTGCATGGACTATTACTAAGGGCACTAAGGCTCCGCAGGCAGCCGGTAAGATACACACTGACTTCGAGAAAGGCTTTATCCGCGCAGAGGTCATCTCCTACGAAGACCTTATGGCTTGCGGAAGCATGGCTGCCGCTAAGGAAAAGGGACTTGTGCGTCTTGAGGGCAAAGAGTACGTTATGCAGGACGGAGATATAGTTCTGTTCCGCTTCAATGTGTGATCTGAGTTATTAGTTTTAGTGCGGATAGTATCCGCACTATATATCATATCGAATGGAGAAAAAAATGCTTACTCATAACGGTACAGATACTATTACAACAGACAGGCTCATTCTCAGGAGATTTGAATACTCAGACGATGATTCAATGCTGAGGAACTGGATAGCCGACGAGAAAATACAGTCCATGTATTCAGAGCCTGTATATTCTACAAAAGAGGAAGTTAAAGAACTGCTGGACAAATACATCGGCTCATACGAAAGACCTGACTATTATCGCTGGGCTGTAATTGAAAAAGCTTCTGGCGAGTGCATCGGGCAGATAGCGTATTTCCTTGTGGACAGCAAGAACCATTTCGCCGAGATAGAATACTGTATCGGCGCTGAGTTCCAGTGCAGAGGATATGCTACCGAAGCTACAAAGGCTGTTATCGCTTTCGGCTTTGACAGGATAAATCTGCACAAGGTCCAGATATGCACAAAGACTATCAACAAGCCTTCAAGGCGTGTTATAGAGAAATGCGGCTTTACATATGAGGGTACTCTGCGCGACTATTTCTTTATGAACGGCGAATACGTGGGCAGACACTACTTCTCCATACTCAGAGAAGAATATGAGGATAAAAAATAAAGCCTTTCATATATACCTCGGAAAGTTTTTTGCGGTATTACAATTATTTTTTTTAAATCGGGCGGATAATACCGCCCCTACATAGTCTTAGCTCTTAGTTCTTAATTCTAACAGCTAAATAATAAACTGGAGGTCTTTCAATGAGCTTTTCTCCTAAAGAGATACTGAAATTCGTTGAAGAGAATGACGTTAAATTTATAAGACTTACTTTCTGCGATATGTTCGGCAATCTCAAAAATGTGGCTATAATGCCGAATGAGCTGCCGAGAGCATTTGAATACGGCATACCCTTTGACGCTTCATGTATAGCCGAGGGCTGCTCCGACCTGCTTCTCGTGCCCGATATATCAACTCTCTCCGTTCTCCCGTGGAGACCTAAGTCGGGACGGGTCGTCCGTTTCTTCTGCGCTCTGAAAAATACCGATGGAAGCGACTACGTGGGCGATATGCGTACAGCGCTCACAAACTACATCAATCAGCTCAGACTGGACGGATATTCCTGCGAAATGGGTACAAAGTGCGAATTCTATCTCTTTGAGCTTGACGAGCGCGGCGAGCCTACTAAGATACCTCATGACAAGGGCGGCTACCTTGACGTTGCTCCCCTTGACAAGTGCGAGAATGCAAGGCGTGAGATATGCCTCTCTCTGGAGGAAATGGGAATGAGCCCAAAAAGCTCATGTCACAAGCACGGTCCTGCTCAGAATGAGATAGAGTTCCGTGAAAGCGAGCCTATTACCGCTGCCGACAATATGGTACACTATAAGACAGTGGTCAAATCAATTGCGGCGCAGAACGGTCTTTTCGCTTCGTTCATGCCAAAGCCCCTCCCGGAAGAACATGGCAGCGCTATCAGCATTTCCATAAGCATCAAAAAAGGCGGAGAGAATATCATCGGCAACGACATCGACGCTATGCCCTTTGAGGGCAGATGCTTCATATCGGGCATACTTGGCAGAATGCGCGAGATAACCGCTTTTCTCAACAGCACTACCAATTCGTATAAGCGCTTTGGCATCGGATATGCACCTAAGTATATCAACTGGTCATCGGAAAACTGCGCGCAGCTTATAAGAGTTCCAAAGCCTGTGGGCATTACTCCGCGGATAGAGCTTCGTTCCGCAGACGCCTGCTGTAACCCGTACATCACCTTCAAGCTCATTCTTGCCGCCGGTATCGAGGGTATACGCTCGGGGAACTGCGACCTCTTTGAAAGCGCTATGCACAGCGGTGAGAAAAGCGATATTTTCCAGAAGCTCCCCTCATCTCTTGAGGAAGCCGCCGCTATCGCAAAGGACAGTGATTTCGTTAAGCATACTCTCTCAGCGGAAATCAGAAGCAGCATTTTCGCACAGCTTGACAGACAGATCAGTGATTACGCTGCTGCTTCCGATAAGGATAAATTTGAAGAAGAATCCTACTTCAAATTCGTATGAGGTGACCTATGAACAGAGCGCTTATAGTATCAGCAAGGCAGGAGATCTCAGAGCTTTCCGAGCAGCTGCTGCGTATAGAGGGCTGCGGCAGAATAGCTGTAGCAGTCAGCGGAAGTGAAGCGCGGAGACTTGTGAAAAACGAGAGCGAGCCAGAGCTGGTCATAATAAATACGCCCCTGCCTGATGAATTCGGACAGGAGCTTGCGGAAATGATCGCTGATACCACATCGGCAGGTATTATCCTGATATGCGGCGGAGACATTGCCGACGAAATAGCCGACAGAGCCTCTGACAGCGGAGTAAACGTCATTGCCAGACCTTATACCCGTGAGATATTGCAGCGCACCATAAGACTCGTGCTTTCCGCTCGTGCCCGAATGGCAGGAGTCAAAAAGGAAAGCGCAGATATTCTAAGCCGTATTGAGGAAATGAGAACTATCAACCGCGCTAAAACTACTCTTATGAAGTACCTTAAATTCACCGAACCACAGGCTCACAAATACATCGAAAAACAGGCAATGAACAACCGCCAGACTCGTCTTGAGGTGGCTCAGCGTATTCTTGCCCAATATGAATGATATTATGAAGATAGAACACATTGCAATGTACGTCAGCGACCTTGAAGCCGCAAGGGACTTCTTTGTGAAGTACCTCGGTGCGTCATCAAACAGCGGCTATCATAATAAAACTACGGATTTCCGCTCGTATTTCCTCAGCTTCGATGACGGTGCGAGACTTGAGATAATGACTCGTCCAGCCCTTGAAAGCTGCGAAAATGCTGTGGCAAGGACGGGATATATCCACATCGCATTCAGTCTCGGCAGCAAGGAAAAAGTCGATGAGCTGACAGCGCGTCTGAAAGCCGACGGATATAAAGTCCTCAGCGGTCCGCGTACCACAGGCGACGGCTATTATGAAAGCTGCATCATCGGCATTGAAGGAAATCAGATAGAACTTACTATATAAAAAGCGCGAGAGATTTGAACTCCCGCGCTTTTATTTATTTCATTTCTCCGAATATCAGGCGCATGAGCCAATAATCCGTCGAGCCTATGCCCTTTACTTCCTGCCAAACAAGAACGGCAAATAAAGCTCCCGAAGCTATGATAGCTATGATACATATAGCCACAGGTATCTTTATAAGATATTTCTCACGCAGCTTTATGGAAGCTATAATAACTCCCACAGCAAGGAGTATACTTTCCGCAGCAAACCCGAAAAAGCCTATACCAAAGGATACTACAGCAAGCAGTATCAGCGGCAAATTAAATCTTCTCTCAGTCATTTTTATCACGCTCCCATATAATATGCTTCTCATTGTCGCCTCTGTCAAAGTAGAATACATTATCGTATTCGGGATGCTCATTTAAATTAAAAAGCAGCTCTCTTCCCTCCGGATTTCTTTTGTAAATTAATGGACTTGTAAATATATTGATCCTGCGCTGCTTGAATGTTACACCATAACTGTTTTTATTCTCTTTATCAAAACTTGCTTCACCAAATACTTTTCCATTTTTATCTGCAACCGAAACAAAAACTCTGTCAACTGATATTCCACTGTAATAAAGCCAAAGATTTTTATTGTCATCAGTTTCCAAAGCAATATGGCTTTCAAGTTTAGCTCTATCATAATCAATGTCAGCTAACGTATTTGCTAAAAACATTATAACTGAAAAAGCAGTTCCAAGCACCGTCAAAAACACTATAAGTCCAACTACAGCATTTTCGATACGCAGACGCTTCTTGATACGCTTTAGCACATCTGCGTCCTTTTGCGGACTTACAGTCACGTTCTTACAGAGCTTTTCGAGCTCCGCTTTACACTCGGGACAATTTTTTATATGCTCCTCGACTGCTTTTCTGCTCTCCTCGCTGCACACATCGTCGGCATACAGGGGCAGCAGGTCCTTTATCATATCACAATTCTTGCTCATTTCTGTACCTCCAGTTCTTCTATTATCTTCAGCTTTGCACGGTGGAAGGACACTCGTGCCCAGCTTTCGGTCTTGCCGAATATCTCGCCTATCTGACGGAAGCTCAGCTCTCCGAACACTCTCAGGGTAAAGACTTCCTTATATGGCTCGCTCAGGGTATGCAGAACACGATGTATGTCCATAGTCTGCTGAGTATCGGCAAGCCTGTCCTCTACGGATACTGCGCTGTCAGGAACGGTCTCGGGAATATCCTCTCCCGTGAACCGCTTGCTCTTTTTGCTGTGTGTAAACAGCAGATTTTTCGCTATCTGACACAGCCATACCCTTATATCACAGTCTCCGCGGAAGCTGTCAACGGACTTCATCGCCTTGAAAAAAGTCTCCTGCGTAATGTCCTCGGCAAGATGTTCGTCCGCGGACAGTGAACGTATATACAGGTATACATCATGGAAATAATCGTTATAGAGCTCTTCGACTTTGTCCAAACTTCTCACCGCCTTCAACTATAAGACTACGTTCGTACAGAAACGTTACAGAAATTTCTAAAAAAATTTTTCTGCGAAAAAAATACCATAGGCTTGCAGCATTGTCAAACCTATGGCAAGAAAACGCCCCGCCCATTATTACGGGCGGGGGGCTGAAATTAAACCGCTATTGATTTGTTTTCGTGGTACAGCGAATGTCTTATCTGCTGCCACTTGTTGTTGTCAAGCTCACCATTTATCACGAATTCATATAATCTGTCATCGTGAATCACCTTTACCGATGAAAGATCGCTGCACCCTGCAAAGGCGTGCTGACCTATCTCCTGCAAAGATGAGGGAATGGTGAGATCAGTAAGATGATGACAGCCACGGAATGCATACCAACCAAGCCTGATAGTGCTTTCAGGAAGGTTGATAGATCTGAGGTTTTCACAGCCGCTGAACGCTGTATCCGAAATGACCTGTACAGTCTCGGGTACAAGTATCCTTACAAGGTTAGTACAGCCGCTGAATGCGCCCTCATCGATAATTCCGACATTATCGGGAATAAAGATCTCGGTAACGCCTTTTTCGTCTTTGTACCTTTTGAGTACGCCTCTTCTGATCTTGTAATTCATTCAGTTTTCTCCTTATCGATCACATCGATACAATCCCCAGAGCCTACTATTGGCTCAACCATATTATACCACAAATATACCAAAATGTCAATTAGAGCTATGATTTATCACGCATATTCATGACCTTGCACAAAAAATCACACCCCATTTTGAATGAGGTGTGAATTTCAATATTGGATTTAAGCTACTCAATGGATTTAAGTGATTCAGCCATATTGATACGCTCCAGCTTTATCACCATGAACAGGTCAACGATGAAGTTGAAAAGGAACGTGAGCAGAGTGCTGAAAAGGAAGCTTTTCGGCAATATACGGACGCTGAAGTCCACTAAGTCAACTCGTATCTGAGCCATTACAAAGGCGTGAAGCAGTATCCCTACGCCAAGTCCGACTACCGTTCCGAATGCAGTAAGAGCCAGATTTTCACGGAGCACATAAGACGAGGTCTCATGTCTGAAAAAGCCCAGCACTTTGATCGTAGCTATTTCGCGGGCACGTTCGGTTATATTTATATTGGTCAGGCTGTAAAGCACGATAAAGGCAAGTCCTGCGGCACAGATGATAACAATGAGCACGATGTAATCAAGGCTGCTCATCATTTTGCTCAGACGCTCCTTCAGGTCATCAAAGACCATAACAGCTGTAATATTACTGTTTTTTGACAATGCAGCCGTAGTTTTGTAGGTGTCAGCTCCCTCCTTGAAGTTGAGGAAGGCATAATTTACTGGAACAGACTCGCCAAGCTGTTTTTCCATAGTCTCTCTGCCAAGAAATACCACGTTGTAGACGTGATTCTCAAAAACTCCAGTGACCTTGACATTGAGCTCACGCATATTCTCGTCGCGGAGCTTCATCATGCTGCCCTTTTTTATGCCATAGCGCTCTGCAATGCTGTGGCTGACTATGGCTTCTCCCTCAGCAGGTGGAGCTATTTTACTGCCCTTGACACTGTGGAGGTCGAAATACTTCTCCATATCGTCAAACGAATCAGCAGCGTTGACGGTCACGCTCTTTACCTTTTTTCCGTAGAGCAGGTCCCATGCTCCCGTGTAAAGCAGAGTGTAGTCATCGGTATTTTCGGTGAGGACCTCAGAAAGCCCGTCAGGAAGCTCATCTCCCACATTTCTCAGGTTAGCAGAGGCATCAGCCACCTGTATCTCGCTGTACTGCGTGTCTGCAAAGCCTGCAATAGAGTCTTTAAGACCAAAACCCGTCACCAGCAGGGCTGTACAGCCGCCTATGCCTAATATCATCATAAACAGACGCTTTTTGTAGCGGAAAATGTTTCGTATCGAGACTTTTTGCAGGAATTTCAATCTTTTCCACACGGGAGTTACATATTCAAGAAGTACTCTCTTTCCTGCCTTTGGTGCTTTTGGACGCATCAGGCTTGCTGCGGTCTCTGATAGCTCCACCCTACAGCTGAACCATGTCACACCTACCGAGCAGATAAGAGATACTGCCAGTGCAATAAGCGCCAGCTCTCTGTCAAAGAGGTAATCCATAGGCAGCTCTATGTACATAAGGGTATAGGTCTTCCAGATTATCTTTGGGAAGATATAGGTTCCAAGACTATATCCAAGCACACAGCCTATGATAGCCGCAAGTCCCGAATAGAATATGAACTTGCCCATAACGGTGCCCTCTGAGTAGCCAAGCGCCTTGAAAACGCCTATCTGGGTGCGCTGCTCCTCAACCATGCGGCTCATGATAGTCATACACACAAGAGCTGCCACAAGAATAAAGAATACGGGGAAAACACGGGCAACCTGTGCAACTATCTCAGAGTCGCTCTCAAAGCAGGCGTAACCAATGTTAGTATTTCTGTCAAGGACGTATATATCGGGCTTTTTCAGCGAGCTCAGGTCGTTCTCGCCCTTCTTCAGCTCCGCCTCGGCATCAGATATCTGCTTGTCAAAGTCAGCCTTTGAGCTCTCGTAGTCTGCAAGCCCCTTTTCATAATCAGCATAGGCGGCATTGTACTGCTCCATGCCTGCGGAATACTGCTGAGGAGCTATATCCTTTATCTGCTCCAGCTGCGCAAGCTGCTCATCAAGCTGAGCCTTTCCGCTGTCAAGGTCTGATTTAGCCTTATCCAGCTTCTCCTGACCGTCTGCGCGGTTCTTTTCAAGCTCCTGTCTGCCTTCGCTGAGCTTGTCCTCGGCTTCACTGTATAGCTCATTATAGCGCATATCGGCACGTTCACGGCAAAAGCTCTCCCACTGCTTGTCTCTGCCGTCCATAAAGCTCTCATACTCGTCGGAGTATATCTCCATATCCTGCTGAAAACGCACATATACCTCAGTATAGACGTCAAGATCAAAGGCTTCCTTAGGAAGATATACAAATGCGGATATTTCACCGTTTCCGACTGATGTAGTTCCGCGCTCGAAATTAATGTACAAAGAAGAATCCGCCGAGCCTACTATAGTAAATGTGTGACTTTTCAGAGCGTTTTTAACGCTGTCAGAGTTATCCTCGGAAAGAGTGATAGTGCCGCCGAGCTTAAATTTTCCGTCCTCAATGATACACTCGCTCTCATTCTGAGGAAGTCTGCCCTCAGTAAGGCGGATACCATTGAGATTATCGGTAAGTGAATGAGCTCTCAGAACGTACTCCCGTGAGCCAGCCGTGAGTATATCAAGAGTATATGAGCCCTCAGCATAGCGAACCTCGGGGCGGCTACTGAAGTCCTCAACGTCCTCTTCCTCCCAGCCCATAGACGAGAGAAGCCTGTAGTCGTATAACTGATTCTCTTCAAGGAACTTATCCACAGTATTCACCATAGCAGGGGTAACTATCCTTACGCCCGAAAAAAAGCCGACTCCAAGTGCAATGATAGCCATAATTGCAAAAAATCTGCCAAATGTGCCCCGAATTTCACGGAGCGTGTTTTTTCTTACTGCCGAACCCATAGCTTCACCACTCAATATCGGCAATATCCACGATATTGTCATTCATTTTAACACTTGATACAGTTCCGCTGCTGACTGTAATTATACGGTCAGCCATTGGGGTAAGAGCCTGATTATGAGTTATAACAACTACTGTCATGCCATTTTTTCGGCAGGTATCCTGCAAAAGCTGCAATACCTGCTTTCCTGTAGCGTAGTCCAGAGCACCTGTAGGCTCGTCGCAGAGAAGAAGCTTGGGATTCTTTGCAAGGGCACGGGCTATAGCAACTCGCTGCTGCTCGCCGCCGGAAAGCTGAGCAGGAAAATTCCTTGTACGCTCAGCAAGTCCAACCTGCTCAAGGACCTTTGCAGCATCAAGAGGCTCACGGCATATCTGTGCCGCAAGCTCAACGTTTTCCAGAGCAGTAAGATTCTGAACAAGATTATAGAACTGAAATACAAATCCCACATCATAGCGCCTGTAGGCAGTCAGCTTCTTCTTGCTGAGAGCAGATATCTCAGTACCGTCAAGAAACACGCTGCCCGAGGTAAGGGTGTCCATACCGCCAAGTATATTGAGGATAGTGGTCTTTCCTGCACCGGATGCTCCCACTATAACGCAGAATTCCCCTTTGTTTATCTCAAAGTTTACTTCGTTAAGAGCGTGTACCTCTACTTCGCCCGACTTGTATGTCTTTTTTACATTCTTAAACTCAACGTAAGCACTCATATTTTTCCTTTCATGCAGTAGTATTATGTTCACGAAGCAGTTAAGCCGTGCAGGGACGCCTGCGTCCGACGGTTTCGCTGCCGAATTTATGCTGTCGAATTATATATTGATGTGCGAAACCGTCAGGCGGAGCTCTGCTCCGCCTCTGCACGGCGCCGACACTGCAATTCTGATTATAACATATAAGCTTCGGAATAGCAAGCTGCGCGGCGTAAAATTACCTGTTATGCAATACTTTTACGCGAAAAAGGCTGCGGCGGCTTGCTGCTTATAACATATTATTGCGAAAAAAATAACATTCGCTGCTAAAAGCTATATCTGCTATTTATCTCAGCGCGAACGGGCAGCCGTCGCTCATCGCTTATAACATATTGTGTATAATATATATTATTTATGCTGTATTAGAAAAATCATATCATATAATTCTCAATTATTGCGGTTTTTTATTTACTTTTTCCAAATGTTGCGGTATAATATAATTAGAATTTGTATCCGCGGACGGAAATATATTATAAAGGAGATTAGGGAAATGAAAATTATACGCAAGATATGTTCAGCTGCCGCTGCAATGGCAGTCCTGACATCTATGACCTCGGCACTGCCTGCATTTGAAGCGAATGCTGCAACTAACATCAGCCTTTCACCTTACGACGTTTACGACATAAACGGCGGTAAATTCGAGGGCTGGGGCACCTCTCTGTGCTGGTGGGCAAACCGTGTAGGCTATTCTGACAGCCTCGCACAAAAAGCCGCCGACACATTCTACGGCGACAACGGTCTGCGGCTTAATATCGCCCGCTTCAACATCGGCGGCGGCGATGATCCGTCACATGACCATATCACCCGTACCGACTCTAATATGCCGGGTTACACAAAATACAACAACGGCGTTGTCACATACGACTGGAACGCAGATGCTAACCAGCGAAATGTGCTCCGCAAGTGTATCGAAGCCGCCGGGGACGACATGATAGTTGAAATGTTCTCCAACTCGCCCCCGTATTATATGACACAGAGCGGCTGCAGCTCGGGAAACAAGGATTCCGGAAAAAACAACCTCCGCGACGATAAGTACACAGATTTTGCTGAGTACCTTGCTGAAGTAACTGCACACTACGAAAATGACTGGGGTATCCACGTTCAGAGTATCACTCCAATGAACGAGCCATATACCAACTACTGGGGCGCATACAGCGCAAAGCAGGAGGGCTGTCACTTCGACCAGGGCGCTTCAATGGACAAGATATATCAGGAGCTTGCAAAGTCACTGAAAAAACGCAATCTCAACGATATTATCATAAGCGCAAACGACGAATCAATCATTGATACGCAGATAACCTCATGGAACAAAATGTCCAGTACAACAAAGGCTCTTATCGGGCGTATCGACACTCATACCTACGGCGGAAGCCAGCGCACACAGCTGAAAAATACTGCCATCAACGCAGGCAGGAACCTCTGGATGAGCGAGGTAGACGGCAACGGCACATCAGGTCAGAACGCTGGTGCTATGGCTCCGGGACTCTGGCTGTCAGAGCGTATCACAGCAGACTGCAACGGACTCAATTCCTCAGCGTGGATACTCTGGCAGGTAATTGACAAGCACGTAAGCTCTAAGGGCTACAACGGCAAAAAGGACTCCGGCATGGTGGACATGACAAAGGGCTTCTGGGGTACTGCTGTAGCAGACCACGACAAAAACGAGATAGTTCTCTCAAAGAAGTACTACTGCTTCGGTCAATATACACGCTATATCCGTCCGGGTATGACAATGCTGAAGTCATCCGGCAACACTATGGCTGCCTTTGATGAGAAAAACGGACAGCTGGTCATCGTTTCATACAACACCTCTGCAAACAAGTCCGATATGGTATATGATCTCTCGCAGTTCAGCCAGTGCGGAACAAGCGCAAAGGTGATCCGTACAAGCAATTCTGAGAACTGGGGCGACGCAGGTACTGTAAATATAAGCGGCGGCGCACTCAAAGCTTCTCTTGCTGCTAATTCAGTAACTACATTCATCATTGAGGGTGTCAAGGGCGGCGAGACACTCACAGACAAGATCGACATTACTTCGGGTATGATAAGCGGCTCAGACTCATGGAAGAGCGATGCTTCAACAAGCTATGCCAAGGCATTTGACGGCAGCACTGCTACTTACTTCGACGGCGTTTCAGACGGCTGGGTACAGGTGGACTTAGGCGAGCTCTATGACATCACAGCCATCGGCTATGCTCCAAGAGGCGGCTATGAATACCGCATGACAGACGGAATGTTCAAGGCTTCTGCTGACGGCTCTAACTGGACTACACTTTATACCGTAAAAAGCAAACCATCTTCGGGTATGCATTATGCGACTGCACTTTCAGGGGATACGCAGGCTCGTTACATACGGTATGAGGTGCCCTCAGGAGCTCCGAATAGCAGTGACAATCCTGACAGCTCATACTGTGCTAATATCGCAGAAATAGCTCTCTATGGAACTAAGGCATCACAGAGCACACGTCCAAAGTACGACAAGCTCACACCTGTTGCCGCTGCGGGCAGCAATTCATGGAAGGACACAGCCTCTGTAAGCTACGAAAAGGCTTACGACGGCGAACTCGACACTTATTTCGACGGTCTTGAGGGCGGATACGTACAGCTCGACTTCGGAAGTGTATGCAAGATCAGCAACATCGGCTTCTGTCCGCGAAACGGCTACGAAGCAAGAATGATCGGCGGTTTCATAAGCGTATCAAACGACGGCGAAAACTGGACAAAGGTATACACAGTTGACAGCAAGCCTGCTTACAGAATGAACTATACCGAGGAATTCGAGAATATCAATGCTCGTTATGTTCGCTATGAGGTGCCAACAGGCGCTCCCACAAGTCCTCTCAGCACTGATGATGTTTATCTCTGCAATATAGCTGAGATAGCAGTATACGGTGAAAAAGGCAAGGAAGTCATTGGCGACGTAAACGGCGACGGCGAAGTAAAGGTTGCAGACCTTGTAATGCTCCAGAAGTATATGATCGGCGCCGGAAAGCTTACAACACCTGATATGGGCGATGTAAACGGCGACGGAAATATTGACATTTTCGACCTCGTTGCACTAAGAAAGCTGCTTGTAAAAGGCGCTTAAAGTAATATAGGGACGCCCTCTCTTGCAAGGCGTCCCTCTTAAAAAAACAGTCCACCGGACTGTTTTTTTATTCACCCTTGCGGAGCGCTTCGTAACTGCGGGGCTTTGCCCCAGGCTAACCGCCTCAGCCCCTCTGTCGCTTTGCGACATCTCCCCACACTGTGGGGAGTCACCCCACCAGAGGCGCTGCCTCTGGACTCCGCCAAAGGAACACAGTCCCTTTGGAATCCCGTTCATGGATTCAGCATACAAACAAAAACTCCCGAAAGCGTATTGCTCTCGGGAGCTTTTTTATCATGTTGCAGTCAGCTTTCCGTTTGCATCAAGGTCAATGTCGATAACGTCCCCTGCTGAGAGATTACCGCCGATGATACGCTTTGCCGCTAAGGTCTCCACATTTCGCTGTATAAACCTTCTCAGCGGTCTTGCACCGAAGTTGGGATCATAGCCGCAGTCAACGATGTAATTCTTTGCTTCCTCGCTGACATTTATGCGGATATGCTTATCTTCAAGACGCTTCTGCAGATCAGCCAGCATAAGGTCAACTATCTTGATTATCTCGGTCTTGGCAAGCGGCTTATAGAAGATTATCTCGTCGAGACGATTGAGGAACTCAGGTCTGAACTGCGTTTTCAGCAGTCCCTCCACCTGTGCTCTTGCCTCGTCGGTTATCTCGCCGTTTTCGCCGATACCGTCAAGGATATACGGTGAACCCAGATTAGAAGTCAGTATAATGATAGTGTTCTTGAAGTCCACTGTTCTGCCCTGTGAATCGGTGATACGGCCGTCGTCAAGGACTTGCAGCAGTATATTGAACACATCGGGGTGTGCCTTTTCTATCTCGTCAAAGAGAACTACAGAATATGGCTTTCTGCGGACTGCTTCTGTGAGCTGACCGCCCTCGTCATAGCCAACATAACCGGGAGGCGCTCCGATAAGACGGCTTACGCTGAATTTCTCCATATACTCGCTCATATCGATACGGATAATATTTCTCTCATCATCGAAAAGTATCTCCGACAGAGCCTTTGCAAGCTCGGTCTTGCCGACACCTGTAGGTCCGAGGAAAAGGAACGAACCGATTGGTCTGTCGGGAGCCTGTATGCCTGCACGTGAACGCAGGATAGCCTCGCTGACCTTTGTTACAGCCTCGTCCTGACCGATAACTCTCTTATGAAGCAAGCCTTCGAGACCGAGTATCTTCTCCTTTTCGCCCTCCATGAGCTTTGATACAGGGATACCTGTCCAGCGGCATACTATCTTTGCTATCTCGTCCTCAGTTACCTTGTCACGGAGCAGTCTGCCGTTTTCAACATCGTGTTCAGCCTGTTTTTCCAGCTCCTCCAGCTCTTTCTGGAGCTGTGGCAGCTTGCCGTATTTAAGCTCTGCTGCCTTGTTAAGGTCGTACTCTCGTTCAGCCTTGTCTATCTCACCGCCTGTGCGCTCTATCTCCTCACGGAGCTTCTGAACAGCGGAAATGTCGTTCTTTTCGTTCTCCCATTTAGCTTTCATGCCCTTGAACTTTTCACGGAGCTCAGCAAGCTCCTTCTGTATCTCCTCAAGATGCTCCTGTGAGATATTGTCGCTTTCCTTTTTGAGGGCGGCTTCTTCAATTTCAAGCTGAACTATCTTACGTGAGATAACATCAAGCTCAGTAGGCATGGAGTCCATTTCGGTACGTATAGTAGCGCAGGCTTCGTCTATAAGGTCGATAGCCTTATCAGGAAGGAATCTGTCGGTGATATATCTGTTAGAGAGCACTGCCGCAGAAATAAGGGCATTATCGCTTATCTTTACGCCGTGGAATACCTCATAGCGTTCTTTCAGACCACGGAGGATAGAAATAGTATCCTCAACGCTTGGTTCATCGACCATAACAGGCTGGAAACGTCTTTCGAGAGCAGGGTCCTTTTCGATGTACTGGCGGTACTCGTTAAGGGTAGTTGCGCCGATACAGTGGAGCTCTCCCCTTGCAAGCATAGGCTTCAGGAGATTTCCTGCGTCCATAGCGCCGTCGGTCTTTCCTGCACCCACAATTGTGTGGAGCTCATCTATAAACAGGAGGATCTGTCCGTTGCTGTTCTTTATCTCATTGAGGACAGCTTTCAGACGCTCCTCGAACTCGCCGCGGTACTTTGCGCCTGCGACGAGAGCTCCCATATCAAGTGAGAAGACCTTGCGTTCTTTAAGGCTGTCGGGAACGTCCCCTGCCACGATACGAAGGGCAAGTCCCTCTGCAATGGCAGTTTTTCCGACGCCCGGCTCACCAATGAGCACAGGGTTGTTTTTCGTCTTTCTTGAGAGTATACGGATAACATTTCGTATCTCGCTGTCACGTCCGATAACGGGATCGAGCTTGTTTCTGCGGGCAAGTCCGACAAGCTCCTGTCCGTATTTGGTGAGGACGTCATATGTGTCCTCGGGATTCTCATTGGTAACTCTGGTATTTCCTCTGACAGACATAAGTGCGCCGAGAAAGGAATCCTTAGTTATATTAAATGTTGCGAAGAGCTGTGAAACGTCCCTGTCCTTGCTGTCAATAAGAGAGAGCATAAGGTGCTCGACGGAAACGTACTCGTCCTTCATATTTGAAGCGATACTCTCGGCGGCTGTGAGTACACGGTCACATTCCGCAGAGATACCGATATTGCTGCTTCTGCCGCTGCCTGTTACCTTTGGAAGGCCGCTTATCTTCTTCTCGATCTCACTGTCGAAAATATCCTCATCTATATTCATTTTTTTCAAAAGCTGAGGTATAAGGCCGTTCTCCTGCCGAACAAGTCCCGCAAGAAGATGAATAGGCTCAATGACGGAATTTGACATCATCACAGCTATACTCTGTGCCTTCCTGACAGCGTCTACAGATTTCTGAGTTAATTTCTCTGCATTCATAATTATTCTCCTTTCGATCTTAACATCTGAATAAAAACAAGTTCAGGACTAAATAATATATTTCTCCAGCATAGCGCGGTAACTCTTTTCAAGGACAGACGCACTGTCTCTGAACTCATTAGGTGAAGCAAAATAAGTTTTTACAGCTCGGTCAAGGTCCTTTATATACTCGCCTATAGCTGCTCCTGCCTGCTCGGGATCAAGGGTATGGGTATTAATAAGCTTTCTTGCAAAGCTCCCTTCGCCTATCTCGCAGCTGTAGCCGTCAATGCCCATACGGGACAGGTAAGCGTTCTCGAGCTTTGCCCTGTAGGCAAAAAAGCTATGGAACATATCAATAAGCGCCGCACTCTGAGTACGGATACTCACTCTGAGAGTACCGAGATACTCCGCAGGAGCACGTTCAAGCTCTACCTTATAATTAATAGTAGGTCGGTATTTGTATTCCAGAGCCGTCCTCACTGTCATAAGCGACGGTGAGCGCTGTTCCTGCACACGGAAGCTGCTGCTGACCAGCTCAGCCACCTGTCCGAATATCTCTCTCATACGCATTTCGGGAGTTACACAGGACAAATGCTCTGCAAGTATCTGATTAATAAGGTTAGACCGGCTTGTTCCCATTCGGTAAGCCTGCTGATCCACGGCTTTTATCACATCGTCCATAAGGACGAGGCTGTAAACGCTTTTTTTCACTGGCACATCACTTCCCTTCAATTCTTATATAGATAATAACACGGATTATAGAATTTGTCAAGCGGATTATATAATTTTTCACGCAAATTTCACAGAGTAAAAAAAGTCCGCTCACAAGGAGCGGAGAATTCGACCCAAACGATTTTCATCGCTTAGCACTGTAGGTCGAGCCATAGATTAATAAGTTAAAAAAAGTTATTGAGAATAGAAAACATGAAAAAATTACAAATGAAAGGGGTTAGTTTTATTACTTGACAAAACTATTTCTATGGCGTGCAAGTGAACTAATACACAATATCAAGCACATGAGAGGGGAGGGTACTTGATATTGAATACCAATAATCTTCATTTGCTGATATTATTATATTGCAAATCAGCGTTATTTACAATATAGAAAAGTACACTAAAATATACTTTAGTGTACTTTTGCTTGAATTTTCGTGTTTTTTATAGTTAATTTTTTATGAATATGTTTTGAAATATTACATATTTACATTTAATTTGCATTTTATCTTTTCTGCTTCTGTACCGACGTCCATTGAGCTGTCTTTACAAAGCCAATGTTACAGCCTTATTTATTGTAATGAGAATTGATTTCCGCCGTCTGAAACAGTGAAATCCTGACTTCTGTTTCCGTTCACTGAAACGGCAAAGCTGCTGCCGCCGCTTACCTCCGGAGCAAGCATCATCACACATCGGAAATCGTTGTGTGGATTCATGGTTATCATACTATTTCCATTCAGGAAAAGCTCCACTGAGCTGCCTGCGCCAACTGTTTCACCAAGATCAGCAACTATGTAAGGGAAATCGCTGTGTGTAGGCACAGAGACCTTGCTGCCTGCTGCATATACGCAGCCGCCTTTGAAGCTGAAGCTGCTTGCGGCATATATCGAGCTCTTTTCTTCTTTGGTTCCGCCCGAAAGCACCGTAAATCCGCCGTTGATATTCAGAGTTCCCTTAGACTTGATGCCGTTTGTTCCGCCGTTTACAATGATATTTCCGTCGTTTATTGTAATATCGTCATTGGCAATGATGCCCGACTTTCTAGACTCGATATTGTATGTTCCGCTTTCGATGATAACGTCGTCATCACTGTTGATGCCATGTGAGGCATTAGCCGTTATATTGAGTCCGCCGTTGCCCTTTAGTCTTATAGTATCATTGGAGAATATAGCTCCTGTTTCTGTGTTGCCCTTCTTTTCAACTCCGCTGGTGATATAGTTCACAGAACCTTCCTTAGGCTTTATGGTACAGCGCTTTGCTTCCTCTATAAAAATTGCAGGAGCTGACGAATTGGTAATATCCACGCCGTTGAGTACCACAGTTACCTTGTCCTCGGAAGCACCTGTATTCACACGTATCTGTCCTTCGGTCAGCCCGCCTGTGAATATATAGTCACCGCCTGCTGTTATTGTAATAACCGAGCCGTCTACCGTGACATTGCTTCCATTGACCTTTGGAGCACCTCCGCTGCCCAGATCAATTTCTGCGGCATACTCCTTCACAGCCTCGGCTGGAGCGCCTCCTTCGCTTGCAGAGCCGCCCTGTGAGGTATTATTGTTATTTGAAGAACCGCCCCCTGATGAGCTCTCACTCTTTGGCGCACCGTCCTTCTTAGCAGTGGTTGTCGTATCCGACTTCTTCTCACCTGCCTTAGTGGTGGTCGTCTTTTTGTCGGATTTTTCTTCCTTTTTGGCAGTAGTAGTTGTTGTAGTGTCCTTGTTGTCGGTTTCCGAAGATACCTGTTTCTTTTTGTCATTCTTTGTTGTAGTCTCAGTGCTGTCGGAAACAGTGCTGTCTGTGACTGATGAAGCTTTCATGTTGTCTTTTCCGCAAGAATAACCGCTGAAGATCATTGTGATTGCAGCCGCTGCTGCCCAAAGTCTTGAATACTTCATAATTATTTCTCCTTTTCCCCTTTAGAAACACCCTGATATAAAATTTGCCAGACTCAATAAAGCTTATTAAGTCTGGCAAACGTTGGAGAGGGTTTTCTATAGTATTTAGTCTATTGATCAGTTTTCATATATCTTGTCGTCGTACTTGAAGAAAACAAGATTTATAGTCATATTGCCGTTGAGTGCGCGAAGCTCATCAACGAATTTCTTCTGGTCGATGTTATCGAGAACATCAACGCTGTAGATAAGCTCAAAGAGAGTACCGAAGTTTGTTGTCTTAACTCTTCTGAGCTTGTGGAAAGTAGTATATCTTGCGAGTACAGGCTCAAAAACGCCCTGATAATCGAGGTTCTCAGGTATAGCTATCTTGAGAGTCATATGTCTCTTCTTGCAGCCGCCGAAGTCTGTCTCGCTGAGTATGAACATTACAATGCCGAGGATAATAAAGAATACGATAGCAAATCCGATATATCCGATACCGCAGGCAACACCGGCTGCCATTGCAAAGAATATGTAGGCTATGTCCTTCGGATCACCTGCAACGCTTCGGAACCTTACCAGTGTAAAGGCACCTGCAAGGCTGAGAGCACCTGCTGTGGTATTGATAAGAAGAAGGATAAGCGATACTATAGTCGGGAGCATGATCATTGTCAGAACATAGCTCTGAGAATAGCCTTCCTTTCTATGAGTAACGATATAGATAAGACTGATAAGGAATCCTATCAAAAGTGCCGCACCAACGCAAAGGAAGAATTCTCCGGGCTTGATAGTGCCAAGAGCCGAATCGCTGCTGTTGATTATCGAATCAGACTCATAGTACTTTGAAAGTACATTTCCAAAAAAACCGTGTTCAAACATAAAAATCATACGCTCCTGTTCATCAAAACATTATTTTTTATCATAGAAATACCTGAAATGTAAATATGTCTGCGACCGTCGGTCTGCTGAGCGTCCTCAAGCTGACTCTTTACAAAATTCTGGTATGCCCTGCCGTACTTTGAGAAACTTGTCTTGTATATCTGAAGCTCCGAAAGCTTCTTTACAAGCCAATCAGGAATCGCATTTGAGACCTTTACTTCCATAAGTCTCTGGTCAGCGCCTATTATGTAATTGCCGTAGCTTTCGTAGTTAAGGCCGAGGTCATAGCGGCGCTCGGTTATCTTTCTGTCAAATGTAAGTCGGAAATCGTGATCGTCCTTACCGAAGAATGCTTCTCTCTGATAGCTGATGTACTGCTTTGGAGCTATAGGATAGCTGTCAAGGAAGACATCGAGCTCTCTGAATACCTGCTCAGTAATATATTTAGTAAATTCAGGCTTTGAGCGGTCACGGAAATACGCATCGGATTCCTCAAGTGTCATTGAGACTCTTCTCTTGGTAACGATGCCGCCTATCTTCTTTTTGATCTCAAGAAAGACCGTATCATCAGGCGCAGCAGGTGAATAATAACTGCGCAGCCTTATTTTTTCCTTATAATAAGGCTTGGAGAGTGATTCTCTGATGAGGTAATCGTCTGGTGTATCGTAGTAAATATTATAGATTCCGTATTCCTTGCCGCCGACACAGAACTTGTCAGGATTCATATATTGTGAGATGACTTCCATAAGTCCGTGATACTGATCCATATTAAGGAGAAACTTTATCTCTTTGCGAGCGAATGTATTAATAGCCATAATCGCCTCCGCAGCAGTACCTAACTGCTCGGAGCTCACACTCCTTTCGTATCTTTTGATTATATTATAGGACCCTTTTCTTAAAATAGTCTTAATTTTTCCAAAAAATAACCATTTTTTGATTTATTACTAAATTAAATATTATAACTTCTATATTCGGCTATATTGCGCCGTTTTCCAGAAACAAGAGCAAAACAGCTCTAAAAAGTTGCACAAAATCATATGTGGAAAATATCTGAAAAACCGTTCACTTGTCTATCACATCTTAAACTTTATGAATTTAGTATTAATAAACAACCTTAAAAAAGCGCAAATCGAGCAATAATTGAACAGTGTAAGCAATAAATGAAAAATATTATCCGATTATGCCTGTTTTCTGTACTTAGTAGGAGTTATTCCTACTACCTTTTTGAATTGCCGCATAAAATGCTCCTCGTTGTCATAGCCGCACATGGCAGCTACCTGAGAAACAGTACAGCCTGTCTCGCTGAGTATTTCCTTAGCTTTTTCTATCTTGCCGCTTATCACATCGGCGATACATGAAACGCCGAAGGTCTCGCGGTAAAGGTGCTGGAAATATGAACGTGACATATTCACATATGCCGCCATTGCGTCCACATTCCATTTCATCTGTGGATTGCGGTATATCTTCTCACGCAGCTCAACCAGAAGCCCATAATGGGGTTCGGCAGTCTGTACAGGTGCCTCTCTGCGCACCGTGGTCTCTCCCACCTTTACAAGAAGTATCCTCATGAGGCTGTCCAGCATTTTGAGTCTGCGCGACTCAAGTGAATAGAACTCATTGGCTACATTTCTTATAAGCTGAGAAACAAACTCTGTGTCCACAGCGTTAAGAGGGCGGTTGTACATAAGCTCCAGCGAATCCATGAATTCCTGCTCGTCATCAGCGTCGAAGCATACCCAATCGCAAACGAGCGGGCTTTCATCGGCGGAGTACACCACAGGATATCTACCGTCCAGTACAATAAGGGTGTCTGCGGGCGTTCTCATAGTAAGCCCGTTTATGTCAAACCTACAGCGGCTGTGCATAAGCATGAGCATATACTCATTAGCCGCGGCTCTGCGAAATACAGAGCTGCTGTCATAAATCGAATTACAGCCTATACAGCGTATATTCACAGTATCAACTCCCCGTCGTCTATAAACCGCCACTCTATATCTTTCCAGTACTCTCCTGCGTAATCTATGCCTACACGCGGAGCAGTCCTGATCTTCGGGCGGTATCCGTCGTCCTCAAACCATATCTTCTCATTATTCTTGAGGGAAATTCCGTTGAGGCTTCCGTCGACCTTCATATTTTTTGTTAGCTTGGCAGGTCCGTTATATCTTTTGCCTGCCCGAATAAGTAATCCCTGAGGCTGGTCAATTTCGCCTGTAATGACATTCATCAGCCAGTGCATACCATAGCACAGGTATACATAAATAACGCCGCTCTCTCCGTAGAGGAGCTCTGTGCGCTTTGTTCTGCCCTTTGCAGCGTGGCAGCCCTTGTCCTCCTCGCCTCTGTAGGCTTCTGTCTCTGCGATGCGTTCGCGGAGCTCAGTACCGTCGGGAAGCTTATGGACAAGTATCTTTCCCACAAGGTCAGGTGCCGCCTCCAGCACGTCCCTGTGAAAAAATTCCGCGTCGAGCCTTGTGTTCATATCACACTCTCAGCCTCTGTTCAAGCTCGGTATCGGGCTTTACAAATATGGTCTTATAGTTTGTGAATATGACCTTTCCCGGCTTTGCGCCAACGGGCTTCTTTACGTATCTTGCAAGGCAGTGGTCAACGGGTACGAGTCCCGAATCCCTTCCCTTGCTGTTCACAGCTGCAATGACAGCCGCCTCTTCTATAGTTCTTTCGGGCGGTGTCTCGCCGTCTGTGAGTATCAGAACGTGAGAGCCTGTTATTAGCTGAGTATGGAGCCATATATCTGTTTTTTCGGCAAATTTCAGACTCAGCTGGTCGTTTTGCTTGTTGTTTCTGCCAACCAGTATGGAAAAACCGTCGCTTGACTTGTATTCCATAGGAGGCAGCGCCTTCGGAGGCTTAGCCTTTCCGCCTGCATAGCGGATATAGCCCTGCTCCTTCAGCTCCAGTCGGAGCTGTATTATGTCGTTCTCTGAGGAAGCTCTTGTCAGTGCATCAAATACGCTTTCAAGATATTGCAGCTCTTCCTCGCCTTTCTGTATCTGTTCTGAAAGCTTTTCCTCTGCGGTAACAGATTTCTTGTACTCGCTGTAGTAATGCTGGGCATTCTGTGCAGGTGTTTTTCTCACGTCCAGAGAAATAGTTACCTGCGGACAGTCGTCCTCGTAGAAGTTCTCTACAGTGACAGAGCTGTCGCCCTTCTGAATACGGTACATATTAGCCGAGATAAGGTCTCCGCACAGCTTCGCGTGTTCCTTGTCAGCGCAGGCTGTCAGCTCGTCACGCTGTGCAGCAATACGTCTTGAAGTACGGTCTGTGAGGTTCATAAGCAGCTTGAACAGGTCATTGGCGCGCTGTTTTGTACGGGCTGCGCGGTCACGCTCGGAATAGAAATAATCCAGAAGCTCCGAGGCGCTGCTAAGCTCCTTAGTGTACATGAGTGTGCCGAACTGCGAAAGCCGAATGAATGAAAAGTCCTTTAGCTGTCCTTCCTTGTCGCTGACCGCTGAGAAACAGCACTCGCCGCTCATTAGCTGTTCACGTGTGCGTTTTACAGCAAAGAGTAGCCTGTCCAGCTGGTCATCGGTTATGGTGTCAGTTTCGATGTGCGCTCCCCTGCCTGCAAAAAACGCCCATTCTCTTGCAAGTATGGGGGAGATTCCCTCGAAAATGCGTATCAGAGCCTTTGAAAGCTCCTTTGGCTCAGTGTTTTTAAGTCTTAAAACAATATCCTCGGGCTCAGCAGTGAGGAAATTCAGTCTGTCATCTCTCGGTGGAAGTGTATACTTCATACCCGGGAGCACCAGTCGCTCACGGGACATATCCTCGTCAACGCGCTTTATGCTGTCGATGACCTTTCCCTCGCTGCTTATGATAATGAGGTTTGAACAGCGTCCCATTATCTCACAGGCAAGGGTTATGATAACGATGTCGCCAAGCTCATTTACGCACTCAAAGTCAAGAAAGAGTATTCGCTCCAAGCCGTCCTGCCTGATGTCGATGAGCTTGCCGCTGCCAAGTCTTTTTCGCAGCAGCATACAGAACATAGGCGGCGTCTGGGGATTATCCACATTATTCTCTGTTATGTGGACTCTTGCACTGCCTGCATTTGCCGAGATATAAAGCTTTTTGCTGCCGCCTCGGGTACGTATGGAGATGATGACCTCCTCCCGTGAGGGCTGATGTATCTTCTCCACCCTGCCGCCGATGAGGGGCATGAGCTCGCTTTTTACAGCATATAAGAAAGCTCCGTCCAGAGCCATAGAATCATTCCTTTACATAAAAATGAACGCAGAGGCCTGAGCATCGCTGCGTTCTTATTGCTCCGCACTAAAGCTGTTCATATATATTATAGCTTTTCGTGCGAAAATTTGCTAATCAAAATTTGCGGTAAACAAGCAGCTCAAAATCAGCCGATGCAGTGAGTTTGTCAAGCTGTGCAAGCCGCGCCTGCTGTTCCCTGCCCGTTCTGTAATAGTAGGGAGTCATCGAGAACAGTGCGTTTATATCCTCCTGTGAATCAAGCTCTATATCATATTTGATGTGCTGCCTGTCAATGAGCTCAAAACCATCCAGCTCATAGGGCTTCACCTCGTTTTTGTAGGGAGTATCATATATCGCCTTTTTAAACTCCCACAGGTGATCTGCGGAGGGTATAACCATTATCATTATACCGTCTTTTTGCAGTACTCGAAGGAACTCCTCACCGCAGTAGGGTGCAAAAAGAGTTATAAGCATATCGCAGGAGCCTTCAGCCACAGGTATGTGAAATACGCTTGCAACAGCAAGCTCAGCAGACCTGCATCGCTTCGCAGAATACTCAACAGCAGCCTTTGAAATATCAATCCCACAGACCTGAACTGCCTTTTTTTCGGTCTCAAGCTTGCCAATTATTGCGGAGGTATAATACCCCTCGCCACAGCCTGCGTCAAGAATCGTCTTTCCATTAATGTTGGAAATGACTGCTTCGCACAGTGCATCACACAAAGGCGCATAGTAGCCCTTGTCAAGGAAGCGTCTTCTCGCCTGCACCATAAGCTTGTTGTCACCGTGAACAGTCTTGCCCATATGCTTTGAAAGAAGCAGGTTCACATAGCCGCTCTTAGCTCTGTCAAAGCTGTGTCCCTTAGGGCACAGGTATGTATTTCCCGTTATTTCAAGCCTTTCGCCGCACACGGGACATATGAATATACTCATTCCTTCACCTCAGACATACTCACAGGGATCGACAGAGCTCTCAGCTATCTCAATATCAAGCCTCGGGAATCTCTCCTCCAGTACACGGCGGAGCTCCCGGAGCACAAGGTTCTCTGTGTGGAAGTGACCGCAGTCAAGAACTGCTATACCCAGATTATTCGCATCTATCCATACATCATGCTTTACGTCGCCTGTTATCAGGGCATCGCAGCACTTTTCAGACGCCAGTCCCAGCATTGAGCCGCCGGAGCCTGAGCAGAAGGCTATCCTTGATATGCTCTTATCAGCGCAGTGTGAAGTCCTGACCATTTCACAGCCGAATATGCTCTTGCAGAGCTGCGCTAAGTTCTTGCCGCTGATACTTTCTTTAAGCTCGATTATCCAGCCCAGCGTGTTTCCGCCGCCAAGCTCCTCAAAGGGCTGAGGCTCACCTGCAAGCTCCAGCTTATCTGTGAGCTTTTGCAGTATAACACCGTTTGTACCGCCTGCTGCTATATCAAGATTGGTGTGCATACACACAGCACCTATCTCATACTTTATAAGCTTGTAAACAGGATCGGTGCAGGAAATTTTCTTTCTTGGCTCAAATATCACAGGGTGATGCGAGATAATAAGGTCTGCATACTTTGAATTAGCCTCATTTACTGCATCATCGCTAATATCCAGTGAGAGAAGTATCCTGCTGCACTCATCGGAAGACGTTTCCACAAGGTACCCTGAGTTATCCCATTTCTCCTGTGCTGCAAATGGGTACCGCTCATCAAGAAAGACTAATAAATCACTGATCTTTTCGGTCCCTATGCCATTTGCAGCCTTTTCAGCCAGTGCGGCATAGTGCTGTGCCTCTGCTTTTCTCCCTGCCTTGCTAAGATTTTCAGCGACCTTTTCAAGGCGCTCAGCCTCTCGCTTCAGATATTTTCCGGCGGTCTCGTCGTTTTCATCAAAGTATCCGCATATGGACATCGCTTCGGTAAGCTTGCAGTCAAAGGAACTGTACTCGGCGCAGATGATAACGTACATCTTATCGCCGTCCTCAACGACATATTCATTTGTAATAAACAAATTCAGCTCTGTCAGTCTTTTCCGCAAAATCTCAGGCTTTGTCATCGGCTGGAGTATCCACTGTATATTCTCGTTTTCCTCGCTGCCCACTTCTATGCGCTCGATTATTGCGGCGATGGTCTCTCCGCCCATACCGGCAATAACTATATCGGTAACGCCCTTCAGGTCAACGTTATCAAGTCCGTCAGAGAGAACAAGCTCCACCTTATCCTGTATGCCGTATTTTTCAACGGTACTTCTTGCAGCGTCAAGTGGTCCCTCTTTCACGTCAGAAGCGATGACCTTGCTGCATTTTCCGCTGTTTATAAGCTCCGCGGCGAGATAAGCGTGGTCAGTACCCACATCACAGGCAATGCCCTCTCCGCTTACCAGCTCAGCTACTTTTTTCAGTCTGTTATCAAGCATCATTGTACCTCATTATACTCAAAAATAGCGCACTGACTTGCAGTACGCATAAACAAAACCAAGCACAGCCGTTTCCGACTGTGCTTTCGGTCTCATTAATTATGCCTCGTTCATCTTGGCAAAGCACTCGCTGCAATATACAGCTCTACCTTCCTTTGGCTCAAAAGGAACCTTTGCTTCGCCGCCGCATGAAGCGCAAACTGCTGTGTACATCGTGCGCTCAGCCTTGCCTGCGTTCTTTCTTGCATCACGACATGATTTGCATCTCTGGGGCTCGTTCACGAAGCCTTTCTCTGCATAAAATTCCTGTTCGCCTGCGGAGAAAATGAACTCGTTTCCGCACTCCTTGCAAACTAATGTCTTGTCTTCGTACATAGTACAATACCTCGCTTAAATATTTTCGACCACGGTTGGATTTACACCCACATCTTTGTAAAACAACGCTCTTCTGGGTTGAGCTACACGGTCATATTTCAATTTGTATCATGCATGAGCGCACGTATTTTTCTTCTTGCGCGCTGCATGGCGTTATCCACAGATTTTTCTGTCATCTCCAGCTTTTCAGCGGCATCTCTGTAGCTCATGCCCTGTACGCAAAGTGTAAGCACATTGAGCTCTGTAAGAGAAAGCACCGAACAGATGTCCTTCCACAACTCGGAAAAAAATTCTTTATAAAAATAAATGCTTTCGGGAGTTTCCTCATCAGACAGCACATCGGCTGCATCCTCGTCGTCTATCCTTTCGGCAAATGAGAAATCCCTGACTGATTTTTTAGACACAGTTCTCATACGATTGACGATACAAACCTCGGCGAAGGTAGAGAACTTGACGCCTTTTTTCGGATTGAAGGCTTCAATAGCCTTTAAAAGGCTTATCATGCCCTCCTGGTACAGGTCATCACTGTCGGTCTCTGAGTTTGCATAAATTTCCGATTTAATAAAAATAAGCTTAGAAAAGCGCGAGATGAGTACAGCTGAAGCTGATTTATCTGTCTTACCGAGCACAGCCAGCTCTTCATCTGTTTTGCTGTTCAATTCATTCAAATTGAAATCCGATTCAAGCAAGATATCCACCCAACAATCTGCATTTCCCATACAAGTCGAAGCTATCCCTGTCCCTCGGGAATAAACCCGAGGGAGACAGGAAATAACTGTTATTGATTATTCTGATTCCTTAGCAGCCTCTTCCTCAGCAGCCTTTAAGAGCTCTGCCATATCAAAGTTGAAATTAGCGCTCTTATTGCCCTGAGCAGGCTTGTTCTGCTGGTTCTGAGCTGCGTTCTGAACATTGTTGTTCTGTGCAGGCTTGTTGTTATTGTTATTGTTGTTGTTATTGAAGCTGTTATTGTTATTATTATTGTTGTTGTTATTGTTATTCTTATTGAAGTTGCCTACGCCTGCGAACGGATCAGGAGTCTTGATCTCGGCTGCTGTCTTAGCGTAAGTATCAGCGTCAGCCTTTGGAGCCTTTGAAGGTGTGAATTCAGCCTTTGGAGGATCCATCTTCTTGACTGAAGGCTCATTCTTGTGAACATCGATAGTCTTGCGAGCCTCACCGATAATGTTCTGAGCGTCGTTCATTCTGCCTGAGCACTGGTTTGTAAGATTATTGAGAACAGAAGCAATATCTGTGAACTTGCTGTTGATGCTCTCAATCTCTGTAAGGAGCATTTCACGAACTGTCTTGGACATTTCGTTTACCTTATCAGCGTGAGCGTTAGCCTCATTTACAGTATTGCGAGCCTGATCGTTAGCCTCCTTGATACAGTTCTCAGCAGCACGGTTAGCGTTAGCAACAGCCTTTTCAGCCTCTGCATTAGCCTCCTTAACTACCTGAGCAGCCTTGTCATTAGCTTCCTTAGTTACCTTAGCAGCGTTATCGTTAGCCTCCTTAGTAACGAGAGCAGCCTTTTCGTCAGCCTCCTTAGTTACCTGAGCAGCCTTGTCGTTAGCTTCCTTAGTAACAGCCTCAGCCTCCTGCTTAGCCTTGTTCTGGATCTGAACAACGTTCTTCTGAGCCTCTGTAAAGAGTGCGCCCATATCAAATGTAGGAGCAGCGTTCTCCTTGAGATCAGCGATCTCGTCGTTGAGCTTTGAGATCTCTGTATTCTTGTCGTTTACTTCACGAGTCTTAGCCTCAAGCTTAGCATTGATGTCAGCGATCTGCTTTGTCTTTGCAGCAAGCTCTTCTGTGATCTTAGCGATCTCCTGCTTAGCCTTTGCAAGCTCAGCGTCAGCAGCTCCGCCTGCGGCAGGTGCAGCAGCGCCCTGAACAGCCTTCTGCTCAGCAGCTCTGAGTCTGTTTCTGAGATCCTCGATCTCCTTCTTGGCAGCTTCAAGAGCAGCAGTAGTCTGTGCGTTAGCCTGCGGATTAGCAGCGCCCTGTGCAGCCTTCTGCTCAGCATTCTTGAGCTGTTCTTTAAGTGCGTCTATTTCCTTCTTAGCAGCCTCTAAAGCAGCAGTAGCCTGTGCATTTCCTGCACCGCCGCCCTGTGCCTTGAGCTGATTTATAGTTTTCTGGAGCTCTTCATTTTCCTTCTTTGCAGCTCTGAGAGCATTGTTGGAGGTATTGAGCTTCTCCTGAAGGTTCTCAACTTGATTTTTATACTTAGTTATCTCCTCAGGATCAGCAGATGAACTGCTTTCCTTAGACGCTTTAAGCTCGTCCTCAAGGGCAACTATCTTAGAATTAAGCTCATCGAGGTATGTAATAACGTCCTCTTTGATAAATCCCTTCTGACCGATCTTGGTTTCTCTTAATACGGTTGGTGTTGGTTCGCTCATGGTACTCTCCATTCCCCTCGATCGTTACCGAGGTAAAAAATTAAGGAATAAGAACCCATACTCAGTTTCTGTGAAGGAACATTTGGTGATATTGCATATAAAAAAGCCTTCACAGTCCATGAATACAGGTTCTGATGATTTTGCCTTAACTAAATTATAACATATTAATTATATTATTTCAACTATTGAAATGTAGAAAATTTGGATTGATTTTAGTGCAAATTACTATAAAATTGCCTTGAAATATACTACGCGTTAAATTTACAGTCAATTCCTTTAGCTTAATACGTTATATTAATGTAAATAGTTACAGTTTGTAAATACAAATGCTATACGAAATATGTATTTGTGCAATTTTATAAAAGTAAAAAAGCCCGAGGAAAAACCTCGGGCTCAGAGCATATCCATGCTCAAACAAAAAGCGGCTCATGTGAGCCGCTCATTATACTTTAATTAGTTGCCAAGCATCTTGAAGATGTCATCAAGATCGTAATCCTGATTTGAAGCAGCTGGCTTTGCAGGAGCACTTGGTGCGCCGAAGCCAAGACCGTCAATGAGAGGATTGTCGATAGGTATTATATCCTCCTCAGGATTCTCGATTGCTGCGCCCTCAACTGCTGCATCATTAGCAGCGTCCATATCGTCGAAGCCGGCAGCGATAACTGTGATAGTCATCTCGTCCTGCATATCTTCCTTGAATGCTGTACCGAAGATGAACTCAACACCGTCAGCAGCTGTATCTGTGATCATCTTTGTAGCTGCATCAACATCGGAAGAAAGAATATCCTCTGACATTGCGATATTGATAAGGAGTCTCTTAGCACCCGAGATAGATGTTTCGAGAAGCGGGCTGGAGATAACTGCATTTGCAGCGTCTCTTGCCTTGTCCTTGCCTGTACCGTGGCCGATAGCCATGTGAGCGTAACCTGCGTTTCTCATAATTGTTGAAACGTCTGCAAAGTCGAGGTTTATGTAGCCCTCTTCTACGATAAGATCAGAAATGCTCTTTACACCTGTCTTGAGCACATCATCTGAAAGTGCAAATGACTGGAGCATTGTAAGCGGCTTATCAAGACCAACGAGAAGTCTCTCATTAGGGATAACGATAAGAGAATCAACATACTTTCTGAGTTCTGCGATACCTCTTTCAGCCTGTGCCATTTTCTGCTCTCTCTCGAAGAGGAAAGGCTTTGTAACAACAGCAACTGTAAGAATATCCATTTCCTTAGCGATCTTTGCAACAACAGGAGCAGCACCTGTTCCTGTACCGCCGCCCATACCGGCAGTGATAAAGATCATATCAGCACCCTTGAGATGTGTTTCAATCTCGTCGCGGTTCTCCTCAGCACTGCGCTGACCGATCTCAGGCTTGTTTCCTGCGCCTCTGCCCTTTGTAAGCTTAGCGCCGATCGGTATCCTTGTAGTAGCCTTAGACTTGTTAAGTGCCTTAGCATCTGTGTTTATAGCGATATATTCTATATTATTGACACCCGAATCCACCATGCAGTTTACAGCGTTTCCGCCGCCGCCGCCAACACCAATGACCTTAATATTAACATCGGGTTCGAGTGTTTCCTCATAATTGAAATCTGACATTTGAACTCCTCCTACTATTTATTATCCTTAATTTATCAAATATATATATTAGCCTATAAATACACTTTATATTTTAGCATAATGGCATGATTTTTTCAAGTCCTAATAAAACATTTTTTATTTTCAGCGAAATAAACAATAACGGGCAGTAAATTTATATCATTTTTTACACCCTTTAAAGAGGTTTACCACTGTCCGCCGGAATTATTGTCATAATTTACCGTATCTCCGCTATTATCAGACCACTGTGTGCTCTGGTCAGTCCAGCTGTTATCGGCAGTTCCCTGCCCGCTGTCACCGCTCCACTGGCTATTGTCTGTCCACTGGTTATCCTGCTGATAGCTGTTATCGCTCCACTGACTTCCGTCGTCATAGCCGCTGTAGTCCGTCCACTGCTGTGCGGCAGTTGTAGGCTCGGTAGTACCGCGGTTATTATTGAAATCGTTGAGCACTTCCTCCTGCTTTGGATCGTGCTCACTCTTTATAACAGGGTAGCCGTATTCATCGGTCATCGGCTGTGTCGTTGGTTCTTCAGCTCCCGGGACCGCAACAGGTCCGTCGCTCGTTCTGAAGCTGCACTGCTTGGTGCCGATCATGGTAAGATAGCCCTTTTTGCCCTTGACTGTCTCGTCCTGCATTACGGTCTCGGCAAGGTTAAGCTTATATTCTACATCGTTCCAGTTGCCCATTTTGAATATCATGCCGTTCTTGTAATTCACAATGATAGCGTGTTCGTCGCTCATATCAACAGTCATGATACTGTCATCATTCTTTGCAGCCATAGTTGATATAAGCTCATGGAAAGCATCATTCTTGTGCTCGTTTTCCGAAGCAGCAGGCTTACCCGGATTATGATCCGCAGGATCAAAGCCGTATATGATAGGAAGTCCTTCGGTTATGAAGCCGTTATCCGCAAGTATCTTACCCTTTTTGCTGACGAGAAGCGTACCGTCGCCATAGTTCACATTAAAAGCAGGTATACACTTTGTCACTGTGATATCAAGCGATGACGGAAAGTCTCTGTCAACCTTTGCAGTCTCAACATAAAGAAGGCTATCAAGTATCATCTGCTCGCTTTTTTCGCAGTCAAGCCTCAGCAGATTGTCTCCCTTGTTTATGCCGGAAGCCGCCACTATCTCTTCAGCGGAGTACATATCCGACTGACCTGCCACACGTATTTCATTAATATTGAATAAGAACGTATAGCTTATGGTAATGCCGGCAGTAAGCACCAACAGAAGCACCACAAGACCGTAAACGTTCATCATTCGTTTGCGTCGTCTGATACGCTTGCGGCTGTTTTGTCTTTCGACATTTGTTTTTTCGACGTCTTTCATATTTTCTCCTGATTCCTTCCGCCTCAGACGCGGCGCATATCTCCGCCGAGAAGTCCTACGGCTTCTTCCATTTTTTCATAGCCTCTGTCAATGTGGCAGATACGGCTTATCTCCGAGCGCCCCTCTGCACAGAGAGCCGCAATGACCATAGCTGCACCGCCCCGCAGGTCGGTAGCCTCAGTATTTGCCCCGTTAAGTCCTTCCCTGCCCTTTATGACAGCGACCTTGCCCAGCACCTGTATATCCGCACCCATTTTTACAAGAGCGTCGGTATGACGATAGCGGCAGTCGAAGATATTCTCCTCGAAAACACTGGTGCCGTCGGCAACACAAAGCGCAGCCATTAACACAGCCTGAGCGTCAGTCGGGAACCCCGGGTGAGGCATTGTCCTTATCCTGTCTCTGACGGCTCTCAGACGCGAACCGCTGCGAAGGTATATTTTGTTTTCAGATGTATAAATACTGCACCCCGTCTGCTCCAGCACCGATAAAAACGGCTCTGTTTCGGGAACGCAGGCATTTGTAAGTATCAGCTCGCCCTTAGCCGCCGCCACCATTGAAAGGTAGGTCGCACAGACTATCCTGTCGGGCATTATTGTATATTCACAGCCGTGAAGCTGTTGTTTTCCGTTAATTATGATACGGCTTTCACCGTCGCCTGCTATATCCGCACCGCAGCTTCGCAGGAAACCGCACAGATCGCATATCTCAGGTTCGCGAGCCGCATTGTTTATGACTGTCTCACCATCTGCCGTAACCGCACAG
Organism: Ruminococcus sp.; assembly: GCF_024684275.1. Next base: position 65,339 of record NZ_JAIKXF010000091.1, read on the forward strand.
AGTATGATATTTTCAGTTGCACCCACTGAAGGGAATGCAAGGGAGATCTTAGCGCCCTTTGCTCTGCCTGAGGAAGCCTTGCAGATGATACTTCCGCCGTTTTCACGTATCTCCACTCCCATTTTCCTGAGAGCAGCAAGGTGCATATCTATGGGACGCGGTCCCAGCTCGCAGCCCCCCGGTACACTGACAGTACACTCACCTGCCCTGCCCAGCATAGCACCCATGAATATGATAGATGAGCGCATTTCGCGCATAAGCTCCTCGGATATCTCTGTACTTGCAACAGTCTCTGAGTTTATGACTGCGGTATTGCCCTCAAACCTGCATTTACAGCCCACACAGTTCAATATCCTTGCGGCTGCATAAACGTCGGTAAGCTTGGGACAGCTGTGCAGCGTACAATCGCCGCAGCACAGGAGCGCCGCCGCCATTATTGGCAGGGAGCTGTTTTTGCTGCCCTGTAAGGCAAGCTCACCGCAAAGGCGTCTGCCGCCTGTAATAACAAATTTCTGCATCATACCACCTCACAGCATTTTTATGTATTGTATGCTGTAAGAGGTTTTTCTGTTACTTCTGTGATATATTATGCTTTATGAGAAATCTGTCAAATGTCTCAGACATCTCATCAGGAATAACGGCATACATAAAGTGTCCCTTGTCGGATAGGTGCACCTCTCCGCTGCATTTCTCAGCGTATTCAGTTCCCGCCTGCCGCCATGAGATATTTTTGGCAAGGGTTTTCATGTCGCTTATGAAAAAACAGCATGGACATTTCAAAATGCCAGTACTCTGCGCTTTACGCGCATTTTCTGTCATCTGGATCCCTTCGTCGGCATACTCGCCGTGCGCGATGTTTTTATAAAACAATTCACGGTATATCTTCTTTTCATCATCGGTAAGCTCACTGCCGCTGAGAAGTCCCGATACATTTTCAAGCCTGTTTTTCAGCAGCTTCGTTATAAATCCGCCTTTTGCTACCTTTTCCATGAGCTTAGCCTGTTTTTTCACCATACCGCAGCGCTTTTCCTCACCGACTTCTTCAGCCTGCTTAACAGCCATATCAGGTATGCCCATATCCATACTGAGCACGGCTTTCACCTCATCGGGATATGTATTCGCCCAGTATACAGCCTCAAATCCTGAGTAAGAATGCGCAGCAAGCACGTATGGCGGTTCAAGACCTGCCTTACGCAGTGCTTCTCTGTCCTCAGAAACGAGATTTTCAATAGTGCGCGGAGTTTTTGCACTGCCGCTGAAACCATAGCCTGCCTTCTCAATAACCGCAATGCGGTATTTCGCTGACATTCTTCTATATATCGGCTTATACTCAAGCACTGGACAGGTTACGCCGTTGCCTGCCATAAATACTATGGTAACTTCGCCACCGCCCTCTGTATAGACATTTAGAGCGGTATCGCCGACCTTTACTTTGTTTTCGTAGTTCATTTTTTTCTCTTTTCAATAAGCTTATCAATTACTGCCAATATTCTCTCATTTGTATCTGTAAGGTGGAGCTTTGCCGCACTTGCGGACATTTCCTTTACCTTTGCCGAGTCATTGTATAGCTTTTCTATCTCGGCTATCATTTTCTCGTTGGTAACATCCTTCTGCTCGATAACTACAGCAGATCCTGCATTTCCGAGCACCATAGCATTATGATACTGGTGATTTCCTGCAACGATAGGAGACGGAATAAGTATTGAAGCCTTTCCTGCGGCTTCAAGCTCAGCAAGGGTAGAAGCTCCCGAGCGGCAGATAACAAGGTCAGCCGCCGCAAGACATACGTCCATATCGTTTATGTACTCGGTTATACGCAGACGGTCGCTTTTCAGCGGTATACCAGCGGCTTTCATAGCCTGATGGAAGGTCTCCTTCCCCATGCCGCCGTAGCCGTGAATGTGGTTTATAGCCAGCTTTTTGCCTGTGTGCCACTTGATGACCTCGGTCATGGTATCGTTGATACAGCCTGCACCGAGACTTCCGCCGAATGAGAGTATTGTAAAGCTGTCGTCGAAGCCCAGCTTCTTTCTTGCCTCATCGCGGCTCATGGTATTGATATTGCTTCTTACGGGGAGCCCCGTAACGCTGTACTCGAACTTGCTACTGTCCATGAATTTCAGAGCTTCCTCAACGGTCAGCATAACGTAGTCAACCTCTTTCGAGAGGAGCTTGTTTGTCACGCCCGGGTAGGCATTCTGTTCATGGATAGCAGTAGGGATACCCATTCTTGCTGCCTTGCGGATAACGGGACCTGCCGCATAGCCGCCTGTGCCGATAGCTATATCGGGCTTGAAGCCCTCGATTATCTGCTTTGCCCTCTTTCCGGAGGTCACAAGATAGGCAAGTGCCTTAGCATTCCTGCCGATATTTTCAAGGGATATTTTTCTCTGAAAGCCTGCCACCTTGATAGTTTCAAGCTTATAGCCTGCCTTCGGTACAAGCTTTGACTCCATACCCTTTGGAGTACCTGCAAACAGGAACTCTGCATCGGGATATTTGCTTTTTATTATATCAGCAATGGCAAGACCTGGATTTATATGACCGCCTGTGCCTCCGCAGGCAATTAGAACTCTCATGCTTATGCTCCTTTCGGCTCAGCCTTTGGACTGGTCTGTGCCGGTTTCTTAGTCTTTTTCTGCTTAGGCTTTTCATCGGGATAATATCTGTGCTGAGATATATTCAGCATGATACCCATTTCAGCCAGCTGCATTATAAGTGCCGTACCTCCGTAGCTGAAAAACGGAAGGCTGATACCTGTATTCGGTATGAGATTGCTTACAACAGCAAGGTTGAGGACAGTCTGTATGCCTATCTGAGTAGTGATACCAACTGCAATGAGCATACCAAAGCGGTCCTTGCAGCGGACTGCGATAGAATAGCCTTCAACTATAAGAAGGAAGAATACGATTATTATCGCAAGAGCGCCTGCGAAGCCAAGCTCCTCGCAGACAATTGGGAAAACAAAGTCGTTCTTTGTCTCGGGGAGGTAGAGATACTTCTGACGGGAGTTGCCCAGTCCGAGACCGAAAAGTCCGCCCGAGCCAATAGCGATAAGTGAGTTTGCAGTCTGCCATGTATCGCCCAGCTTATCAGCAAATGGGTTCTGCCATGACTTTATACGAACAGCAACATAGCTTCCCGGGACCTGTGCCTGCCATGAGATATAGGCAATCGCCAGTCCAAGAACTGCTGCACCGAGACCAATGAAGTATTTCTTGTTTACTCCGCCGCAGAGTATCAAAGCTACGGCGATAGTGCTGATAAGAATGATACCCGAGATGTGCTTCTCAAGACCTATGAGCAGCACATACAAGCCCAGGATCACCGAATACTTGATGATACCGGTCTTGAAGGTATTCATCTTCTTACCGTCGCGCTCCATGCTGTAGGCAAAGAATATGATGAGTGCCAGCTTCGCCACCTCAGACGGCTGAAGATTGAGAGGACCAATATCTATCCAGCGCCGTGCGCCCATTGAACCGCCCTCATCGTTACCTATAAAAAGAACGGCTATCAGCAGTGCTGCGCCGATTATATACATAAGACTTGCGATATTGAGCTTTTTAAGTATCGGAAGCTTCAGGTTCTTGAAGTTATGATAGTCCATTTTCATAAAAAAAAGCATAGCGACAAAGCCGATAATGGCATTTTTCGCTTGTTTTTTTGCATAAAACAGACCGTCGCCGCCGTGCTCGCTGTATGCCCACGCATAGCTTGCCGAGGACATCATTACGATACCCACTACAAGCAGTATCATAACATAAGCGAAGAACGAAAGGCTCAGGTCTCCCCGCTTGCCGCCCGAAAATGGATTATACTTGGCAAAGCGGCTTTTTGTCTGTGAATTGCTTGACGCCATTTTTTCTCCTTAAATATATGGGATTCAGAAAACTAACAGTGTAATTATGCCCAGAACTCCGAAAATAATGCCGCAGAGCGAGAAAGTTATCACTATTTTGTACTCGCTGAAGCCGCTCATCTCAAAGTGGTGGTGGATAGGTGTCATCTTGAAGATACGCTTGCCCTCTCCGTACTTCTTCTTTGTGTACTTGAAATAGCTGACCTGTATAACAACAGAAAGCGCCTCGATGATGTACACGAGAGCAACAAGAAGAAGCAGCAGGTGCTTGTGAAGTATAAGTCCTATGCCTGTTACGGCTGCACCGAGAAACATCGAACCGGTATCACCCATGAAGCACTTTGCCGGATTGAGATTCCAGAGCAGGAAACCAAGACAGCCGCCTGCAAGTGCCATAGTGAAGCAGGTCATCTCGTTCTGTTTAAGGATAGAGCAGCATACGGTGAATATCAGCATAGCTACAAATGTCACCGAGCCGCAGAGTCCGTCTACTCCGTCTGTGAGGTTTACCGCGTTTGTAAGGTAAATTATCACAGGTATCATCAATATATAATAGAATATTCCCAGTGAGGGGCTTTTCCAGAAGCCCAGGTCGATACTTGCAGCACCGTCACCGAAGAAGTGTACCGCAGCAAGAAAGCCCACGGATACAACTAACTGTAAGGCTATTTTCTGCCATGCTGTAAGTCCGTCGTTGTTCTTTCTGGCAACCTTTGTATAGTCATCGATAAAGCCGATAACGCCGAATGCTGCGGAGAAAAGCAATACCGCCAGCAGCAGATAAAACGGCTTGAAGCTCGCCTTATCCGTTGTGTCAACTCCTGTTTTCCACCTGTATATCCAATATCCTGCAATAGAAGTTATCACAGTTGAGATTATGAACATGAATCCGCCCATTGTGGGAGTTCCCTGTTTTTTCTCATGCCACTTAGGGCCGTCAACGGTCTTTATGGGCTGACCGAATTTTATCTTATGCAAGAAGGGTACAAGGAATATACCCGAAACTCCTGCAATAACGAATGATAAAAGTGCAGTTACAAGATTTATGATCCAGAAAGACATTTAAAATAACAACTCCAGTTTTATTTATTGAGGAGCTTCAGACCTTCAGCGACTATCTCACGCTCGTCGAAGTGTATGTGCTCCATGCCTGCAAGTATCTGATAATCCTCATGCCCCTTGCCGGCAAGTACTATTATATCACCTTTCTCAGCAATTTTCAAGGCATGAAAAATCGCTTCTTTTCTGTCAACTACAACATCATAGTTCACATCTGAACCTTCAAGCCCTGCAAGAATATCCTTGATGATAGCCTCAGGCTCCTCATTTCGGGGATTATCCGATGTAACAATGAGCTTATCGGCATATTTTGCAGCAGCTCTTGCCATTTTCGGGCGCTTAGCCGCGTCGCGGTTACCTCCGCAGCCGAAAAGGCAGATAAGGTCGTTTTCCGTGTATTCCCTGACGCTTCTGAGAATATTTTCAAGAGCATCGGGAGTATGTGCATAGTCGCAGATAACAGTAAAGTCACGGCCTGTAGGTATTACCTCACAGCGTCCCTTTACTCCATTATATTCCTCAACAGCAGGGATAATATTCTCAATAGTGAGACCTGCTTCGAGACAGGCAGCAATTGCCGCCGTAATATTCGATACATTGAAAAGTCCCGGCATTCTCGTCTTTACAAGATGAGACTTATCACCGTTGCAGAACCAGAAGCTTGAACCAGTGGACTTTATTTTTATTCCGTCGGCATAAAAATCCGCATTTTCTCTGACGCTGAATCCCAATCTCTTGCAGTTCACCTCGCCGAACAGCCTTCTGCCGTAGTCGTCGTCCGCATTGATAACAGCGCAGTCACATATGTCAAAGAGCATTTTCTTTGCCTGATAGTACTCCTCCATATCCTTGTGGTAATCAAGATGATCCTGCGTAAGATTAGTGAACACAGCCACATCAAAGTATGACGAGCCTATCCTGTACTGACACAGACCGAAGGAGGAGACCTCCATGACAACATACTCACATCCCGCATCTGCCATTTTTGCCAGCAGCCCCATGAAATCATACGCCATCGGAGTTGTGTTGTCGGTGTGGAGTATCTCATCTCCTATTTCGTTCTGTATCGTACCTACGAGCCCCGTTTTATGCCCGTTCCTCATAAGGATATGCTTTATTACATTAGTGATAGTAGTTTTTCCGTTAGTTCCCGTAACACCTATCATTTTCAGTCTGCGCTCAGGATGGCCGAACCATGCAGAACAAATCTGACCGTAGAGCTTTCTGGAGTTTTCAGTGATTATCTGTCTGTCTCCGAGCCCGAGATCGCGCTCACACACTACAGCTGCTGCGCCTTTTTCCAGCATTTCCGCTGCCGCTGTGTGTCCGTCGAAGCTGCCGCCCTTTACGCATACAAAGAGGCTTCCCTCGGTGACCTTGCGTGTATCGTCCGTGACAGAGCTTATCTCGGTATCGCCTATAGCAGTAACGGCGTTGTTTTCGATAAGATCGCGTAATTTCATTATGTCTGCCTCCTGTTCTTTTTTTGTTAAATATTAATTATTTCTATCTGTTTCAACGTATATGCATTGAAAAATATGACTTTTGGGAGCATATATAGAGAGTATTTTTAGTCGCTGATCTCATTGACCATAAATTCAAGCTCTATTGTAGTACCTCTCGGCACCTGTTTTCCCTCCTGAATGGACTGACTGTTTACCGTAGCGCCGTCACGCTCGACAGAAGCGCCCTTTGTGGTATAGTTCAGACCGCTGTCGTTGATTATCTGATTTGCAACGCTGGGTGAGCAGCCGTAGAGATAAGGCACTGTTACAAGAGTATCAGCGTAACTCACCTTTTCAGTGTAAAGGTAAACACAGCCGTCCTTAGCGATAGCCTTACCCGTCATCGGAGACTGATCAACTACCTCGATACCGTTGCCTATCTTTTCGTACTTAACGCCCATGCCGTCAAGAGTCTTTATAGCGTCATCAATGCTTGCGCCCTTGAGGAGCGGGACCTTTACATCGAGATTTTTGAGCTCCTGCTCGTTATACTCAGGGCTCTTGCCAAGATAAGGCAGGACCTCTGTGAGAATATCTCGTGCAGTAGGCACAGCGCACTTGCTTCCGTAATATCCGTCATTGGACTTGTCAGGCATATCTGCCAGTACAAAGAGTATCAGCTCGGGATCATCCGCAGGTGTAAAGCACACATATGAAGCACCGTATTCCTGTAGAGTAGCGTCCTCCTGCTCCTTTATCTCCTCGTAACGTGAGGTCTCGCTGAGTCGCTGAGATGTACCTGATTTACCGCCGATAGCGTAGCCCTTGATATTAACATTGCCTGCGCCGTTGCCGACAACAACGTTATAAAGAGCATTTCTCATCTTAGCCGAGGTATCCTCGGAAATTACCTGTCTTCTTACGGTGCGCTCGTTTTTGAGAACGATATTGCCGTCGCTGTCCACAACCTTATCAACTACATAAGGCTTTAGCAGATAACCGCCGTTTATAGATGCACAGCAGGCTGTTATCATTTCCATAGGAGTAATAGTCTCGCACTGTCCGAAAGAGCTAACTGCAAGATCGACAGGCGACATTTTATCCGCCTGGATATTGTTTCCGCCTACCTCAACAGGCAGATCAATACCTGTAGGCTCTCTGAAACCGAATGCGTCAAAGTAATAGCAAAATTTCTCCTTGCCCAGCTTTGCACCTATATCCATGAATGCAGGGTTACAGGAGTTTGTAAGAGCCTCCTGGAAGGTCTGCATTCCGTGACCGGGAGCAAGCTTCCAGCAGTCGATGTTAGCCTTATGACCTTCAAATTTCTTGAAGCCCTCGCAGTAGAAGCTGTCATGCTCAATATCTATTACATTTTCCTCAATAGCCGCAGAGCTTGTTATGACCTTGTATACAGAACCGGGCTCATAGGTCTCGGTTATGCACTTATTCTTCCACATACGCTCTCTGGCTTCGGTATAATAATCGTCAAAATCCTTTTTCGTTGGTTCGACGATATTCTTTTCAGCGAATATCTTATCGTATATAGTCTGATCCGTTACCGTAAAGGGATCATTGAGGTCAAAGGACGGATATGTAGCCATACCGTAGATAGCGCCTGTTTTAGGATTCATAAGAATAGCGCAGGCACGGTTCTTGACGTAATGCGTCCTTACCATTTCCTCTAAGTTCTTTTCCAGTATATACTGTATCTCTCTGTCGATAGTCAGGTATACGTCGTTGCCCTCCTTAGGCTCAAAGGTCTTGGAATACCTGTAAGGGAGAGCGTTTCCATTTGAATCAACAGCAGAAATGGTCCTGCCGTCAACTCCCGAGAGATACTCGTCATATGATGACTCAACACCATATGATATATTTCCGTTAGTAAAGCCGATAACAGAAGCGGCAAGGTCCTTCTGAGGATAATAGCGCTTTGTATCCTCCTCGTTTCTGACCGAAACGAAGCCCCACTCGTTGAAATAATCATCTATCTCGTCAGCAACAGGCTTTTCCACCTGTTCTTTAAGCACTATATACTGGGTGTCCTGATCGATAGCCTTTATTACCTCATCAACAGATATGCCAAGCTTTGTCGCCAGAAAGCTTACTGCTTCGTGCTTGAATTCCTCGATGGAAGACGGAAGCTGGTTCTTGTCAACCCCATTCTCATCAAGAACCGGAGTATACACACCGTTGGCTATATCTATCTTACGTTTTTCTATAAGCTTTCCAAGACTTTCAAGGTCCTCCTTGAAGCTCTTAGGGTCAATGAAAATCTTATAAACGGTAGCACTTTTGGCAAAAGCGATACCATTTGTATCATAAATCGAGCCTCTGTGGGCTGATATGCTTACCGAGCCAAAATGCTGATCGTTAGCCATATTCTGATACTTTTTATTGTCGAGAACTGATATTTTGAAAAAATTGCCTGCTACAGCCGCAAAAAGCACACTGAAGGCGGCAGTCATTACTATCTTTGATCTGAACCTCATTGCATTTGAGGGATTTGTATTTATCACCGAGAAACTTCCTTTCCGTGACAATCTATAGCAAACGGTAAAACATTCGGCGTTTGCTGTTTGCCGTCCGCACTCAGCAAGCTTTAGTTTGCAGATGCGTAAGGCACTTTAAATCATTAATATATTGAACGTCAGTTTATTGATGTCATTATTTATATAAATAAAAAGGGCAGGGTTGTAATGTGCCCCGCCTCTGAACATCTTATTTATCTTTTCAGGATGTCCTTTTGTTTTGATACGACGAAGGATTTATCGCTATTCAAGCGTGGACATACCGTCCCCGAGCTCTATCGCCCGGAGCCCGGGAACTGCATATCCGATATTCCGATCACCCGCTGTATCTCCGTGTTCTACATATAACCTCGGCATTTATATATTTTTTCGTCGCCGATAGTATTCATTAATTATGCGGGCAGCCCTTTTGTTATATATATATTGGTACTACCCTCTGAAATATTCCACGCATTCATCAAAAAAGGACTTAATTTTCGCCATAATTCCTTTTTCCTGCTCTGGAATAGTAACGACATCACCTGTCTGAATCTGGATATATTTTATCTGTGTGGAATCTATCTTTTCCATTCCAAGCGACTTGGCATATTCTTCTATGCTCTTAGCCGACATTTTCCCGTCAAGTTCAGACTGGAGTCTTACGTTTTCGGCTGCTACGCTATCAAGCTTCTCCTGAAGAGCTGACACCTTGTTGTATGCCGTATTTCTCTTATCAAGAGAGTAGATAACCGAGCCCAGCAGTGCGGCAGCCAGCAATGATACACAAATTATCTTGAATACCGAACCAGTTCTTGCCTCGGTCTTTCTCATCTGTATCTCGGGCTTCTGCTCAGAGTCGTTATGCATAGCATCACCTGCTTCGGTCATCTCGTCCGAATCGGCATCGTCATAGCTTTCATCCATATAATAGCGTACAGTGTTTTCAGCCATTGCTTTCCGCACTCCTTTCTATTATTCTGAGCTTTGCGCTTCTGCTTCTGTTGTTTCTTTCGAGTTCCTTTTCTTTAGCCTCTAATGGCTTTCTGTTTACAAGTTTCCCCTGCGGCTTATGTCCGCATACACACTGGGGAAAATCCGGTGGACAAATACAGCCTTTGCACCATTCCGCAAATTTTTTCTTTACTATTCTGTCTTCAAGGGAATGGAAGGTAATAACCGCAAGGCGTCCGCCTGCCCTCAGACTGTGGAATGCGTCATCGAGCCCCTTTTCAAGGTGCTCAAATTCTCCGTTGACTGCTATTCTTATTGCCTGAAAGGTCTTTTTGCATGGGTTTTTTTCTCGTCTCGCCTTCTGTGGAACGCTTTCTCTTATTATGTCAGCCAGCTGCAACGTAGTCTTTATCGGCGAGCTTTCTCTTGCACGGATTATATTTGAGGCAATTTTCCGGGAGAATTTTTCTTCCCCGTACTCAAATATTATCCTTGCCAGTTCCTGCTCGGAATAAGTATTGACAACATCGGCAGCGCTCATTCCCTCCTTACTCATTCGCATATCGAGCGGAGCATCGGAGTGATACGAGAAGCCTCTGCTTCCCTCATCGAGCTGAAAAGACGAAACACCCAGATCCATAAGGATACCGTCGGCATAGTCTATATCAAGTTCATCGAGGACCGCTCTTATCTCTGAATAGTTCCTGTGAACCACCATAGCATTTTTGTAGACCGACAAGCGCTCAGTTGCTATTGCAACAGCGTCGGGATCTCTGTCAAGAGCGATCAGCCTTCCATTTTCATTCAAATGAGAGGCTATTGCAGAGGAGTGACCTGCACCGCCCGCAGTACCGTCAACATAGATACCGTCGGGACGAATGTTCAGTCCTTCAATACATTCCTCAAGCATTACAGGTATATGGGTAAATTCCATCAAACAAAACTCTCCTTATTTCCGACAAGCATCGGTAACAAAGATAAAAACATCTGTATCACAGAACAAGATCTGACAGAACGTCGTTGATCTCTTCCTGAGAGATACTGCTGTTGAATTCTTCCCACTTTGACTTATTCCATATTTCAGCTCTGTGATTAGCACCGATAACCACGACTTCGTCGGTTATGCCTGCGTGATCTCTGAGCTGCTGTGTGATAAAGATACGTCCCTGTTTGTCAGGGTTCTGCTTATCAGCGCCGGCAAGAAGCTTACGTCTGATGTCAGCACCGTTCTTACCAGGTATGGAATTGAGCTTTTCGCAGTATTCCTGGAATGCTTCCGGCGAGTAAACGGCGATATAGGAGTCATCATGTCCCTGACAGAGGTAGAATTCAGCTCCAAGTACTTCGCGGAGCTTAGTCGGGAAACTCATACGGCCCTTCTGATCTATACTTGGGTAATAGGTACCGCATAACAGATCTGCCATAGAATTTCGCCTCACTTTCTCTCTGACCTTAGGATTGATTCACCCTAATTTGGAAAATTTCACATCCAATCACCTTTTTTCACCCTAAACATATTTTACCATTATTCAGAGTGAAAATCAATATGGAGTTTGTGACAATATTATCCCAAAAAAATCGGCGTTTTTTGTGGATTTTGTTTAATCATTAACCATTGGTCAGAAAGAAACGAAACAAACGTTTTTATCTTTGTTAAAATATTTTTAGTTTTTTCACCTTTCTTCACCTTTCAGGATCAAAATCAGGTTTTTTTCACCTCTCGGCTCCACCTTTTTTCACCCAAAAGGAGAAATAAGCCTTCGGATATAATGAGACTGTGCCTCACTATCCAAAGACTTATTCCTTTTGTTCCATGTAATTTTGGCTTTAAGCCAGATCAATCATATGTATATGTCAGATTGAATTTCGATGATTTAAGTCCCATCATCAACGAGAAGGGATAGCCCTTTGCGGTGGTCTGTCCGTCAATGTTTACAGAGACTACATAACCTGTCTCTTCTGAGTAAACAGGCTGTATCCAGTTTGCGGGATCGTCCGAAAGAGTGATCTTGTAAGCTGTTTCAAGCTTTTTCTTCACCGTTTCGGCAGTCATATATGTAACCGTTCCCCAGTGCGGGTCATAAGCGGCGTCATAGTCGCTCGGAACGCTTCTGAGGTACGGACGATCCTCATAGAATACGTCGCTGCAATTTGCAGAGCAGCCGCCGCTTGAAGCGGAGAATACTGTCAGTGCATAATCGCCGTCGTAGTAAAGAGCCTCACCGAGTACATCATTGCAGGCGTCGATGACTACCTGCGGAGGATCAGGCTTGCCTCTCAGGTCCTTTGAATCGTCGCCGTTATACTTTAGATAAGTATATACTGCAACTGCCTGAGCCTTGATAGCTTCGTAAGCGAAGCTTCCGCCCACCTCTCGGTTGACTATCTCAGATACGACCTTGAGAGTATCGCCTGCCGGCTCATGAGCAATGGTAAGCTCCTCCTCATCGGTCATTCCTGTATTCATAAGGTATGTTCCCGGGTAATAATGGAACAGTATATCCTGATATGTCCAGCCGGCGCAGCTTGCATAGAAGTTTGCACCATTCTGGCTCATACCGACTCCGTGTCCCCAGCCGTATGTCACAAACGCAAATTCACCGGGTTTGGCTTCAACGCTCTGACCTTCCTGAGACGGCGGAATGTCACCTACTGCTGCACCCGATGTTTTAAGATCGACGGCTGTAGGCTCCTTGCTGCGGCTTTTAGCCGCATTCTTTGATAATGTAGGCGTTGCTTTTTTCAACGCGCTCTTTTTCTTGGCAATTGTTTCCTCAAGAGCCTTGCGCTCTTCTTCGGAAAGCCCTGCATATGGATCAACAGCTTCGCCCACCTTCGCCATTTCAGGCGTTGCGAGCTCATAGCTTATAAGAGTGAGGCTGGAATCATAGTCGCATATATCAGCTTTCTCCCAATCCTCAGGCATTTTTGGCTCTTCCTCTGCGTTTTCCGAAGCCAGCTCAGAGGCTGTCTCGGTTTCCGCAGCTGTTTCACTTTCAGTTGCAGCAGTTTCCGCAGCCGCAGTTTCCTCGGCTGAAGAAGAGCTGTCCGCAGTTTTCATGCTAACAGACGCCGAGAGCACAAGTACTCCCGAAGCCACAGCTGCCGCTCGTTTAAGCATTGTCTGTACCTTCATAACGCTCTCCTTTATATCAAAATATAAGAGTTCGCTTACTGCTGAGCCTGTTCCTCAGCTGCCTTTTCGGCTTCTTTAGCTTTCTGAGCCTGTAACCAGGACTCTGTACGCTGGATAGAATTGGTATCCCCTGCGACCTCGCCTTCCCTCAGGCGTCTGCCCACAACGAGGAAACGTGAATTATCCACGTCCGAATAGCAGGTAGACAGGGTAACGAGTTTATCGCCGTACTTTACATCGACTCCTGTATCATACAGCCAGCGGCTTTTGCAGTTGTCGATATAGAAATTGAAATCCTCCTCAGAGCTCAGGTCTTCCATATTCCAGTAGCGGAAGTCTGTAGCGTCATAGGTTCCGCTGGTAACAAGAACAGCAAAAATAACGTAATCGTAATCCTTGTAATTTGAGCTCAGGTGGATAAAAGGATTCTTCCAGTAGAAATCGGAATTCAGACGGTACTCTCTTGTGCAGCCCAGCATTTCGCCGTTCCACCATGCATGACCGTATATTACCTGATTCTCTGACTGTTCGCTTTCAACAGCGCCGAAATTATCGCGGTAATCGAGGAACATCGAACCTCTCTCGTCATACTTTCTGTAAAGATCGTTGTCGAGGTAGTATGAGTTCGCCATATATTCCTTTCCGCCGTAAAAAGCCATATCAGGAGTAACATCTCCCGGATCCCTGACTATAGGATAGTCGATCTGAAGACCGTCCACCTTTATCCAGCCTACTACATCCCTATTGACATGAGTGAGAGAATTCGCTCTGTCCGTCATGCCGAGTTGTGACGGCACATAGCCGTACTTATCAGCAAGATCATCGGGAAGTGCCTTTGTAGTTGCCTCCTCAGCTATAGTAGTCTCGACTATGTCGCTGTATATCGGGACATCTTTCTTGTCCTTGCTTATGACCACAGCGTAGATGCCAAGTCCTACAGCCGCTGCACAGGCAGCACAGGCTGAAATTATTTTTACAGGTTTGTTCATTGTTTATTCTTCGCCTCCGCAGGTCCGTATGGCTCAAAAGGAGCATTCGGATCATATCTTGCATCCGAATGGTTCTCATAATAGAGATTAGGCCATTTAATATTTGGATTGCGCACACTGTCCTGAGTACCCGCAATGGGATCCTCGCCCTCGCGCACACGTCTTGCCATTATGATGATACGGCCTCTTTCCTCATCTGCAAGAGTAGTGTTGCAGGTAGAAAGAGTAAGCAGCTGATCGCCGTACTTAACGTCCACATTGTTCAGGCGGATCGTTCTTCTCTTAGCCTCGTTTACGAAGTCGTAGAATTCCTCTTCGCTGTTGAAGTCAAGGTTGTTCCAGCAATCAAACTTTGTATCCGATTCGTCCTCTGCGTCAAGAATAAAGAATGCGAATATCTTATACTTGTAGTTTTCGTAATTTGATCTGAGGTTTATAACGGGGTGTAATCCGTAATAATCCTCTCTCCAGTTATAATACTTCAGGCAGCCAAACATCTGGTCGTCGTACATATTATGACCGTAGATGATAAGGTTATCCGAGTTTTCGCACTTTAAATAGCCGTCCTCGCCGACCTCATCAAAATGGTTCCTGTAATCAAGGAAAAGCTCGCCTGCTATGTTATCGGACAGGTCGAACTTCTTGTTCAGATACTTGAAATTGTCCTCTGCCTGCATGACAGGGTTATTTATCGGGGTATTGGGGATAGTGATGACGCCGACGATATCATGGTTCTGCTCCCAGAGCTTGCGTGCGCCGGGCAGCATATCGAGATATCTTATGCGGTCATCTATGGGCTGCTCCTCCTTAGGAGCCTCCTGATCTCCGTATACCTCATAAAGTTCCATAAGGTTCTTTGTCTTGTGCTTACTTGACCACAGGTCATAGTAGTAGTCACCTACTATGTAGCCGCAGACAGCTATCGCAACGACAGAACCGAGGAAAACGATCTTTCTTATGCGCTCGCCGAGCCTGTCCCCCTTCTTCGGGAACAGGTCCAGCAGGCGCTGTTTAAATGTTTTTTTCTTCTTCTTTTTGGAAGGCTTTTTCTTCTTCCCCGAGGTCGTCTCCGCAGCCGCCCGAATAATTGGCTCAGGAGCTTTGTCCTCACGCACACGGTGTATGGGGCGAATCGGCTCTTCCGCTTGTTTTGTTTCGGCAGCATGACCGATCGGAGTAAAGACCATAGTTTCCTCGTCCTTTTCCTCCGTCACACTTTCAGTCTCTGCCTCTTGTGCATACGCGTTGTTTATTTCTGCTCCGCAAGCCTCAGTCTCTGCCTCCGCCTCGGTAAAGTCCTCCGTATATCCCGTGATATCACTGCTGACCTCTGTGAAGTCCTCAGCTACTTCCTCCGCCAGCTCCTGGAGTTCCTCATGTGCGGGAGTTTCCAGTGCAGGGAGTATATCAGAGATATCGGGAGAAGCGTTTGCCTTAGCATTAGCTTCAGCCTCTGCCTGCTGTGCAGCTAATCTTTCTGCGTCTGCCTTTTCTCTTGCTATTGCCTTGTCGAGCTCATCAAGTATATCCGCCGCAGTTGCATTGTGTTTTTCCTTAACTCTTGCAATGCGGTCAGCTATGCTCTCAGAGCGCTCGCTGTCTGATTTATTTTCATAAGTCATCGGAGCGACTTCCGCTTCACTGCGGATAGACCTTCTGATAGCCTTTATCTTCTCAGCTCTGCGCTGAGCTTCTGAGCTGCCGTCGGTTATTTTTTCGCTCATCAGTCTTTACTCGCCTCCATCAGTATTTTTTTTATGGTGCCAAACGCATAAGCAGCCGCACATCGTCTGATGTTATCTCTGCTCATATCGCTCAGTCTCCAAAGTTCCGGCAGCCGTACAAACTGACTGCCGCAGATATCGAAACCGATATACACCGTTCCCACAGGAGTTTCCGCAGTTCCGCCCGATGGACCTGCGATACCCGTAACGGAAACGCACACATCTGCTCCCGAGCGTATTTTTAGTCCCTTGACCATGCTCAGTGCTGTTTCCTCGCTCACTACGCCGAACTCTTGTATGACCTCGGCGGGAACACCCAGAAACTCTGTCTTTATCCGCTGAGAATATGTGCATATCCCAAGCTCAAAGACCGCAGACGCGCCCGATACTGATGTTATAAGCTCCGAAAGTAGTCCTCCCGTACAGCTCTCTGCTGTAGCAATAGTCAAACCCTTTCGTTCTAATAATTTTACAACATTTTCAACGGTCTTGTCAAGTTTTTCGGTGTCACATTCAGAAAATTTACTGCTTACCACTAAATACTCACGCTTTCTTTAGTCAACATTTCACAAAAATCCGGTGATTAATTTGTAAAATACTTAAAAAATCAATCTCCAAAATTAAATGTCTTCATCTCGGTATTTTCAACAGCCTTCTGTATAAGAGGTTCAAAGTCAAAGCTTGCCTGTGCCTTTTCGATGTCAGAAAGCTGAGGTCTTACCTTAGGGTGACGGGGGGTGAAAACGGTACAGCAATCCTCATAGGGCTGTACTGATATATCAAATGTATCTATTTTACGTGCAATTTCGATTATCTCAGTCTTATCCATGCCTACACAGGGACGGAACACAGGGATACGGCATACTGCATCTGTGCAGACCATAGCCGCCATTGTCTGGCTTGCCACCTGTCCCACGCTCTCGCCTGTGATAAGAGCAAGACAGTTGTCCTTAGCGGCGATGCGCTGAGCTATCTCCATCATCAGTCTTCTCATTATAATAGTAAAGAACTCCTCGGGGCAGTGGTCTTTGATAGCCTCCTGAAGCTCGGTAAACGGCACACAGTAGAATGCGATACCGCCGCAGTAGTCAGTGAGCTTCCGGCAGAGCTCCTCTACCTTTAGCTGAGCACGGTCTGAGGTATACGGAGGGCTTACGTAGTGTATAGCTGCGATGTGGATACCGCGCTTTGCCATCATATAGCCTGCAACGGGGCTGTCGATACCGCCCGAAAGAAGAAGCATGGCTTTGCCGCTGCTTCCCACAGGAAGTCCGCCTGCTCCCTTGATATTCTCTGCGTGAACAAAAGCGTTCTCGTCGCGTATCTCAACTGTGACAGTAACTTCCGGATTTTTAACATCAACGGACAGATTCGGGAACTTCTCCAGCAGTTTGCCACCCAGCTCCATGCAAATCTCAGGAGACTTCATGGGAAACGCCTTGTCAGAGCGCTTTGCATTTACCTTGAAGGTCTTTGCACAGCTGAGTACATCTTCAAGATACTCATAACTCTTATTGCAGATGTCATCGAAATCCTTTTCGCATACGCAGGCACGGCAGTAAGCAGCGATACCGAATATCTTGCCGACTCTGTCAGCTGCCTCGTTGAGGTCGATGTCATCATCAAGAGGAGTTATGTATGTTGTGGACTGAGCGCTGGTCAGCTGAAAATGGCCAAGCGGCTTCAGTCTGCGCTTTATATTCTTTATAAGCATATCCTCAAAAGTCTTTTTGTTGAGACCTTTAAGTGCCATTTCACCGTATTTTACAAGTATTAACTCTTTCATTCTTATTCTCCTGTACTATTATAATGGTATTAACCTCTTACCTTTTCCATGCCCTCACGGAGAGCCTCGCAGAACATATCGAGCTCAGCTTCTGTAGTCTCCGCGGTCATGCTGATGCGAAGTGCGCTGTCCGCGCGCTTGTCACGTATGCCGAACTGTCCGAGAACACCGCTCTGCTGTCCCTTTGAACAAGCCGAGCCGCTGGAAACATATATCCCTTTGCTTTCAAGGAAGTGGAGCATTATCTCCGAGCGCTTGCCTGCTGCCGAGATATTCACCACATAAGGCGAGCCGTCCTCGGGAGAGTTTACTACAGCTTCTCCGATACTGCTAAGCTTGCCAAGCAGGTACTTTTTTAATGCGTCTGCCTTTTCATAACGCTCAGTGATAGTGGGGACAAGCTTTTTCACAGCCGCTCCGAAAGCCGCTATCATGGGAACGCTCTCAGTACCCGAACGTATGCCCTTTTCCTGCTTGCCGCCTGTGATGACCGGAAGCACACGGACTCCCTTTTTTATATAAAGTGCGCCAACGCCCTTGCCGCCGTGTATCTTATGACCGCTGAGGGATATAAGGTCAGCGCACAAAGCGCTCGCTTTTACAGGCAGCTTCATGTAAGCCTGTACACAGTCCGTATGAGTTATTATATTGGGATAGCGGCGCTTTACAGCTGAAAATGTCTCCTTGACGGGAAGTATATATCCTGTCTCATTGTTGACATACATCATGCTGATGAGGCAGGTACTGTCATCGCAGGCATTCACAAAGTCCGCCGCATAATAGCGCCCGTCCTCACGCGGAGAAATGCGCACTACCTCAAAGCCTTTTTTCTCAAGGTCAGCGGCAGTTTCCTCAACAGAGGCGTGTTCTACAGCCGAAATAACTATTTTCTTAGCTTTTCTCCCGTAAGCCGCAGAAGCTCCGCGGAGAGCAAGATTGTTGCTTTCGGTAGCTCCAGAGGTAAAGTAAATACAGTCCTTCTCAGTGCCGATACTGTCAGCAATCGCTTTTCTTGCGCTGTCCACTATGAGCTGCGCATTGAGGCCTGCCCTGTGCAGGGACGAGGGATTCCCATAATTTTCGGTCATGGCTGACACCGCCGCCTCAACCGCTTCTGCGCATGGCTTTGTAGTCGCCGCATTATCAAGGTAAACTTCCATTTTATGTTCCCTTCATTCATTTATAGTAGCATTCTTTTTATTATAGCATACTTTATAAAATAAAGCAAGTTTTTCACACTATCAAACCGAGTTTGTTAGTTGAGAGTTGAGAGCTGAGAGTTGAAAGTTGAAAGTTGCGGAGTCGCCTGCGGCGACATTAATTAAATAAGGTGAGCGGAGCGAACACATTAACTCTCAACTCTTCACTCTCCACCCTCAACTTTTAAAGCGTCGGCTCGCCGCGAAAATATATTCGATTTTTGTTGCTTTTTTTATGACAATATGATATAATCAATATGTATATCTAATTTTACGGAGGAAAACACTGTGAAAAAGAGCTGCGGTAATATACGCTCTTACAAGGAAAAATACCTTTCTGCGTTCCTCATAGGCTTTGTCACGCTGCTGCTGACTACCCTGCCAATGATTTTCACCGAGCGCGGATACTTCATATATTTCGGCGATTACAACGCCCAACAGATACCATTTTACAGCCTTGCAAACAACGCTGTCCGCAGCGGCAGCTTCGGTTGGAACTGGTTCACCGACTTAGGCTCAGACTTTATGACGTCCTATTCGTTCTACCTGTTCGGAAGCCCGTTTTTCTGGCTCAGCACCATACTTCCGAGAGGACTGGTCATCTACTCAATGCCTTTCCTGCTGGCTGTGAAGCACGGCTTCGCTTCGCTGACAGCATACATTTATATACGCCGATTCGTCCGCGGCAAGAACGCTGCTCTTACGGGAGCTCTGCTCTATGCCTTTTCGGGATTTCAGGTGTACAACATATTCTTCAATCATTTTCAGGACGTCACCGCCTTCTTCCCTCTCATGCTCATTGCTATGGAGGAGAACATAAACTGCCGCCGCAAGGGCATTTTCGCTCTGACAACTGCACTTATGGCTTGCGTGAACTACTACTTCTTCGCAGGTCAGGCGGTATTTCTTGTGCTTTACTACCTGTTCCGTATGAGATGCAGGGATTTCCATACATCATGGAAGCAGTTCTTCGGACTTGTTTTTGAAGCAGTCATCGGATCACTTATGGCAGCATTTATCCTGCTCCCATCAGCTATGGCTCTCATGGGGAACTACAGGATAAGCGAACACGCCTACGGCGCGGATATGGTGGCATACTACGACAAAACTCTTATCCCGAGGATAATACAATGCTTCTTTATGCCGTCAGATCCCCCTGCATACCCAAATCTTCTCAGCTCAGACTACGAAAAATGGGCTTCTATCGGCGGTTATCTGCCCCTCTTCTCAATGGTCGGAGTCCTCTCCTTCATGCGAATGCACAAAAAGCACTGGGCTGCAAGGCTCCTCGTCTGCTGCGGTATATTCGCATTTATTCCAGTACTCAACAGCCTTTTTCAGGCAGCTAACTCATACTACTACGCACGGTGGTTCTATATGCCAATACTTATTATGGCTATGATGACCGCTCATACTCTTGACGACGAAAACTGCAACGGCAAATTCGGACTGCGCTTCTGCGCTGTCATGGTGGCTGCTCTTGCAGTCATGGGAGCTTTCCCTGCAAAACCAGAGGACGGCAAAAAAGCAAAGCTCTTCACTATGGCAGACGATGTGCTGTACTTCTACCTTACCATAGGTGTGGCAGTAGTTTTTCTCATATGCACGTTTTTCATACTCCGCCGAAAGGAAAAAGGCACTCTCAGAACAAAGATAATGGTAGCTGCTACAGCTGCCGCCTCTGTTATCTGTATCCTGACCACCTCTCTTTACGGAGCAAATACCATCGGAAGTTCACGTGAATATATAAGCTCAGCTATCGAGGGCGGCGGCGGTGTATACGAAAAGGTCACAGAGGATAATTTCTTCCGCATAGATATTTCCGAAAACTGCGACAACTATCCCATGATATGGGGGCTGCCCTCAATGAGAGCCTTCCAGAGCGTTGTCTGCACCTCTATCATGGATTTCTACAGCTTTATTGGCATACAGCGCGATGTAGCATCCAGACCTGACCTGAGCAGCTATCCCCTCCGCGGATTGTTCTCGGTAAAATACTACTACAAGGAAAAGACAGAAGGCTGCAGCTATAAGGAGCTTCTTTCCGAAAGCATGAAAAGCACCGCTGTTTCAGCTTCATCGTCAAAGGCTTCCGCAAACGGCGATGAGGACACCAGCAGGGTGATAATACCTGACGAGCTGCCAAGCTTCAAGTATATCGGCGAAAACAAACACTTCGAGATATATGAGAACGAGCTGTATATCCCTATGGGCTTCGGCTACGACAATTACGTGAGAAAAGCCGACGCCGACAGCAAGTCAAAGCTCCAGCGCCAGAATTTGCTCATGAAAGCACTTGTGCTGAGTGACAAGCAGGCAGAGAAATACAGCGATATACTCACCGAATACGAAATGAATGATTCCTCTGCTCTGTCGCGGAGCACCTACACTGTATTCTGCAAGGAAAAGCGTATGTGCTGTTCAAAGAGCTTCACCTTTGATTCCCGCGGCTTCACCTCAGTCATCGACCTCAGCAAGCCCCAGCTGGTATTTTTCAGCGTCCCCTACAGTGAGGGCTGGACAGCAGAGGTAAACGGCGTTCCTGCCGATGTAGAGCGTGTTGATGAAGGTTTCATGGCTGTAAGAGCTGATACAGGCGAGAATACTATCGTTTTCCGCTACGAAACACCATATCTCCGCATCGGTATCATAATAAGCCTCTGCTCTGCGGCTGTTCTTGTTATATATGTGCTTTTATTCAGACGCAGACGCAGCGGTCTCAGCGATATGAAGCATTACTACGATTATACATCATGTGAAAAGATACAGGCAGCGCAGGAATACTGCGACAGCCTCTTCAAAAAGGAGAGAAAATAATGCATTTACAGGAAAAAACACTTACAAGCGACGTAAAATATGAGGGACCTATATTCACTATAACTCATGACACAGCAGAGCTTGAAAACGGCAAGACCGCTGTACGCGACGTTCTTCACCACCACGGCGGAGTATGTGTTATCCCCATAACCGACAATAACGAGATATTCCTTGTCAAGCAGTTCCGCTATCCATTTCAGACGGTCACAAGAGAGGTCCCCGCAGGCAAGCTTGAAAAGGGCGAAGACCACGCCGTATGCGGCAGACGTGAGCTTCTTGAGGAAACAGGCTATACCTGCTCGGAATACGTATATCTTGGTGAAATGCTCCCGACTCCTGCTTATAACAGCGAGGTAACTTATATGTACCTTGCAAAGGGACTTACATTCAGCAGTCAGAACCTTGACCCAGACGAGTTCCTCGATGTCGAGCGCATCCCCCTTTCCGAGGCTGTAAAGCAGGTAATGGACGGCACTATCCGCGACGGCAAAACACAGGTAACTATCCTCAAAGCCGCACGTATCCTCGGAATATAAAAAGACCTGCCATGCGGCAGGTCTTGATAGATGTCCGTTCTCAGTTCTCAGCCTCATCAGAAGAATTATCTGATTCCTCAGCTTCCATGACAGCAAGCTGTCTCTCATAAGCCTCAAGGATAGACTCCTCAAAAAGCTTTCTTGCAGAGGGTGAGATCGGGTGAACGATATCACGGAAAACTCCGTTTTCGTCCTTGCGGCTTGGCATTGCCACGAAAAGTCTCTCATCGCCCTGTACGACCTTGATATCGTGCACTGCAAGCATATCGTCGAGAGTAAGAGAAACTACTGCGCGCAGTCTTCCCTCGGACATAATCTTTCTGATCTTAACATCTGTAATTTCCATAAGATATTCTCCTTGTTTGTATTTTTCCTTATGTACGATATAAATGTCAGCATTAAACGTCAATAAAGTTTACTGTTATAACAATAAACTCAAACAGTAAGTAAACCTATAAACTATTATAACTGTTTTTTTGTAAAATTGCAAGCTGTTTTACAGATTTAAGACGAAAAATTTATTATGATTCTGTGTATATGCGGTGAAATCCGCATATCCTATCCTCAGCGTTGATAATCGGCAGCTCTGTTGCTACCGTCAGTATATTCATTTATTTAAGAAAGGTGATCATTTTGAATATCAATATCTTAAACGGCAAAAAGCACATTCACTTCATCGGCATAGGCGGTTCGGGTATGTACCCCCTCGCTCAGATACTTCACTCTCAGGGTTATTACCTTACAGGCTCTGACAACAACGAGACAGAAACTCTTGACGCAGTAAGAAAAATGGGGATACCCGTATTCATCGGTCAGAGAGCCGAGAATATCGAGGGTGCAGATCTGATCGTACACACCGCCGCTATAATGGCTGACAACCCTGAGCTTGTTGCCGCAAGAGCAAGCGGAGTCCCCGTACTTGAACGAGCAGACCTTCTCGGTATCGTAACAAGCTGGTACGACAACGCTATCTGCGTTTCGGGTACTCACGGCAAGACATCCACGACATCAATGATCACTCAGATACTTTTCACCGCAGGCGTTGACCTCTCAGCATATATAGGCGGAAAGCTGCCCTGCATAGGCGGAAGCGGCGTGGCAGGCAAAAGCGATATCATGGTATGCGAATCCTGCGAATTCGAGGATCACTTCCTCAAATTCTTCCCCGATATATCCGTTATACTCAACATCGACGCAGATCACCTTGATTACTTCGGAACTCTTGAAAATATCATCAAATCCTTCCATAAATTCAATGAAAACACCTCAAAGTGCATTATCATAAACGGCTCTGACGCAAATTCAATGAAGTCCTTAGAGGGCATAAGCGGCAAGGAAATAATAACCTTCGGCAGAGACAGCTCCTGCGACTACTATCCTGAGAACGTAAAGCACGAAAACGGTCTCCTTACCACCTATGACGCTATGTACAAGGGCGAAAAGCTGGGCACTGTGACTCTCCACGTTGCAGGAATACACAATGTGCTCAATTCTCTTGCCGCTGTAGCTGCTGCCCGTTACGTTGGTGTGGACTTTAAGTTCATTCAGAAGGGACTGGAGGATTTCCGCGGAGCTAAGCGCCGCTTCGAGAAGCTGGGCTTTGAGAAGGGCATAACCGTCGTTGACGATTACGCTCATCACCCCACAGAGCTTGAAGCTACCCTCAATGCCGCTATGGAGATGAACTTCAGCCATGTATGGGCGATATTCCAGCCATTTACCTTCTCCCGTACAAAACTCCTGCTGGACGACTTCGCAAGGGTATTACAGATACCCGACCACGCAGTTCTCACCGATATAATGGGAAGCCGCGAGAAGAACACCTACGGTATCTTCACTCGTCACCTTGCGGAGAAAATACCGGGCTGCATATGGTTCCCACAGGACGAATCCGCAGAATGGACGGACGAGCGTAAGTACGCTAATTTTGAGCAGATATGCGACTATGTCTGTGAACACGTGCAGGAGGGCGACCTCGTTATCACTCTCGGCTGCGGCGATGCCTACAAAATAGCAAAAATGATACTGAAAAAGCTTTCGGAGGAGAAATAATATGCTTAAAGATAAGGAAATAGCTGTTTTCAACTATATAAAATCCCGTCTCAGCGACGGTATGTCCCCCTCTGTAAGAGAGATAATGGACGCTATGGGCTTCAAGTCCACGTCCACAGCTCACAGATACATAGAAACTCTTGTCCGTGAAGGACTTATCGAGAAAACAGGCAACCTCAACCGCACTCTGCGCCTGCCAAACAGCGGCACTATCTCTGTCCCAGTTATGGGCACAGTCACCGCAGGTCAGCCTATCACAGCTGTTGAGGACATCACAGGCTATATAGGCTTTGAAGCTCCCGGCGTTGACCCTCAGGAGCTCTTTGCCCTGAAAATACGGGGCGAAAGCATGATAGACGCAGGTATCCTCGACGGTGATATAGTCATCGTCAAACGCGTGAACTACGCTGAAAACGGCGATATAGTCGTTGCCTTCATAGACCGTGAGGAGGCTACCGTAAAGCGCTTCTTCAAGGAAAAGGGACACTACCGCCTTCAGCCCGAGAATACCACTATGGAGCCTATCATCGTGGACGAGGTGGAGGTCCTCGGCAAGGTAATAGGCTTGAAACGGTACTACTGATAAAGCCTATGAACTCTGTTTCTTATGAAAATATATGCTCTGATAATTATTTTCTTAGCCGTTTCAGGATTGCTTTACCATGTCTCCCATGAGCTTTTCCACATCATAGCCGGTCAGAAGGCAGGTCTTAAACTTGTAAGCGTACAATGGTTCAGCTATCACGGCGGAACCAAAGTCACCTTTGAAAACGAGGAAAAAATAAGCGATGAGAATAACAAGAATATCCCGAAAGCATGGATATATATGTCTCTTGCAGGCATCATCGGAACAACGCTGACAGCGTATATCCTTGTTTTCGTTTATCTGCTGCTTCCCAGCGGATATGTAAGACTATTCTTATGGATAATGTCCGCCATATTTCTTGTAAGCGACTCTGGATACTCGGTACTGTGCTCTTTCTTTGGAAACGGAGACCTGTACCTTGTAAAAAAAGCAATGGGAAGAAAAAAATATGTATTAAATATCGCTTCGATTTTGCTCTTTATTGTCAATATATGTATTTTTATTATTGTATCCCGTAAATAAAAATTTTTTCAAAAAACCACTTCCCTTTTTGCAAAAAATAGTGTATAATGTAAATTGGTTTAAAATACACCACGGAAAGGACGATGCAAATGCTTAATGAAGTAAAAGTGATCATCTGCGGTAAGGAGTACAAGATCAAGACCGCAGAAGCTCCTAACTATGTTTTCGCTCTTGCAAGAGCACTTGAAACCAAGATCAATGAGATCACCGCAGCAAGCGGTTCTTCACCCTATGCTGCTTCCATAATGGTGTCGATGGCTCTCCTCGACGACCTCAACAAGGCTAATCAGCGCCTTGACAATATCCGCGACCAGACTAAGGAGTACGTTGACGAAGCTGGCAGAACACGCATTGAGCGCGACGCTGCCCAGAAGGAGATAGAGGTGCTCAAATCCAAGATAATACAGCTTGAGAATATGGTCAAGCTCAAGCAGCTCAGCGACAGCATTTAATGAAGCAGCCCGAAATACTGGCACCCGCAGGCAGCATGGAAACTCTCCGTGCAGCTCTCCGCGCAGGCGCGAATGCCGTATATATCGGCGGAAAGCGCTTCTCAGCACGAAGCAGTGCTGCTAATTTCTCCCTTGATGAGATAGAAGAAGCTGCGAGACTATGCCATAAGTACGGCGCAAAGCTTGACCTTGCTGTGAATACTATTGTATCCGACGGCGAGGCTGCTGATTTCTGCGAATATATAAAGGCTGCCGCAAAATGCGGTGTTGACGCCTTTATCGTGCAGGACTGGGGCTGTGCGGCTCTCATTCGACGCTGTGTTCCCGACGCAGTGCTCCACGGCTCTACGCAGATGTCCGTACATACCGCAGCAGGCGCTGAAATGCTCAGAAAGCTGGGCTATGCAAGAGTTGTTCCTGCCCGTGAGCTTGACAGGGAAACTATTTCCCGTATCTGCAATGTTGGCATAGAGACCGAGATATTCGTTCATGGTGCCCTTTGTATGTCTGTTTCGGGACAGTGCTATATGTCGGCTATGATAGGCTCGCGCTCCGCAAACCGCGGCGGCTGCGGACAGGCTTGCAGGCTGCCATTTTCTGCCGCAGGTAACAAGGATAAGGCGGCATTATCGCTGAAGGATCTTTCACTTCTCCCCTATGCCCGTGAACTTGCGGAAATAGGCGTGGATTCCTTCAAAATAGAAGGACGCATGAAGCGCCCCGAATATGTGGCTTCCGCAGTACATGAGCTGAAAGCTGCTCTTGACGGTGAAGCTCCCGATATGAAGCTGCTCCGCGGCGTATTCTCACGGGGAGGCTTTACCGATGGCTATTTCACAGGAAAAAGGCAGGATATGTTCGGAGTCCGTGAAAAGGACGATGTTATCTCAGCCCATGAGCTTATCCCGAAAATACATGAGCTCTATCGTTTTGAACGCAAGGCTTATACTGCTGATTTCCACGCTGTCATAAAAGAGGGACAGCCAGTGATCATAACTGCTGTATGCAGCGATATTTCAGCATCTGCTCAGGGCGATGTCCCCGAAAGAGCACTGAATCGTCCTACAGATACGGATATGCTTACGAAACAGCTCTCAAAGCTGGGCGATACGGTTTTCAGCTTCGGCAAGCTTACTGCCGAGATTGACGAGGGACTTATTGTTCCGGCAGGAAAGCTCAACGAGCTTCGCAGAACAGCTGTCGAACAGCTTACAGACCTCATAATAAATAAAAATACTCCAAAATATACTATTTCCGACTATGTGCCCCGCTCAACAGCCATAGTGCCTCCTGAAAGGACTAAGCTTCCCCTCAGGACCTACTGCCGGACAGCCGAACAGGTATCGGCGGCAGCTGAGCTTTCTGAGTACGTAATAGTACAGGAGAGCATCATCAGTGAGGAAATGCTCGGCGGCGTGGACAGTGACAAAGTAATTATCGCTCCGCCCCGATTCATAGCCAATGAGGACAAGCTTGCAGAGAGGCTGAAAAAGCTGAAAGCTATGGGGATAGACAGGCTTTACTGCCACACTCCCGACTGCATAGCTATCGGCAGGGAGCTTGGTTTTAAGCTCCACGGCTGCTTTACTCTCAACGCATACAATTCCTACAGTGTGAAAATGCTTAATATCCTCGGACTTGAGGACTGCGTTTTCTCAGTGGAGGCTACTCTTGAACAGATAGCAGACCTTGCCCCCGATATGCCGTTGGGAGCTGTTGTTTACGGCAGACTTCCCCTTATGCTCACAAGGAACTGCCCCATAAAGAATGAAACCGGCTGCGGCAAATGCATCAAAAAGCTCATTGACCGCACAGGCAGAGAGCTTCCGGTGGTCTGTACCGCCGACTATGCGGAGATACTCAACGCAGACAGACTTTGTATGACTGACAGGCTCGACGAGATGAAGAATATAGCCTTTGGTGTGGTCTATCTCTCGTACGAGACCGCCGATGAGGTGCGCTCTGCACTCAGCGGACGCAAGCCGCAGGGAAACATCACCCGCGGACTTTACTACAGAGGTATACAATAATGAAACTTACCTTCAAAAAGCTTGATCCAAAAGCGGTTATCCCCTCACGCGCTACTAAGGGCAGCGCAGGTCTCGACCTTTGTGCCTGCCTTGATGCTCCCGTAACTATCGAAGCAGGAGAAATAAAAATGATCCCCCTCGGTATCACCGCAGAGCCCGACCGTGAGGACATCGCGCTTCTCATCTATCCGCGCTCGGGACTTTCGTCGAAATACGGCGTTTCTCTTGCAAACTGCGTTGGAGTCGTGGACAGCGATTACCGCGGCGCATGGTTCGTGCCGCTTATAAACCACGGCAAAGAACCCTTTACTGTGGAGCACGGTATGCGCATCGCTCAGCTTATCCCTACAAGTATCTTAATGCCCGAAATCGAGGTCAGCGACCAGCTCTCGGAAACAGAGCGCGGCGCAGGCGGCTTCGGTTCATCAGGCATTTGAATATGAATAACAAAAGATTGGAGATATAATTATGAAAAAGACACTCTACTTTCTGCTTCTTCTCATCTGTGCCTGCGTTCTCGGCGGTGTTCTCGGCAATGTAGCATCAGGCTCATTCGCATGGCTTGGCTATTCAAGAAGCTTCGCCTTCAACCTTGACAAGTTCATTGATACCGATATCCTTGTGCTGACCTTCGGTATTTCCATGAGCATCAGCGTTGCACAGGTAATTTTCATCGCTATAGCTATCTATGCTTACATAAAGACTGCACCAAAGGTCGTTCCTGACAAATAATAGCTGATCATCGTCCTTTTTGACAGTTTTTCATCACCTTGCCGCGTTTAAGTTACCGTATTACACTAAAAAGGCGGATATGGGAAATTTCTTGTAAAATTAACTTGTACATATTTCCTGTTGGTGATATAATTATCTTATGTGCCCTCGCAGATACGCAAATCAAAGATCTGCTCCCTGCGTATCGGGCAATTATACCACATAGCTCCGCTAATGTGATATAATACAACTTGAATGAATAGAAATATAGCAAGATTTAAGGAGCTGCAAAATGTTTACAAAAGATATTGGCATTGATCTCGGTACTGCTAATACCCTTGTATATATGAGGGGAAAGGGTATAATAATAAGAGAGCCCTCAGTAGTTGCCGTGAATACCAGAACGGATAAATGCCGCTATGTCGGTAAGGAAGCCAAGGACGTCATCGGACGCACCCCAGGCTCTATCGTTGCCGTAAGACCGCTTAAAGACGGCGTTATCGCCGATTTTGACATCGCCACGACCATGCTTCAGGAATTCATAAGAAAGGCTCTCAAGGGTACTTTTTTCACAAAGGCAAATGTCATCATATGTATCCCCTCGGGCGTTACTGCCGTTGAAAGACGCGCTGTCCGCGAATCCTGCAAAAAAGCAGGCGCAAACAACGTGCTCATCATTGAGGAGCCTATGGCTGCCGCTATCGGTGCAGGTCTCCCCACTAACGAGCCGGCAGGAAGCATGATAGTTGATATCGGCGGCGGCACCAGCGAGGTAGCCGTTATTTCAATGGGCGGCATCGTTGCTTCACGGTCGGTAAGATGCGCAGGCGACGAATTCGATGCGGCTATCATCAACTATATCAAGAAGAAGTACAACCTCCTCATAGGTGAACGCACCGCAGAAAATATCAAGCTTGATATAGGCTCTGCTTTCCCAAGCGAGAAGGAGGAGTCTCAGGAGATAAAGGGAAGAAATCTTCTCAATGGTCTGCCGGAGAATATAACAGTTACCTCTGCGGAGATACGTGACGCTCTCGTTGAGCCTCTTTCAAGAGTTATCGACGCTATCAAGTCAACTCTTGAGGAAACTCCGCCTGAACTTTCCGCAGATATAATCGACCACGGTATCACCCTTGCAGGCGGCGGCGCACTGCTCCGCGGTCTTGACAAACTCATAAACCGCGAAACAGGTATGCCTGTATATATCGCAGAATACCCCCTTGACTGCGTTGCCGAGGGTACGGGCAAGATACTTGAAAATATCAGCGATTATCAGGACGCTCTCACCGAAAACGTCAAGTACTATTAAGGAGAGGCTCCATGCGTGATTTTTTGAAAAGCACCAGATTCAAGGTCATGGTCGGTTTTCTCGCCTTTCTTGTGGGCATGATGGTTTATGCCGTCACAAGGGGCGGTTATTCCGTTTCGGGAGCTTCCTTCATCAACACACTGACCAAGCCCTTCCGCGCTGCTTCAAACAGCATAAGCCGTAAAATGGAGCATACCGTGGATAAGCTCTCAAACGCGGATAAGTATATAGAGGAGAACGAAAGGCTAAAGAAACAGATCGGCGAACTCAATGCTCAGCTGACTGAATATGACGCTATCAAGGCTGAGGTGGAGGAGCTTCGCAAATTCGTTTCCATAAAGGAAGAACACGAGGACTATCTGCTCTCTCAGCCCTGCAAGGTCCTGGGATATGTAACAAATGATCCGTTCAAATCCTTCACTATAGATAAGGGTACTGCGGACGGAATACAGGTAAACTGCCCCGTTGTCACATCAGAGGGACTTGTTGGCATAACTGTTGAAGTGTCTAAGCACGTTTCCACCGTGAGAACTATTCTCTCCCCTGACCTTTCGGTTGCCGCTGTGGCTTCATCATCAAATGCCGATCAGGGCATTATCGAGGGTAATGTGCTGTCATCTGAAAACGGTCAGACCAAGCTCATTCACGTTCCAAAAAAGAACAAGCTCAAGCGCGGCGACCTTATGATAACCGCCGGAAACAGCGGTCTCTTCCCAAAGGATTACCCCATAGGCACTATCTTAGAAATAGGCTTTGATTCAAACGGACTGTCAGTCTGCGCTGATATACAGCCATGTGTGGACGTAAACCGTCTTACCTCTGTCATCGTTATAACCGATTTCAGCGGCAAGAAGGAGGACGAAGAAAATGAGGATTAGATCTACCCGTGAGCAGCATATCCTCCGCTTCAAGACGACCCTGCGCTGGGTACTGTATTATCTGCTCATTTTCGTGAGCTTCATCATCATGACCTCGGGCACTCTTTATAAGCCGATGATACTTGTTCCAATGAGTATAGGTATTGCCGTGAACAATAATATGTACGGCTCGGCTGTTACCGGAGCTGTATGCGGCTTTCTCACTGATATTTGCTGCGGCAAGCTTTTCGGCTACAATGCCGTTGTGCTCACTTTCTTCTGTATATTGGCAAATCTGATATTTGAGCTGTATCTCAAAAATCGTTTCATAAACTATATGCTCATCACCACCGTGGTATCCTACATACAGTGCTGGCTGGACTATAAATTCTACTACCAGATATGGGAGTATGAAAATGTGGGGCGGATATTCGTAAAGGTCTCACTGAGAGTCTGGATTTACACTGTAATATCGGCGGTCTTTGTGTATCTTGTGCTGAAGCTTGTGAACCGCTTCCTCATGCCGAGGGAACACCTTACCATAGAAGAAGCGATAAATACCAATATTCAGTCAGAAAACAGAAGATAAACTTTACGGCCGCACCCTAAAGGTGCGGTCATAATCATAAAGGAGGCAGACTTTTTGAAAGGATTTGCAGAAAATCTGAAATCTATCATAATAATACTTCTGGTAGTGCTTTTAGCCCTGCTGAGTTCCCTGAGACTTATGAAGATACAGGTAGTCGGCGATAAGGATATAGGTACTCCCCAGCTATATGAGCCGGGTACCCTGACATATAAAAAGGGTATCAAGGCGACACGCGGTGAGATAATAGACTATGACGGAAATGTCATCGTTACCAACGATGCACGTACAGACCTTGTGCTCCAGATGGCGTTCTTCCCAACTGACCTGCAGGAGGGCAACAGGGCTCTTCTCGGCATCTACAGAGAGCTTGAAAAGCATGGCTACAAATTCAAGGAAAGCATACCAATATCCTTTACAAAGCCATATATATTTATGTCAAGCGACACAGATGAGCTTATCTCTGACCTCAACCTCAATGTTTATGCTACCGCTGAAAACTGCATAGACAAGCTCATCTCAGACTATGAGATAGACGAGAAATACACCGACGAGGAAAAGCGTATCATCGCAGGTATGCGCTATCAGATGATAGACAAGGACTTCTCTTACAGCAATGACCTGCTCCTCGCAAAGGGCGTTGACGAGCAGACTGTTATCGACATGAAGGAGCTTGGAAACTTCTACCGCGGCATTGAGGCTGTGGACGCTTCCGAGCGAAAAATAGTCCGCGGCGATATACTCCCCCATGAGATAGGTACGGTAGGTCCTATCTACGCCGAGGAATATGACGAACTGAAATCAAAAGGCTACAGCTATAACGATATACTCGGAAAGAGCGGTATCGAAGCTGCTATGGAAACTCCGCTCCGCGGCATCAACGGTGAGGAGCAGATAGCTGTCAAGGACGGAGTTGTCCGTGACGTAAAAACTATCACCGAAGCTACCTCGGGCGAAACTGTCAAGCTCACCGTAAACGGTGCTTATCAGATAAAGCTCCAGAATATACTGGATAATTTCCTGAACAACACCTTCCCTGCCATAAATCCTAATCCCGGCGTACTGAAGGGAAACTGCGGAGCTATATGCGTTCTTGATGCTAAAACAGGCGCTGTAAAGGGCATGGCGACTGCTCCGACCTATAATCTGAAGGACTACGTTGAAAACTATGAGTATTTCCTTGAAGCAAAGGATACTCCCCTTGTAAACCGATGCAGCTACGGTCTCTACAGACCTGGCTCTACCTTCAAGACCATTACTGCTACGGCAGGTCTTAACGAGGGCGTTGTAACAGGCGGTACTCCTCTGGTCTGCAACATGGGATATGATTTCTACGGAACACATTACTCCTGTACGGGACTTCACGGCAATATCACTGTAAGACACGCTATCGAGGTATCATGCAACTCGTATTTCTATGAGCTGTCACGTATGCTCGGTATTGACAAGATAACCGAGTACGCAAAGCTCTACGGTCTCGGCTCGCATACAGGCATCGAAACAGGTGACGCAGAGGGTTATCTCTGTAATCCCGAGACATTTAAGGAGCACGGTCAGGAATGGTACGTCGGATACGTTATACAGGCAGGTATCGGTAACCAGGACTGCGGTATGACTCCCCTGCAAATGGCTGTAGTTGCCAATACTATCGGCAACCGCGGTGTAAGGTATCAGCCTTATCTCGTTGACAGCTATTACAGCTACGGCTCAGGCAGCCTTATCAAGAAGACCGAGCCAACTATCGCCAATAAGATAGAAATAAAGACTCCGGACCTCTATGACTATATAGTAGGCGGTATGATAGACGCTTCGCACAGTATGCCTGCCAGATATTCTCTCAGCAACTTAGGCTTTGATGTGGCTATCAAGACGGGTACTCCTCAGACAGGACGCAACCTCAACGAGCAGAACTCGTTCTTCATCGGCTTTGCTCCTGCAAACGATCCCGAAATAGCCTTTGCAGGTGTTATCGAGAGCGGTGAGTACTCAAAGTATATGATAAGAGACCTTATCCTTGCTTATCAGGAGTGCTACGGACTTGGCGGAGTTAAGCCCACAAAGCAGAAGCTCCCCGATGAATGGCGCCCCGAGCTCACAACAACTGCAACTACCACTACAACAGTCACAACAACAACTGTTACAACTATTACACAGGCATCAGAGGATATATCCACTGTTCCCTATACCGAGCCTTATACAGCGGCTCCGTATGAACCGTGGACTGCTGCTCCTACCGAGCCGTGGACTGAGCCTCCTGTTATACCGACAGAGCCTGCAACTCCGCCGTTTGATCCCAATGCTTACGCTACTGATCCGCCGCAGGAGCCTGTGACATATTGATATAAAGCCGATGTGTTTTTCACATCGGCTTTTTCAGCAATGAAAAAAATGTATATTTTCCGTTTGCCTGTCAATAATATGGTCGGAGGTGTTAGTGTGAAAAAAAACGAACTGACCGACAAGCATTACGGAAAAGGCTCAAGGAGCTTCTATGCTGCTCTTGGCATAAGCGCCGTTATGGTAGCAGCCGCCTGCCTTTTCGCTCATAAACAGGGGGACGCGATACCCGATATCAAGCCCTCTGCAAACAAAGCTCCCATAACGGCTGAGACTCCTGTGGGAAAGCGTGTCACAGGCATACCAAAGGTTACTTCCCCTGCCTACAGCATAACATCGGCGATCGTAACTGCTCCGCCTGTTAAGGAGACTATCCCCGCAGCTGAGATAACTGCTGATGCGCCATTTGAGGTTGCTGAGAGCTTTTTCGAGCAGCCTGCATCGGAAGCTTCTAAGGGAATGGACAATGCCTGTGCTCCGCTGAATGATATTACCAATGTAATAGAGCCTTTCAGCAATGGCGAGCTTGTTAAAAACGCTACAACAGGAACTTGGCAGACTCACAACGGCGCAGATATCGCAGCTGAAGTGGGTACGGACGTCATCGCTGTAGAAAAGGGAGATATATCCTCGGTTTCAAATGATCCCCTGTGGGGAGTGACTGTCGTCCTTGATCACAAAAACGGCTTCATCACAAGATACTGCGGACTCGGAGCTGACCTTGCAGTACAGCAGGGCGATACGATCGAACGCGGAGCTGTGATCGGCGCTGTGGGAGAAACTGCTGATATAGAAAGTGCAGAGGCTCCGCATCTTCATATAGAGATCACTCATAACGGAGCCTTTGTCGATCCTATGACAGTTTTTAAATAATTAATTCTTACAACACTTCCCCACAATTGCGGAAGTGTTTTTTTTACAGAAGCGCCTTTTTCGCGCTGAGATAAATATCAGCTGTACTTTTTTTCCGCGATTGTTGCTATTTCCTAAAAAACATGATATAAGCGCGGAGCCCGCGCCGCCTTTTTCGCGCTGAGATAAATATCTGCCGCACTTTTTTTCCGCGATTGTTGCTATTTCCTAAAAAACATGATATAATATTATATATATATTTTTTTGCGTATCCTATTATTTTGTAAAGGAGACTTAAAATGGCTATTACAGAAGCAGTTGAAAATTACCTTGAAACTATCCTTATCCTATCTCAGAAGCAGCCCGATGTCCACGCCATCGACATCTGCTCGTATCTGGGCTATTCTCGTCCTACGGTATCTATCATTCTTAAAAAAATGAAGGACGAGGGACTTGTTTCTGTTGATGATGACAATCATATAAGACTTACAGACGCCGGCAGACACGTTGCCGAGCGTATTTATGACAGACATAACGTCCTCACCGAGCTGTTCATTCTTCTCGGCGTCAACCGCGATATTGCTTCTGAGGACGCCTGCAAGGTGGAGCACGACATTTCCGACGAGACATTCGCTATGCTTAAATCGCATTACAGAAAGCTCCTTGAAAAAGCAGCCAAGAATAAATAAGTCATCAACGGAGAGAAATAATGGGCAAATATGAAGAATTCAGGGAGAAATATCCCTCCTTTGTGTATAAGGCATATCATGTAAACGAAACTAAAAATACTGTGGAGATAGGCTACGAATTTTCCATTACAGGTCTGGCAGAATTCCGCCCGAGCTGGAGCTTCCGCAAGCCTGAGAGCTTCTCGGTAAAGGGTGACCTCACATTTGAGAGGCTTGCCTTTTCGCTGGGTATGGCTGAGGCTGTAAGCTACTGGAAAGCCACCTGCTCTCCTGAGTTCCTTGTAAAATGCGGTGAACTCAATGAGGAGCAGAAGCTATGGTGGAAAAAGCTGTGGTTCATGGGACTTGGCGAGCTGTTCTATGTAAACGGCATTTCAGCAGAGCAGGACAGCTTCGTGAATATTACAGCTACAGGAAAATATGACAGCTCTCTCAAGGAAACAGTCCGCGAGCCAAGAGGCTGTCTTGTGCCTATAGGCGGCGGAAAGGACTCGGCTCTTACACTGGAAACTCTGGTAAGATCAGGTATGAAGTGCCTTTGCTACTCGATAAACAAGCGCCGCTCTATCACCGAGACCGTCAGAAAAGCTGGTCTTGATGATGATGCTCTCATCATATCACACCGACACTTTGACCGCTCTCTGGTAGACCTCAATAATCAGGGCTTTATAAACGGTCATACGCCATTTTCAGCTATAGTTGCGTTTTCAGCTGAGATAACCGCTTATCTTAACGAGCTGAAATACATCGTTCTCTCTAATGAATCCAGTGCCAACGAAAGCACTGTTGTAGGACAGGAAGTTAATCATCAGTACTCAAAGAGCTTTGAATTCGAGCAGGACTTCCATAACTATGAAGAAAAGTATCTCCGCACGGGACAGTACTATTTCAGCTTTCTGCGCCCTCTTGCAGAGTTCCAGATAGCAAAGATGTTCGTATCTCACCGAAAGTACCTCAGCGTTTTCAGAAGCTGTAATCTGGGCAGCAAGGTATCTCCAGATATATGGTGCGGAGAGTGCCCGAAATGCCTGTTCGTGTGCCTTATCCTCTCCCCGTTCCTTACTATGGCTGAGCTTGTAAAGATATTCGGGAAGGATATGCTCAATGACAAAAATATGATGAAATATTTCGTAGAGCTTATAGGTCAGTCACTGCATAAGCCTTTCGAGTGCGTTGGCAGCATCAGTGAGGTGAATCTGGCTGTATCACTGGCTATACGCAAGCTTGAACAGAACGGCGAGAAGCTGCCGCTGCTTTTCAGTGAATACAAGGACCGCGGTCTTTACTGTCCCGAAACCATAGACGCCCTCAACAGAGAGTGCTGCGGCTCGTTCAACGAGCAGAATCTGCTCCCCGACGAATTCAAGACCTTACTCAGGAAAGAAATGGAGAACCTTTTATGATACCATTCGGCGAATATATCAAGAACTATACAGAAAAAAAATCAGTCTGCATTCTCGGCTTCGGCAGAGAGGGAAAGTCCACATATAAGGCTCTGGAGAAGTTCTGCTCACCCGAAAAAATCGCCATTGCAGACCTTAATGATATTGACCGCAATGCCGATAATATCCCCGAAAATGTGGAGCTTATCTGCGGAAAAGACTATCAGGACTGCCTTGAACGCTTCGATTTAGTGTTCAAAAGCCCGGGTATCGTACTTGAAAAGCCTGCTTCTGAGCTGAAATGCCGGATAACCTGTGAAACTCAGGTATTCTTTGAGTGCTTCCGCGAACAGATAATCGGAATAACAGGCACTAAGGGAAAAAGCACTGTTACCTCACTGATTTACCATGTGCTGAAGGAAAGCGGTCTTGACTGCCATATCGCAGGAAATATAGGCATACCTGTCTTTGACATCGCCGAGGACATGAGAGAGGATACCGTGGTCGTCTGTGAGCTATCCTGCCACCAGCTTGAATATATGACGGTTTCTCCGAAATACGCTGTTTTTCTCAATCTCTACGAGGAGCACCTCGACCACTACGGCACTATGGAAAACTACTATAATGCCAAAAAGAATATCTACCTCCACCAGCAGGAGAACGACGTTCTGCTCATAAACTCGGATATTGCGCCGACAGAACCTATCTCATGGAATACCTATACAGTTTCTGATACAGACTGCGATGCCGACGTTTATGTAAAAAACGGCATGGTACACTGCACTGAGCCATACGTTATCCCCACCGACAAGGTGAAGCTTCTGGGCGTTCACAATCACTATAATATCGCTGTGGCTTACTATATCACCACACTGTTTATTCGTGAGGAGGATTTCACAAAGGCTCTCTGCACATTCTCTCCCCTCGCTCACAGGCTTGAATATGTGGATACAGTACGCGGTATACGCTGGTATGACGATTCTATCTCAACTGCCTGTGCTACGGCTATTTCTGCTATGCAAAGCGTACCAAATGCCGGGACGATACTAATCGGCGGCATGGACAGAGGTATCGACTACGCTCCCCTTGTGGAATTCCTTGGAGGCTTCGATATAAGAGTTATCTGCATGGAGACATCGGGCAAGCGCGTTTACGATATGATACTTGACTGTAACGGCTTTAAGAATAAGGAGCGTGTCCACTACGCTGAACACCTTGACGAAGCTGTAAAGCTGGCTTCGGAGATAACTCCCGAGGGCATGAGCTGTGTTATGTCACCTGCGGCGGCAAGCTACGGTATCTTCAAGAATTTCGAGGAGCGCGGCGACGCATTCAAGAAGCTGGTCGCCGAACTGAGTGCTGAGAAATAAGAGCTAAGAACTTAGAGCTTAGAACTTAGAAATTATTTCGGGCGGATAATATCCGCCCATATTTATGGGACGCCGAAGACGGCGCCACCTGCACATTTTGCTTCAAAAAGGCTTTTATTGCTAAATTTTACGGAAACTCTTGCAATTCACTGCAAGCTATGATATAATATTAACGATGGGGTCTTGAGCCCCGTAAATGAATTCTCAGGAGGAATTATTTTTATGTTAACTTCAGCTACAGAAATGCTCCAGAAAGCAAGAGCAGGCAAATACGCAGTAGGTCAGTTCAATATCAACAACCTTGAGTGGACTAAGGCTATACTCCTTACAGCTCAGGAGTGCAATTCTCCTGTTATCCTCGGTGTTTCTGAGGGCGCAGGCAAGTATATGTGCGGTTTCGAGACTGTTGCAGCTATGGTTGCTGCTATGGACAAGTCTCTCGGTATCACTGTTCCTGTTGCACTTCACCTCGACCACGGCTCATATGAGGCTTGCTACAAGTGCATCAAGGCTGGTTTCACTTCTATCATGTTCGACGGTTCACACTTCCCGATCGCTGAGAACGTTGCTAAGACAACTGAGCTCGTAAACGCTTCTCACAATCTCGGTCTTTCTATCGAGGCTGAGGTAGGCGCTATCGGCGGCGAAGAGGACGGCGTTATCGGTAAGGGCGAGTGCGCTGATCCTGCTGAGTGCAAGCAGATCGCTGATCTCGGCGTTGACTTCCTTGCAGCTGGTATCGGTAATATCCACGGTGTATACCCTGCAAACTGGGAAGGTCTCAGCTTTGAGACTCTCGAGGCTATCAACAAGACTGTTGGCGATATGCCTCTCGTTCTCCACGGCGGTACAGGTATCCCTGACGACATGATCACAAAGGCTATCTCTCTCGGCGTTGCTAAGATCAACGTAAATACAGAGTGCCAGCTCGTATTTGCTGAGGCTACAAGAGGCTACGTTGAGGCTGGTAAGGACAAGCAGGGCAAGGGCTTCGACCCAAGAAAGCTCCTCGCACCGGGCGTTGAGGCTATCAAGGCTAAGGTCAAGGAGAAGATGGAGCTCTTCGGAAGCGTAAACAAGGCTTAATTACAAGGGGAAATCACTATGGCATGGGGCAGATTTGAACAGAATTTTGTTTATAACTATGACATAAATGCTTGCCTCGACGCTGTTATGCGAACAGGCGCTCAGCGCAAGCTAAAGGTCAAGTCCGCAGACAGAAATGCCTACAGAGTGGTATTCAGTACAGGAATGTCACTTACCACATGGGGTGAAAAGGTCCACGTTGCACTGGGAGTTCTCCCTGATGGAAAAACGGGAATAAATATTGCAAGCGTTTCCAATCTTGGCACAGAAATTACTGCAAAATCAAGAAACGAGAAGAACGTTTATGAATTTGTAAATACCCTTAATACTTTCCTTCCCCAAAGATAATGAAAATTGCCCGAGGATCAGTTCCTCGGGCTTTTTATTTTGTCACAGAAGTCCTCAAGCTTGGAAATATGCGGCGCGAGGGCTTCTTTATATTCAATTGAGCACAAACCGAGACTGCCGCAGCATACTATATCAAGATGACCGTAGAAATGCTCGATAGTACCGATAATACGCTGACACTCACCCATGCTCGGACCTGTGCGCAGAGCTATGGCATAGCCTTTTTTACCGCCGCTGAGGCTGGCATGGGGTTCATGGGTATTGCACCAGGGAGTACATCTGTCGATGAAGGCTTTGAACTGCCCGGGAATATCAGCCCAATAGGACGGCGAAATACAGACAATAATGTCAGCTGCCTCAAACTCTGCCATAATTCGGTCAATATCGTCGCTCTGAACACATTCCGCAGTAGAATGACAGCTCCGACAGCCCTTACAGAAACTGAAATTATAATCGTCGATGCATACAGATTTCGCTGAAAGGCGCTCCGATACGATATGGACTATCTCCGCAGTAGCACCATTTTTCACGGGAGAGCAATTAATGACAAGTGCATTCATATCAAAACCTCCAATGTAAATAATAAGTCTGATTATAGCATAATTCAGACTGTCTGTCAAGCCTTATATCAGAGGGTGACGGCGAAAATCATAGGAGGTCTCAAAGCTGTCCCAATCCTCTCGGCAGAGTGCGGTATTCTCGCTTGTCAAAGCCTCGATCTCAGCGGTATCTTCAGGAAAATCAGGCACAGGCAGCCTTGCAAGATCACCTGGATTCATATTCATTGTAGGGTTGAGAACTCGTGCAAATTCCGCAGCAGCCTTGCTGTTTAAAAGTCCAAGAAGCAGTTTAAGCTGCCGCTCATTATCCGGAAATGCACTTGTTCCGGCAACATTGAACATGAAATTTTCATTGAAATACCGAACTGAAAGGGCTCCGCTGGTTATCTGAGACCAGCTGACAGATGGGCGGAAATTATAGGCAAGTCCCTGCGGTCTGGAGCGTAGTTTCCCATTTTCGTCTCGGAAATCCTTTATCTCAGAGCCTTCATTTTCCCAATTGATGACAAATTCACGGTTGCCGTACCATTTTCGATACTCACCGCCCTTATTCAGCAGATACCATTTTTCTTTTTGACTTCCCGAAAATGCGATCTTATCTGATGAAACTTCAAACCACCGCCGCAGGAATCGGTCATTATCTCCCGTGATTACTCCCTCACGGACCGGTACCAGCTCGCCGAGGGTAATATAGTCAAAAGCTCGGAACATAGCCTTTCCGAGCCAATATGCTGCCGGAGCCGAGGGAATAGTGCAGAAATCCTCGGCTGAGGCTTCAAAGCGATAGGAGCTCTTCTCATCACTCAGAGCCTCCTTCACCTTTTGAAGCTGATATTCCATGTCTCCCTTAAAATCCGTAAGTCTAAGATATATTCCGTTCTCGCCGTGATGTCCCTGCTGCATGGTGAAGGAACAAAGCGGTACTGTTGCGTCTTCAAATGCCGAATACTCAAAATGTATCATTGTTTGCAGCGTACAATCACTGTAGATACGTCGGCGGAGCTTTTCATAGGATTGAAGAAAAAGCCACGTAGTCGGCGTAAGGAAGCCAAAATAACCATTTCCTTCTATCATATCCATACATCTCGCTACAAAAACGGAAAAAAGATCAGCACTGTAATCCGCAAAATTCTTCTGCACAAAAGCCGATAATTCGGCGTTCATCGCCGCTTTCCCAAGATATGGCGGATTAGTTGCAATAATGGTGTACTTTTTCCTGAGAAGCTGAGCGATTATTGCTGCCTTTTTACTTCCTAAGCTCAGCTCATCACCACTCAGGAGTGAGCCTGCGGTATTGCTTATTCCCGAAAAATCATAGACCTGCGGCTTAACAAAAGCGCCGTACTTTGCTGCTTTCAGCCGAAGAACGGTCTCAGCCACAGCACAGGCGCGCTCGTCAAGTTCCAGCCCGTAAAGATTATGGCTGAGTATCTTCTCAGCCGCAATATTATCCGAATATCCGAGACAACGGTAAAGCTCCATAAGCATATCAAAAGCGTACAGCATCACATTTCCGCTGCCCATACAGGGATCAATAATTGTTATATCTTCGGGAGAGATTTGCTGTTTTTTTGCCTTTACGTCGCTGAATTCCAGCTCTCCATTATCAATTGCGAAGCCATGCTCATGCAGATATCTGCCGAGGGTATTCTGAAGCATATACTTCACTACCCACTCGGGTGTAAAAAGCTGCGTTGCCGCCGCAATTTTGTCCGAACTCAGCCGCTTGCTGTGCTTCAAGCCTACTGCTATCTCGCTTCTATAGGGCTCGTTGAAGTATTGGTGGAGCCTTCCCAATATATCAGGCTCGTCCCATATTTTCTGCGGAAGCCCTCGGAGCGCCCCTGCCGTTCCACCGTCTGCTAAAAGCAGCGGCGGAACGGGCAGCTCGCCATACAGACTGAATATACCACCATATTTTTCAGCGAGCTGCCTGCACTTTTCCGCGAAAAGTGCACAGGGGCGCTCCGAGGGCGCAGAACAGAGCTGGACAAATGCCTCTCTGTCCACATAAGCAACTGCACATAATCTCATAAAGCCTGAATATACTGACCGCTCATCGCTCTGAGCCAGCAACAATTCACGCTGTTTTGCAGCGAATTTTTTTAGCTGTGAATTCTCCAAATCTTCACCCCACAATTTCCAAAGGCGGACCATAAAGTCCGCCTTTTTCATTTAATTATTAAAGTGATGCAAGCTTAGCATACTGAGCCTTGAGTGCAGGATATATCTCTCTGTAGAGCTGATAGTACTTCTCATACTCGGGAACGTTTTCAGCCTGTGGTGCCTGAACCTTATCGGTCTTGATTATAGCTCCGCAAGCCTCTGATACGCTGCTGTAAATGCCGGCACCTACGCTTGCAAGAATAGCCACGCCAAGTGCAGGACCTTCC
Organism: Ruminococcus sp.; assembly: GCF_024684275.1. Next base: position 107,475 of record NZ_JAIKXF010000091.1, read on the forward strand.
TTAGATGCAACCGTCTTAACATTGCAGTTGTAAAGATCAGCCAGCATACTTCTCCAGAGCGGTGATGAACCGCCGCCGCCGCAAGCCATCATGTCGCTTACGTTTACGTTCATCTCGCGGAACACCTCAACGCAGTCGCGCAGTGAATAGGTTACGCCCTCCATAACAGCACGGAGCATATCCTTTCTTGTGTGGATAGCTGAAAGTCCAAAGAACACGCCTCTTGCGTCAGGATCAAGATGAGGAGTTCTCTCGCCCATGAGGTATGGGAGATAAAGAAGTCTGTTTGCGCCTACAGGAACTGTCTCAGCCTGCTTGTCCATGAGGTAGTACTCATCAACACCCATGAGCTTTGCAGTCTCCTTTTCTGTCATGCAGAAGTTATCTCTGAACCACTTCAGTGAGAGACCTGCGCCCTGTGTAACGCCCATAACGTGCCATGTATTTGGAACTGCCGCACAGCAGGTATGAACTCTGCCCTTCTTATCGATCGATATATTTGAAGTATGAGCGAATACAACTCCAGATGTACCGATAGTTGTGAAAGCCTTTCCGTCCTCGACAACGCCTGTACCGACAGCTGCTGCTGCATTGTCGCCTGCGCCGCCTACTACTATCGTACCCTCGCATAGTCCAAGTGCCTCAGCCATTTTCTTTGTAAGCGTGCCTGTTACCTCGCAGCTCTCATACACCTTGCCCAGCCAGCTCTTGTCTATCTCAAAGGCGCTGAGAAGCTCATCAGACCACTTGCGGTTAGGTACGTCAAGGAGCTGCATACCAGAAGCATCTGAAACCTCTGTAGCATACTCGCCTGTAAGGATAAGTCTGAGGTAGTCCTTAGGAAGAAGGATATGAGCAACCTTTGAATAAACCTCAGGCTCGTTGTTCTTTACCCAGAGTATCTTAGCAGCTGTCCAGCCTGTAAGAGCCGGGTTTGCTGTAATTTCAACAAGCTTATCTCTGCCTACGATGCGGTTCATTTCCTCTACCTCAGCGGCAGTTCTCTGATCGCACCAGATTATAGAACGGCGAAGCACATTGTTCTCCTTGTCAAGCATTACCAGACCGTGCATCTGACCCGAGATACCGATACCCTTCACGTCCTCTTTCTTAACGCCGCTCTTAGCCATAACAGCCTTGATAGTCTCGACCATTGCATTTGCCCAGTCAGCAGGCTCCTGCTCTGCATAGCCGTTCTTTGGCTGATACATAGGATATTCGATAGTCTTTGAAGCGATAACGCTACCCTTTTCGTCAAAAAGAACTGTCTTAGTACCGCTTGTACCACAGTCTACACCTATTAAATATGCCATAATTTACAACTCCTTTTGAATATTTTGCAGGCTATCTTACCTGAATTGTTATTCTGTAATTTTATAATATCTTAAATAAGCAATTTTTGCAAGACGTTTTTTGCTCATTTTTTTACATACTGCGCTTCTTTTGCGGACTTATGCATATACTTAAATGAAAACGCCGTGAACTGTCAGTATTCAGATGACCGCTCACAGCGTCCTTATATTGTTCTTAGTTAAGAAGGTCAACGGACAAACGTCTTGAATCAACGTCATAGTAGTCCTCGAGCTCTGCTACATAATAGCGGAACACTACCTTGTTCTCCGCAGTTACTACCTCAACGGTAGGCTCTGCGTCCTCTTTTTCCTTGTCCTCTTCTGCAACGACCATTTCAGAGGACGAAAGCAGCATAACATCGCCGCTTTGAGATATTCCAAGATCAGCAAGCTGAGCATCTGTAAGGCTGTTCAGCATTACTGTATGGTTCTTTGCAACATTGAAGTATGTTATTCCGGTAGGCGGATCAACATTCAAGTTATTATAAAGCTTGAGTGCCTTTGGCTTGATCTCGTTAAAGTATATCCTCTCGCCGGGCTCTGTTCCGTTCTTCTCCACAACAAGAGGTGAAGGATTAGCAATATAGTATCTTCCGTTCGGATCCTTGCCTATGCCGAAGAAGTCAAGCTGCTCCTGATTAAGATTATCCAGCGGAACAGGATCAACATCTGAAGCGGTAAGTCCTAAAGCGAACTTACGGCTTGCGGAAAGATTTGTGAGCATGAGCTTATTATCGTAGGTATATCCAAGCTTTTTAAGCTCTGCGTCGGTAACAGTGACCTCTATCTCGTCGGATATTGAGTTGAGGTGATCGGTTATCTCCTGTCTTTGCTGTGTTTCCCATTTTATCTCTACCTTGCTCTGAACAGGGCGCTCTATATATACAACGTGCTCCTGATTTTTAAGGGTAAATGTAGCAAAGGTATTCTTGATATCGGCATAATTAGGCTCAACATAAACAGCTGTGCTGCCCTTTGAGGTATCCTCGGTATTCACCACCCTGTAGCGGTATGTACCCGACGGTGATACACCTGTTTCAACGACCTGCTCCTTTACAGCGGCTACGAAGAAAGATGTGAACAGGAAGTAGCCGAGAGCTCCGAATATATAAAGCAGAAGGATTATAGTTGCAAGAGCAGTCTTAACTCCTTCACCTGCGCCCGAGAGCAAAAGTATGATTATTCCCACGACAATTATGGGGATTATAAGCCCCCACTCGCCAAAGTACAGCAGTACCACGGGAAGCATGGCAGGCAGTATGATGAAGCTGGCTATTCGAGTCAGTATCTGATGACGGGTATAAAGCATGATTATCAGTGCCGCAAGAGATACTCCCGAAACCGCAAGGCAGGTGGAAACACGGTCATTGATGTGCATATCGTAGAATATTGAAAAATAGCAGAGCCTGCATACAAACAGCATATAGACTACGCTGAGCAGGGCAACTACTCGCTTTGTCCAGACATTTGCAAAAAATTTACTCATTGTTGCCTCCGAAATTTGATCTATATATAAAATGTGCCATAGTCGCACACAGTATATTATATCATTTTCATTCCGATTTTACAAGGTTTTTTTGAAATTTTTTCCGAAAAAACTTATGCTTTACAAAACTCCGCAAAAATTGTATAATTATATGGCAGAGCAAAATCTGAAAGGATAGGTAAAATGGCAGTAAAACTCCCGAAACTAAACAAAACACAGGTACTGTTCCTGATATTTACAATAGCGATAATGTGTACTATCTTCTGTCTTTCTCATCAGGACGCGGAAAGGTCCTCTGATACAAGCAGTTTTCTCACAAAGGTCGCCGTAAAGATACTCTACAGCAATTATGACAGCGAGCCACCGGAAGTTCAAAAGGAATTATGGAGCAAGGCATCGTTTATAGTAAGAAAGCTGGCTCATTTCAGCATTTATGCCTCATTAGGCTTCTGTGCGTCGGTAACAGCAGGCAGACGCAGGCTTTTTTCCGCAAAAAGTCTTGGAGTTATCGGCTTTGGCTTTATTTATGCCATGTCCGACGAATTTCACCAGCACTTTATCCCCGGGCGTTCCTGCGAATTACGCGATATGATGATAGATACAGGCGGAGTCACCGTGGGTATGTGTATATCACTGATATTCATGGGGATAATTGCGCTATTTGTCCGTAAGCGCCGCAAAAACAAGGAGTAATAATGTTTTTTTCGGCTAATGCAATAAATCTGAAAAATCCCCTGAGAAGCTAAGCTTCTCAGGGGATTTATTACATACCTTACTGCATTCCGCCTCTTACATAGAAGTTATCCTGAATTATCAGAGCACAGCCGCCGAGGAAATTGTTCTTTCCGTCTAATCTGCTGAGTACTACTCTGTCAGCGATCTCTTCGCTTACAAGGCGTATCATCTCACGCTTGCAGTAGTCAAACTGCTTCTCGTTGAGCTTGAAATTGTGAAGAACTATCTTCTTTGCAAAATGGCTGATAGCCAGATTGTTGATAAGCACTGTGTACTTGGCGATAATATCGTCAACAACGTTCTTTACAGCCTCCTCACCTCTCATAAGAGCCATGAATACGTTATCTGTGTTGATAGCGTTCTTGTCGCCCTCTGTGAGCTCATAGAGAACAGGTGTCTTGTCCTTGGAATATATCTCATAGAAAGCATTGAGCATAGCTGTTCTGGAAAGCTCAGCCTTTACGGAGCCGTTAGGATAGCCCTCATAGGACTTTCCGTTAGGACAAACAATATATCTCTCAATAGTTGAGGTATAGGATACATAATCGGCAGAAAGCTCGTTCTTGTTGATGATTGCGAGATTGACCTGGTTGCCGTTATGAATGAATGCCTGATTGGTCTGATAGCCGTTGAGAGTTCTGAAATCATTGCTTGCAAGCGCCATAAGTCCGATAGCATTGCCGCAGTGTATCTCAAAGTTAAGGCCGCCCGACAGCTTATCTATGAAGTTTGTAAAATCGAGAACTCCGTCCTTATAGAATATCTTGAGCTTGCCCCACATGGAAGGCACAACACCAACGCCCAGTCCAAGTATCTTATCCTTGGTAAGTGCGCTGTTTTCAACCATTTCGTTGCTGGTCTTGATAATATAATTGATAATATCCTTGCTGGTGGTCCTGTCATCTATGACCATGCTTGCCTTGTCAAGGACCTCGGAATTAAGGTTTGTAAGGCCTATGCTTACTTCCTTTTCATCAACTGTTGCACCAAGAGCAAAACGGCTGTTTACGTTGATGTCGATGAGAATTTTTCTTCTGCCTTTCTGGAGCTTTTCTGTGTTTACAGGAGCTTCGCCTATCTCAACGAGCACACCCTCCTCTATCATTTCATTGGTTATGATAGTTACGGCAGCTCTGGTTATTTCGAGAGCGCTTGCCACATCAACACGTGATATGGGACCTGACTCTCTGATGACTCTGAGAATCTGCATCCTGTTTCTTCTTTTCAGGTCGAGTTTACTGATTCCTCTTTTTTCCATACAACAACAACTCCATTTCTTCAAAATTCAGTGTTTGGAACGAAGTCCACTATGTACAAACTGCATATCCCCGCAGGCCTTTTGAGCAGTCATTTTCGTTATAACTGCCCGTATAATTTTTTCTTTTTATTGTAAAGTCAATCTCTTTTAACGTAATTATATTATAACACACTATTATTAAATTTCAAACATTTTAGGGCAAAATTTTATAAAATCAGCGTTTTGGCCAAAGTACTTATAGTATTTTTGTTAAATATTCCGTAGCTTTAACTACAAGTGGTAAAGTAACAACAGAGAGTATAGTTCCGGCCGTAAAAATCTCAGAAGCATACACTGAATTTCGTCCGTATCTTATACTGAGGAGAGTACACATTGCCGCAGGAGGAGCTGCCGAAGCAATGAGGATCGTCATGCGTACCTTTTCTTCTATGCCGCCGAGCAGCACAAGCGGAACCGCTATCAGTACAGGGATCATCAGCAGCTTTAGCAGGCAGACATAGTATATCCTGTAGTTTTTCAGCATTTTCGGGATATTTGTGCCTGCAATGGTAACTCCGGATACTATCATCGCCATAGGAGTATTCAGCTCCTTGATAAAGCCGAGGGAATCTGCCAGTGCCGAGGGGAGCTTGATTTGCAGGAAAAATGTGATAAGTCCGAGGACTATCGCTATTATCGTAGGCGAATAGAACACCTTTATCACCTGCTTGAAGTCCTTTTGTCCTGAAATAAGGATAACTCCGTGAGTCCACACTACAAGATTGAACACAGTTATAAAGGCTGTCAGGTAGAATACTCCCTCCTCGTGGTAGATAGCGTCCACAAGGGGGATACCCATGAAGCCGCAGTTTGAATACACCGCCGAAAAGCGCTCTATCTCCGTTTCTCTGCCCTGCTTTCCGCGGACAAGTCCGTATGAAAGCAGTATCACCGCACCAAGCGCTGCCGCGGATATAACAAATGTAAGCAGCAGGTTTTTCACGAGCTCTGCGCGGTATTCCGTCTGATATGACATAAAGATCACAGCAGGGTTGACTACCTGCAATACGAATTTTGACAGGTCTTTATTTGAAGCCTCACTTATGAGCCTCGTCTTTGCACAGATAACACCTACTCCGATTAGTATGAGCATTATCACTGTCTTATACAATATGGTTGAAGCCATCATCACTCCATCTTTCTATACATTATCTCTTAATCAACTTCTGAACAGTAACCAAATTATTTTACCATATATTGCGGAAATAGTCAATAAAAAATCCGAAGCACATTTGCTCCGGATTTTTATTGATATTAGCCAAGACTTTCTGCGCTCATAGGAGCTATCTTCCAGCCCTCACCCTTTACGCTGACGACGCAGACCGTGACCTTTTCGTACTTGTAATCGCCGTCCTCGTCCTTGTGCTTTGTCCTGAATTTTACCTCTCTGCCCTTTGTTACCTTTATATCCGCGTCCTCCGCGCCGTACTTCAAGGATATACGCTCAAAATACGCCTCGGTATTCCTGAGCTGTGACTTTGTCAGCTTTTTCTCACTAATTATCTTGTCGAACTTTGGCGCTGACGCCTTTCCCTCCAGGTCGTCTATCATATCCTCGATCATTTCGTTGTAGGCATCGACCTTGTCATCGTACTTTTTATTATCTTTAAGTGCCTTTATCGCTTCGTCCGGCAAGGTCATTGAATAGAAGGTCTTTCCGCCCTTTTTGCTTGAAGCAGCCTTTACATAGTTTCTGACAGTTCTCTTAGTACCAGAGCCTGATATATTTATACCCAGTATCAAACCAAATATAAAGAATATCAAAAATATTATCAGCACAAGCACTCGCTTTGCGCCGTTATTTTCAGTCTTTTCAGGTGCTGCACAGCCGCATTTCTTAAACATAGGCACCTTTTTTCCGCAATTCTTACAGTATGGCATTATATGACCTCCGAATCAAATACAATAAATCTATTTTAACACACAAAATCCCATAAGTCAACAAAAAGTCCGAAGCATTTCTGCTTCGGACCGAAATGATCAAAGTATATGCAGCAGCTGCTGTGAGCTTTTCTTTATGCAGAGCTTATTTTGACAGTATGCGTCAAAACGTGCACTTATCACTCAAAGATATCTTCAAGGCTGAATTCGCCGCCTTCATCACCTGAGAGACTTGAGCTGATGCCAAGTATGCTGCGGATAAGCTTTGATGATGCTGTAATATTGTCTGCCTCAGCAGGAATGACCTTCCAGCCTTCGCCTCTTACCTTGACAATACAGATAATATCCTTATCGTGCTGAACGTCGCCGTCCTCGTCCTTCCTTCTTGTTCTGATCTTGACCTCATAGCCCTGTGTTACCTTAATATCGTCGTCATCTGCATCAAACATCTCACAGATGCTCTCGAAATAGTCCTCAGCCTTGTTGAGCTGTGACTTCTTCATCTTTTCCTTGCGTGAGATCTTATCGAACTTTGGAACTGTAGCCTTTCCGTCAAGGTCGTCTATGATGTCCTCAATGTTGTCGTTGAAGTCATCGACCATATCGTCGAAATCATCTTCATCTTTAAGCTCCTTGATAGCCTCCTTTGGAAGCATAAGTGAATAGAAGGTCTTGCCGCCCCTCTTGCTGTAGGTATTGTTCACATACTTCTTAGCTGTGCCCCTTACACCGCCGCCCAGTGAGCAGACCGCAAGGATAAGGCAGAGAAGGAGCAGAGCGCAGGCACCTGCTGCTATATATACAAGGTTCTTATTCTTTTTAACATTCTCGGGCAGCTTTTCATTGATGCTGTTTGTAATGCCCTCAACTTTCTTAGCAATATCAGCACCGCTGAGCTGCTTGAAGCCATTGCTTGCCTGCTTTGCTGCATCCTCAGTCTTCTGCTGAGCCTCCTGTGCAGCCTCTACAGCATCGCTTCTCACCTCATTTACTACCTCAGAAGCTTTCTGTTCAGCCTTTTCAACTTCTTCAGCAGCATTTTCGCCGACCTTCTCAACAGCATTTGCCGCCTCTTCCTTAACTGTTTCAGCCGCCTGAACTGCCTCTTCCTTTACAGCCTCAGCAGCATTTTCAGCCTTTTCAGCTGTCTCGGCAGCCTTCTTAGATGCTTCACAGTCGCAGGCTCCGCCCTCGGGGAGCTGCTTTCCGCAGAATCTACAAAATGCCATAAAAAAACCTCCATAACAAATAATAGTACAGATAATATTTTAACACATATTTCCGTTTTATGTCAAGCAAAACTATGGATTTCCCCCTATTACACACGTTTTTCAGCGGTTTGCATAAAAAACGCGGCAGTTAATGCACTGCCGCTTGCTATGGTTTATTTTACTCTTACTCCCGGTACTTCCGTAGCCTTATGACAGGCTGAGTTGCCCTGCTCTGCAAGGCTCACCTCAAACTCGGTTATCGCCATGATAAGTCCCGAGCCGAAGCGCTCTCCCTTGTAATCACGGATAACACGGTCATAGGCTCCGATCCTCCTGAGAAGCTCAGCTACAATGAGCTTTATATCTGCATTTTCCTTGAAAACTGCGCCGTGGGTATCATATATCCTTACAGCTGCTCTGCGGCATTCTGCGGCTCTCTCGGCGTCTTTCTCGTCGTCGCACACCCATGCGGCGTACATACAGCTTTTGAGAGCCTCCTCCCACTCACCGTTCTTCTCACAGGCAAGAGACTTCTTCATAAATCTTCCTGCAAGGTCGTCCCCTGCTTTATTGTAATTTGCGCTTTCAAGATACTCTCTTGTAAACTTAACGGGTATTTCTATTGATGAATTGCAGTATCCGCAGGCAGGGCACTTGCTGACCCAGTACTTTATCCCCGAGCGGACAGGCTCTGCTGGACGCATATCAAGGTCGGGAGACTCTGTGGGGCTTTCCTGCTCTGCTATGACCTCATGGACAGAGGTCTCGCCGCATACTGCGCACTTGAACTCTTTTTCCTCAGTTCTGAATATCATTGTCTGCTCCTTATTTCTTTTTTATACGGAAGCTGCTGTTGTGTAGCTGTGACGCATCAAAGCCCTTGGGCTTGCGGTCCTCGCGCTTTCTGTTGTTAGGTCTGCGGTCGGACTTCTGCTGCTTCTTCTCCTCCTCGTCGTTAAGGCGCATTGTAAGAGAGATGCGGTTTCTCTTGAGGTCAACGTCAAGGACTCTTACCTTTACTACCTCGCCTACCTTTACGGCTTCGAGGGGGTGCTTGATGTATTTGCTGCATATCTGTGAGATATGGACAAGTCCGTCCTCATGAACGCCGATATCGACAAAGCAGCCGAAATCTATGATATTGCGGACTGTTCCCACAAGCTCCATACCGGGCTTTAAGTCCTTTATCTCCATAACATCTCCGCTTCTGAGAAGGGGTGCAGGGAGCTCGTCACGCAGGTCACGCCCCGGCTTTTTGAGCTCGCCGATTATGTCGGTAAGAGTAGGAACACCTATACCGAGTGACTTGCTGATATTCTCAATGCCTATGCTGTTTGCCTTTTCGGTGATGCCCTCAGCTCCGCCGCCTGCGATGTCGGCAATGGTGAAGCCGCACTCGCTGAGAAGCGATGAAGCTGCCTCGTAGCTCTCAGGGTGAACAGCTGTATTGTCAAGAGGGTTCTTGCCGTCGCGCACTCTCAGGAAGCCTGCGCACTGCTCGAAAGCCTTTTTGCCGAGCTTCGGGACCTTGAGAAGCTCCTTACGGTCGGTAAATCTGCCGTTTTCCTCACGGTAGGTAACGATATTCTTAGCAACTGATGCATTGATGCCTGCGATATATGAAAGAAGCGAATGTGAAGCGGTATTGAGGTCAACTCCGACAGAGTTTACGCAGTCCTCAACAACTCCGCCGAGGGCTTCGCTCATACGTGCCTGCGGCATATCATGCTGATACTGTCCTACACCGATAGCCTTAGGATCGATCTTTACAAGCTCTGCAAGAGGATCCTGCAAACGGCGTGCAATGGATATAGCTCCTCTGATGGATACATCGTACTCGGGGAATTCCTCTGCGGCTACCTTTGAAGCGGAATATACGGAAGCTCCAGCCTCGCTGACTACCATGTAGCTAACCTCCTGAGGGACTTCCTTGACTATCTCTGCGGCAAAGCTCTCAGTCTCACGGGAGGCTGTACCGTTACCGATAGAGATAACGTTTACGTTGTATTTCTGAATAAATTCCTTTACCTTTTTCTTAGCAGCCTCAACTGCGCCTGCCGAACCAACAGGGTAAATGATAGCTGTATCAAGGACCTTGCCTGTGCCGTCGATAACCGCGGTCTTACAGCCGTGTGCGTAGCCCGGATCAAGACCGAGGATAACGCTGCTTTTAAGCGGCGGCTGGAGAAGCATCTGACGAAGATTTGCTGCAAATACCTTTATTGATTCCTCAGCAGCCTTTGCACTCATCTCTGAACGTATCTCACGCTCTATGGACGGGAATATAAGTCTCTTGTAGCTGTCTGCCGCAGCAGCTCTCACAAGCTCGCCGCAGGCATTGTTAGCCTTGATATACTTGCCGAAGATAACATCTGTAGCTATGGTCTCATCAAGAGTTACGGCAACCTTGAGGAAGCCCTCCTTCTCGCCTCTGTCAAGGGCAAGAACGCGATGATTAGCTACCTTCGGGATAGCCTCAGAGTACTCATAGTAGTTCATGTATACGCTCTCTGCCTCGGGATCTGAAGCCTTGGATACCAGTTCGCCCTTTTCGCCTGCAAGAGCACGGAGCTTCTTTCTGATGTCAGCATCGTCGGATATATCCTCTGCGATGATGTCCATAGCGCCCTGCAGCGCTGTCTGAGCGTCGGTTATCTTCTTCTCCTCGTCGATGAAAGCCTCTGCTTCCTTTTCGGGTTCTGTGGAATTCTCCTGAGCCATGAGCATTACAGCAAGCGGTTCGAGACCGTTCTCACGGGCGATACTTGCACGTGTACGGCGCTTTGGCTTGAAGGGACGGTATATGTCCTCTACCTCGACGAGAGTAACAGCTGCACTGATAGCAGCCTCTATCTCGGGAGTCATCTTCTCCTGCTCTGTGATAGCAGCAGTTACCTCCTCCTTGCGCTTTTCAAGGTTGCGCAGGTACATGAGCCTGTCATAGAGCTCACGGAGTATCTGATCGTCAAGAGATCCTGTGAGCTCCTTACGGTAACGGGCGATAAACGGGATAGTTTTATCGTCGTCGATAAGAGCGACAGTATTGTCTACCTGTTCCTGTTTGAGTCCGAATTCTTTTGCAAGTTCCTTGTTGATATCCATAGTATTTCCTTTCATTAAGCGATACCTGCCGGCAGACTGCGCCGCAGTGCATTTTCGCTTTATATATGCTTATTATTCCTCATTTTCTGCTGTTTCAGGCTCTGCTGCCTCAGCCGCCTGTACAGGCTCGGCGGGCATTTCCTCTGCGCGCCGGTCATTCCAGCGGTCAAGCCACGAAAACAAGGTCTTTGCGATGTCCTTATATACATTCACGGAGTTCTTCTCCATGAGGACATCATGGCGCATACCCTCAAAAAGTCGGTGTGATATGCTCTCATAGCCCAGCTTTTCCAGCTTCTTCATCGAGCGAATGAAGCGCTTCTCCGATATCATGGCTGAGTCGTCCTTGCCCGAAACAAATCTGATAGGCAGCGACGGCTGAGTTACCTTCCAGCCACGTCCCGACTCTGACTGTCTCAACAGCCATACAAGCTCGGTGTAGCCGTTGAGGGTAGGCTTGAAATTACACAGCGGATCCTCGTTATACGCCAGAACAGCGTCTGCGTCGCTGCAGCGCCATGAGTTTATGGGGGACTCGTAGAATTTACCGAAGCTGTCGTCTATAGTATCGAATATCTTCTCGCTCCTGAAACGGCTTCCGGGGCGCTTTGAAGCTACAGAGCTTATTATCCTTGCTCCATTAGAGAAGGGGCTGTGACAAATAGTGCCAAGCAGCACCAATCCGTTTATATCACTGTCGTGTCCCTTTAAAAAGCACCTTGCACCTGCTGCGCCCATACCGCTTGCCGCCATGAATACAGGCATATTCGGATAAGCAGCCCTTATCCTTGCGTTGAGCTGTGCAATATCGCTTACGAAGCCCTCTCCGCCCTTTCTGAACATATATCCGAGGTCATCGGGCTCTACGATGCTCTTTCCGTGTCCGCGGTTATCGTGGATAACGGTTATAAAGCCCTGCTCAGCAAGATAATCCATGAATGGATAATATCGCTCCTTGTGCTCGTTCATGCCGTGAACGATCTGGACAATGCCGTTTATATCTCCAGAGGGCACTGCCAGCACAGCCGAGATCACAAGCTCGTCAAAATCAGAAGCAAATTGAAATTCCTTCAGATCAGCATTAAGCATAAAGTTCCTCCTGTCAAAAAATCGGGGAAAAATAAATGTACGAATGTAATTATATCACATTTTGAAAAATAATGCAAATCAGCAGAAGCAAGCCCGATCTTAAGCCTGCTGACGTTACTTTCCGCAAAGCCTTTTCAGCTCCGCTGAAAGAGTATTGGGAACTCCCCTTGCTCCGCGTACAGCTGTAACGCCAAACTCCTTCATCTTAGCGAGTGGCATATCCTCATCGCTGTAACGATGGACAAGCCGCAGCTTTACAGCCTTTTTGATACGGTATTTTCCGTCGTCATAATTATACGGGATATTCACCTCAACAGCCTCACACCTGTACATTATCGCCGATATGGGAGCCGCCATGTAAATATATACCGTGTCGCCCACTATCATATTTGAGGTCTGTTTCCAGATTATAGTACCGTCGCGGCGGAAATCCTGCTCCACATCGTACATGGCAGGGGCAGCAGGGATAAGCCATTCTTTTGTGTCGGTGCGCAGCTTTTTGCCGCTGCCGCTCTGCCCGGCAAGCTCATAGCTCATATCAAGAAGTGACATTATCTGCTTTTCGTCAACAGTACCGTCAAGAAGCACAGTTATCCAGTTCTCCTTGTTCATATGATAGGCAGGAAAAATGCCTTTAATCCCAAGCAGAGAGCCTGTCATAAGGGGACTGCACTTGATGTCTATGATATCTGTCTTGCCCTGTCCGGATAGTCCGAGCTTAGAAGCTTTAACGTCCATAATCACAGCAAACCACTTGTCATTGTCTCTGCGGCGCAGCACAGCACAGTCAGGCAGCCTGCTCCATAGGTATTCCGGCTCTGTGCCAAAGGTTTCAGCTGCGTATTTAAATACCTTATCACGCATATCAGGTCTATTCATGTCAGTTCTCCTCCTGTCTGCGCATCTCGTCACGAAGGTGTATGTAGCAGGCGTTGCATATCTCGCAGTCCTTTGCTGCACGGTGAGCTCCAGTAATATTTATACCGTAATGTGCGGCGACCGAGGTCTGCTTGCGGTCAGGCATGAGAGGAAGCACCTTTCGTGCAAAGCGCAACACGTCCACAAAGTCATTTTCAAGGTAAATCCCGTGACAGCGCAGCAGATTATCGTAAAGGAAGTTTATATCGAAATTAACATTGTAACCCATGAGCATATCGTTCCCTGCGAACTGATAAAACGCCATTATAGCGTCGGAAATACAGGGTGCATCAGCCACCATTTCATCAGTTATGCCGGTAAGCTGAGTAATAAATGGGCTTATGGCATTGCAGGGCTTGACAAAGGTACTGAATACCTCTGCCTTTTCACCGTTTCTGTAGCGGACTGCCGCTATTTCGATTATCTCACATTCCTCGGGAGAAAGTCCCGTAGTTTCAATATCCACTACGCAATAATCCTCGGGAAAAACGATCCTGCTCTTGCCCTTTCTGCGTTTTATGCTGCTCATGACAAGCTCCTTTCTGCTGATTTTTATGTATAGCTCAGTATCGGCAAAGTTTGGGCTGAATGACGAGACAGCCCGAAAACGCGCTGCTTTCGGGCTGTTTATTGATCAATGTCAGCTCTGCTATGAATCCCCTGTACACGCCTTATCCCCTGCCGAAGAACCTATCCTCAAGCATCAGACACCAGCAGTGATACACAGGCAGATGGAGCTCCTGTATCATATAGGTCTCAGACGAAGGCACTTTTACAGCTACGTCAGCGACCTCTGCAAGCTCGCCGCCCTTTTCTCCCGTAAGACCTATGACCTTTATGCCGAGAGCTCTTGCAACTACTGTCGCAGACATAACATTGCGGCTGTTTCCCGATGTCGATATGCCGAGGAAAACATCGCCCTTTCTGCCGAAGCCGTAAAGCTGCTGAGCAAATACTCCCAGTCCGTCTACGTCGTTGATATAGGCAGTGGACAGAGCTTCGTGAGCGACCAGCGGTATAGCCATAAGTCCCCGTTCAAGATTCTCTGCAAGATCCTTTCCGCGGACAGGATCAACGCTTTTCAGCTTTTCCGCAAACTCCGCAGGCACTGTACGGGCTATCTTGAAGCGCTTCATAAGCTCTCCTGCGATGTGCTCGCTGTCGGCGGCAGAACCGCCGTTTCCTGCTATCATAAGCTTTCCGTCACGGAGATAGCACTCCTCCATGACAAGATAAGCCTTTATTATATCCTCTCTGCACTTTTCAAGCACAGGGTATCTCTCTATCAAAAAGTCAACGTGTTTTTCAAGCCGAAGCTCTAACATTAATATTCCCCTTTTCTTACTGCTTCAATATAAGGCGCACCGCTTCCAGAAGAGTTTCCGCGGTGATGTCCTGTCCGAAGCTTTCGTTTCCTATGAGAGCTGTTTTACAGCCTGCCGCCTTTCCTGCAAGTATATCATTCTCGCCGTCGCCTATTATCCACGACCTTGAAAGGTCAATGTTGAAGTCCTCTGCGGCTCTGAAAAGCATTCCTGCCTTCGGCTTGCGGCATTCACATTCTGTTTTCAGCTCGGGAACCTCTCCCTCATATCCCTTGTGCGGATGGTGAGGACAGAAGTATATGCCGTCAAGATAAGCTCCCTCATGACCGAGGAGCGTCTCCATTTTGTTGTGTATCTCGGCGAGTTCATCAAAAGTCACCTCGCCTCTTGCGATAACAGGCTGATTTGTGGCAACTATTGCAAGACAGCCCGAAGCATTTATGAGCCTCACAGCCTCTGCGGCGCCGCTTACAAGTTCAAATTCTTCTATATTACGCAGAAATCCCACGTATTTATTGAGAGTGCCGTCCCTGTCGAGAAATATGGCTCTCTGCTTGCTGCGAAGATTTTTCGCCTGAACTACGCCGTTTGCAAAGTCAGCACATACTGCGGCATAACGGTCGGGAGTACCCATATCCTTAACATACTCGGGACTGTCATAGCAGAACATCTTTCCTGTGCCGCAAAGGGGCTTCAATATCTGTCGGTCAAGGTCAGCCTTGACTGTTTTCCCGTTCATTTCAGTCCCTATGGAGTCAGCATCAATACCGCTCATATCAAGGGCTTTCGGCGATATGACGTGAAGTCCTGCATTTACTCTGTTCCTGTACCACTGAGGGCGCTCATCTTCCTTTGCAAGCCATTTCAGCACAGTACCGTCACCGTCCGCTATAAGCAGTCCGCTGTCGTATGGGTGACTGTTCGGGTGAGTAAAAAGGGTAACAAGTCCGCCCTTATGTCTGTGATAGTCCACAAAGCGTTTGAAGTCTATATCGAAAACTGCGTCTGCATTCAGAAGCAGAAAGTCCTCAGTGAGCTTGCCGCGGAGCTTGAAAAGCGCACCTGCGTTGCCCAGAGGCTGTTCCTCAACGAAATACTCAATATCTACGCCGAGCCTGCTGCCGTCGCCGAAATAGCCGATTATCTGTTCGGACATATGTGACACAGTCAGTATCAGGTCGGTGAAGCCCTGCTCCCTGAGACAGCATATCTCACGCTCAAGTACAGGGACTCCGTCAATCTTTATCATCGGCTTTGGTATATCGGAGGCTACAGAGGATATCCTCGTACCCTTTCCGCCAGCCATAATCACTGTTTTCATCTTACTCCTCTTCCTTTGGCACGTATATCTCGGGAGTATAGTGTATCACCTGTGTACCGCCGTTCTCAAACTCGAATGGGATATACATCAGGTCCTTCATAGCACGTCTGACACTTTCCTGCTTTTCAGGCTGAACGTAGAACAAAAGGAAACCGCCGCCGCCTGCGCCCAGAAGCTTACCGCCGAGAGCTCCTGCGTCCAGACCTTTCTGATAGAGGGCGTCGATGCTGTTGGTGCTGACCGCCGCGCCCACCTGTCTTTTCAGTCTCCATGTATGGTCGAGAAGTCGTCCGAACTCATCAAGGTCTGCCGAGCTTTCCGTAAGCACACGCTCCGCATCGTCAACAAGGCTGTACATCTCCTTGAGCTGAGCCTTCTTTTCAGCAGCGTCAAGCTTGTTTGCCTGCTGTACCTCTGCTGAAAAACGGGTAAATCCCGTAAAGAACATCATAAGATTCTGATTCAGCTGACGCTTTCTCTGAGGACTTATGATAACAGGGAGCACCTCAAAGCCGTCATCACTGAAATTAATGCGGTTGAAGCCGCCGTAGGAAGCCGCTATCTGATCCTGCCATCCGCCTGCTTCATTGCAGAGGACTCTCTCAAGGTGGATAGCCTCCTCAGCAAGGCGCTTCTTGTCGGCGTATTTGCCCTTCAGAGCGTAGAATGCGTTCAGCAGACCTACTGCGAATGAGGAGCTTGTGCCAAGTCCTGAACGTGCAGGCAGGTCAGCCTCATAGGTAAGCCTTATCTCGTGCATATCCAGCATTTTCATGGCATTGCGGATAAGCGGGTGCATTATATCGTCAACATTGTTCACGCGCTCCGTCTTTGAATAGGAAAGCTCCGTAGTATAATCAAAAAATCGGGGCAGATGTCTCACATTCACATAGCAGTACTTATCAAATGTGGTGGAAAGCACTGCTCCGCCGTTTTCGCTGAAAAAGCTTTCCATATCAGTTCCGCCGCCAAAAAACGACATACGGAACGGTGTTTTGGTTATTATCATTTCTGTTTTCTCCTTTGATAGAACATATCTGTGCCGGGGCGCAGATACTCACATAGAATTATTATATACTATTCCTGCACCCATTGTCAATACAGATGCAAAAAAGTCCCGGAACGGCTACGATAATGCCGTTTCCGGGACAATTCTCACATATTCAGTCCGTTTCCGACTCTTTGTCGATAAGCTTTTCAAATATGATCACATACATGATACAGCCTATACAGGCTCCCACAGTGTTATGGATTATATCATCTGACTCAAAAAGACCTCTGCCCGTGTAATACTGAGAAAACTCAATAAACAGCGAAAACAGGAAGCCGGCTATTGCAGCAGACCTTATATTCCTGAACCTCTCTGCCATTATGGGCAGCATAAATCCCAGCGGAAGGAGCATTATGAGGTTTCCGCCTATCTGCCCCGACCAGTAGGTATAATCACCGCTTTGCAGCATGGTACTAAGCTCCCACATAGGTCTGAGAACATGGCGCCTTATTCCCGACGTCCTGTCTATAAGAGTGATACTGAGGACGCAGTACAGATACAGCCCCATAGTGATCATGCACAGCCCCTTGATGACAAGCTCGCTGCGGCTGCGTCTTTTTATCCTGTTTATAAGCCTTAACATTGGTGCTCAGCCCCCTGTCTGCATATTCTTTGATAATAGTATACCACATTTTATGAAAAAAAGCAATAAACACTCCCCGATCTATTTGTTAATTATATGTAAACATATAGTGATTCAGTATTGAAAATAATTAATTACTATGGTATAATTAGACAAAAAGATAATAACATTAACACAGCATTTTATCATTATATAATTATTTTTACCTATGACCTGCCTTAAAAGGAGCTGAACGTATGAAAAAGCATGATAAATCTCCCATATCCTTTGCAAGCCTTGCTCTGGCACTTGCAAACGACTACTGTAATATATATGTTATCAACGCCGAAAATGACAGCTATGTTGAATACTCTCCCATAGGTGCTGATAAAGAGCTGGTACAGATCTCCAGCGGAAAGAACTTCTACGAAGCAGTTCCTCATAATTGCCGCGAGCTTGTTTATAAGGACGATCAGGAATTCTTTCTTAAAGCTTTTAAGAAAAGCTCCGTCACACAGGCTCTTGAAAACGGGCACTCATTTTCGCTGACCTACCGCCTCGTCATTGACGGTGTGCCGCGATATTTCTTCCTGAAGACCATTCGCTCCGATGACCGAAGCATTATAGTCGGAGTCCGCGATATTGACGCGGAAAAGCGAAAGGAGCTGGAAGCAGAAAAGAACAGCCGCACCTACGCAGAGATAGCTACCTCACTTGCAAGTCTTTTTGAGATAATATACCATGTAGATTTAGATACAGGCAGCTATACCGAATACAGTTCAAGTGAGGCATTCACAAAGCAGGGCTTTGCCAGTGACGGCGATGACTTCTTTGAACGTGCAGAGGTGGATATGAAACGTGTTATCCACCCTGATGACCGCGAAAAAATACTCAGCGAAATGAAAAAAGAGACTCTGATAAGCAATCTCCATTCCGCAGGCACAGTTTCACTGACATACCGCCAGCTTATAGACGAAAAGTATCATTATATGAACCTGCTCGCGTTTATACAGAAGAATGCGGAAAAGGAGCATCTGATCATAGGTGTCCGCAATATCGACGCCGAAAAGAAGCGCGAGGCTCAGAGCCGTAACTTCAGCGATATTGCCCTTGCGCTCGCAAAGCGCTATGAGGTCATCTATCTCGTAAATACCATTACCAACGAGTACATTGAGTACAGTGCAAGCGAAAAATACAGAAAATTAAAGGTAGGCACAACAGGAAAAGACTTCTTTGCCGAATCTCAGGTAAATATGAAGCGTGATATATATGAGCCCGATCTTCCCATGATGTCTAAGATCATGCAAAAGGAAAATCTGCTCAGCAGTATCTCTGCATACGGAAAGCTGCCTGTCAACTACCGGCTCATACTCGAAGGCAGACCGCAGTATGTAACACTGTATGCTGTACGCCCTCAGGACGATTCGGATCATATAATCATCGCTGTTGCCAATATAGATGAGGCAATGCAGAAGGAATTCGCATATCAGGATATGGCAAACAAGGACTCACTTACAGGCGTCAAGAACAAACGCGCCTATGCTCAGGCTGAAACAGAGCTTGACGGGCTGATAGCTAAATGCACCCAGCCGCCCTTTGCCATTCTGGTATGCGATATAAACGGTCTCAAGGAGGTCAATGATACTAACGGCCACAATGCAGGCGACAATTTCATATGCAGTGCCTGCTCTATCATCTGCAATATATTCAAGCACAGCCCTGTTTTCCGTATCGGCGGCGACGAATTTGCCGTTATAATGAAGGACAGCGATTACGATGAGCGTACACACCTCATGAATGAACTGAACAAGGCTCTCGAAAATAACAAGCGCAGCGGAATGGTGATCCTTGCAGCTGGCATCTCGGATTTTGATCCCGATATGGATATACGTGTTCAGGACGTTTTTGAACGTGCAGACAATCTTATGTATGAAAACAAGAAAAAATGCAAAGCTTCAGCATTAAAAAAGTGATAGTGTATCAGATCTCATACGAAAGGCGGTGAAGCTATGAGAAGTATATTTTCAATATTGTTTTCGCTGCTTATACTCGCGCTTGCTGCTTCCTCTATCATCGCCCGGCGCTCCCATAAGCCCATAGGCAAAGCTGTCGCCTTATTTGAAGCCTCAATACTGACACCAGTGCTTGGAAATCTGCTTATTGTCGCCTCAAGTCATCGTATGATCGCCCTGACAGGCTGTTATTTATTCTTTCTCGGATTTGATATGGTAATGTTCTCGCTGATAAACTTCACTAATAAGTACTGCAATGGCGTAGGCGAAGGTCAGAAGCCGCCTAAATTTATATATGTTCTTCTTATCTTTGACGCGGTGCAGATATTGCTGAACCCGATATTCGGTCACGCATTCGGCATTGAAAATATAACGGTGGACGGTCTCGCCTATTACCGTTTTGTTCCACAGACAGGGCTCATGTTTCACCGCATACTGGATTACGGGATAATAACAGCTATTCTGCTGATATATGTTATTGCCGTAAAGCGAGCTCCAAAGATCTATTCGGAAAAATACCTGCTGATCATGCTTTCTCTCATCACACTGGGTATCTGGCAGACCTTTTACATACTGTCAAGAAAGCCCGTAGATACCTCAATGATGGGCTTTGGCATCTTAGGACTGGTGATATTCTATTTTGCACTGTATTACCGTCCGCTGATGCTCCTTGACCGTATGCTCTCAGGCATTGCATCGGAAATGTCTGAAGCAATGTTCATCTTTGACGCCACAGGCACCTGCATCTGGGCAAATGAACAGGGACTAATATTGACAGAATTGCCCGCTGATCGCATCGACGAAGCATCGGATAAGCTGACAGAGCTGTTCGGACCTCTGACAGACAACAGCGCAAACCGTTGTATCATGGGCATAGGCAGCGACGCGAAATACTATACTCTCGAAGAAAGCCGTGCTGTGGATAATCAGAAGCTTTCGGGAACATATCTGCGTATCCGCGACGTCACCGAGGAAAGGCAGAAGCTCAAGCGTGAGATGTACGATACAACTCATGACCTTATGACGGGACTTTATACCCGTGAATACCTCTATCAGCGTATTTTTGAGATCATTTCCGCAAATCCCGACAAAAAATACCGCATAGTCTATGTTGATGTGAAGAATTTCAAGGTCGTAAACGATATTTTCGGCACAAAATTCGGCGATAACGCCATAATCCATATTGCAGACTGGATACGTCAGTATGTGCCGAAAAGCGGCTGCTACGGCAGGCTTGCAGGAGATACCTTCGGCGTATGCATACCCAAAGAGGACTTCGACGCCGACTTCCTTGAAGACACTCTTTCACACTTCACTATAAAGAGCGAACGTGCAGAATACGGCTATCACCTTCTGATACACATCGGCGTTTACGACGCAGATTCAGAAGACACCAGCGATATATCCCTCATGTTCGACAGAGCTCATCTGGCTCTTTCAAATATCCGCGACGAATTCAAAACTCATATCGCTTACTACGATAATGATATACGCGAAAAACTGCTCTGGGATCAGGAAATATCCTCACAGGTCTACAATGCCGTGGCTACAGGACAGCTTCGTCCGTATCTGCAGCCGATCGCTGACAAAACAGGCAGGATCGTGGGCGCAGAGGCTCTGGTAAGGTGGATCCACCCGACACATGGATTTCTTTCCCCTGGTGCGTTTATCCCTGTTTTCGAGAAAAACGGCATGATCATTGAGGTGGACAAGCATATGTGGCGCTGTGCCTGCAAGATTCTTTCACGCTGGCAGAGTGAGGACAGCGACCTCTTTATATCGGTGAATATCTCACCAAAGGACTTTTACTTCGTGGACGTTGTAGCCGAGATAAAGAAGCTGACGGAGGAATTCAGGCTGAATCCTTCAAAGCTGCGCATCGAGATAACCGAGACCGTAATGATGAACGACGCAGAAAACAGAATGGCTCTCCTTGACGAGTTAAGGAAATCCGGCTTCATCGTTGAGATGGACGACTTCGGAAGCGGCTATTCTTCGCTGAATATGCTCAAGGATATGCCTGTTGACGTACTAAAGATAGATATGAAGTTCCTGGGCAAATCCAGCGACAGTGAAAAGGCTCAGACTATCGTCAAGAACATCATCAACCTGACCAAAGAGCTTGGCATAATCTCACTTACTGAGGGCGTTGAAACTCCGGAGCAGTACGAAGCACTTGAAAAAATGGGCTGTAACCTGTTTCAGGGCTACTACTTCGCAAAGCCAATGCCTGTTAATGATTTTGAGGACTTCATTGCAAGCCGCTCAAAGCATGAAGAAAATGAATAAATCAGTATACAGGCTGCTCCGGCAGCCTGTTTTGTTGAAAAAATATCATGATTTTACAAAAATTCACAATTTTTAACATTTTATCTATTGCTTTTCATTTTATTATAGTGTATAATAGTAAAGGAATGTTATGAGCAATTCGTTTTTGACAATATTTTCACATATATTAAAATATTTCCAATAGAAATGGGGGGAATATTATTTTGAAAAAAAACAAGGATAAAAAGACGATCCAGAAAACTCTGGACGGCCTTACTCTCAGCCAGAAATACTCCAAGTTACTGTTTGTGCTTATCCTGTTGTTCTATATAGTAGATTTTGTAGTTTGCCGAATGCTGTCTGTAGGCGTTAATCCGCCGCCTATCATGCTGGCAGGACAGCCTATCCCACTGGGCGCTATCACAGGTGCTATCTCAAATCTGGGAAACATTTGTATAATACTCCTTGTGGTTTTCTTCGGAGAAGTCGGCTTTTATACTGCACTGGGCATACTTCTTCTTCAGTTCCCTATAGTTATCCAGTCTATCATAGTCCATCATAATCTCAGTAATATCCCCGGTGTTTTCGGTAATATACTGACTATACTGGCTATAATAATCATTTATATCAGAAACAACAAGGTAAACGAATACCAGACACGAATGCGTGACCAGGCTGTTACTGACAGACTTACGGGGCTTCCCAACAGATTCGCCTGTTCAGAGCTTCTTGACAGTCTTATCAAGCGCGGCGAAAAATTCGCCCTCGTTCATATCGATATTAACGGATTCAAGGGTATCAACAGCACAATGGGCTATGAATCGGGAAATAAAGTCCTTATTGAGATAGCTCAGCGCTGGAAGAATATTGCCGATACGGGTTCTGCCGGAACTCTTGACTTTGTAGCCCGTGTGAACGGCGATGAATATGTGCTTATAATACGCGGTTATCACTCAAAAACAGGCATAATGAAGACCATTAAGCATTATGAATCCGTTCTGGGAGACCGCCTTACAATCGACGGCTGTGACTTTTTCATAACAGCAAGCTTCGGCTATGCGGAGTACCCCTCAGACGCCAAGAATTCCGATTCGCTGTTCTCATATGCAGACGCTGCACTGTCTGAGATAAAGGCTCACAAGAGCAGTAACCATATTCTGCACTTTACACCCGATCTTCTGAAAACTGAGCGTACTCTTGAAATAGAAGGCAAGATCAGGGACGCACTGAAAAATGACACCCTTTTCTTCTATTTACAACCTCAGTATGATATGTCTCATAAGCTCCGCGGCTTTGAGGCGCTTGCACGTATCAGGGACACTGACGGACAGATACTGTCCCCTGCGGAATTCATTCCCGTGGCTGAAAAGGTCGGTCTTATCGACAAGCTTGATACAGCTGTTTTCAGAAAAGCCGGCATTTTCTTCGGAGAGCTCCGCGCAAAGACAGGCACTTCCCTTATCCTCAGCGTAAACGCCTCGGTAAGGCACCTGATGAAGAACGACTTCATTGACGAAATGAAGGACCTCCTCAGATCAAGCGGTCTCCCTGCTGAACAGCTGGAAATAGAAATAACCGAATCCATTATGATAGACTCGGCAGAAAAAGCTCTCCAGTGCATAAATGATATAAGGGCTATGGGCATCAAGCTTGCTATCGACGATTTCGGAACAGGCTATTCGTCCCTTAGCTACCTCAGCAACTTCCCTGCTGACCTGCTCAAGATAGATAAGTCATTCATTGATAAGATGAACGGCTCCGATAAGGCTAAAAAGTACGTAGAGGCTATCATATCTCTTGGTCATATCATGGGCTTTGAGGTAATTTCTGAGGGAGTTGAAGAGCAGGATCAGCTCGAAACGCTCAAGGAGATAGGCTGTGACCTGATACAAGGCTATATCTGGGGACGTCCTATGCCTCAGGAAGACGCCGAGCAGCTCGTTATTGATGAACTGAATAATCAATGATATACAGCAAACGCTCCCTCAGGGGAGCGTTTTTATGTATAAAATTCATGTCAATTCTAAAGAAATTTAATATTTTTCTCTTGAAATAAATGCTAAAAAATTGTATAATGTATAATGTATGTTTAACAATAGCCCTGCGGCGGTTATTGCACTAATCCTATACAGGACAGCTGTGCTTTTATATTGGATAGAAATGGAGGCAGCAACTATGAATAATGAACGTGAGCTTGAATTTTATCGTCTGTATACACAGCTTGCTTCACTTACACAGATTGTAAATCAGGAGCCTGATATTCCTCAGATAGAAAATATAATGAATAAAATAGCAGCTATGTTCCGCCTTTCAAAGGCTATCACCTATTTTTACCGCAGCCCTGCTGACGAAAAGCTCGGCAAGGGCGAAGTTATGTGCAGCTACGATACGGGAATGGAAGGCAAGCCCGTACATACAGTACGCTTTGTAACAAAATTTATGGCCATATCAACTATGACCATATATATGAGCGAAGGCGAGGAACCCCTGTCGGATAAGGAGTTTTTCATGACAGACCTTACCATGAGGACTGCCCTCGCATTTATCAGCCGCAATCGATTGCAGGTAATGGCTGAACAGCTTGCATTCTTCGACGATATGGGCTTCCGCAATATCCGCAGCTTTTTCAGATATATGGCATGGAAGGATCAGCGCGGAGATTTTGACGGCAAGGCTGCCATAAACTATAATCTAAGACATTTTTCACTGATAAACGAGGAATACGGCAGAAAAGCCGGAGATACCACCCTCAGGAATCACTACAAGCACATAGAGGAGCTTATCGGCAATGGCGGTATTATTTCCCGTCTCGGAGGAGACGCCTTCGTCTGTATATGCGATCAGACCGACCTGCCTGACCTTCTCGATTACCTCAATGAGGCAATAGTAGTTGTCAACGAGAGCGGCAGCACTGCCCGTATATCATGCTATGCAGGAGCTTTCCTCATTCCCGACGGATATACTGTAGCTGTTCCGAATGACATAATGGGAAAGGTCATGCACGCCTATCAGTTAGCAAGAAACGGGGTTCATGGCAATATCATATTCTTCTCGGATACACTATTGACAGACAGAGAAAGATCAAGGCGCATACAGAATATGTTCCCTGATGCTCTGAACAACAACGAATTTCAGGTTTTCTATCAGCCAAAGGTCAACATCGTAACAGGTGAGATATGCGGCGCCGAGGCGCTCTGCCGCTGGTTCCATGACGGCAGTATAGTTCCGCCTACTGAGTTTATTTCCATTCTCGAAGAGACCAGCGAGATCTGCAAGCTGGATTTCTATATGCTGGACAAGGTATGCAGCCATATCCGCAGGTGGCTGGACGAAGGCAAAAATGCTGTTCGCATATCAGTAAACCTTTCAAGACGGCATATGACCAATCCCAAGCTTCTTCAGACTCTCATAGAGATCATTGACAGATACAGCGTACCTCATCAGTTCATCGAGATAGAGCTCACCGAAACCACCACTGACGTGGAATTCAAGGATCTCCGCCGCGTAGTTGACGGACTTCACCAGCAGAATATATACACCTCTGTGGACGATTTCGGCATGGGATACTCTTCACTTAACCTCATCAGAGTCGTTCCGTGGAACGTCCTCAAGGTAGACAGGATATTCCTGCCACTCGACGGAGAATCCCCAAACAGCACCAGAAGTGTCATGTTCAGGCACGTTCTGGCTATGTCAAAGGAAATAGGTCTTGAATGTATCGTAGAGGGTGTCGAGACTCCTGCACAGCTGGAGCTCCTCCGCCGGAACGGCTGTGAGCTTGCACAGGGATTCTTTTTTGACAAGCCTCTTCCTCTGGAGGAGTTTGAAAAAAGACTTGAAAAAAAGTGTTATCCTGTATAAAAAAGCCTAAAGGAATATATATACAAAAAGTCACAGCGCTTTACGGTGCTGTGACTTTTTCTTACATTTGCTTGATATAGTCCTCAAAAGGTATTATCTCGCCTGCTGCCGTTGAGGTATATGCGTAGTAGGACAGTATAGCAGACGCATCAACTGCATTTACAAGTCCGTTTCCGTCGGTGTCTGCTGCTTTTATCTGCTGAGCTGTAAATCCGCCCTCCTGCTTTGTGGAGACCTTTGCATAATAGGTCAGCACCTCAGATGCATCAACTGCATTGATATAGCCGTCGCTGTTCACGTCGCCAAGCTTGTCGGAAACAGGCGCAGGAGCCTTGCCCAGTGATTTAAAGCTATAACCGTACTTCTTTGCATAAGCCTCGGCTGTAGAGTCGTCATAGCCCTTTATGGCTCCGCTGTAATCCTTGTAATTATTGGCAAAGGTGGTCGCTCTGTCGAAAATCTCGGCATTGGGGTTAAGGATAGTGACCTCTTCAAGGGCAGCACAGTTGGTGAAAGCCTGCATACCTATATCCTCAACTGACGCAGGGATAGTCACAGCAGTAAGTGAAGAACAGCCCGAAAAGGCGCTATACCCTATCTGAGTCACGGTTTCGGGGATAGTGACCTTTTTCAGCGAAGTGTGTCCCCAGAATGAATTGCTTATTATGTTCGTGACCGTATCGGGAACGGCTGCTTCCTCGATATCTGCCGTAAATATAAGCATACCGTTCACGATAACGTAATCCGTTTTTTCGACTTCATTATTCAGCCATGCCGTACCGCTAAAGGCAAGAGAGCCGATATTATTGACCGATGAGGGTATGGATACCTCTTCAAGAGCTCTGCACATTGCAAATGCCGAAGAACCGATACTTGTTACAGAATCAGGAAAATTCACAGACCTCAGCGCCATACAGCCGCTGAATGCATAGGTCCCTATAGACGTAACCGTGTCAGAAAGGGTGACAGATACAAGATTCGGACATTCACTGAAGCACTGCGCACCCACGCTGGTTATGCCGCTTCCAATAATTACTTTTTTTATTTTTTCCTTCTGCTCTGTCCATGACGGAGCAGCCTGAGAATTGAGCCCGTACATATCTCCTGTACCGCTTATGGTAAGCGTTCCGTCACCTGCCAGCTCCCATGATGCACTCTTTCCGCAGGTGCCGCTTAAAGCTGTCTCTGCTGCTGATGCCTCAATTGCCGGAATCCTCTCTGATACAGGCAATACTCCGCTTATGCTCATGAGCATTGCAGCTGCCGCTGCAAGTAATGAAGCTCTCTTAAAATTCATGATAATGCCCCCTAAAACTTTTATCATAATTAATGTCTGCTCAATAACAAAAAATTGGCTTTATATAGCTTTTAAAAGCCAATTTTTTGTTATCAAAGTGCAAGAAAAAATAAATAAGCCAATTATTTTTCTTGCACTTTGTTTTGCCCTTTAGGGCAAAATGAGCTTGACATAAAGAAATGTAATGCGCAAATTCC
>NZ_JAIKXF010000095.1 GCF_024684275.1 Ruminococcus sp.
CACTTTATAATGACCTCCTTTTGATTCTTCTTGCAGTTGGTAGCCGCAAGTTTATTATAATCAAAAGGAGTTTTTATTTCAAGACTTATAGCTGTAAGCTCTTTTGAACCCCCGGCCGAGCCGGGGGTTTTCTGATTACAAAAATCGGCACGGTAAAAACCGTGCCGAAATATTTTTTATTATGCCTTGTCAGGTGCAAGACTTGTACGCTTTCCGAGGAGGAAAAGCTGTATCTCCAGAGCGTCCTCAGTGGTAACACTGCCGTTTCTCTTGACAACAGAACCGCTGTAGAGACCTGCTGTTGTGATATGATTCTTGTCAGTACCCTCAAGACCGTACTTGTTAGGGTTAGCAAGGCTCTGCATGATAAGAACTACGTCAGACATATCAACGCTGCCGTCAGCATTAGCGTCACCCCATACTGTATTGTCCTTAGTACCGGGAACAAGCGGGTAAGTTGTTGTGACTGTAGTCGTTGTCTCCTGCTTCGGAGCTGTAGTTGTTGCAGTAGTTGTTGTAGTGGTATCCTTCTTCGGAGCAGTAGTGGTCGCAGTAGTAGTTGTAGTAGTAACGTCATTTGTGGTCGTTGTAGTAGTTGTTGTATCCTTAGGAGCAGTAGTTGTCTTTGGAACAGCAGTGCCTGTGGAAGCGCCTGCCATATTACTCTTTTCACCCGATGCATAGAAATCGCTGAGTGAGACACCGTTGCCAGCTGTACCCAGCGGTATCTGGTGGTCAAGACTGATGAACTTGCCGCTCTCTGTCTGCCAGAGTGAGGACTTGATGAAGTCGTACTTTACATCGTCCCACTTCTGGAAGTTATCGTAAACAAGTCCGCCTGTATCTGATGAGTTCTCATTGAAGCACCAGAATGTGTGGTGGATACGCTTGTCTATCATGTAGTCGCGGAGCTCCTGCATCCAGTGAACATTTTCACCGGTTTTGTCGTGCTCCTCGTCTACCCAGCCGCCCCATTCTCCCATGAGGATAGGTGCGATGTTTTCTTCAACGAGGAATGCCCATGTATCTCTCCAGTAATCATCAAGGAGAGTCTCTCTTGTGAAGGTCTTGGAAGTATCTTTAAGGTAGAACCATTCCTGATTATATACCTCAGGACCGTAATCATGAGGAGAATATACCAGCTGGCTCTGATGCTCGCCGAGGTTTACCGGGAACTCTCTTACGCCGCGGAAATTAGCTCCCCACCATGCGCCGTAATACGGCTGATACTCGGATTCTCCATAGTGTGCATAGTCAGTCGACGGTGAATTCCAGTCATAGCCCTTTTCGATCTTAGGATATACCTCGATACCCTCAACCATGATAAGGAGATTCGGGTTCTTGTCGAGACAAGCCTTAGCGCCCTTTTCAGCAGCATAGCGCCAGTTATTGGCATCGCTTGAGCCGTCCCATTTCGCAAAGCTGCCCTCGTCCTTTTTGCCGTGAGGCTCATTCTTTAAGTCGATAGCGATAACGGTATCATCGTCCTTGTAGTAGTCTGCGAACCATGAAAGCGCGTCAAGCCAATCCTTTTCGCTGAAGTTGCTGTCGTACCACAATGGGAAGTTATGACCGGCAGAATTAGTGGTAGCGCAGTGAATGTCCATCATGATCTTGATGCCGTCTTCCTTGCACCATTTAACTACCTGATTCCAGATGTCGAAGCTGTACATAGGAGTACCGCCCTCAACTCCCTCAACGGTAAGCTCAGGGTTTTTGTATTCATTGAGCTTGATTATGGGATCGGGCTTTCCAGCCTTCCACTGAAGGAGTATCTCCGTTGACATAGGAACACGGAGCAGATTGAAGCCGTGGTCTGCGATAAGGTCGAGGCAGTCATGAACATTTGCCGACCATGCGCCGTCGAATATCTGGCTTCCTACGTTGTAGCCGAACCAGTTTACGCCTGTGAGCCAAACCTCATTGCCGTTCATATCAACGATCTGTGCTTTATCGTTGACATGGAGCCAGTCATCGTGGCAGTCGTCAGCAGCAGCCACTGCGGTGCGGTGCTGCTCAGGCAAAGGCTGTGAAGCAGGCACGAACACTACTGCCGCCGCAGAAACAGCAGCAAGCAGCTTTTTGAAAAATGATGTTGCCATAGTGTTTTTCCCTCTCTTTATAACAAAAATATTGGTAAGTCCATTATAATCCTTTTCACATGAAATGTCAACGATATTTGCCTGTTTTCGCAATAATTGCAGCATTTTATCATATTTTCACGATGCAATGAAAAAGTTTGAATCAAAAGAGAGTATCACAGCTCCATTTTTATCAACAGCTCTTCTATGGAATCTGCAAGGTGCACCGACTTTCTGTCAACGGGCTGAACTGCCAGCACCTCGTCGGTCTCGTTAACTGCCATTACCAGCCATCCGTCGTCGCCGTATATGGAGAAGCCGCCTATTTTCAGCCAATTGTGCTCATTAAGGTAATTCGTGTCCTCGAAATTGAAGTTTACCGCAAGCAGCTCCGATATATCGGTATCGGGAACAAGCATATCAAGAGAAAGACCGATAGTGCCGAACTCGCTGTCAAAATGCCCGTCAAGGGGCAGGAACCAGTATACCGACAGATATTCCCTTATCTGTTCGGATACACGGAATCCCAGTATGCTTTCGGCTTTGGCAAAGTCCACAGGCTTATCCTGCAAAACGGGTGTCCATTCTGCATAGCTCTCATTATCAAGAGTATCGTTCAGATACAGTCCGGTATGGCTAAGTTTTTCGATATACGGCATTTTTCTGAGAAAAATGACAGCGTTTGCGGCTTTTTCAAAGTAGGTATCGAATGCTTCTTTCATTGACATGGCGTTTCCTCCGTTTACTGATTTTTTATTATTATATCAGCACACAGCGCCAAAGTCAATCCCTCTATTTCAGCAGCTCCTCACGCATATAGTTCAGGAGCTTTTTCTCGCGGCGCGATACCTGCACCTGCGTCATACCCAGAGCCTTTGCGGTCTTTGACTGGGTGAGCCCCTTGAAATAGCGGAGCTCCAATAATGCGCGGTCATTGGCTTCAAGCTGCGCCATTATCTGCCTCAGAGCCAGCAGGTCGGTTATGCTCTCGTCGGGAGACTCCGTAGGTATGTCGGTCTGCCCCTCATCATCGTCCCCCGATGTCAGGGACAGCAGGGGCTGACTTACGCACAGTGCCTCGGAAACGTCGGCTTCGCTCTCCCCCGAAAGCTCTGAAAGCTCCGCTATGGTAGGCTCTCTCATCTCACGCTGACGGAAGTCCTCGCAGAGCCTTTGGAGCTGCATGGAAAGCTCCTTCAAGCTGCGGCTGACGCGGATAGCTCCCCCGTCGCGGAAGAGCCGCTTAATCTCGCCCAGTATGACAGGCACGGCATAGGTAGAGAACTTCACTCCCCTGCCGCAGTCAAAGGCTTTCACAGCTTTTAGCAGCCCGATACAGCCTGCTGAGTACAGGTCGTCGTACTCTATGCCGCGCCCTCGGAAACGGTTTGCGCAGAGGTGTACCAGTCCTAAATTTTCCTCGGCGGCAGGCTTTTTTACCTCAGTCTCCATGTGCAGAGAGCCTCTTTCTCATGGTGACGGCAGTCCCCCTGCCGGGAGTGCTTTTCACCTTCAGTTTGTCCATAAAGGACTGCATAACAGAAAAGCCCAGCCCCGAGCGCTCCTCCTCGGGAGCTGTAGTGAACAGTGGCTCCATAGCCTGCTCCACATTTTCAATGCCGCAGCCCTTGTCCTTGACGCGTATGTATATCACCCTGTCAGGCAGCAGCCTTACCGTCAGTTCGATATTGCCCTTTTTGTGCCTGTAGCCGTGGACTACCGCATTGGTCACCGCCTCTGATACTGCCGTGCGTATATCAGATAGCTCCTCCACTGTGGGGTCAGCCTGTATCAGAAACGATGACACCACAGCCCTTGCCGCACCCTCATTGACCGAAAGAGACGGCATTGTAAATTTTATCTCGTTGAGTATTTCCATTTTTCTTCTCCTTTATCTTATTTTGACTATCCGCTCTATGCCTGCGAGCCGCAGAACACGCCTGATATAAGGCTGAGGGTTCAGCACCTCCAGCCGTCCGCCGCACTCCTTCATGAGCTTGCTCCTGCCCATGATGAGTCCTATACCAGAGCTGTCCATGAAAGTAATGCCTCCCATGTCAATAGCCAGCTCACGGGGCTGTGCCGCCACTATAAAGCGGTCTATCTCAGCGCGTAGCTCCTTAGCGTTATGGTGGTCAATTTCACCGCTGAGCCTTGCAATTGCCGCTCCATTGTCGTTTTTTATGTCTATTTTCATTGCTTTGCCTCCTTTTGCTGCCACTATTGATGTAAAAATTAAATCTTGAAGTTCAGACGAAGGCGAAAATGGAATTTATCAATGCGCAAAAACGTAGGAATACTTACGTATTTCAAGCTTTGGCAACGCAGAGAAATTTCATTTTTGTCAAGTATCAGTTTCAAGATTTAGTTGATACATCAATAATAGCCTTTTTCCGGAATATTATACCACCAAGCCGCGTAATATAATGTCGAAACCGCCCGTTTGCTTAAAATTTCTGAAAATGATTGAAATATTCATATATTAATGTTATAATTAATATGAGTTCAATGACCGCCTTTAGGCGGTTATTGCCCCGAACTGCGTTCGGGGAGCGCAAATCCTTTATGTAATCATTATCCGCAACACCTATAACATCAACGGAGGAGCTTATTATGACCTTTGACAGCAAAGAAGAATGGAAAAGCAAAATAAAGCGCGTCATCATCTCCGAAGAGCAGATACGCGATGTAATAAAAAAGGCAGGAGCCATGATAGACTCGATCTACGACGGCTCGCCTATACTGCTGGTCAGCATACTAAAGGGCTCTTTCGTGTTCATGGCTGATGTCTGCCGTCAGGTAACAGTCCCCTGCGAGATCGCCTTCATGGCAGCAAAAAGCTACTTTGAGGGCACGGTTTCCACAGGTCACGTTGAGATAACTATGGACTTAAAACACGACATCAGCAAATATCACGTAGTTATTATCGAGGATATTATCGACACGGGGCGCACCCTCAACGAAATAATCAAGATACTGAAAGTCAGGAATCCCATTTCACTGAGAGTCATAACTCTCCTTGACAAACCCGAGCGCCGCGTTGTAGACCTTAAAGCGGATTATTCACTTTTCACCATTCCCGATTACTTCGTTATCGGATACGGACTTGACTACGGAGAATCCTACCGCAATCTGCCATATATAGCAGAATTTGCAGAATAAGGTCCTGCTCATATCACCTTTCAGGCGCTTTGCGCCGCAGCAAATACTTTCTGGGGGGAATAATATGATCCTTTACTATTCGGCTACGGGCAATACGAAATTCATTGCCACGGAGCTTGCAAAAAAACTGGACGACCAGTGCATAGACCTGCTGGGGAGGATAAAAAAGAACGACTATTCCGAGCTTCACTCAGACAATCCGTTTATCGTCTGTGCTCCCGTACATATATGCGAAATGCCGAGATTTTTGAGCGATTACCTCAAAAAAGCAGAGCTTACAGGCAGCAAGGCGGTATACTTCATCGCCAACAGTGCAGGCTATGCAGGCATAACAGGCTGGCTGGCAAAGAAGCTGTTCAAGAAAAAGGGCATGGAGTTCATGGGCTGCTCGGAGCTCGTAATGCCGCGAAACTACTACATCAGCCACTATCCGCAGCTCACCGAGGACGAGATAAAGAGCCGCATCTTCAAGTCATTTGACAAGATAGACGATATTGCCAACAGTATCCAGAACTGCGAGCATCTCAAGGCAAGACACGTTTTTCTCTTTGAAAAGCTCATAACACTGCCCTTCAATCCTATATGGTCAAAATACAAGCTAAAGACCGAGGATTTCTACGCAACAGATAAATGTATCGGCTGCGGAAAGTGCGAAACAGTCTGTCCCCTCAACAACATAACTCTGAAAGAAGATAAGCCCACATGGGGCACGACCTGCTCACACTGCATGGGCTGCATCGGAAACTGCCCCACAAATGCTATCGAATACGGCGAGATAACACGGGAAAAGGGCAAGTACAACTTTGAGGAATACAGGCATTTTCTCAACGAGATAAGATAAGACCATAAAAACTATCGGGGCTGCACAGCAGCCCCGAAGCCATGAATAAGGAGGAAGTATGGCAAAACAATTCTGGAAGGGCAGCACTCTTCTTGCACCCGTACCTGCCGCTCTCGTTACCTGCGGCACCATAGAGCAGCCAAACGTGCTCACTATCGGCTGGACAGGCATAGTCTGCACCCGTCCCCCAATGACCTATATATCCGTCCGCCCCGAGCGCCACTCCCACGATATGATCAAGGCTTCGGGTGAGTTCGTCATAAACCTTACTACCTCGGCCATGTGCCGTGAGACCGACTTCTGCGGCGTCAAAAGCGGCAAAAATACGGACAAGCTCAGTGCCTGCGGCTTCCACACCGTACCTGCGCAGAAGGTGGCTCCGCCCCTTATCGACGAGTGCCCTCTGAGCCTTGAATGCAAGGTCGTGGACGAAAGGCTTTTAGGCTCTCACACCATGTTCCTTGCGGAGATAATAGGTATAGACGTCGACGAGAAGTATATTGACAGCAAGGGCAGACTGAACCTCCAGCAGTGCGGACTCATGGCTTTCGCTCACGGAGAATACTTCGCTCTCGGCAGAAAGCTGGGAGATTTCGGTTTCTCCGTCCGCAAGAAGAAAAAGCATAAGCCCAAGCAGGGCTCACGATGATATATCCTCGATAAACTGCCTTAAACTGTTCTCAGACGTAAAGTATATCCCCTCGGCTATCATTGCTCTGTCGTAATCCGACATCAGCGCAGTGTCGATGTCTATATACAGAAAGGGCTCGTCCTCGCCTGCGCGGAACACAGCCGCACGTCCGCCGTTTTCCCTGACTGTGAAAAGCGGCGCTTCTTCATGCTCTGTGGCAGCTGCCGCAAGCCGTGTCTCCACCTTTTTCCTGCGGACAGCCTGTCCGAGGGTGCAGACCATGAGAAAGCCCGATACAGTAACCGCCGCCACAAGTATAAAATATATTTTTTTGGCGTTTTTCAGCGTCATTCTATCACTCCCTTGCCGAAATATCCGTAAATATTATCGCCCAATTTTTCTATATTATACAAAACGCCGATTTTTTTGGAAAAGTCTTAACATTTCGCCCCTGAGGTGTTATAATATATAATGTATATTTATACGTAAAAATAAATTTGAAAGGAGCTTGCCGCTTAACAGCGGTCATTCTGACAAAATGGACAATAAAACCAAAAAGGCTTCTGAGCAGCTCGTCCCTGCCGACGATGAGCTTCGCGCGAAACCACACAAGAAAAAGAAGAAAAAACACAGCAAAGGCTTCATCATCTTCAAAAAGCTGATGACCGTCATCGCTACCACACTTCTTTCGCTGCTTCTGGTCATAATCATCACGGGTACTATCGTAAGCACCGCCCTGACTGTTTATGTCCTCAACTTCATGGACGACGCCACCAGCGTTACTCTGCAGCAGCTTGAATCGGGAAGCGATACCTACTTCTACTCAAACCACATCAATGAAGCAGGCGAGACCGAGCTCAAGGTCATGCACCGTGTACAGAACAACTTCCAGCGTATCCCCGTCAGCATAGACAGGATACCCCAGCACGTCCGCAACTGCTTCGTTTATACTGAGGACGAGCGTTTCTACGTTCACGACGGTGTTGACTACAAGCGTACCTTCTCCGCCTTCCTCAATATGTTCCTGCACTTCTATGATACCGAGCAGGGTGGTTCGACTATCACTCAGCAGCTCATCAAGAACCTGTCAGGAGACGACAGACATACTCCCCAGCGTAAGATACGCGAGATATTCGCGGCTATGCAGCTGGAAAAGACCTACTCAAAGGACGAGATACTGGAAGAGTACCTCAACTACATCGGCTTCGGCGGAGCCTACAACGGCATACAGCTTGCTTCGCTGAAATACTTCGGCAAGGACGTTGACGACCTCACTATCCCCGAGGCGGCTGTTCTCGCAGCTATACCAAAGAGCCCTGAGGAATATGGTCCCTTTGTTATCTACCACAAGGACGACAATCCAAAGGAGCCTGTGGTAGTTGACGGACGCGCCAACAACAAGCCCCGTCAGGAGTACGTTCTCTACAAGCTCTATGAAAACGGCGCTATAACATTTGACGAGTATCAGGAATACCTGAAAACTCCCCTCGTATACACCGATTCTCCCGAGTATCTCGCAGCTCACCCCGAGCTCACTGCCGAGGAGGAGATCGAAAAGCAGAAGCAGAACAGCTGGATACTGGACGCTGCCTACTTCGAGGCTATGGAAATCTTCAAGGAGAAGTACAACCTTGTTGACGAATGGCAGGCTCTCGATAAGATAAACAAGGGCGGCTACAGGATCTATACCACCTACGACGAGAAGATGCAGGAGTACGTTGAAAACAGGCTCCTTGACATCAACAATATGGTCCCCGAGTATACCGTTAAAAAATGGGCTGATACAAATGGTGACGGACAGGCTGAGGAATATCTCCCCCATATCGCATTTGTTGCTATGAACTACGACGGCGAGCTGCTCTGTGCTGTCGGCGACATCGGACCTAAGGTAGGTTCACTCGGCACAAACTACGCTGTACGTAAAGCAGACGGCCGTCAGATCGGTTCTACCGTAAAGCCTTTAACAGCTTATGGCTATGGTATTGAAACAGGTCAGATACACTGGGGTTCCACCGTATACGACTCCAAGCTTCCGGTCAGTGAAATTACAGGTGATGACGGTCAGCCCTGGCCTAACAACTACATGGGCTCAGGCGGAAATGGTGCTCCTTTAAAGATATATCAGGCACTTCAGCAGTCCTACAATACTGTTCCCGCACAGCTCTGCTATAAGTTCGGTCTTGACGAGGTATACAAGTTCGCCACCGAAAAGCTCGGACTTGAATTAGTCGCATATGATAAGGGCTACTCTCCTTTGTGTCTCGGCGGTCTCGACAAGGGCATCACCCTTGAAAACCTTGTAAACGCCTATATCCCATACGGAAATCAGGGTATCTACAACGAGGCTCACATCATCACAAAGATAGAGGACAGCAGCCAGCAGATAATCTATCAGAACAACGGAAACCCGAGACAGGCTGTTTCCGATGAGACTGCATGGGTAATGAACAGACTTCTCAAAAATGTTGTTGATAACGGTACAGGTACTGCCGCTAAGCTCTACAACAAGGAAGTATGTGGCAAGACAGGTACTACTCAGGACTGGTACGACGAAGTATTCGTCGGTCTTACTCCCGACTTCGTCAGCGGTATGACAATGGGTTATAAGTACAAGAACCCTGCCCTCGACCTGCAGGGCATTGTATCCGCTCAGATATGGAAAAACATCATCGGCGATTACATCACTACAGAGTACGCTGATACCTCTCCTTACTTTGAAAAGGTAAGCTCCGTAATCGAAGCACCTATGTGTACTGCTACAGGCGGTATCGCAGGTCAGTACTGCGGCAAGGGCATTACAGGCTACTGGAAGTCACAGGTCACTGAGGATTACTCACCTCCGTACTGCAGCGGCGGTCACGGCGGTTCATCTACACAGACAACAACACAGGCTGCGAATAACTCAGGCGGTGCAGCAGGCGGCGGTGCAGCAGCTGGCGGCGATACAGGCGGCGGTGCAGCAGCTGGCGGTGACGCAGGCGGCGGTGCAGCAGCTGGCGGTGATACAGGCGGCGCAGCAGCTGGCGGTGACGCAGGCGGCGGTGCAGCAGCTGGCGGTGATGCAGGCGGCGGTGACGCTGGAGTTGCAGCAGGCGGCGGAGTTGTCGAATACTAATAACAGGTGATATTTTGAGCAATAATATAAGATTATGCTGCCCATGCCACTTTGGTCTGGAAAGCGTACTGAAATACGAAATACAAAAAATAGGCGGCACTGACCTTAAAGTCAGCGACGGCAAAATAAGCTTCACGGGCGACGAGAATATCCTCGCCCGTGCTAATCTCTGCCTTTCAACTGCGGAGAGAGTCCTTATCGAGCTTATAGAGTTCAAGGCAACCACCTTTGAGGAGCTTTTTCAGGGCGTAAGGGCTGTCGAGCTTGAACGCTACATCGGTCCCGAGGACGCCTTTCCAGTAAAGGGCTATTCACTCAACTCTGCACTGCACAGTGTTCCCGACTGTCAGTCCATAGTAAAAAAAGCGGCAGTTGAACGCCTTAAATCCAAGTACAATATAAACTGGTTCGACGAGACAGGTCCGACGGTACAGATAAAATTCAGTATCCTCAAGGACGTTGTATCCCTTTATCTGGATACCAGCGGTGTGGGACTCCACAAGCGCGGCTACAGACGCAATTCCAACGCGGCACCTATCAAGGAGACTCTTGCGGCAGGCATAGTAGACCTTGCAAGAGTTCGTCCCGAATCCATAGTATGTGACCCCTTCTGCGGAAGCGGTACTATCCTTATCGAGGCTGCACTGAAGGCGCTGAAGATAGCTCCCGGTATCAACAGGCGCTTTGCCGCTGAAAAATGGAGCACATTTGACTCACGTATCTGGCAGGAGGAGCGCAAAAGAGCTATCGAAAACGTTGACCGCAGTGCTGAATTCCACGGCATAGGCGCAGATATTGACGATGCGGCTGTGGCGCTCACCCTTGACAACGCTCACAAGGCAGGTATCAAGTCACGACTGAAAATAGAGCAGGCTGACATCACGAAATTCGTACAGCCCGAAAATTCCATCGTTATCTGCAATCCTCCCTATGGCGAAAGGCTTCTTGAGCTGAGAGAGGCAGAGGACATATACCGCAAAATGGGCAGAGTTCTCGGAAAGGGCGGGAGTAAGCAGAGCTACATCATCTCACCTCATGAGGAGTTCGAGAAGTTCTTCGGCACAGAAGCCCACAAGCGCAGAAAGCTCTACAACGGCATGATAAAATGCCAGCTTTATATGTATTTTTAAACACTCAAACTTCATATAACTAATAACGGGATTCCAAAGGGACTGTGTTCCTTTGGCAGAGTCCAGAGACAGCGTCTCTGGTGGGGTGTGGGGCAAAGCCCCGCAGTTACAAAGCGCTCCGCAAAGGGTGAATTGAAAAACAGTCCGGTGGACTGTTTTTCAAAAGGGAACGCCCTGCAAGTGAGGGCGTTCCCTTTTGAAAATATAAAAACAAAAGCTCCGTATCAACGGAGCTTTAAATTTAGGTGATGATATGAGATATTTATTGAAACGTCGGCTTCTGCACCTGTTCTACCCTACTCGCTGTCCTGTATGCGGAGATATTATCGGTGCTATGGAGCGTTTCTGCGCGGAATGTACGTCAAAGCTCAGCATATACAGCGGCAGCTTCAATATCGAGGGCGCAGAGAGCTTCACTGCCGCATTTGACTACGACGAGAACATAAAGCCAGCCATATTTCTGCTGAAAAACGGCACTGACGGCAACGCCGCCTATGCTCTCGGCGAAGCTCTTGCCCAGCGTCTGAAAGCCGATAATACCGCTGATAAAGCTGACGTTATTATCCCTGCACCCATGCATAAACGGGATATTCACAGGCGCGGCTTCAATCAGTCGGTGCTCATCGCCCGTGAGGCAGGCAGAGTTCTCGGGCTTCCTGTTGATACAAAGTCTGTAGTCAAGTCCCGTCACACTCACTCGCAAAAGGAGCTTAGCCGCGGCAGCAGAGCCTTGAATCTTAAAAGCGCATTCACAGCTTCTGCGGACATCAGCGGAAAGAATGTGCTGCTCATTGATGACATCTGCACTACGGGAAGTACTCTCCGCGAGATAACCTCAGCGCTGAAAAAGGCAGGAGCAGCTAAGGTGTACTGCGCCTGCTGCTGCAAAACGCGCTCACGTAAGTACGAATCGGAAATATAACTCCCCTTAAAAAGGGAAATGCGCCGCAGCATTTGGGAATACTGTGGCGCTTTTTGAGAAAAGGATCAGAATGATCCGGAAGCCGTCTTGCGGCAATACTGCTGCCGCAAGACGGCATTTTCTCGTATTGCTCATATTTGATTATTTGATAGCAGTGCCGCCTGTCAGCGTACCGCCGTAAGCGGCAAGCTGAGTCTGATCAACCTGCTGAAAATATGTCGAACCGCTGAGAGTTCCGCCTGTATAGAAGGAAGCTCCAGATGTGCCTGTGCCGCCTGCCTTCAGCTGGCTGACAGCCTTGTCAACTATAAATGAAACTATTACCTTTTCGTCGCTGCCCACAAGGGAAAGCCTTGTGTCTGCGCTTACGGAAGAGCTCTTGGATACAGATGCAGTCATTTCGCTGCCGCCCATGCTCATACCGCCTGACGGACAGTTGGACACCCATGTTCCGCCGTTTACCTTGATAGTGCTGCCGCCATCACCGCAGTCAAAGGGCTCATTGCCGTTTGAAACGAAGCAGCCGCCGTTTATCTCGATATTGCCGTTGGAATCAAAGCCGTCATGGTCGCCGTTGGCAGCATTGACTATTGCAAAGCCGCCGTTGAACTGCATGAGGTAGTCTCCTGAGCTGCCGCCGAAGCCGCCTCCTCCGAAGCCACCGCCGCCCTGTCCCCAAGGCATACCTGTATTGCCGCCGCCTGAACCGTCGCTGCCGCCTGCTGCATTGAAGCCGTCGTCAGTTGAGTTCACGATAACAGAACCGCTGTTCTGGTAAATTTTCTGAGCTTCTATACCCTCGTAGCACTTTTCGGCGTAAATAACGACGTCATCGTATTTGCCGCTGTCCTTTGTGCCGATGGTGAGAGTATGGTCTGCGTGAGCACCGTCGTCAGCAGATGAGAGCTTTATCTCACCGCCTGTAAGTGTCATATCACCGCCGCAGTGCATACAGTCATCGGAAGAATCGATGCTGAGCTTACCGCCGCTTATGATGATATTGCCGACGCTCTGCCATGAAGTGCCTGCTTCGTCATAAAGCCCTACTGCCTTTATGCCCTTTGCGGAGATATCGGTCTTGTTGGCGTTTCCGTCCATACCGAAGTCTCCTCCTCCGCCGGGTCTGCCCCAGCCGCCCTGATTGCCGCCTGTATTTGTGCCGCTGCCTGTGTAGGAGCTGCCCTCATAGGTCTTGATGGTCAGGTCGCCGCCGCTCATATCAAAGAACTGCTCAGCTGAGATACCGTCTGCGTAGGATTCAATATTTATAGTACCGCCGTTGACAGCAACAACGCCCAGCTGCTTTGCTGTTGAAGAAGCCTCTGTGGAAGTTGCCTTGATGCCGTCGCCTGCTTTTGTCTTTATTGTAACGGACAGGTCTGAGTAATCAACCTCTGTGCCGTCTGATGAGGTATTGCCGATAGTAACGCTGTCCTTGCCGCGGATACCGTCGTCAGCAGCGTTTACCACCAGTGTGCCGTTGTATATCTTGATATCGTCCTTTCCGACGATACCGTCCGCAGCGTTGCCGTTTACCGTAAGCTTGCCCTTACCCTTGAACTTTATATCGTCCTTGGAGTAGATAGCTCCGGTATCGCCGTCTGCGTTGGTGTAGCTTTCGCCGTCAGAAATAGTGTTTTCAGTGCCGTTCTTAGCGACAATTACGACCTCGTCTGCGATAGATGCTATATATATAGGAGAATTTTCAGTGTTTGTAAGGCTCATGCCGCTGAGATCAAGCTCAACGACGCCGTCGGGATAGACAGTCTTGTCAACATCGACAACGATCTGTCCGCCAGTCATCTCGCCGGTTACTGTAAAAACACCGGGCTGAGATATAGTGCAGATGTTGTTCTCCACCTTTGCCTCGGAAGAAGCATTAGTTGCCATACCCGAATCGGAAAGAGTGATCGTAAGACTGTCCGGAGACTGTGCCGGTGCGGGAACTACATCGCTTTTGGAAAGTCCTGCGGGATCTACATTATCGAAAACAGTTACAAGACTGAGCTGGAACTGTGTCTGCTTGCCATCTGTATGAGTTACAGCATTACCTGTGGACAGATTCACAAAGCCGCATGATTTAGCACCGTTTATGGACTTGTCGCTGATAAGAACATACTTGAACTTCTTGGTATACTTCACATCAAGTCCGCTGACAGCTATTGAGTTGTCCTTCTTCCATGTGCCGTCCTTCTCATTTGTTGCATCAGCAATGCAGTTGAGAAGTGCTGTAGTCTGTGTAGTGCCTGTCATCAGCTTTTCGTCTGCCTGATTATCGGTAGCCGTAGCAATAACAGTACCGCCTGTGATATTGATGCCTGTAACTGCGGTAAGTCCGCGGTCACCGCCTGCAACGAGTCTGCCGCCGCTGATGTCGATAGTGGTCTCAGCCTGTACAGCGTCATTGCCTGCCTTGATAGTTGCAGAACCGCCCTCAAAAGCAACAGCGTCCTTTGTGGACTTGATACCGTCGCCTGTAGCGTCGATGGTAACAGTACCGCTCTTTACGGTAATTGACTTCTTAGCCTTTACAGCGTCAGTCTTAGTTTCTGAGTTATTTGTAGTAATATTTATCTTACCGCCGTTTATCTTAATGTCGTTGTTGCAGGATACAGCGTCCTGAGTATTAGCGGTGATATTGAGAACACCGTTGCCCTTTTCGCCGCCCTTGAAGGTAATATCGTCCTTAGCCTCAATAAGAGCAGCCTTAGCGAAGTCACCTGCGTAAGCAGTATCGCCGTCGGTGATAGTATTCTCAGTACCGTCAACGATATTGACAGATGTATTCTCAGCGTTTGTAACAAGGATAGCAGGAGCGCTCTTGCCTGTGATATTCACGCCGTTCAGGAATATCTTTACAGTCTCGGCGTCGGCAGCCGCATCAGCTATATTTACATTGATCTGACCGTCACTAAGAGTACCGTCGATGTAGAACTCACCCGAATGAGTGATAGTTACCGTAGTACCGTCAACTGTGGCATTTTCGCCCTCTACCGTGATAGAAGAATCCTTGAAATGTATCTTTGTTGCCTCAGCAGCAGGTGGATCCACATTGGTCTTGCCGCTGCTGATCTCGCCCTTGCCGAGAAGATAAAGCTGTATAGCCAGTGCATCATCAGTGGAAACGCCGTCAGCTTTTCCGTTGCAGTCCGCATTCTTCCAGCCCTGCTCGGTGATAGCGTGTTCGTCAGTTCCGCCCATACCGTACTTATTAGGATTTGCCATTGCCTGCATGATGAGCACTACGTCTGACATATCAACGCTGCCGTCGCAGTTTGCGTCGCCAACGACCGTTGAAGCTGATGTTTCTGCCGCATAGCTGACAGCAGGAAGTGCCGCAGCAGCGATGCAGGCAGCCGAAAGCCCAGCAAAGAGCTTTTTCAAGCCATTGTTTCTCATAAATATCAAACTCCTTAATTTTAATATCACCTTATTTTTCATAACCAACCCATATAATTCATCTTACGGGTATATTATAAAATGGTCACCTTAAAATAATCTTAAAATTCCCTTAATTTGTCTTTAAGATTACTATTTAGCGACTGCTAAGGTTATTTAAATTATAACAAATGTTATAATTAATGTCAATATTCAGATATGTCTTAGTAAAAAATAGAACTATTCAGGAGAGCCTCGGCTTTATATCAAAATGCTCCAGCCAGTGATCCAGCTGTATAAAAAAGGCTATGGTCTGGGGAAGATTCATCAGCTGACCGTACCACTGAACGCGATCCTCATGGCGGAGAAGCTTTTCCAGCTCCTCACGCTTTACAAGCTGAGTCAGCCTTTCACCGCCCTCGTCCAGTATTGAGCGGAGCTTCGCCGTCACTCCCTCTAAAAACGCAGGATTATGGGTTTTCGGGTATGGGCTCTTTTTCCGCCACAGCACCTTATCAGGCAGCCATTCCTTCATAGCCTCGCGGAGAAGCCCCTTTTCCCTGCCCATGTAGTCCTTGTACTCCCACGGCACATTATAAAGATACTCTGCGATACGATAGTCACAGAAAGGCACACGCACCTCAAGACCGCTGTACATGGACATTCTGTCCTTGCGGTCAAGAAGCGTCTGCATGAACCATT
Organism: Ruminococcus sp.; assembly: GCF_024684275.1. Next base: position 15,963 of record NZ_JAIKXF010000095.1, read on the forward strand.
TAAAGTTCAGCTCCGTCATCTCGCGCATACGCGCTTCAAGAGGGCTGTCGCTTTCCAGCTTTTCGGCGCCGTCGGCGGTATTCCGATAGGCAGAGTAAACATAGTCCTCGGCATCTATCCGCTCAGCAAAATCATCACAGAGGAATCTCTTGCGGTACGCCGTACTCTGCGCCCACGGGAAGCCGTCTGTCATGCGTATATCCTTATCCCTGTACCACGGATATCCGCCGAATATCTCATCGGCGCACTCCCCCGAAAGAGCCACCGTGCCGTATTTCTTTATCTCGCGGCAGAAAAGCAGCAGAGATGCGTCAACGTCCGCCATACCGGGAAGCCCCCTTGCCTCCGTCGCTTCATCAAGGGCGTCGATAAGCTCGGGAGTATCCACCACCGTCCAGTGGTGGTCAGTCCCCAGATATTCAGCCATACAGGTGATGTACTCAGGATCGCTGTTGGGTTGAAAACGACTCTTTTGGAAGTACCTGTCGTTGTCGAGGTAGTCCACGGAAAAGGTGCTGAGCCGTCTGCCCTGCTTTTTCAGCTCTGCCGCTGCAACAGAGGATATAAGGCTGGAATCCAGTCCTCCCGACAGGAATGTACACACAGGCACATCTGATACCAGCTGCCGCCTTATGGAGTCAAGCACCAGCTCGCGGACGTGCTCGGCGGTCTGCTCGAAGCTCTCATGGAGCTCATATGCCCTCAGCCGCCAGTATTCATGGAGCTTCAGCCCCTCTGCCGTGTAATATCCGCAGTATGCAGGGCGAACCTCCTCAACGCCGCGGATAACTCCGCAGCCCATAGACCGTCCCGGTGCCATGAGAAGAAGCTCCGCCGCACCGTGCACATCTATCTCATGGGGGATCTCGGGGTGCTCCAGAAGTGCAGGAAGCTCCGAAGCAAAAATGAGCTTCTTGCCCGTATCATAGTAAAACAGCGGCTTAACGCCTATCCTGTCACGGGCAAGGAACAGGCGGTGCTCCTGCTCATCGTATACCGCAAATGCGAATATGCCGTTGAAGCGCTCCACACAGCCGCTGCCCCATTTTATGTAGCTTTTCAGCACCACCTCGGTGTCGGAACGGGTATCAAAATCGAAATCTCCGCTCAGCTCTCTGCGAAGCTCGTCGGTATTATAGAGCTCACCGTTATACACGATAGTATAGCCGCGGCAGCTCATGGGCTGGCGGCCTCCGTCGATGTCTATCACCGCAAGGCGTGTATGGATAAGAGCAGCCTCGCGGCTCATGAACATACCTCGCTGGTCGGGACCGCGCCGCAGCAGGGCACGCTGCATATTTTCGTAAACTTTCATATCCTCGCGCATATCATCTATGAAGCTGATTGCTCCTGCAATTCCGCACATAATGTTCTCCACCGCTTTACAGCATACGGCACGCTGAGATAAATCATAATTTAACGCCTTTGGCGTCCCGAAAAATTGTTATTGTAGGGGCGAACATTGTTCGCCCGTGTCAAAATTGATGTGTATGTTTGCGGGCGCACATTGTGCGCCCCTACATCATTAAATTTTGATTTACCACAGTATATGAAAAAGACCTCTGATGTGTGTCAGAGGTCCATGTATATTTCATTTCTGTTTGTGAAGTCCTGATTTTATGCCGTCAATTATGGTATTCCGAGCCTTTATGGCTTCCTCCTTAGTCAGGGGCGGAGTATCTCCCAGCGGATACTCTATGCCAAGCTCCTCATACTTATGCCTTGCCATATCATGATACGGCAGAACGTCCAGTGCTTTCAGATTGCTCAGTGTGGAAAGGTACTCACCGAGAGCGAACAGCTCCTCATACTTGTCCGTGATATTCGGAACTACCACATGGCGTATCCAGACGGGTATCCCCAGGTCGCGGATATGCTCCGCAAAGGCAAGTATATTGCGGTTTCCTATGCCCGTCAGCTCCCTGTGGCAATCGTTGTCGATATGCTTTATGTCCAGCATTACAAGGTCGGTATATTTCAGCACCTCGTCTATTTTCTCATGAGAATCGGGATTATAGACTCCTGCCGACGTGTCAAGGCAGGTATGGACGCCCTTTTCCTTGGCAAGGCGGAAAAGCTCCGCTAAGAACTCGGGCTGTGCAAGGGGTTCGCCCCCTGTTGCCGTGATACCGCCTGATTTCAGGAACTCCTTGTAGGAATCGTACTCCCTCATAAGGTCCTCAGCAGTACGCTCCGTACCGCCAGAAAAGTCCCATGTATCGGGGTTGTGGCAATACTTGCACCTCATGGGACAGCCCTGAAAAAACACCACGAACCTTATACCGGGACCGTCAACCGTGCCGAAGCTCTCCGTTGAATGTATGCGTCCTTTCATTTTCTGCACCTCTGTTCTGCGAATTTGAGCAGCTCCGCCCTATCATTGGGGAGCTCCTCCTCCATGACAAGCTCCAGCATTTCACGCTGTATCTCGCCTATTTCCGCGCCTTTAAGTCCCAGTGCCGCAAGCTCCGAGCCCGTCACCGCAAGTCCGCGAATGCTTCTGCACTCGTCCTTTTCGACAATTTCATGACCTATCCCGATAAGCTGGTCGAAGAAGATATTTTCCGCCAGCACGAATTCATTCTTTGCAGAATTATCGCACTTCTTCATCTCCATAAGCTCAAAAAACAGCTCGTCGCCTATTTTGCACATCATCTTCCTGACATCGGTCTTATTGCGGAGCTTCTTGCTGTGATTGGCGATAAGCGCCGCAGTATAAGCGATAGTCTTGTTATCGCAGTGCAGTCGCTTCAAAATTTCCGAGGTCATGTCCGCGCCCACACGGTCATGCTGCTTGAAATGCCCCCTTCCCGTTTCATCAAGCTTCATGCAGGCAGGCTTGCCAATATCATGGTAAAGCAGAGCCCTGCGAAGCTTTAAATTCTCAGCAGGAGCTGCCGCCAATGCGCGGACAGTGTGCTCCCAGACGTCGTACCTATGGTACGGTGAACGCTGGTCGAGACCTATACTCGGCTGAAATTCAGGAATAACAGCGGTTATAACATCGCTGTACTCCAGAAGCACGTCCACAGCATTCCTGCCGCAGATAAGCTTGTCTATCTCATCGCGGATACGCTCAGATGAAATATTCCGAAGGTCAGACCTCATACCGTGAACAACCTCAGCAGTAGCCTCGTCAATTGTAAAGCCAAGCTGTGACGAGAAACGGACAGCTCTCAGGATACGCAGAGCGTCCTCAGAGAAGCGCTCATGCGGAACTCCCACACAACGAATGATCCCTGCTTCCATATCTGCTCTTCCGCCGAAAGGATCGACGATATTGCCGCGTCTGTCCATAGCAACGGCATTTACTGTAAAATCGCGCCGTGCAAGGTCGTCACCTATATCCGCAGTAAATCTCACCTCATCGGGACGGCGGTGATCGGTGTACTCCCCGTCTATGCGATATGTAGTGATCTCAAAGGACTCGCCGCCGCAGAGAACAGTTACCGTGCCGTGCTTTATTCCCGTAGGAATGACCTTATATCCGCTGAAAACCGCTAACATCTGCTCAGGTAGAGCGTTTGTTGTAATGTCGATGTCATTGCATTTGCGTCCCATAATGCCGTCGCGGACACAGCCGCCCACCATATATGCCTCAAAGCCGTGATTTTCCAGCTCTGTCAGTATTTTTTCAGTATTAGCACCTATTGTCAAGGCAGCCTCTCCTTTCGTAAATCAAAATTTAATGATGTAGGGGCGCACAATGTGCGCCCGCAAACATACACATCAATTTTGACACGGGCGAACAATGTTCGCCCCTACAATACCAATTTTTCGGGACGCCAAAGGCGTTAAATTATGATTTTAGCTCATATCCTCCTACAGGGCGCACAGTCAGCACGTAGCAGCTGCCCTCGCCGAATATGCGCTCCATTTCCGCAGCGTAGTCCGCCGCAAGGTACGTCGGCACGAATGCCTGTATCGTTCCTGCAAAACCGCCGCCGTGAACTCTCACCGCGCCGCTTTCACCCAAAAATCGCTTGCTCAGCATTATCCCCAGCGGTATCTGCTGACACTGAGGAGATCTGCTCGAATAAAGATTTTGCAGCAGCTCTGCCGAGGAAGTCCCCGACTCATTCACAAGCTCAAAAAACCGCTCTGTATCGCCCTCTGCAAGAGCCTGAGCCTCCTCAGCGGCACGTCTGTTCTCAGCAAAGAAATGCGCAGCACGAAGCAGCTCTCTGTCGGTACAGCTCCCGCGGAGCTCAGGCAGCTTTTCAAAGAACTCATCTTCATCGGCTTCACGGAGGAATCCGCAGCCCATAGCCTCAGCAACGTGCTTCATCTCTGCGGAAACAGCGCTATACTCGTCGGAGAGGTCAGCGTGACTGCCGCCTGTATCGGTAATGCACACCGAGTAGCCTGCCTTTTCAAAGTCAAAATCCACATTGGTTATCTTCGGTTTATCGGGCTCAGCAAAATCAATTGAAACAAAGCCCCCTGCGGCACAGACGGTCTGGTCCATGAGACCGCTTGCCTTGCCGAAGAAGACGTTTTCCGCATACTGGCTTATTTTAGCCAGCTCCGCAGGCTCGGTCTGTCCGCCGTTGTACTGCTCATTTATAATAGCTGCGATAAGCACTTCAAATGCCGCCGATGACGAAAGTCCGCTTCCGCTGAGCACATCAGAGGTCATATATGCGTCAAATCCGCCTATTTTCACGCCCATATCCGTAAACTTTCCTGCGATACCGCGGATAAGAGCCGCAGAAGTCCCCTTTTCCTCCTCTTTTGCGTCAAGCTCGTCAAGCGAGACCACATTCTGAGGGTAGCCCTCTGAGGTCACGCGGATAACGCCCTCATCGTTAAAGCTGACGATAGCAATTATATCGAGACTTACCGCTGCTGCGAGAACGCAGCCGTGCTGGTGGTCGGTGTGATTTCCGCCCACCTCAGTACGTCCCGAAGCCGAATAAACGTGTATCTCGCCGCACTCGGGACAGAGCCTCGAAAAGCTCTCCGCCGCACTGAGATAACGTGCTCTTGCTCGTAATACAGCTTTTTCACTGCTGCCGTAAAGCTTACTGAGCTGCTCGTCGAAGGCTCCGTTTGATATTCCGTTTATAAGGTCATAAAAGTTCATACCCACAGCTCCTTTTAAGTTATGATTTAAGGTGATATTTTATTTTTAAGGGCATCTCAGCAGCCGTATGCAGTCGGTTATTGAGAACGTATTAATTATACACCTATCCGGCGAAACATTCTATACTTTTATGTGAATTTTGATGTGTAGAATTACAGGCTGGAGAATAGTGCATTTTCACGAATTTACTTAAATTTTGCCAAAGCTATTGACTTAATAAGCTTTATGCGCTATAATTTAATTAATCCATACTAAAGGATTAAAGGAGTTTGCTATGGCGGATATTAAAATTATCGGAGCAGACCTGCCCTCAATACCGTGGCAGGACAAGCCTCAAGGCTGCACATCTCCACTCTGGAGATACACTGCGAATCCCATTATCGGCAGAAATCCACTGCCCGAGGTGGCAAGGATATTCAACAGCGCAGTTATGCCCTACAAAGACGGATATATAGGCGTATTCCGCGGAGAGCAGCGCAACGGTATCCCTCACATCTATCTCGGCAGGAGCAAGGACGCTCTGCACTGGGAGTTCGACCCGGAAAAGATACCCTTCACCAATAAAAACGGCGAGCCTTTCATGCCGCCCTATGCCTATGATCCGAGGCTTGTAAAGGTGGAGGACACATATTACATAATGTGGTGTCAGGACGCATACGGACCTACTATAGGCATTGCCAAGACCCTCGATTTCAAGCGGTTTGAGAGAATTGAGAACCCATATCTCCCCTACAACCGCAACGCCGTGCTTTTCCCTCGGAAGATAAACGGCAATTATGTTATGCTGTCACGTCCCTGTGACAACGGTCATACCGCTTTCGGCGACATTTTCCTCTCAGAGAGCCCCGATATGGAGTTCTGGGGACGTCACCGCCATGTCATGGGACGTTCTGACAACTGGTGGGAAAATCTTAAAATAGGCGGCGGCGCAGCTCCTATCGAGACCGACAAAGGCTGGCTGCTGTTCTATCACGGAGTTGTCAACACCTGCAACGGATATGTTTACAGCATAGGCGGAGCTATACTCGACATTGACCAGCCCTCACGAGTGCTTCACCGCTGTGAGAACTATCTCCTCGCACCCGAAACGGAGTATGAGGAGCGCGGATTCGTGCCCAATGTATGCTTCCCATGCGCCGCACTTACTGACGCAGCTTCCGGACGTATTGCCCTTTATTACGGCTGTGCCGACAGCTATGTGGGCGTCGCTTTCACTACCATAAGCGAAGTGTACGACTATATACTTGCTCACGACAAGCTCCAGCCGGGGGACGATTTATCCGGCATAAGATAATGTACTTTTCGAGCCTTCGGACATTGTTCCGAAGGCTCTTTGCTTTATCAGTAATAGCTGTTTGCAGCTTTTTTATCCTTATGTATCCATATGGGCAGCAGGATAGCGGTCAGTATCACTGCGCAAATAATAGTGTAAAGAATGACTCCCTTTATGTAGTTGAAATGCAGAGCAAATACCATCGCACTGCCGTTGGTAGTTTCAACGTGCTTTGAGGTAAAACTCGCAAAGCCATAGATTGTTTTGTCAACTCTCTGGGCACTCTTTGAAAAATCAGCTTCCTTCATAAGCTTCATGGCTGTCTTATCAGTCTTCAGCTTACCGTCGTACACATCTTTCATCTTCTTGCACAATGATGTGGAAGAATTTCTCATCTGTTCGTTCAATTCGATCATATCATAAACGTAAATGCTGTCGTCTTTGATTATCTCGCCCTCACACGGAAACTCAAAGCTCTGTACGGCATTTTTATCCAGATCGAGTAATGTCATTTTTTTAGGTCTGACAATATAGTCCTCGTCGACTGAATACTCGTCCAGCCTTATAGAGTCGTACTGCTTTTTCTCAAGGGTGCTGTACAGCTCCCTTGCATTGCTCTGAGCGCAAAGCTCCTTAACGTCAATAATCCCCACAGGGAACTTTATATAATCCGTTTTAGAGCCTCTGTCCTCATAAGCGATATTGAATATTCCCGATGACACCTGAGTTGTGCCGTCCTTATCAAAGAACACCACAGACTGCTCCATAGTGAAGTTGAGGAACAGGAAATTATATCCGAACTTTGTGTGATTATAAATCCTGCCGTCACTGAGGATAGTGCGGACCGCAAGTCCCGAAAGCCCGTTGGCCTTTCCGTCGTTTTCCTCTCTAAATGTCGGGTGAAGGATCATTTCAGTTCTTTTCGAGTAGCCGCTCATTGAATTGATCAGATTCTCTGCTCCAACGCGCTTGACAATAAATGCTCCTGCCGCATTGATAAGTAATTCCAGCACCAGCATAATGGACAGCCAGAGTACAGCTCGTTTTATTATCTTCACATCAATATTCCCCTTTCGCGGTAAAACCTAATATCATAAAATGATTATATATTATTTTTTTATTAAAGTCAAGCAGACAACACGTCGGACCAAAAATGATCTTTTTTACGGTATAAGCCCTTTTGGCTTCGTCATTTTTACTAAGGGGTTATCCGTCAAATTGATGAAAAAGCGATAATTTCATTGTGATTATGTACAAAACCGAGCGTTAAAAATTGTCTGCAATGTACTATACTTGCGAATTTCACTGTGTTATTCTTCATTTCCGCAAAAAATACTTGCAGTTTTTTGTGAAATATGATAAAATATAGTGATACTTGAAAATGACAAGAAAAAATACAGAGTACTATATATAAAGGAGACGCATATGGCAAAGATAAAAGCGGCTGTGATCTTCGGCGGTACAGCTCGGGAACACGCCCTTTCACTGGCTTCTGCCGCAGAGGTCATAAAAAATATACCAAGAGACACCTACGAGGTCATCTCTATAGGAATAAACCGCAAGGGACGCTGGCTGTTCTTCCCCGGCTCACCCGAGGAGATAGCCGACGGAACATGGGAGCAGAACACCGACTGCACCTCAGCCTTCATTTCTCCCGATCCGCTTCACAGAGGCATCATCACCATCGAAAACGGCGAGACCTCAGTAAAGAAAATCGACGTTGTACTGCCGATACTCATGGGTAAGCGCGGCGGCGACGGTACTATACAGGGGCTTCTTGACCTTTCGGGTATCCCCTATGTGGGCAGCGGAGTGCTTGCCTGCGCTTCATGCATGGATAAATCCCATACACATATGGTCATGGACGACTACAACATCAAGGCTCCTGAATGGGAGCTCATCACTCAGCGCGAGCTGAACGACCTTGACAGAAGATGTGCCGAGATAGCTGAGAAATTCGGCTGTAATTTAGTTGTAAAGCCTGCAAGCAGCGGCAGCAATCAGGGCATAAGCTTCGTAAACACCCCCGAGGAGTTTATCAAGGCTGTAAAGGTGGCTTTCTCCAATGACAACAAGGTCATAGTTGAGAAATACGTCAAGGCAAGAAAGCTTGAAGCGGCAGTTTACGGCTATGATACGCCTGTCTGCTCGCCTATCGGAGAGATAATCGCCGATGACAAGCTGTACGATCCGAGCAACTTCAATGTAAGCTCGGGAGACGACCTCACTATCCCTGCGGATATACCTGCCGAGCTCAGAAACAAGGCTAAGGAGATAGCAGTTACCGCATTCAAGGCTTTAGGCTGTAAGGGACTTGCAAGAGTTGACCTCTTTCTCACCGAGAACGGAGAGCTTCTGCTCAACAAGGTAGGCACTATGCCAGGGCTCAGACAAAACAGCGTTTTCTCCAAGCTCATGGAGCAGCTGGGCTATGAGCATGAGGACCTCATAGATATGCTTCTCGAACAGGCTATCGAAAATGCCGACAGGACTTACTGAGCATCAACAAAGACAATTAAGGAGATAACTTTGAAAAATAACGTTTTGATCTCTCTTACGAGCATACAGTGGCAGGAGAACGAAAAAAGCGAGACTGAGCTTCTCACAAAAGCAAGCTTCACCCGCGAAAACGGCTGGGATATAATCTCATACGAGGATACCTCAGCTACAGGCTTCGAGGGTTCTGTCACTACTATAAAAGTAGACGACTGCAAAAACGCTTCCATCACCCGTGAGGGCACGGCAAATTCCGTACTCTCTCTTGAGATAGGACGAAAGCATTTCTGTCAGTACGGAACTCCCTACGGCAATTTGCAGATAGGCGTCTACACCCACGCTATAGAGAATACTCTTGCCGAAAACGGCAGGCTGTATATGAAATATACTCTTGATCTCAATTCCTCGTATCTTTCAGATAACGAGATAATCATGACAGTACAGGCTCAGAACTGAGCCCGAAAGAAAGGATAGATATAATGTCAGACCTTATCAATTCCGCCTCCCTGCGTCTCCGTGAAATAATCATGGACGCTCTCGGAGTTCTTGTATCCGAGGAAGCTATCCCAGCCACTCCGCTGCCAAGCTTCAACATCGAGATACCTGCGGATAAATCACACGGCGATTTCGCAGCAAATACCGCTATGGTATGCGCAAAGGCTCTTAAAATGCCTCCGAGAAAGATAGCAGAGCTCATCTGCGAAAAGCTCAGCCTTGAAGGCACTATCTTCGAGAAGGCAGAGGTCGCAGGTCCGGGATTCCTCAACTTTTTCCTCGGCAGGAGCTGGTTCTCGGACGTTGTAAGAAACGTTCTTGACGAGGGCGACAGCTACGGCAAAACAGAGCTTGGCAAGGGCAAGAGGGTGCTTGTTGAGTTCGTTTCCGCAAACCCCACAGGTCCTATGCATATAGGAAATGCAAGAGGCGGCGCTATCGGAGACTGTCTCGCAAGCGTTCTCCAGTGGGCAGGCTATCACGCAGAGCGTGAGTTCTACGTAAATGACGCAGGAAACCAGATAGAGAAATTCGGCAAGTCTCTGGAGCTCAGATACTTACAGCTCTGCTCACCAAAGGGACAGGAGCTCATGGCTCAGTACAAGGACGACGCCGATAAGCTCTGCTCTGTTATCTATGAAGGCAGCGGCGAAGGCGGAGAGTTCGAGATGCCTGAGGACGTTTACCTCGGTACAGACATCATCGAACACGCAAAGAACTTCTACGACATAAACGGCAAGGCTATGGAAAGCGTTTCCGAGGAGAAGCGCAGAAAGGCTCTTGTTGATTACGCGCTTCCTATTAATATAGCAGGTCTTGAACGTGACCTGAAAAAATACCGTATCGTTTACGACAACTGGTTCAGAGAGAGCACAGTTCACGAAAAGAACGAGACAAAGCTGGTAGTTGACAAGCTCATGGAGGCAGGAAAAGCCTATGAGCAGGACGGCGCTATATGGTTCAAGGCTACAGAATACGGCATGGACAAGGATTTCGTTCTCAGAAGAAGCAACGGTCTTTACACATATATCGTCCCCGATATTGCCTACCACTACAACAAGCTGGTAACACGTAATTTCAACAAGGCTATCAATGTTCTCGGCGCTGACCACCACGGCTATGTTCCGAGACTCAAGGCCGCTCTCAACGCTCTCGGTGTTGATGAGACCAAGCTTGATGTAGTTCTCATGCAGATGGTAAGACTTGTCCGCAACGGCGAGACCGTAAAGCTCTCAAAGAGAAGCGGAAAGGCTATCACACTGGTAACTCTCCTTGACGAGATACCAATAGATGCTGCAAGATTCTTCTTTAACCTCCGCGAGGCAAATTCACAGTTTGAGTTCGACCTCGGTCTGGCTATCGAAAAGACCTCACAGAACCCCGTATACTACGTGCAGTACGCACACGCAAGAATTTGCAGTATGCTCAGGGCCCTTGCAGACGAAGGCATCAATATCCCTGCTTCCGCAGACCTTGACCTTCTTTCTGATCCACGTGAGATTGAGCTTATCCGTCATCTGGCTTCACTTCCGAAGGAGATCGACCTTGCGGCTAAGACCTATGATCCTGCAAAGATCACCAAGTATACTATTGATCTGGCAACTCTGTTCCACCGCTTCTATGACGGATGCAGCGTAAAGAACGCTGAAACAGAACAGCTCAGGGACGCTCGTATCCTCCTCAGTGCCGCAGTGCGTCAGGTACTGAAAAACACTCTGGAGATACTCAATATCACCTGTCCCGAGAAGATGTAACAATTACAATTCAAGCCGTAAAAATTACAGCTTGGTTACAAAGAAAATATTGTCTTTGGCAATTTTTTACAAAAATCAACATATCGTTAAGTCATGTTTGTGAGCCTTCAGACGAGAGTTAACAGTTTGTTAACAAATTCAGACCAAAAATGTGTTACAATTTGTAATATGTTGAGGAGCACAACGCGCCCCGACTCTCCTTGAAGGTCCGCTCAAAATAAGATCTTATTAAGAGAAAGGATGTAAATCATGTCCAACAGATTATTTCAGGGTTTAGTTCATCAGATGCGCGATTCTATCGACGCTACTATCGGTGTTGTTGACGAAACAGCTACGATCATTGCCTGCAGCGACCTCACTCGCGTGGGTACAACTAATGAATTCGTATCTCTTGACCTCAGCGATTCACACGATATCTTTATCCGCGACGGCTTCACATACAAGCCTTTCGGTTCAAGAGTAAAGCCCGACTATGCTGTCTTCGTTGAAGGCGTAGACGACGCTGCTGCTAAATATGCAAGTATCCTTGCTATCGCACTTTCAAATATCAAGCAGTACTATGATGAGAAGTATGACAGAAACAACTTCATCAAGAACGTTATCCTCGACAATGTTCTCCCCGGAGACATCGTTATCAAGGCAAGAGAGCTCCACTTCAATGCCGAGATAAGCCGCGCTGTATTCCTTATCAGAATAATCTCAGCTAACGACATCTCTGCATATGATGTTATTCAGAACCTCTTCCCTGACAAGAACAAGGACTTCGTATTCAATATCACTGAGACCGATATCGTTCTCGTCAAGGAGCTCAAGAGCGCTGTTGACTCAAAGGACCTCGAAAAGCTTGCCCGCTCTATCGCTGATACTCTCAGCAGTGAGTTCTATACAAGAGTAAACGTTGGTATCGGTACAGCCGTTGTCGGCGTAAAGGACCTCGCCCGTTCATTCAAGGAGGCTCAGATGGCTCTTGAGGTCGGCAAGGTATTCGATACAGACAAGGTAATCGTAAGCTACGATAACCTCGGTATCGCACGTCTTATCTACCACCTCCCCACAACTCTCTGTGAGACATTCCTCCACGAGGTATTCAAGGTGGGAAGCATCGAATCTCTCGACCACGAAACACTCTTTACGATCCAGAAGTTCTTCGAGAACAACCTGAATGTATCCGAAACATCAAGAAAGCTCTTCGTACACAGAAATACTCTTGTTTACAGACTCGAAAAGATCAAGAAGCTCACAGGTCTTGACCTCCGCGAGTTCGATCACGCTATCATATTCAAGATCGCTCTCATGGTAAAGAAGTACCTGTCTGCTAATCCTGTAAAGTTCTGATTATTTCTCAAAGGGGTATATGAGAACTTTTTTAGGGCGGCTCTCCGCCCTTACAGATTAAGGTAGGTGTAACCCATTGGTAGAACTTAAAAACGTATCCGTGACCTACTCCAGCGGCGTTGACGCTTTGAACAACGTCAGTCTGAAGATAAACGACGGCGATTTCGCTTTCGTTGTAGGTTCATCAGGTGCGGGAAAAAGTACTATGATAAAGCTGCTTTTAAAGGAAATAGACGCTACAAGCGGTGTCGTTACCGTAAACGGATATAACCTTAATAAGCTAAAAAAACGCAAGATACCTGAATTCCGCCGTACCCTCGGCTTTGTATTTCAGGACTTCCGCTTGATACCGTCAATGACCGTATATGAGAACATCGCATTCGTTCTCAGAGTTATCGACGCCCCTATCAAGTACATACGCAAGAGAGTCCCATATGTTATAAGTCTTGTAGGACTCCACGCTAAAACAAACTCTTACCCTGATGAGCTGTCAGGCGGCGAAAAGCAGCGTGTGGCTATTGCCCGTGCGCTGGTAAACGATCCTCAGCTCATAATCGCCGACGAGCCTACGGGTAATATCGATCCCGAGCTCTCCTATGAGATAGTCGAGCTGCTCAAGGGCATTAACGATCAGGGTACTACTATACTCATGGTAACCCATGAGCACGATCTTGTCCGTCACTTCGGCGGACGTATCATCAACATTACCGAGGGTGAGATCGTTTTCGACGAGGTCATCACAGGTACGGGAGACGAGCTTATCCCGGATATGGACAGCGAGATAACTCCCGAGGCTATGGCTGCCGCTATCAGCGAAGCCGAGGCTGCTGAGGATACAGAAGCTGAAGATATGGTCAATACCGAGGAGGCTATCGACCTCCCTATCGAAAATATGACCGCTGATGATATAATATCAGCTATCGGCGGCATTCCGGATACTGCTGAAAAGCCCGAAAAAGAGCTTATGAAGCCAGTAAAGGAAAATATCGATGTCGATATTGCTCCGATTCCGAAATCAGACGAGCCTACTCCGCAGGAGCTGCTCGCCGCACTCACTGAAAAAACCGATGGGGGTGCGGAATGAAACTAAGCGGTATAAGATACCTCGCCGATCAGGGCGTGGAAAATATCTGGAAAAATAAGATGATGGCATTCGCTACCTTCTGCGTTCTGCTCATATCTCTCCTTCTCGTGGGAATAGCAGGTCTGTTCTATATCAACCTCAATTCCATGATAAAAGGTCTGGGAAGTCAGAATGAGGTAGTCGTCATCATGAAAGTCGGTACTACCGAGGAACAGAACTCCGCTGCTGAGGAGGCTATCAAGGCTCTCCCGAATATCGACAAGGTCGAGTTCATATCCAAGGAGGAAGCTCTCGCAAGACAGAAGGCAAGCCTTCCGAATGCTGAGAAGATATTCGACGAATATATCGGCAATGACGCAAGCTTTATGCCTGACGGCTTCAGCGTGACTGTCAAGAATACCGATAAGATAACCGAAACTACCAACAGCATAAGCTCACTGGCTAATATCCAGAGCGCTTCTGCTTCACCGCAGGTCGCTGAGTTCCTGAGAGAGCTCAGAAAGGTGGTTTCTCTCATTGCAGGCGCTATTATCATAGCACTTGCCGTTGTTTCAATGATAATCATTTCCAATACCACTAAGGCAAGCGTTTTTGCCCGCCGTGAGGAAATACAGATAATGAAGTATGTCGGCGCTACAAACGCCTTTATCAGACTCCCCTTCTTCGTTGAGGGTATGGTAACAGGCTTCTTCGCAGGCGCAGGTGCTTACTTCATAACATGGGCTGTATACAGCTCGGCTTACAACATGATCAAGGAACAGGGAATGCTGATGAATACTTTCGGCGTTAGCAGCCTTATCCCATTCGATAAGATACGGCTCTTCGTTATACTCGGCTACCTTGTTTTCGGTGCCCTTATAGGCGCTCTCGGAAGTGTGGTAAGTACAAGAAAACATATTGATGTCTGATATGCTCAAAGTAAAACCGACAATATGAAATCTTACTATGAAAGGAGTGTGCTCTCGGACAGCAAGCAACTGTCCGTTACGCAGCTTAATTATGGAAAAGCTACATATTTTTAAGAAGGTCATATCCTTTGTGACAAGCTCAGCATTAGCCGCAGCATTAATCAATTTCGTTCCCTTAAATACAGGGAAAAGCTCCAACAACGCATACGCTAAGACCATTGCAGAAATGCAGGAAGAGATCAAGTCCAACAAGGAAACTATCAGCGAGCTCCAGAACCAGCTTGACGCCCTTGCAGGCAACAAGGCTGAGGAACAGCAGTATCAGTCTGTGCTCAATGAACAGATAGATGTGATAAGCAAAAACATCGACCTTCTCAACAAGGAACTTGAAAATATCAACGCAGACATCGAAACTGCCCAGAACAATATCGATGCTCTCGATCAGTCTATCATCGACCAGCAGAATGAGATCGACGCTAATATCGAGCTGTTCAAGCAGCGCCTCTGCGCTATGTATATCACAGGAAACGACAACCTCGCTACAGTCGTAGTCGGCACATCAAGCTTCTACGATATGATGTCGAGAGTTGAAATGGTAAACCGTATCGCTTCCTATGACGAGGAGCTCATAAACGACATTCTCGGTGATATTGCCCAGATGGAACAGTCCAAAATGGACCTTGAAACCGAAAAGCTCGCTCACAAAATGAAGCTTGAGGAGCAGCAGAAGCGTAAGGAAGAAAAGGACGCTGAGATCGCTGTTCTCAATGAAAAATATCAGCAGACTCAGGCTGAGATCGACCGTATCACTAAGGAAGAACAGCTGACAGAGGAAAAGAAGCGTGAGCTTGAAGCTATGAACGCTGAATTCGACGCAGAAATATCCGCTGAGATCGCCCGTCAGGCTGCGGCTGCACAGGCTGCATACGAGGCTGAACAGGCAAGACTTGCCGCTGAGAGAGCTGCTGCTGCACAGCAGGCTGCTCAGAGCAGCGGTGAGACATATTCTCCCACATATCAGCAGCCTGCATATATCCCTGCTCCTTCTGCTTCGGGATTTGCATGGCCTGCCCCGGGATTCTGCTATATCTCCAGCTACTACGGTCCGAGATGGGGCTCATTCCACGGCGGTATCGACGTAGGTGACGCCGGTATCCACGGCGGAGCAGCCTGCGCTGCAAAGTCAGGTACTGTCATCACCGTATGCAACTCATGCACTCATGACTATGCTAAAAACGGAAGCTGCGGCTGCGGCGGCGGCTATGGCAACTATGTTGTAATCTCTCACGACGGTACATACTCAACAGTTTACGGACACCTTGCTTCAGCTTGTGTTTCTGTAGGTCAGTATGTAAATCAGGGTGATGTTATCGGCTACATCGGCACTACAGGCTGGTCAACAGGTCCTCACCTCCATTTTGAAGTGCGTGTGAACGGCAGCAGAGTTGATCCTCTGGGCTACGTTAGTCCATAAAAATATAATAATGATAATTCAGGGCAGTTCAGACAACTGCCCGAATTTTTGTCAGAAAGCGATGATAATATGAATAAGAAAATCAGTCTCGGTCTGGCGCTGAGCCTTATCGCTATCGCTTCTGCGATAACGTTTATACTGACTTCCTTTTTCTCGCTGCAAAGCTTTAACACTAAGGTGGTTGACGTAAACGAAAAGGCAAAGAAGTACAATTCACTGCAAAGTCTGGATTCCTATGTCCGCGAAAACTTCCTCGGCGAAATCGACGAGAGCAAGCTCAGCGACGGTATACTGAAAGGCTATATATCGGGACTTGACGATAAGTACTCAAAATTTCTCTCTGAGGAGGAGTACCTCGAGGAACAGAGCGAGGACGAGGGACAGCTCATCGGTCTCGGCCTTATCCTTGACGAGGACGAGAGCGGCTATATCCGTATCGCAGGTATCAACAGCGAGTCTCCTGTTGAGGAGGCAGGTCTCCGCGAGGGCGATATAATCACAATTATCGACGGTATCGACGTTCTTGAGGCAGGCTTCGACGAGTCCGTAGAGGCTATGCGAGGCATTGAGGGCTCTGAGATAAAGCTCACCGTACGCAGAGGCGGTATAGACAGGGATTATACCTTTACACGACGCTCTATAGAGGTAACTACTGTCAGCGGCAAAATGCTGGACGAGACTATCGGCTATATCGAGATAAACAACTTCAAGAAGAACACTCCTCAGCAGTTTGTTGACACTCTCGAAAGACTCACCTCAAACGGCGCTAAGGCGCTTATATTCGACGTACGCGACAACAACGGCGGCATGGTGGATATGCTTTCGGATTGTCTTGATCCCCTGCTTCCCGAGGGAGTTATAGCTACTGCGGAATATAAGGACGGTCACAGCGAGACACTTATCTATTCCGACGATACAAGGCTCGATGTTCCTATGGCGGTCATCGTCAATAAGAACACAGCAAGCGCAGCAGAGCTTTTTGCGGCTTCGCTCCGTGATTTCGGCGGTGCTAAGCTGGTAGGCGAAAAGACCTACGGCAAGGGCGTTATGCAGAAGACTACTGAGTTCAACAACAACGGTGCGGTAGTTCTTACCGTGGCTAAATACAGGACTGCGGTATCCGAGTGCTACGACGGAGTGGGACTTGTCCCTGATGTAGCGGCTGAAAAAGGCACGACAGAGGGCTTTGATATGCAGCTTCAGGCGGCTGTCGATACTATAAGCCAAGAAATACTTAATTAATGCATAATTTTTTGGGGCGACCATTGGTCGTCCTTTTTATTTGCCGAGCCGATAAGGATCAAGATGTGGCATAAGATACCCCCACCTACCCATGTACCCAACTATTACGATTTAAACTCATAAAGTATAGTGCTTTAGTAGTACATGGGTTGTTGGGTAGGTGGGTACATGGAATGTGTGTAGGGGCGGATATTAGTCGCCCTTTTGATTTACTGCCCCTACAGACTTAGTTCTTAGCTCTTAGCTCTTAATTCTAATCCACACTTGACTTTTTCAGCGTAATATAGTATAATATTATGTAATGCTATTTATTTTCAAATATAAAGGAGTGCATTGATATGGCTACAAAGAAGATGTCCAGAGAAAGCTACGACAAGCTCGTCGCTGAACTTGATGACCTTAAGATCAATAAACGTAAGGAAGTCGCTGAAAGACTTAAAGTTGCACGTTCCTACGGAGACCTCTCCGAGAACGCTGAGTACGATGAGGCTAAAAACGAACAGGCTATCCTCGAGGCTCACATTCAGGAACTCCAGTATACTATCGACAATGCTGAGATCGTTGACGACGAGAGCATCTCTGTTGACGAAATAGGCATGAGCTCCAAAATAACAATTAAGCGCGTTGATACAGGCAAGATAGAAACATTCACTATCGTTGGTACAAACCACGCTAATGTACGCGAGGGACTTATCTCGGACGAGTCTCCTATCGGCAAGGCTGCTATGAAAAAGAGAGTCGGCGATATATTCATCGTTGAAGCTCCCGCAGGCGAGCTGAAGTTCGAGGTCGTAGAGATCTCAAAGTAATCGAAAGGACGCATAAAATGAGCGAAAATCAGGTGAATTCACCCGTACAGGCTGAGGAAGAGCCTGCACAGGATATAAATGTATTAAAGAAGGACAGACTCGATAAGCTGGCTGACCTCCGTGAGCTGGGACATGATCCCTTCGTAATCACAAAGTTCGACGTAACAGGCCATGCTGCCGATTATAAAAAGGAGTATGAGGCTAAGGAAGCTGAGATACTTGCTGCCTGCGGCGACGATGAGGAGAAAAAAACTGCTGAGCTGGAAAAGCTTAACGAGAATATTATCCGTATCGCAGGAAGAATAATGAGCTGGAGAGATATGGGTAAGGCAAACTTCATCGACGTACGTGATAAGTCTGACCGTATCCAGGTCTATGTACGTTCAAACGACGTCGGCGCAGACCTTTTCAAGGAATTCAAGAAGAAGTGGGATATAGGTGATATTATCGGCGTTGAGGGCTATGTATTCAGAACCCGCAAGGGCGAGATCTCTATCCACGCCAAGAATATCACACTCCTTACAAAGTCACTCCTCCCTCTCCCTGAGAAGTGGCACGGTCTTAAAGACACAGATACAAGATACCGTCAGCGCTATCTTGACCTCGTTATCAATCCCGAGGTAAAGGATACCTTCATCAAGCGCTCTAAGATAATCTCATCTATCAGACGCTACCTTGACGATCAGGGCTTCATGGAGGTCGAGACTCCTATGCTGGTATCAAATGCAGGCGGCGCAGCTGCAAGACCTTTCGAGACACACTATAATGCTCTCGATGAGGACGTAAAGCTCCGTATAAGCCTTGAGCTCTACCTCAAGAGACTTATTGTCGGCGGTCTGGAGAGAGTCTACGAAATAGGCAGAGTTTTCCGCAACGAGGGCGTTGACACCCGTCATAACCCCGAGTTCACACTTATGGAGCTCTATCAGGCTTATACCGATTACTACGGCATGATGGACCTTACAGAGAATATGTATCGTCACGTTGCTCAGGAAGTTTGCGGTACTACCTGCGTTCCTTACGGCGAACACATGATAGACCTGGGCAAGCCCTTCGAGCGCCTTACCATGATAGACGCTGTCAAAAAGTACTCAGGGGTTGACTTCAACGAGATAAAGACTCTTGAGGAAGCTCGCAGGATCGCTGATGAAAAGGGCGTTGAGTACGAGGCTCGCCACAAGCGCGGTGATATACTCAACCTGTTCTTCGAGACCTATGTTGAGGAGCACCTCATTCAGCCTACATTCATTATGGATCACCCGATAGAAATATCTCCTCTTACCAAGAAGAAGCCCGATGCTCCCGACTATGTTGAGCGTTTCGAGCTGTTCATCACAGGCAGAGAGATGTGCAACGCTTACTCTGAGCTCAACGATCCTATCGATCAGCGTGAGCGCTTCAAGGCTCAGGAGGAAGCTCTCAGTCAGGGTGACGAGGAAGCTAACCGCACAGATGAGGACTTCCTCAATGCTCTGGAGATCGGTATGCCTCCTACGGGCGGTATCGGCTATGGTATCGACCGTCTGGTAATGCTTCTTACAAACAGTGCTTCTATCAGAGACGTACTCCTCTTCCCAACACTTAAAAGCCTTAACTGATAAACCACATACGGGCGGCAATTGCCGCCCTTTATTATAAGGAATATGCTATGAAGGAAAAAGAAAAAAACATTGAAAACACCTCTGAGCAGAACGACAAAATAGTAATGGACAAAAGCGTTTTCAAGGTGAACAAGGAGCTCCGCAAAAAGCAGGAGGAAGAACAGGCTAAAAAAGAACAGGAGATCGCAGAGAAGTATGCTCAGCGTGAAAAGGAAAAACAGGAAGCCTATGAGAAAAAGCTCCACGATGAAAAGATCGAGCTCATGCGCCTGAAGCAAGGCATCGTAGAGGAAAGCGAGACTATCCATGAGGAAAAGGAAGAAGAAATAAAGCTGTCATTCGGCAAGAAAATATCGAATTTCTTCTACCATAACAAATGGTGGCTCGTACTTTGTGTTTTCTTACTGGGACTTGGCAGTTTTCTGGTATATGACCTGCTGTCAAAGCCGAATCCGGATATGATCGTACTCATGCTCTGTGACAATAATTTTGTAGGCGACTCTCCATTCATTGAAGAATACTTTGAGGAGTACGCTGAGGACTCTAACGGCAACGGAAAGGTGCTTGTTAGCGTTTACAATATACCATACGGCGATGATGAGTATCAGAACTATATCAACGGCGTTTCGACAAAGCTTACTACCTACCTTAACAGTGATGACGCCGTTATGCTGATCGGAAATAAAAAGACCACTGATGATCTGCTTATTCCCGAGGACAGCTTAGTTGACCTCAGCAGTATCTATCCCGATGATCCTCATGTGAACAGGTATTTCTACTACATCAAGGATACGAAATTTGCTGAGCACATCGGCGTTTCTCCAGATGTTATCACTGATGATATGTTCTTTGCCCTGCGCAAGCCAAAGGACGTTATGAACGCCAGCCAAAAGGAAATGCAGGAGACCTATGATAAGGATTTCCCTGTTTTTGACAAGGTCGTAAAGGCACTTTCAAGCGAAGAGGAATAATAGAACTTAGAGCTTAGAGCTTAGAGCTAAGAACTAAGAATTAAGGGACGCCAAGGCGTCCCTTTTGTTTTATGTGTAGGGCCGGCGTTTCGCCGCTCGATCATACAGCATCGTCCCACGTTTTAATGTAGGGGACGGCGTCCCCGACGTCCCACAAATTAGGGACGCCTTGTAAGAAAAGGCGTCCTTTAATTGTAGGGCATTGTTTCATCAACGGGCGGCGGAACGCCGCCCCTACATGACGTTTACGCAGACGTTCAATGGTCGTCCCTGCAAAATAAAAGGCTTCACATAAAGTGAAGCCTTAAATATTTGTATTATCTATCAAACACCGTACTTAGCTGTAGCAACCGGAACACCAGGGCCCATTGTTGAAGTAACTGTGCAGCTCTTGAGGTAAGTACCCTTAGCAGCAGCAGGCTTTGCCTTAACAACAGCCTCCATAAGTGTGTTGAAGTTCTCCTCGAGCTTTGCAGCACCGAATGAAGCCTTACCAATTGGGCAGTGAATGATATTTGTCTTGTCGAGACGATACTCGATCTTACCAGCCTTAGCCTCTGTAACAGCCTTTGCAACGTCAGGTGTTACTGTACCAGCCTTTGGGTTTGGCATAAGACCACGAGGTCCGAGAACCTTACCGAGACGTCCAACGAGTCCCATCATATCAGGTGATGCAACAACTACGTCGAAGTCCATCCAGTTTTCCTTCATGATCTTGTCAACGAGATCCTGACCGCCAACGAACTCTGCGCCAGCGCTCTGAGCAGCCTCGTACTTGTCTTCCTTACAGAATACGCATACTCTTACTGTCTTACCAGTACCGTTAGGAAGTACAACAGCACCTCTAACCTGCTGGTCAGCGTGTCTTGAGTCAACGCCGAGACGGATGTGAGCCTCTATAGTCTCATCGAACTTAGCCTTTGCGTTCTTGCAAACGAGGTCGAGAGCCTCTGTGGAATCATACTGCTTAGCATAATCAACAGCCTTAGCGCTGTCAACATATTTTTTGCCGTGTTTCATTATATTTCCTCCTATTTAAGTGGTAATACCGAGAAGCTTATAGCTTACCCGATTAGCGGAATTTTCCTCCCACCAATAGAACTCTGAACGGGGATACCCCCACTTCATCATTCATTAAATTGATTAGTCAACAACTACAACGCCCATTGAGCGAGCTGTACCAGCGATCATGCTCATAGCTGCTTCGATAGAACCAGCGTTGAGATCCTGCATCTTTGTCTCAGCGATCTTCTTGATCTGCTCCTTAGTGATGTTTGCGACCTTAGTCTTGTTAGGTACTCCTGAACCGCTGTTGATGTTGCAAGCCTTCTTGATGAGGACTGCTGCGGGTGGAGTCTTAGTGATGAACGAGAATGAACGGTCTGCGTAAACAGTGATTACAACAGGGATTATCATACCGATGTCGTTCTTTGTTCTCTCGTTGAATTCCTTTGTGAATGCCATGATATTAACACCGTGCTGACCGAGTGCCGGACCAACAGGTGGTGCAGGAGTAGCCTTTCCTGCTGCGATCTGAAGCTTAATGTAGCCAACTACT
>NZ_JAIKXF010000096.1 GCF_024684275.1 Ruminococcus sp.
CCTCCAGTTAAATTTCTGCACTAAAATAAGTGCAAAACTGTTGATTTTATTATATCCATATGTTATAATAAAATTGCACCTAAATAGGTGCAAAATATGTAAAACCACCATTAAGGAGGATATGAATATGGCAAACAGAATAAGAAGATGCTCAACTAAAAAAGAATTAGAGCAGTTAGTCGACGACTACGTAACACAGGGGTACAAGATACAGTCGCAGGGCGAAAATAATGCTTTAGTCGTAAAAGAAAAGAAGAAAGATCATGCTAAAGTTGCTCTTTTGACTGTATGGTGGACTTGCGGCATTGGAAATCTTATCTATGCGTTAATGCCTGCAAAAATTGAAGATGAAGTCATGATAAAAATCGAAAATTCCTAAAGGGAAAGTCGGCTGAGCCTTATGGTTCAGCCGATTTTCGTTTATAATGCATAGTATTAGCAACACTCGCGGACGCCCAAAGGGTGCCCCTACAATGTTTCATTTGCACCAACGGGACGTCGAGGATGCCGTCCCCTACAATGGGACAACGTAATTTCATCATAACTCTCGGGAGCCCGTGGGCGGGCTCCCCTACAAGCTAACGGCTGAAAAAAGGAGACCAAAGGTCTCCTTTTTTCATAGTATAAAGCAGATAAGTCCCGAACAACCCTCGTTTATGACACGCTCCAGCGTCTCCTGAAGCTTCATACGCGCGTCCACAGGCATCTTGAACAGCTTGCTGTGAAGCCCCTCGTTGACCAGCTCGTGGAGAGATTTCCCGAAGATATTACTCTCCCATATCTTCTTGGGATCATCGTCAAAGCCGTCCAGCAGATACATCACAAGCTCCTCGGACTGCCGCTCTGTACCCACAATGGGACTGATAGTGGTATTGATATTGGCTTTCATCAGGTGTATAGACGGCGCAGAGGCTTTGAGCTTTACTCCGTATTTGCCGCCCTGACGGATAATTTTCGGCTCCTCAAGGGACATTTCCTCAAGCTCGGGCATTACGATACCATAGCCCGTCGCCTCAACTTCTGCAAGGGCAGGCTCTATGCGCTTATACTTGCGGCGAATGTCGTTGAGCTCCGACAGCAGGGGCATAAGATCACTTTCGCTCTCTATCTCAATGCCCGTAGTCTCACCCAGTATCTTGTAAAACAGGCTGTTGTCCAGCTCGGCAGTAATAGTTACCGAGCCTTTGCCGAGGTCTATGGAGGTTATTTCCGCCTTGACCACGTTGGGACACTCCCCCATTGCCACCGCAGCATCTTCAGCCTCGCGTACAAGGCGTATATCCTTTGCGGCACTGCGTATACAGTCCAGTATCTCGCTTTTCAGCCAGTGCCCCTTGTCGAGGGTATTTATCCACCGCGCCGTGCGGATATTTATCTCCTTTATAGGGAAAGAAAAGAGTATCTCGCGCATTATACTGCGTATATCCTCCTCATTAAGGTCAAGGCAGTTCACAGGTATCACCTTTGCATCATAGCGCTCCGTGAGCTGCTCTGCCAGCGCCTTTGCCTCGGGAGAATCAGGATAAACTGTGTTGAGTATGACCACAAAGGGCTTGCCCAGCTCCCTAAGCTCACGGATAACACGTTCCTCACATTCGGCATACTCCTCACGGGGAATGTCAGTAACTGTGCCGTCTGTAGTAATTACCAGCCCTATGGTGGAGTGCTCCGTGATGACCTTCTGCGTACCTATCTCAGCCGCCATATTGAAGGGAATCTCCTCGTCAAACCACGAGGTCATCACCATTCGGGGCTGCTCGTTTTCGATATAGCCCAGAGAGCTTGGGACGATATACCCCACGCAGTCTATGAGCCGCACATTGAAGCCTGCTCCGTCGCCTAAGTCTATGCTGACTGCCTCCTCGGGGATAAATTTTGGCTCTGTAGTCATAATAGTCTTGCCTGCGGCTGACTGGGGCAGCTCATCAAGAGCCCTCTCACGCTTGAACTCGCTGGCGATATTTGGTATCACAAGTGACTCCATAAACCGCTTGATAAAGGTGGATTTACCCGTGCGCACAGGTCCCACCACGCCTATGTATATATCGCCGCCTGTGCGTTCGGCAATATTACTGTATATATCTTTAGTCATAAATTACTCCTTTTTTATCAGAACTAAGACCTAAGATCTAAGAACTAAGATATGTAAACTGATATTTCTTAGTTCTAATTCTATAATTCTTAGCTCTTAGTTCTTAATTCTTAGCTCTAATCTTTAAGATACTATAGGGATAAGCAGCATTCCGCCGTTTTCAAGGCGCTCGCCGCTTAGTTCGTTTTCCTCCATGACAGCCTCAACACTGGTGCTGTAGCGCTTCGCAATATCCCAGACATTCTCGTTTTCAATACCGAAATACAGCTTTATTGCGTAATCGCCGTCACGCTCCTTTTTGGCAGAGTCGTCGATAACGATATTTGTCACAGCTCTTATAGAGTCCGAGCTGTACACCGACAGCTTCGCTGAAATGTCTGCTATTGCGCTGAGAACGCCCTCCGCAGAGATGTCATAGGCAGTCTCCTTTACGCTGACCTCAGCAGCCACATGAGCTCCGCTTATATCCTCGGGAAGGGCAATGGTCTCCTCAAATGCCTCGTCACGGTCTGGCATTACTATCATTCCTGCGCCGTCCTTAGCCGCCATAGAATAGGACAGCATACCGCTGATGACCACTGACCGCCCGTCATCGCCGATACGGGTATTGATGTTCTTTGGCTCGCTCCACATAGCATAGATAGTCTGCGGTACAGCTTCTCCCTCAGCAAGCTTTGCACTGTGCCGAAAGCTCTCATCGTATACCGAGGGTATCTGCTCGGCTTTTATCTCTGACATTTCAACATTGCAGGGGTACACTGTTGAAAAAGCGTCCTCAGCTATCATTGCCGTTGCTGTTTTCACAGCCCGACAGCCGAGACGTATCTCAGTCTCGCAGCGCAGTATCCTGTTGTTTCCGCCGCTGTCCGAAGCCGCGGTCACATTACAGCTAATCACCTCGGGCATAACCGAACACTCAAAGCTGTCATCTATGCCCTCGGCATCGATTATCTGGCTGTAACCGAGAGAAAAGCTCATGTTTTCCACAGTCCCCTCGCTCCCCGAATAAAGCAGCTCAGCCTGTACCTCGCCCTTTGCAAAGAGCTTACCTGAGATCAGCTTTATATCACAGTCTCCTGCCTGACAGCGGCAGCTCAGAACGCTTGATATATCAGGCTGTGCAGGCGAAAGCTCCATTTCCTCCTCGATACGGACATTTTTCACGGCATTTATCCTCTGAGCAGCAAACTTTACGGGAGTCTTTTTCAGCTGGATATTCATGCCGAAAGCGTCGGATATGACCTCCTGCTCCTGCTGTCCCGTCACGCTTATCTTCACGGAAACTGCTCCACGCAGGTCAAGTCTGCGCTTATTCACAGCTCGGCAGTTCACATGACCGGTCTTGGGTATTAGTCTTACCTCAGCAGAATCTGCCGCCCTGCCAAGCTCCGCTGTCCGGGTGAAGCTTCTGCGCTGGTCAATGGACTGCACCGCCGAGCCATCCTCGCCGCAGTAGAGTATATGTATATCGCACATGAGCTCATAGGTGAGCCTGTCGCCGCTTATTGACCAGTCGGTGATAACGGGAGTTGTGTCACAGCGTATAAGACGGAATATATCGGGGCAGTAATCGGGAAGAATGTAATCCAGTTCGAGAGCCTGCTCCTGTACGCCGTCGTATATAGTTTCCGCAGCAGGAACGGTCTCTCTGTTGAGTTTTAATTCCATAAGGTCGACCTCCTTGAAGTTTTGCTTTGTGTAATATATATTCACAGGCAAGTACAGGTATTCCTGCATTTTTATTTAATGTCTGCTCAACAACTGAAAACTTTTCTTGCACTTCGTATTGCCCGACAGGGCAAAATTAGCTTGATATAAAAGGATTTGCGCCCTCTGAACAAAGTTAAGGGCAATGACCGCCTTACGGCGGTTATTGAGGATACATTATTTATCACCGAACTTGAATCTGATACCTGAGGGCATCTCCGAAACGCCACTTTTGCAAAAAGCAGTCCTATTGTGCATAATTAATAAAAATTGCAAAAAATCCTTCTGTAGAGTTGCTTTATTATAAAAAATATGATATAATAGTAACAACAATACAAAAAGCAGCGCTTCGCTTGCTTTTATTCTGCCCAAAATATGGGGCAAGAAAGGATAATATATGCTTCACGAGAAATCATGCGGCGCGATTGTCTACAGGAAATACCACGGCAATACGGAAATTCTGCTGATAAAGCATATCAACAGCGGTCACTGGTCCTTCCCTAAGGGACACGTTGAAAAGGGCGAGACCGAGGTTGAAACTGCTCGTCGTGAGATAATGGAAGAAACGTCTATTGACGTTATAATTGATCCGACATTCAGAGAAACTGTGACCTATTCACCGAAAAAAGACACCGTAAAGGTTGTCGTATATTTTCTTGCAAAGGCGAAAAACGTGGATTTTACCCCACAGGCAGGCGAGATAGCCGAAATACGCTGGGTTGATATATCCTATGCAGTCAATATCCTGTCATATGAAAACGACAGGACTATCGTAGCCAAGGCAAAGACCGCTATCAAGGAGAATCACTGAAAAAACTCCCTCACGTATGTGAGGGAGTTTTTTTAGCCGTTAGCTGTAGGGGCGCACAATGTGCGCCCGTTAGTAAGCAGAAAAGGCGGTCATTGACCGCCTATGTGTTTGCGCATTAAAGCGTAACAGGCAGTCCGTTTATCTCGATAGTGGGATCGTCAATGTCGATAAGCAGGCATCTTCTGCCCTCAACAACACTGGTGCGAACCTTATCAGCCGCCGAGGGCTTGATATTCACGGTTATACCCGGCGACGTGAGGACGGTCTTTGTCTCGACAAGATTAGCCGCCGTAAGAGGTGCATTGCCGCAGACCTTTTCGTATACAGGCTCTACCATGCTCACACGCTCCTCGGGAAGTCCTACGTCAACGAGAATATCCTTCAGCCTTGCGTTGTCGATAACGACTCTGTCGGTGTCCTCCTTGTTGTCCTCCACGACCTCCTGTATCTTTTCGTTTACGGTCTTGATGAGCATATAGTCAAGGTCATCGCCCACAACGTTTTTGAGTATGCTCTGGAAGCTGTTCTTTTCGCTCTCTGCCGACATAACAAAGGTACAGCCGAGAACGTTCTCTACAACGGATACATTAGGCGATTTTATATTCTTGGTGTAGTACATAACGTGATTTACATCAGAGCTCCTGTTGCTGAAAACAGGATACAGGAAGCCGTCTGAGGGTGCCTTGCTGATAATGAGCTCGGTATTGACCTTCTTTGTTATCTCATTGTCCACACTGTCGAATACAAAACCGTCCTTGCTTGTATTAACAGGACAGATAGCTGTAAGGATATAGCGGTATATCTCGTCGTCATCCTCTGCAAACTCGTCATTCTTATCCTTTTTGCGGATAGTATATGTACAATAAGCTGTGATAACTGCAAAAGGACCTGTATACGCGATATTATTAGCGATATGGTTGAGAAAGTCCTCGCAGGCAGCGTCGTCCTTCAGCTCAGAGGTAAGCAGAGTATAGAGGATATTCTGGGGCTGTCCCTCGTCATAAGCCTCGTTTGGGAACTCATACTCCACAAAAGCCTTGCCCACATTGGTATTGAGGACCTTTTTCAGTGTCTCGTCGTATACATCGTGCTCCTCGACAGGCATGGTGAGGCATGAGCTCACATTGTGGCAGCGAAGGTTCTTATCCGCGTCGATAAAAGCTGTGAGAACGCGCTCCATTATGAAAAATCCGCTTTTATCCGAAAAATTCTTTTTTATTTCTGCTGTTTCTTTTTTATTCATCGTGTTTTCCCTTTCCTGTGTAAAATGGAGCTGCGGCAAGCTCCGCAGCTCCTTATATCGTCATCTTACTGTAATAGTACCGCCTTTCATATGAGTAAAAGCGTATTTCTCAAATGCAAGGTTGCCCTCAAGATCACGGAACATATCCGAATCCGTATAGAAAAAGCCTAAATTGTACACCGTACCTACCTGAGCGTCCTCGGGTATCTTCAGGAAGAACGTAGCTATATCGCCGTCTTTTCCGTGAGAATCCATGAACATGGTCGTGAAGAAGAATGCGCGCTGGTGCTCTCTCACAAGCTCCTCCATGAGGTTCTCGCGCCAGTCCATAGCCACAAAGCCTGAATTGCCGTAAACAGCGCTGCCAAGCTCATACTTGGCGTTATACTGCTTCTCATCGGTTATCTGACATTCCAGCTCCTCGGGGTAGGTCACATGGATACCGCACATACTCCACTTGTCTGCGGCGCCCTTTACCGACACAGTTACCTTAGCTATCTCGCCGGGTTTAGCATCGGTATCGCTTATACTCAGCTCAGGACCGCTTTCAAGGTCCGGGACGTCCGCATATTTCAGCTTTACCAGTTCCAGACTCTCTGAAACGAACTCGCCCTTTGGCATTGTATCATTCTCTGCTGCCGAGTTAGTTACAGCAGTTTCTGTGCTCTTTTTTGATGAGGCAGGCTGCTTTTTCTCCATACAGCCTGTAAGACCTGCGGCAGTCATAACAGCCGCCATAACAGCCGCAGCAAATTTATGCTTCATTTTTGGATTTCTCCTTTCTGCCCTTAACGACAAGCTCGCCGTCTCTGGCAGATATCTCTATCTTTCCTATCTCGGAAGCTCTTTCGATGATGATGTCAGCTACCTTATCCTCTATCTCCTGACGGATAACACGGCGTATATCTCTTGCACCGTAGGGCTTTCCGAAGGACTTCTCAGCAATCAGCTCCAGAGCTGCGTCTGAATAGCTGAGGGTAATATCCTTCTCTGCAAGAGGCTCCTTCATCTCGTCAAGATTCAGGGCAGCTATCTTAGCGTAATCCTCCTTAGTGAGGTCTTTGAATACTACTATCTCGTCGATACGGCTTATGAACTCGGGACGCAGGAAATCACGCAGTCCCTTCATAGCCTTATCCTTAGTCACCTCGTTTGCAGTGCGGTTGAAGCCCACACCTATGCTCTTGTCTGTAGAACCTGCATTTGAGGTCATACAGATTATGGTATTTGCGAAGTTTACGGCTCTGCCGTGAGCATCGTCCACCTTGCCCTCGTCAAGTATCTGCATAAGGATATTCATAACATCGGGGTGAGCCTTTTCTATTTCATCAAAAAGTATTACAGAGTAAGGCTTGCGGCGCACCTTTTCGGTGAGCTGTCCAGCCTCCTCATAGCCTACATAGCCCGGAGGCGAGCCTATCATACGCGCAACGGAGTGCTTCTCCATATACTCGGTCATATCAAGTCTGATAAGCGGATCGGGTGAATCAAAAAGCTCCTCCGAAAGCACCTTTACCAGCTCTGTCTTTCCCACGCCTGTAGGTCCTACAAATATGAACGAAGCAGGTCTGCGGCGCTTGCTGAGCTGTACTCTTGTACGCTTTATAGCCTTAGTGAGCACATTTACAGCCTCGTCCTGACCGATAACGCGCTTTTTGAGCGATTCCTCAAGTCTTGCTATTTTCAGGAACTCGTTCTCGGCTATCTTGCTTGCAGGGATACCAGTCCAGCGCTCAATGACCTTAGTAACATCGGATTCCTCAACGTTTACGCTGTCAGCCGCTTCTTTCAGCTCATTCTCTTTCTCACGTGCGTGAATAAGCTTGCTCTTTACCTCAGCAAGAGCCTGATAATCTATTTCGTCTTCCTCGGATATGGACTTCTCCATATC
Source organism: Ruminococcus sp. (assembly GCF_024684275.1). The sequence goes on from NZ_JAIKXF010000096.1 coordinate 7,745, forward strand.
CTCCATTAGCGATATCTCCTTTTTCAGCTTCTCATACTCGCCTATTTCGGGTGATCGTATAGAAGCGTATGCACAGCTCTCGTCCAGCAGGTCGATAGCCTTATCGGGCAGGAATCGGTCTGTGATGTATCTCTCTGAGAGTACCGCACAGGTCCTTACAAGATAATCGGAGATATGGACTCTGTGGAATTCCTCATAGTACTTCTTTATGCCGATGAGGACGTTTACTGTATCCTCAATAGTCGGCTCGTTTACGGTAACAGGCTGAAAACGGCGCTCAAGAGCTGAATCCTTTTCGATATACTTGCGGTACTCGCCGAAAGTAGTAGCGCCTATTACCTGCACCTCGCCTCTTGAAAGGGCAGGCTTGAGGATATTTGCGGCGTTCATTGAGCCCTCTGAGTCTCCTGCGCCAACGAGATTATGCACCTCGTCGATAAAGAGTATGATATTGCCCTCACGTTTTACCTCATCAACGAGTCCCTTTACACGGCTCTCGAACTGTCCGCGGAACTGAGTTCCTGCAACGAGAGCGGTAAGGTCGAGAAGGTATATTTTCTTATCCGCAAGATTGAAGGGCACATCGCCCTCGTTTATGCGCAGAGCTATGCCCTCTGCGATAGCAGTCTTACCAACACCGGGTTCACCGATAAGGCAGGGATTGTTTTTGGTACGTCTTGAGAGTATCTGTATGACTCTTGCTATCTCGTCATCTCTGCCGATGATAGCGTCAAGCTTTCCGTCAGCCGCCTTCTGTGAGAGATTGGTACAGTAGCTTCCCAGAAATTTAAGCTCTTTGCGCTTTTTATCCTTATTTCTTCCGAAAAAACCGCTCTTTTTATCCTTGCTGTCAGATGGTCTCTCCTCATTGGAGCTTCCGCGCGGACTGCCGAATAAATTCCTCGGATCAAATCCGCCCTTGCTTATTTCGTCATTTGAGCTGTCTCCGTCATTCCCCCCAAACATATTCGTGATAAAATCAGGAAGTACGCCCGAACCGCCCATCTCAAAGCTGTCACCGTCAAGCATACCCATCATCTGGTCTGAGAGCTGATCCAGCTCCTCATCGGTTATACCCAGCTTATCCATGTATTCCTTTATCTGAGGGATATTCTGCTCTCTTGCGCAAGAGAGGCAGAGTCCCTCGTTTTTCTTCTCATTTCCCTGAACAGAGGTGATGAACACCACCGCAGGTCTTTTTTTGCATTTACTGCACATTATCATCAGGCAGTTCCTCCTGTAAATTATTCAATGATGATCCACCCCCCAGGCAGATCGTTCAGGGCTTATCAAAGCCCTGATATAAACTCATAGAAATACTTGAAAACATAAGTATTTTCTATAGCCTCGTGATTGAAGAACAACATCTTGTTGCTTCCCATCACTACATACAAGCGTATCATCAATGCTATGAATACTATGATAGTAACGCTTATTGCGATACCGAGAATACCGCTTATAGCTCCCTCTACAAATCCGCCCATAGGACCGTTCTTGCGCCCTGCATAAACGCTTATGGCAATAGTTATGATAGCTCCTAATGCAAAAATGATGACCATTGCTAAAAGCTTAGTCTGTGTAATATACGGCTTTTTGAGGAAATTATCTGTCAGATACTTCGCCGCAGGACGCTTTGTATCAGGATCGTCAAGAAGTTCCGAAAACTCATACGCCATTTCAGGGTGATCCCTGACTTCCTCTGCGGCATATTCAGCAGAATATGCATTCATTCTCTTTGAGATGTAATTGCTGATAACAACAGCATAGCCTTCGTGGAGCTTATTGATAAAGATGCTTTCTTCATCGACCTTCTTGCCGTTTATATTATTGATGTATTTATATATTTTCTTTTCGCGATCATCTTCATCATAAAAAGCCTGTCTCAGCTCATTGTTGTCTATTCTGATATTATATCCGAGAGTTTCAAGGTAATTGCCGAGATCACTGACAAAATCAAGGCTTTCCAGAGTCAGATCGAATTTTTTGATATTGCTGCTTTTTGCTGACTGCTCATACATAAGTTCTGCAATAGGAGCGCCTGCTGAAAAGGCAATGACCGCAGACAGAACAAAACCTGTCAGAGCAGCTATTGTTTTGATAAGTCCCTTACGAACTGAAAGGAAAATGCTGACGAGTATCACAGCAACTGCGATAACATCGTAAAACCACCAGAATTGTACACCCATACTATTTGCGCCTGTCAAGAGGACGGCGCTGCCTCCCTTCGAGAATTAAAATTCACAGTGAAAGGTCAGCTTTCATAGTCTATACGGTCTATTTTATTATAGCCCTTCAGGAAAATATGATCTTCATTACGTACAAAACCTGTGTAGGAATCGCTTACCTCCGCAATAGAGCGGAGTCCGCCGTTAAAGTCATAGGCTTTGATATTGCCCTGACACATTACATAAGCAAGGTCCTCGTATATGGCAACATCTACCGAGGGCTCGCTGAGCTCTACGATAAGAGGTTCTGAATCACACCCCGTGAATAATGCCATAACATACTTTCTTCTGTCCTCGTTGTTTATGATAACTGCTGAGTTTCCGTTTTCGCTTGAGCCTGCAACAAGCTCGCCGTCATATGAGTAGAACGAGCTTATCTGACCGCTTTTGTCAACATATCCGCAGGCATCTGCGCCGAATACGAAAGCTCCGCTGCCAAAGCCGTAAACATCAAGACCAACAGTATTTAAACCGGGAGAGGTCCAATGCTCTCCTTTTTCGGTGAAGCCAATTTCCTGAACATTTGTAACGAGCTGACCGTTTTCAGCCGAGATATAGCTCAGCACGCAGCCTTTGCTTCCGTTTATGAAGCTAAGGTCGCTGACCTTTTCGATACACTGTCTTTTGTATATGCCATTTCCCCTTTTGTCATATACCTCCAGCTCACAGCTGTAGTTCTCTGAAGTGGTCACTACCGCTGTAAAGCCTTCGTCGCTGATCCTCACAAACAGGATCTGCTTGTCGGCGAATGTCTTAGTGTAGAGGATCTGTTCCTCGTCCTCAACGCTGAATTCATTTCCGCCCTGTTCATACAGCAGAGCCTTTCCGCCTGCTGCACGAAGCACCGTGTTGGTGTAAGTATGCTGACGCCGCTTCAATAGATTTCCGTCAGTATCATAAAAGTAGGTGTATGTATCGCTAAGCACGATCATCTTCTTGCCTGATGAGACAAGCTGATAATCACCGCCGCCGCTGACCTCTATAGGGAAATTTCCCTCTGCCAGCTGGCCTGTGTTTACAATAGTCCTGTACTGTTCACCTATTCCCCTTAACTTATTATACCACTTGTCGCGGGTAAAATAAAGCCCCGTTCCAAGCGCTGCAACCAGCAGTATCGTAAAAAACTGTCTCAGCCTTTTCCGCCGCCTTTTCCGATTCTTCTGATCGACGATGTCGTCGGCGTCGTACATTTTAGGCACGCTGGGCACCTCCTTATCCTTGTTCCGTATTTATATGTCTTTCAGAAGCTCCTCCTCGCTGTAGAACACGCGGTTCAGGTACAGCCCGTGAGCCATTGCGGTCCTGCCTGCTTTCAGGCGGTCTCTTGCTTCAAGGATAGCAGGTATATCATCGGGAGCTATACGCTTCTCGCTGACATCTAAAAGAGTGCCTGCCATTATCCTAATCATATTATACAAAAAACCGTTGCCTTTTACAAGCATTATCACAGAATCTCCACTATTTTCTATTCTGAAGGAATAAATCGTCCTTACAGTAGTTGAAACATTTGTGCAGTCGGCACAAAACGAGGAGAAATCATGTGTTCCCACAAAGTATTGTGAAGCTCTCCGTGCAGCCTCTATATCGAATTTTCTCCTGTAGTGCAGCATAAGGTCTGCTGCAAAGGGATTTTTCGACTCGCTGCAATGTATCTTATAGACATACTCCTTTCCCTTACAGTCGAACCGCGCATGAAAATCAAGAGGTACGTCCTCACAGCTGAGAATGGATATATCGTCGGGAAGCTCGCCGTTTACGCCCCTGCAAAAGCCGAGACAGCTTATCCTGCTGGTGGTTTTTACATTAAAGCAGAACATATTGGCGTGGACTCCCGTATCCGTCCGCGAGCAGCCTGTTATGGTCACAGGCTCATTCAGCACCTTTGAAAGCTTGGCTTCGAGAGTTTCCTGCACGGTCACGGCATTGCTCTGCCGCTGAAATCCGTGGTACTTAGTGCCTCTGTAGGCTATCATCACTTTCAGATTGCGCATTATCCGCCTCCTTTTCAGCCGTTTTGCTGCCGTCATAGAGCACGACCTCGGAATCCTCCACCCGTCCGATATAGTCCATAGGATCGGGGATACCAAGCTGGTCATAGATAGCAGCTCCCTGCCTGTAGGGATTTTCCTCCTTCTGAGCTGCTGCCTTAGCCGCCGCAGCCTCTGCTGCCAGCGCCTGTCGGCGTATCCTGCGTCTGCGTTCACAGATGATACAGAATACGAACAGCACAAGGCTGAGGAAAGATATAGTAACACCCAGAGGGAAGCCCTCGGGAGTATACTTCAATTCGATATCGTGCCTGCCTGCGGGGACTTTAACTCCCAGCACAGCCTGCAAAAGCTTGAAGGTCTCTGCCTTTTTGCCGTCGATATATACGCTCCAGCCCTTTTCATAGGGTATCGACAGGAACATTATCCCGTCGCGCTTTGCCTCAACAGAGCCCAGTATATCGGTATCTCTGAAGCGCTTTATGCGGAGCTGTTCATCTGCGAGAGCACAGTAGGCTTTTTCAAAGGTATCCTTATTAAGGGCATAAACCATTATCTTGAAATTGCCTGACTTATGCTTCTCGTTCGAGATTATCTTAACTGTTGAGCTTTCGCCGCCCTGTCCGTTTCCCATGGGGAAGACTATTGGGTAGCTTTCAATGAGCTTTCCTGAGTCTATGAGTGCGCTGCCGCACTTTATCTCAAGTGAGTCGCAGGTGCCTCCCGTACCGTTTGCATAGCCGTAAAGATAGCTTCCGTCGATGCAGTCATAGGTATAGGTAGCGCTGCCTGTAGGCTGGTCTGTCTCATTCTGGAAGGTATAATTGCCATAGCCGTTTTTGGTGACATCAAGTCCGTCGTACTCTGCAAGAGCAACGGGCTGTGCTACGAAAAGCTTTTCATCAACACCTGAGGCACGTCGGATAAGCTCATTCTGATATTCAAAGGGATTGGCGCAGCCGTTATCCTCCATAAGAAGTATCTTCTCGTCAACCATGAATCCCAGTGACAGCGGATAGCGGTTCTCATAGAGATTGGTGGTATCCGCAGTCTGTATCTTCTCCAGCACCCAATCCTCGGAATTGAGCTCGCCGTCCTTTTTGATGATGTATTTTATTCCCAAAAGAGAATTTACCACAGGAGTTGACGTTCTGTAGTAGTACCTGTTGCCTGCCTCTGAGGCATATAGCCCGAAGCGCTTGCACATGGTAGTAACAGAAACATTAGCCGACGACGAGAACTGTGACAGACCGCGGTATCCGTAGAGTGCGCTGTCATTGAGGGTATAGGTCTGTGACATCTCGGTACGGTAAAACAGTGACTTGTCCGTTTTCCTCGTACAGTCAAGAAGCTCCTCGACCTCCTCATATCTTGTGGGGTAATCGAAATATCCTGTATTATCGACAGTTTTTACGCCTATCTGCGCATTGCTTACAAATTCGCTGAACAATGCCGCCGCAAGTGCCAGAGTCATCGTGGCATTGCGCATTTTCAGCGTCTTGAACGGGAATATCTTCGCTGCTATAAATATGAGCCAGAATGCTCCCGTTATGATAACAGAGCTTCTCAGTGCACCCTCAAACTCGAATTTCTTGCCTGCCGCATAGTAATTGAGCACCACTACCGCCGCAGGAGCTATGACCATCAGCACGAGCTGATATATCTTTATGCCCCTCGAAAGTATGATGTCGTAGGCTCTGAAAGCCGCCGCCGCCAGTACAAAGCTGAATATAAAGGCGAATCGGTAGGGTATCTGATTGGTGAAATGGAAGCCGTGCCAGATAAAGTTGAGGATATTCATATTGCAGCTCACGGCAATAAGCGCCAGCATAAGCAGTGAAGAAACCTTTTCCCTTATCTTTATGCCGAAGGAGAACAGGAATACTCCAAACAGGAGCACTGCCAGCATACCGCAGGCAAAGTTCGGAAGTCCGTCCACCTTTGTGGGAGCGTCATATGAGAGAAGATGTGCGAATATCTTTCTCCAGTCCTCATAAAAGGATATATCTCTCGGCATAGTGTTATTGGCGCTGTAGGTGAGCTTCAAGCCATAATATGCAGGCAGCAGCATAAAGCCGCCAAGACCGACTCCGATGACCGACGAGCGTATCATCAGGAACAGCTTTCTGAACCAGTCCTTTATGCCTCTGCACTCTATTATGCTCGCCGAAGCAAACATAAATACAGAGAAAATACAGGTGAAATATCCGATATAGTAGTTAGCCACCAGTGAAAGCATAAGAGCTATGGTAAAGAGCTTCCACTTTCCCTCGCGGCACAGTGCTACTATACCAAGCATTACCAGCGGAAAAAGCGCCACTGTGTCGAACCACATTACGTTCCAGTAATAGCCCATTGTATAGCTGCAAAGGGCATACATCACCGAGAACATACATATTGAGAAATCCCTGCGCTTGTAGGTGTATCTCAGGAACGAGCTGAAAAATGCTCCTGCGAAGCCTATCTTGGCGGAGAGAATAAATGTCATTGCGTCGCGTACATGGTCGTCATCAAAGAATACCGACAGCCAGTTCAGCGGACTTGCTGCATAATACGATATAAGAGAAAGGAAATTCGTACCAAGTCCGTTTTCCCACGAGTACAGGAACGAACCGCCGTTCAGCAGCTTTTCGCGCACTACACGGAAAAATGGGTAATACTGATGCCACAGGTCAACTACCAGTATCTGTCTTTCTCCGAAGGGGTGTATCCCATAGCTCCCGAATGCATACCATAGTATGACAAAAGGGATGAGGAAGGACAGAACAAAATAGAGTACACCTTTTTCGTATAATATCCCGTAGAATTTTCCCTTCCTGAACCGCTCCCGGCGCATTCGGGCTGCGGCTCGTCTTTCTTCTTTGTTCATCTCTATCCTTTCTTGCTTTTTATCTATAATATCCTGCCAAGAACTATTACTCCTGCAAGGAAAATAATGGTTACGGCAAGTGCGATATAGTCTCTCGGAGCAGATTTAAGCTGTCTCAGTCTTGTTCTGCCCTCACCGCCGTGATAACAGCGGCACTCCATAGCTGTGGCAAGCTCATCCGCACGTCTGAATGCGGATATGAACAGGGGCACAAGTATGGAAATGAGATTCTTTGCTCTCGTAGTGAAGCTGCCTGTATCTATCTCAGCTCCGCGGGCTTTCTGAGCCGACATTATCTTGTCAGTTTCCTCGATGAGTGTGGGTATGAATCTGAGCGCGATAGACATCATCATAGCCAGCTCATGTACGGGGAATTTTATCTTTCTCAGCGGCGAGAGCAGCCGCTCGATAGCGTCAGTCAGGGTTATAGGAGAGGTCGTATAGGTCAGCAGGGAGCTTCCCATAATAAGGAGCACTATCCTGATGACCATGAATATACTGGTATTCAGACCGTTTTCAGTGATTTTAAGGAATTTCCACTGCCAAAGCACCTCTCCCGTACCCATGAGCAGCAGGTTCAGCACCGCTGTTATGAGCAGGAACGGCAGCAGGGGCTTTACGCTCTTCCAGAACATCTTCATGGGTATCCTTGAGAGAAAGATAGCTCCGAAGGTATACACAGCTCCTACGAGGAGGCAGACATAATGTCCTCCCGAAAAGAGCATGATGATGTATAGCAGGGTTATTATTATCTTGAATCGGGGATCAAGCCTGTGGATAATACTGTCTCCCGGAAAGTACTGTCCGATGGTAATATCTCTCAGCATCAGCGTACCTCCCTGTCTTTCAGGTGCCTGAGAAGCAGGTCACGGGCATATCCCACGGTATAGACCTCTTTGCCGAAATCCAGACCTCTGCGCCTCAGCTCTCCGAACACCTTTGTTATCTGCGGTACGTCGAGACCGATATTTGAGATCTCATCGGCTCTTGCAAAGACCTTTACCGTTTCGTCGTAGCAGAAGAGCTTAGCCTTGCTCATGACAAGTATCTTGTCCGCAAATGTGGCTATGTCCTCCATGCTGTGAGAAACTATGAGTATTGTATTCTTTGTGCGCTCGTGATAGCGCCTGATGTGATCGAGTATCTTGTCTCGTCCCGCAGGATCAAGACCTGCGGTGGGCTCGTCCAGTATGAGCACCTTTGGCTCCATAGCCATTACGCCTGCGATAGCCACACGGCGCTTCTGACCGCCTGAGAGCTCGAATGGCGAGCGCTCCAACAGTTCTTCTTTAAGCCCGATATCATGGGCTGTCTCATATACACGGCGCTTTATCTCGGCTTCGTCAAGCCCCATATTCTTAGGACCGAAGGCGATGTCCTTGTAGACGGTCTCCTCGAATATCTGATATTCGGGATACTGGAAAACAAGCCCCACCTTGAAGCGGACATCACGTATCTTTTCCTTGTCAGCCCAGATGTCCTTGCCTTCAAGGAGCACCTTGCCCGACGTAGGCTTGAGAAGTCCGTTGAAATGCTGTATGAGGGTGGACTTTCCTGAGCCTGTATGTCCCATTACGCCTACCATTTCGCCCTCTTCTATTTTAAGGCTCACATGGTCTACAGCGGTCTTTTCAAAGGGTGTACCCACGCTGTAGGTGTATGTAAGCTCCTGTGTTTCAAGGATTGCCAATTCTATTCTCCTTTTCTTTCCTGTGCGAGTACCCTGTACTCAGTTGCCAAACAGCTTTTCTATTGCCGCAACGCAGTCCTTTTCCGTGATTATCTCAGGCGAAATATCACAGCCTGCCCTGCGGAGCTCCCATACCAGTTCAGTTACCTGCGGCACGTCAAGTCCGATAGCTTTCAGCTTTTCCACCTGTGAGAATACCTTCTCGGGGACGTTGTCAAGAACTACCTCTCCCTTGTCCATTACAACGACACGGTCACAGTCCGCAGCCTCGTCCATATAATGCGTGATAAGGACTATTGTTATGCCCTGCTCGCGGTTCATGCGGTGTATAGTCGCAAGGACCTCCCTGCGTCCCTGAGGGTCAAGCATGGCAGTGGGCTCGTCAAGGATTATGCACTTGGGCTGCATGGCGATAATGCCTGCAATAGCCACACGCTGCTTCTGTCCGCCCGAGAGCTGGCTCGGTGAGTGGAGCCTGTAATCGTACATACCCACAGCTTTGAGACTGTCGTCCACTCGTCTGCGCATCTCCTCATAGGGTACGCCGAGGTTTTCAAGAGCGAAGGCAACGTCCTCCTCGACTACAGACGAAACTATCTGATTATCGGGATTCTGAAAGACCATTCCTGCTCTCTGACGGAGTTCAAAAAGCTTATTCTCGTCCTTCGTGTCAATGCCGTCCACTATTACCGTGCCCTCTGTGGGGAGCAGTATAGCGTTCAGATGCTTGGCAAGGGTGGATTTTCCGCAGCCATTATGCCCCAGCACTGCTACGAACTCACCCTTTTTTATGTCAAGGTCTATGCCCTTGAGCACCTCCACGGGCTTCTTATCCCCGTCGTCGGCATCATAGGCAAAATGGAGACCTTTTATTTCGATTATATTTTCCATATTTATCCCTGTTCTTCAACAAAAAGTTATAGTCGAGCATATCATGAGAGCTTCCTCTCTCGATCTTGCAGTGACCATGAGCGTATATTCTGTATTGCTGTCGGCAAATGCTCCCACCCATAATTTGCAATCGCTGTTCTTGCTTTTTTTGCCAAGCGGATTTATCGGAGGATAGCCATGAGCGTATACATCGTGTCCGTCGTGGTCTCCGTAGAACACCTCGGGGAAGGTCATAAAGCAAAGTCCCTTTGCCAGTGCGGCGGTATCGAAAGCCTCGGCGTTTTCATCGGTGCGGTCAGCGCTTGTAAAAGAGAGCACAGCCTTATAGAACGAGGTACGTGTGCCGTCGTAATCTATCCCAAGCTCCTTGAAAGCTTTTACGATTTTTTCCTCGCTTATTTCAGGAAAATAGTTATCTTCATCTTCTGCCTCGTAATGTTCGTTCCAGTCGTTGCCATTCATTATGGTAACAGCCACGGATTTATCCTCATTCTGGAACTTGCCCCTTATAAGCTCGCTTGTCGAAGTTTTCTTGTCCTCAACATCAGGCGGAACGAGGAGTTTTATCCTTCCGTCACTTATTTCCTTCCAATCGTCAGGTATTTCATAATTCTGGAGCTTCTGGGCTGTAAGGTCCACGCGCTCCATAGCAGTTTCTTTCATCTCTGCTATCTGCTTCTCAAGCTCCTCGGCAGTGGTCGTATACTCTGCAAGTATATCTTCGACACTTCTTGTTGTTGTCTCTGCCGTGACATTTGGAGAAGCCTCATCAGAGGAAGTCTTTTTCCCATCTTTACCGCAGGAAACTGCAGCAAGCAGCATTGCAGCCGCTATAAATACAAACAGTGTTTTTTTCATATCTATCCTTTATTTCTTCATTGCTTCTATCTCGGAAGTCGACGATACCACGGGCTTGCCGTCCTTGTCAAGCAGCGGTGTCAGTCCGCCGTTGTAGCCTCCGCTTGCTGCATGGTAAAAGTAGTTTACGCCTGTCACTGTGTCGAGCCATATCTCATTCTTTGTCATTGTACCTTTGCTGTATATCTTTACAAATCTTTCTTCTGCTGCCATAATTATTCTCCTATATCATATTTCCAGCAAGTGTTTTAGCGTTATTTGCGGACTGCCAAAGGCAGCCCCTACAGTATGCTGTTTTTAGTCTGTCAGTCATTAACGGGCTAACACTGTTCGCCCCTGCAGGCTAAAGGCTGAAGGCTTATTTCTGCCATATTGCCGTGGAGCCGCAGGGAAGCGTCATTCCCGTTGACTTTACGGGAAGCCCTATCTCGTCAAAGCTGACATTTCCGCCGAATTTATCAGTGAGGACAGTTCCCAGTATATATCCCATTACCGAGGGAGAAAGTCCTGTAGTATAGCTGTTTATAAGGAAGAACAGCGGATCGTCGGAGAGAACTCCCGAACAGAGCTTAACAAGATCGTAAACGCAGTTTTCAAGCTTCCAGACCTCGCCCCCGGGACCTCTTCCGTAGCTTGGGGGATCCATGACCACCGCGTCATATTTGCGTCCGCGGCGTATCTCACGGGCGATGAACTTCTCGCAGTCGTCAACTATCCAGCGGATAGGCTTTTCGGTAAGTCCCGACGCCGCCGCATTGTCTCTTGCCCACTGCACCATGCCCTTTGAGGCGTCAACATGGCACACGGAAGCTCCTGCCGCAGCACAGGCAAGGGTAGCTCCGCCTGTATAAGCGAACAGGTTCAGCACGTTTATCTCGCGTCCTGCGTTCCTTATCTTATCCGCCATAAAGTCCCAGTTCACAGCCTGCTCGGGGAAAAGTCCCGTATGCTTGAAGCCTGTGGGACGGATATTGAATGTCAGGTCGCCGTAGCTTATATTCCAGCTTTCAGACAGCCTTTTGCGGAACTCCCACTTGCCGCCGCCCTGATTTGAACGGTGATAGTGTCCGTCGGCTGTTTTCCACAGCGGATCGGTGCGCTCGGTTTTCCAGATTATCTGGGGATCGGGGCGCACAAGGCTGACTCCTCCCCATATTTCCAGCTTTTCGCCGTCTGATGTATCTAATATCTTATAGTCCTTCCAGTTATTTGCTGTTCTCAAAATAAATGCTCCTTATATTTCATCGCGCTCATGCTCTGAACGCGCAGCTTTCCTTTATACGCTGAGCTATCTCAACTGCCATATCGTTTATGCGCCCGAAATCTCTGCCCTCAGTCATTATGCGAACTATAGGCTCTTTTCCACTTTCACGCACCAGTATCCTGCCCTCGCTGCCGAGCTCATTTTCATACTCATCAATCAGGTCGGTAACGGTCTTTTCGTTTTTCCAGAGCTCCTTGTAGTTAGCAGGTATCTTGACATTGAGCTTTACCTGCGGATAAGCAGGCATATCCCCTGCAAGCTCGCTGAGCTTTTTTCCGCTTTGCTTCATTATGCTCAGCAGTCTTGCTCCTGCAAGCTGTCCGTCGCCTGTGCCTGCGTCGTCAAGGAAGATGATATGACCGTTTGGCTCACCGCCCAGCTTATAGCCGCCCTCAAGCATACGCTCAAGCACATAGCGGATACCTGCTCCCGAGCTTACCAGCCTTATATCGTTGGCTGCGGCATATTTCCGCAGTCCGAGGCAGCTCATGGGCGTAACCACCGCCGCATTATTATCAAGAGTACCCTGTGCTTTCATGCTTCGGGCGAATATGGCGATAAGCCTGTCGCCGTCTATGAGCTGTCCCAGCTCGTCAACGGCTATACAGCGGTCTGCGTCACCGTCAAAGGCAAGTCCGCAGTCGCAGCCCTTTTCCACAACATACTCCATAAGATGATGTACATGGGTGCTGCCGCAGTCCTTGTTGATATTGTGGCCGTCAGGCTTGTCGGCTATGACCAGCACCTCAGCTCCCAGAGCAGTAAACAGCTTCCCGGCGGTATATGCCGCGCAGCCGTTTGCACAGTCCAGAGCTATCCTGAATTCGCTGAGGTCATCTGAGATCACCTCTCTGATATGGTCAATGTACTCGCCTATGGCGTTTTCACAGTGTATCACTCTGCCCACAGCCTCATGGGAGCAGAGCCTTATCTCATCGGGGGCATAAAGCACAAGGCGCTCTATTTCATCCTCGGCGTCCTCCATGATCTTATGTCCCTTTGAGGAAAATATCTTTATGCCGTTGAATTCGGCACTGTTATGGCTTCCCGAGATCATTATGCCGCCGTCCGCCTCGTGGGTGCCTATGAGGTGAGCAACCGCAGGGGTAGGAACTACGCCTAAAAGCTCGGCATCAGCACCGACAGAGCATATCCCTGCACAGACAGCCGCTTCAAGAGCGTCTGAGGATAGTCTCGTATCCTTGCCGATGAGTATTTTAGATCTTCCGCCGTCCTTTTTCGCAAGTACCATTGCAGCAGCTCTTCCCGTCTGCATGGCAAGCTCGCAGGTGAGGTCGGTCACCGCAATACCTCTCGGACCGTCGGTCCCGAACAGTTTCGCCATTTAATAATAATCTCCTTACATTTTACTGAAAATCGGACAATGCATCAGTATCTCCGATCCTCTATTCATTTTATCTTATATATCGCTATTGGCTGACGCTTTCCGGCTATTTCCTCCAGATCAGCGCATAAATACGTTGTATCCACGTTGTTGTAGCGGTTATAGACCTTTATTCCCCCTGCGGTCTTTACGCAGAACACCGTATGGATAGATGACAGGAAGGGGTGCTTCGTCCAGAATGTGACTATGAACGCCTCAGTGCCGTCAACGCTTTTTATACGCGGACACAGTGCCTCGAAATGCTTCAAAGCCCTGCCCAGCATATACACGTTGCAGCCGAAAAAGCCCAGAAGCAGTCGGAAACGCTCCATATAGAAGGCTATTTCGGTAAGCTTTTGTGGCATATTCAGATAAACAAGAGCATTATGCACAGCTATGACCTCACAGCCGTTGAAGCTCATATGACATATCCCATAGCGAAGCTTTGAAACCAGCCCCATACCCTGTCCGTTTATCATTTTTCCGAATTCGGGCTGCTCCACCCGTTCTGTGTTATGTCTGAGATTGAATCTCCATGAAGCCAAGCTAAACATAAATACTCATCCCCTTTGAGTAAAAGAAGCCTCAGAAGCTCATCTGACCGTCCTCGCCTGATGATGTCTGCTCGGGAGCAGCTATGCCAAGATGCTCATAAGCAAGACGGGTAGCAACTCTGCCGCGGGGAGTCCTCCCTAAGAATCCCAGCTGCATAAGGAAAGGCTCGCATATATCCTCAAGCGTGACGCTTTCCTCGTTTATTGCCGAAGCGAGAGTTTCCAGTCCTACAGGTCCTCCGCCGTAGCCCTTGATTATCATTTCAAGCATACGCCTGTCGAGACCGTCAAGGCCTAATTCGTCGATATCAAGTCGGCTGAGAGCTATAGAAGCTATCTCCTGTGTAATTTGTCCGTTGCCCATTACATCTGCAAAGTCCCTTACTCTTTTGAGAAGTCTGTTCGCTATACGCGGCGTACCTCTTGCCCTGCCTGCTATTTCTGCCGCACCGTCGGCGGTACAGGGTATACCCAGTATCATTGAGCTCCTTCTCACGATGTCCGTGAGCTGCTCCTTAGTATACAGCTCAAGGCGCTGTATAACGCCGAATCGGTCACGGAGAGGCGCAGAGAGCTGACCTGCTCTTGTGGTAGCACCGATAAGGGTAAATGGTTTCAGGTCCATGCGTATTGAACGCGCGGACGGTCCTTTGCCGATGATAATATCTATTACCCTGTCCTCAAGCGCAGGGTAGAGTATCTCCTCTACTGCACGGGACAGGCGGTGTATCTCGTCTATGAAAAGTACGTCGTTGTCGGAAAGGCTGGTGAGGAGCGATACAAGGTCTCCCGGCTTTTCTATGGCAGGACCTGTGGTAACGCGGAGATTAACTCCCAGCTCATGTGCGATTATTGAGGAAAGAGTGGTCTTTCCTAGTCCCGGAGGTCCGTACAGCAGCACATGGTCAAGAGGCTCGCTCCTGCGCTTTGCAGCCTCAATATATATGGCGAGGTTTTCCTTGACCTTGTCCTGACCGATATACTCGTGGAGAGTCTGCGGTCTGAGACTTATCTCAACGTCGCTGTCCTCCGTGGTATTCTCGGGGGTTATTATCCTCGGAGCGAACTCCATATCCTCTGTCTGTATCAAAAAAACACCTCTGTATTATTTCTCGAAAAATCTCTTTTTGCGGACATAGAAAGGCTCTACTGTCTCCGCAGCCTTCTTGCCCATTTCCTGCTCATAGCTGATGAAGCACAGATGCTCGTTAGCCTTTACTGTCTTGGAAAGGTACTTTGACAGCGGCACGAAAAGCTTTCTTGTGCTGCCCATCATGTCAAGGACAAGAAGTATCTGCGGCTTTTCACAGCCCTTTATCATCTCCATGATGAATGCGCGGTCAACATTAGGCTGCTTTGAGAGGAACTTGCTCGCAGCCCTTGTGATATGGCTCACGGAATGCTCTACGGGACGATAGCTGATTATATCCGCCTCGTTATATGAGATAGCTTTTATCTTCAGGTTGCGGGCTATCATCAGTATGCTCTTTATCTCCTGTGATGAGAACTCCTTGCCGTAGGAATTCGGGTTCAATACTGCCGATACGGACTGTATAAGGTCAAAAAGTCTGAGGCAGTTTATCTTGTAGCAGTCAACGTAGCGCTTTGCAAACTGCTGGAGCGCACGATAGCTTGTAAAAAACGGTATGAACACTTCTCCGTCAGGATTCTGTGTGGTTATCAGTTCAAGCTGTATACCGCCCTCAGCTCTGTCGCGCTCCTGCTTTACGGGATTCTTGCAGATGACATAGACATCGCTTTTTATCAGCGTCTGTAAGAACAGCGAGCGCTGTGAGGGATCCTTTATTGCCGCTTTCAGCAATTCGTCAAGATTCATCATAACAATAACCTTCCTTGCTTCATATTTTTAGCGCATATTTTTTGCCGCCATTAGTCTTAGTGTTTCCTTTATGAGGTCCTGTGTGCTCAGTGACTGGTCGAGCTTGCTGAGTATAGGTGCTGCCTCACCCTGAGAATAGCCAAGCACCATAAGTGCTTCGAGAGCCTCCGATACCGATGACGAGGCTGCTCCGGAGGCGATATGTGATAGCTCAGCAGCATCGCTGCTGATACTGCCGCTTATGGATTCCGAGGATATCTTGTCCTTGAGCTCCAGCACAAGGCGCTGAGCAGTCTTAGCTCCTATGCCCTTTGTCTTGGTGAAAGCCTTGCTGTCGCCCGATGCTACAAGAAGGGCGAATCTCTCGGGGGTAACGTCTGAGAGTATAGCCGTTGCCGCCTTTGGTCCCACACCGGAAACGGATATGAGCAGCTTGAAGCAGCTCAGCTCCTGTAATGTGGCGAAGCCGAACAGCTCGACCACGTCCTCCCTGACGTAAAGATATGTGTACAGCATAGCCTCGCTGCCTATCTCTCCTAACTGTGAGACCGTATTGTAGGAGGTCTTGCAGCCATAACCCACGCCGCCGCATTCTATTACCGCAAAGCCCAGCTCCTTAACTATGAGCTTACCCTTTACACTGTATATCATTTATCTTCAATTCTCCATTCCTGATCTCGATCTCCGTCAGCTCCACCTGACGGAATGCCCGTGGCATATAGCTATTGCAAGAGCGTCCGCCGCATCGTCGGGCTTGGGTATCTGTGCAAGTCCGAGAAGCTGCTTGGTCATCTCCATGACCTGCTTCTTTTCCGCCTTTCCGTAGCCGACCACAGACTGCTTTACCTGCAATGGGGTATATTCCGAAACAGGGATATTCCTTGTTGCCGCCGAAAGAACGGTGATGCCGCGAGCCTGTGCCACGTCTATTGCAGTTTTCTGGTTGGTTGTGAAGTAAAGCCGCTCTATCGCCATACAATCGGGGGCAAATTTGTTGAATATGAACTCAATATCCTCATGAATGGCTCTGAGCCGCTCGGGAAAAGGCGTTCCTGCCTCGGTGAGCACTGCTCCGTATTCTATGGGGGTGAACCTTACGCCGTCATAATCCAGAACTCCGAATCCGACTATGGCATAACCCGGATCTATCCCCAGTATTCTGACTTTTTTCAATGTTTTTACCTTTTATTATGTTAAAAGTTTCGTATAGTCATAGTTACTCACTATATACTGTATTATTATAACATAAAACAAGTAGCCAATGCAATATATTTATCCGTTTTTTATTGATTTCTACAAAAATAAATGCTATAATATGTGAGGTATATCAATGAGCCTTCAGGCTTGGTCACAGACAGCTGAGGGCTCACGGCTAAAAACGGAGGTATTTTTTATATGGATCTTAAACAGCTTCGGGACGGCATAGACGCTATAGACAGCGAGATTCTCTCACTCTTTATGAAGCGCATGGAGCTCTGCAAGGGCGTTGCTGACTATAAAAAGGAGCACAAAATGCCCGTATTTCAGGGTGGACGCGAGCAGGAGATAATCGACCGTATCAAGTCTCTCACCAATAACCCAAAGCTCGAAAACGGCACATCTGCACTCTTTACCAATATCATGGATATAAGCAAGATACTACAGAACCGCTCTATCCTTACGGATTCCCATGATTACACATATACTGCTCCTGACTTTGCAGGCGCAAAGAAAATAGGCTGTCAGGGCACATCAGGCGCAAATTCCGAGGCGGCTGCCGAAAAGGTATTCGGAAGCAGAGAATTCACATTCTACCCCTCATTTGAAGATGTATTCAAGGCTGTACAGGCAGGAGAGGTGGACTACGGCGTTCTTCCCGTTCAGAACTCCACCGCAGGCTCTGTGGACAGCACCTACGACCTTATGGCGAATTATCCGTTTTACATCGTGAAAATGGTGACTTTAGAGATAGACCACTGCCTTGCAGCTAAAAAAGGCACTAAATTAGAGGATATAACCTGTGTTTATTCGCACAGGCAGGCTCTTTCACAGTGCGAGGTGTTCCTCAGCAAGACAAGGCTGAAAAAGTCAGAATACAGCAATACTGCAACTGCTGCGGAAAAGGTGCTCAGAAGCAGCGAGCCTATAGCAGCTATCTGCTCAACTTCCTGTGCAGAAAAGCTCGGTCTCGAAATAATCGCCCGTGATATTGCGGACTGTACCATAAACCGCACTCAGTTCATCATAATCTCAAGGGACTTGCAGGTAGACGAGGCTTCGGACGCTGTTTCCGTAATGCTCACTATCCCCCATACCGAGGGTAGTCTTTACCGTTTGCTGACAAAATTCTATGTAAACGGCATGAACCTGCTCAGGATCGAGAGCCGTCCTATCCGTGACGGCAGCTTTGACGTAATGTTCTTCCTCGATTTCAGCGGAAAGCTCTCTGATCCAAGCGTAAAGGCAGTTCTCCGCGACCTTGAGGAAAATCTCAGCAATTTCCGCTGCATAGGCACATTCAAATCCGAATAAAAAGGAGATAAATATGTCCCAAGATTTCTATTCCCTGCTTGAAAGCAGCAGCTTCGTCTTTCTTGACGGAGGTATGGGAACTATGCTTCAGGCGCACGGCATAAAGACCGAGCACGTACCCGAGCTGCTGAATATAACCGATCCCGAGGCTATAATGAAGATACACCGCCTGTACGTTGAAAGCGGCGCTGATATAATCTACGCCAACACCTTCGGCGCAAACCGCTTTAAGCTGGCAAAATGCGGTCATACCGTTGATGAAGTAGTTTCGGCAGGCGTTGCCAACGCAAAAAAAGCCGCCGCAGGACGTGCTCTTGTGGCTCTTGATCTTGGTCCTATAGGACAGCTCCTTGAGCCTGCGGGTACGCTTAAATTCGAGGAAGCCTACGATGTTTATCAGGAGCTTGTCCTCGCAGGCAGGGACGCCGATGTGATAGTTATCGAGACTATGACCGACCTTTATGAGGTAAAAGCCGCTGTTCTCGCCGCAAAGGAGAACTCGGACAAGCCCGTTCTCGTCACTATGACCTTTGAAGAGAATATGCGAACCTTTACAGGCGTTTCCCCTGAGTGTATGGTGGCTGTGCTGGAAGGTCTGGGAGCTGATGCTATCGGCGTAAACTGCTCTCTCGGTCCTGAGGAGCTCTTCCCTGTTCTCGACAGGATATGCGCTCTAACAACTCTTCCCGTCATAGCCAAGCCAAACGCAGGACTTCCCGATCCTGTCACCAACGAATACAACGTTGATCCCGGTGATTTCGCCGCAAGCGCCGTAAAGCTGGCTAAGGCAGGCGTTACCGTATTCGGAGGCTGCTGCGGAACTACTCCTGACCATATTTCAGCTATGACTGAGGCTCTTTCAGGCATGGAGCGTCAGACAAGAAAGATAGTCCGCGCAAGCATAGCCTGCTCAGCGGTGAACTGCGTTACCATAAATCAGCCCCGTGTTATCGGCGAGCGTATCAACCCTACGGGCAAAAAGCGCTTCAAGGAGGCTCTCCTCGCTCATGATGTAGACTATATCCTCAGTCAGGCTGTTGAGCAGATACACGCAGGTGCGGAAATTCTCGACGTAAATGTGGGACTCCCGGGTATCGACGAAAAGGAAATGATGATAACCGCTGTAAAGGCTATACAGAGCGTCTGTGATACGCCATTGCAGCTTGACTCCACTATTCCCGAGGTACTCGAAGCAGGTCTGCGTGTCTACAACGGCAAGCCTATCGTAAACTCGGTAAACGGAGAGGACGAGTCCTTAGAGGCTATACTTCCGCTTGTTAAAAAATACGGCGCTTCCGTGGTGGGACTTGCCCTTGACAAGGGCGGCATACCCAAAACTGCCGACGGGCGCTTTGCTATCGCGGAAAAGATACTCCGCCGCGCTATGGAGTACGGCATACCCAAAGAGGACGTATTCATCGACTGCCTTACACTGACGGCTTCTGCCGAGCAGGACGGCGTTATGGAAACTCTCAACGCTCTCCACAGAGTAAAGGTAGAGCTGGGACTGAATACGGTGCTTGGTGTATCCAATATCTCCTTCGGTCTGCCGAACCGTGAGCTCATTACCCGTACATTCCTCACTATGGCGCTTCACAGCGGACTTACCCTGCCTATCATAAACCCCAATATCGAAGGAATAATCGGAGCTGTAAGAGCCTACAGGCTTCTTGCAGGAATAGACCGCAACTCCGCCGAATTCATAAGCATATACGCTCAGGACGACAATGCGCCGAAGGCTCCTGCTCCTGCGCAGGACAAGGGAGCTCCCGATATAATGTACGCGGTGGAAAACGGACTGAAAAATCAGGCTGTGAAAGCCGCCGAGGAGCTTATGTATACCGTCCCTCCTATGGAGATAATCAACGGCTATCTTATCCCTGCTCTTGACAACGCAGGCGCTAAGTTTGAAAAGGGCAAGATATTCCTGCCTCAGCTCATACTCACCGCAGAAGCGGCTCAGGCTTGCTTCGAGGTCATAAAAACACGGCTCTCTGCAGCAAACAGCGAGAGCGTATCCAAGGGCAAGGTGGTGCTTGCCACGGTCCACGGCGATATACACGATATAGGCAAGAATATCGTCAAGGTCCTCCTTGACAGCTACGGCTTCACGGTCATAGACTTAGGAAAGGACGTGCCTCCCGAAACTATAGTAAATGCGGCTATTGAGCACAAGGTAAGCCTTGTGGGACTGTCCGCGCTGATGACAACTACCCTCGGCGCTATGGCTGAAACTATAAAACAGCTCAACGAAAAGTACCCAGAGTGCAAGACTGTTGTGGGCGGAGCTGTTCTCACCGCTTCATACGCCGAGCAGATACACGCTGATTACTACGCAAAGGACGCAAAGCAGACCGTGGATATAGCTTCACAGGTCTATGGTGCGTGATGAGCCGTTAGCCATTAGGCTGTAGGGGCGGATATTATCCGCTCGAAAAAGAGGTAAATATCATGGATAAGTTCACACTTAACGATCTGAAAATGGGATCACGAAGCGAAGTCCTCACCTTTCTGAAAAAGCTGTGGAATGGTGAAAATGCTCCATGCCCCGTCTGCAAAAATGCTCTTGAATTGCTTCATAAAAAAGCAAAGAAAAGCGACTGCGACTGGCAGTGCAGACACTGCGGCAAAATAATAAGGACACTGGATATTATCGATGAACTCAACAAAACAATGCCATAATAAAACTAAAAGCAGTCCGAATGGACTGCTTTTTCATGTATATATCAGGTGATTATCCATCGGGACGTCGAGGCGTCGTCCCCTACTATAGGCTCTTATGAGCTTTACCATATATCTTGCCGATAACGAATGCCGCTACGTCTGCAAATACCGAGCCTATCCGCATTACCAGCACGAACAGCACTATCCTGTCAGCAAAGCTGTCTCCGCAGACAAAGAGCATCACGCCCTCGCGTATGCCGATTCCGCCGGGAGCTCCCGGAGTAACGAAGCCGATTATCCACGCAAAGAGAAAAGCTCCTGTAAGCGCTGTCAGCTCAGCTGTGTCCGCCTGCGGCACTATAAGTGCAAGACAGCCCATATACATAGCCGCAGATACTGCGTTCTGGAGGAGATAATAAAATGCTCCGCGCAGGAGCATGGGACGGTTCTCCCTTGCAAAAGCCTTTGAATAGCGCGATATATAGGCTTTGAACTTTTCTCTGAACTTCATTCTTACCGCCAGTATCAGCAGTACCGCAAGAACTATGCCCACTGCGCCTACGATAAGCAGATTCCGTCCGTATTTCGACAAAAGCTCCGCTATTCTTCCGCCCAGCATTATCACTGATATGACAGCCGTCCAGAACACGCAGAAAAGCACGTCCAGCACCGTTGCGCAGGCTACGTCAACATGGCTTATCTCCATATCTGCCGCAAGCTGATTGCGTCCCACATACTGGAATACGTTTCCCGGAAGGTACTTGTAAAGATTAGACTGAGTATACACAGGCATTGCCGCAGAATAGGGTATCTTCCGCCCAGAAAGCGACCTTGTGAACACCAGCCACGGATAGCATGAGCAGATTATTATAACGGTCTGTATCACAAAACACAGCAAAAGTGCACATACCACCCTGCCCTCACTGAGCTGCGAAAAGCTTATATCCATGTCCAGAAGCTTCTTCACCACAAAGGCAAGGGCAGCTATCATAACTATATTGCCGATTATTTTCAGCGCTTTTTTCATATGCTTCTCTTGTCCTTTATTTCCTTTATGAGCTCCGCAAGCTTTTCGGGGCTGCCCATCTCGCAGAAATACACGCCCTCATCGCCCTCTGAGTAAAGCTCGTGATTGGCAGGATTGTCACCGAGAATAACAGGCTTGCCCATAGCACGGTAGATATAGGTCTTGCCTGCAATGGTGCGCCTTGCCTTCATGATGCTGCCGTCGAAATGTCCGCCGAGACACAGGTCTGCACCTGCTATCTTCTCAGCAAGCTCCTCCTGAGGCAGCCAGTTGATGTACTCTGTGATATTCTCGCCTGTGCGGACGTTCTTTTTGCCGAGAGGTCCGATAAATACAAAGCGAAGCCCCTCCTCGTCCTTCAGAAGGTCTATGGCTTTCAGTATGACCGATACTCCCTGAAGAGGGAGCACACTGCCGAAGTAGAGCACGGTGAAATCCTTGTTTTTCGGAGCTTCACGGGGATAGTATATGCTGCTGTCAGCCTCAAGATACAGAACGCTCATTTTATCGGCAGGGAAACCGAATTCTCTGCAAAAATAGCTTCCGTGAGCCTTTGTATCACATATTGCAAGGTCGGCAGCTGAAAGTGTGCGCTTGTCTATGAGCCTTAAAAGCTGCCCTATAAGGCTGTTCTTTCCGAATATTTTCCTGTCAAAGCACAGGGTATCATACATTGATATGAAAAAGTCCTCAATCAGCGGCTTTTTCCTGAGCTTTCTGCGGAAAAGCGGTATTACCAGCTGAGGGGCAAAGCCTATGAAGCTCATATCATAGTCCTTCATATCAACTCTGATAAGTCTGCGGTAAACATACATGAGCCGCTTTATGTAGCTCTTTTTATCCGAGCTTATAACAGTGACCGTATTGCCTGCCCTGCGAAGCAGCTCTATTTCCTGTACAAGCCTGAGATAATCGCTGTTTTTTGTAGCGACGTAGAGTATGCGCTTATCCTTTATGTCACTCAGCCTTTTCATTCTTTATTTCCTCGTCACTTTTGCCGCATTCCATTTTTCTCACTCTGTACTGAACGTCCTCAAGAAGCTTCCTGTTTGCGGATATAGTATCCCCCAGAAGCCCTATGGTTATGGTCTGGAAGCCCATCATAATGAGGATAGCCGTGAGGATAAGGGACTGTATGTGTCCGCCGCCCTCGCCCATAGCCATGAGTATAAGGAACCTGACGCCCAGTATGCCTCCTATGAGAAGCAGTACAAGTCCGATAGTCATGAAGAATTTCAGAGGCTTGTACATCACAAAGGAACGGGTAATGACCGTTGATGAGCGCTTCATATAGCGCCACATACTTGAAAACAGACGCGACGGTCTGGTCTCGGGATTTGTTCTTATGGGAACAGATGTCATGGCAGTTTTATTGTTTCCTGCCTGTATGATAGTTTCGAGAGTATATGTATACTCATTGACAACATTGAGTCTCAGTGCGGCGTCACGGGAATAGGCTCTGAAGCCGCTGGGAGCGTCGGGAATATCAGTGCCCGAAGCTACGCGGACTACCCAGCTTCCCAGATGCTGGAACTTTTTCTTCTTCCATGAGAAGTGCTCAGTCTGGTCGATAGGGCGCTCGCCGATAACAATATCAGCCTTCTGGTCAAGTATGGGACGTACTATCTTCTCTATGTCCGCACCGCAGTACTGATTATCCGCGTCAGTATTTACGATAATATCAGCGCCTAAGTGCAGGCAGGCGTCGATACCTGCCATAAAGCCCTTTGCAAGTCCCTTGTTGCGCTTGAAGGAAACTATATGGTGAAATCCCAGCTCCCTTGCACGGGCTACGGTATTGTCCTTGCTGCCGTCGTTGATTATGAGATACTCTATAGTGTCGATACCGTCTATATGTCTGGGCAGGTCGTTATACGCCAGCTCAAGAGTTTTTTCCTCGTTATAGCATGGTATCTGAATGATAAGCTTCATATTTTCATATCCTTTCTTTATGCAGCCGACGAAAAGCGGACTGACTTTACTGGTAATCCCAGCTCACGGTCATCAACGGGATTTGAAACCGAGGCGCTCCAAAGCGGACAGCGTATGGTAAGTATATTTTCGCCGTCCTTTACAAGCTCCTTATCAGCAGTAAAATGAAGCTGACCGCCGTTATTTGCATTGGTTACGGAATCAGAGCCTATCTCCTTACCATTGAGGAGCATAGTCACCTTTACCTCGTCAACACCAAGAGCTTCAAGAGGCATTCCGCAGCCAAGCTCCATAGTTATGTCGTAATCATCAGGATAAAGTCCGCACTCTATCTGTGCTTCCTCACTGTCTGTCCAGCAGAAAAAGCTTTCAAGGTCGGATACACCGCTCATTTTGGTATAATCTCCTGCAGCAGTGTACATGAATCTGTACTTGTCGTAGGAATAAATGCTGATATCCTCCTCGGTCGACCAGAAATACGTTGACATAGGCACTATTCTGTCTGTGTGGTTGAGGTCGTCCTCTATCCTGTGGAGCTTGTTTGTGTACATCACGGAGTAGTCCTCCTTGTCAAGCGACTTTTCAGTGATGATGATGACTCTGCCGTATCTCTGTGCAAGTCTCTCGAACTGCTGAGGGTCATCAATATCCTCGGGAAATACTGCCGCACCAGTCATGCTTCTGACAGGCAGCCACAGCCTGAGAGTGTAATTTGGCGATATAACGACACAGTCGCTGTCTGTTATGTAGTCGGTAAGGTCGGTAAGAATGCTCCACTCCATGCGTGAATCATCGGTATTGTACATGAGATAGCCGTCGAAACGTGAAACGTAGAGAAGTCCCAGCGCAGCGGCAGGGATAATGAGCTTTCCGCCGATATGGTCGAGAGCTGCGGCGGCAAATATCACCGCAACAGGCACAAACGGAGCAAGATAGCGTCCGTAGTAGTAGTAATACTGTATATCATAGCGCAGGAACGCCGAATATACCAGCACACAGTAGAAAAACATAAGGAATACCACAAGCTTTGAGCTTGTTTCGGCAAAGCGCTTCACCGATATGATACCGAAAAGGATACCAAGCGGCACGAGCACGATGCCTGCGTTTGCAAAGAAGCCCATCAGCGCTAAAAGGCTCATCTCGTCCCAGCTGCTGTATTTGAAGAACGCTCTTACCAATATATACACACATGGCAGTATGAGCAGCAGCCTCAGCATAAGGATGAACCACTTTGAATCAGATGCATCGCGGATAAATCTGCGCTGGTTGAAGCCCTTTTTCGTGCGTTTTTTCACTATAAGCGCAAATACTGTCACAGCTGCAAATGCTGCCGCAGAGACAACTGTAACAACTGCAGTGATGTTGTGAACGCTTACTCCGCCCACGAATACCGGCTTGTAGTTGTTCATGGTGTAGAATGGCTGAACGTGCCTCATGGCAAAATAGCTTGCAAGGTAAACAGCCACAGATGCGGGCATGAGCACAGCGTACTGCTTTTCCCTTGTGAATACGTACATTCCGCCGTATATCATCACAAACAGCGGAATCATAGTGTATATTGAAACATGATAGCAGCCGAATACTACTATTGGTATTATGGACAGCCATTTCTTGTCGGGATTTTCATCATCTGTCATGAAATACATGAAGGTCAGCGGTATCAGCGCAAGGAGCATTTCCGTAAGAGCTGCCTTTGCTACCCATACCACTATGGGAGCTGCCGCTGCACAGATACAGGCACAGGCTGCGGTGGTCTTTTTCAGCTTTAAATTGCCGCAGATGAAGTACACAAGGAATATGAGGCATACATAAAGCAAGGTCTCGAAGTCCTGCATATTCTCCATGCCGAAGTTTGTTCCCCACATTGCAAGAAGCGCGGAATATGTAGGTATTCCGTGGATTATTCCCGATGTTGGTCCCTGACTCCTGTCGTATACGGTGTCGGGATAGCTCTCATCGGGTATATCAAGTCCGCGGAGGTAGCTCTTTACAGCGTATTCAAAGACCTCTTGCTCGCGCTCGGTCTCAAGTCCGTCGTATTCCGTGATAGTTTTCTGGCGCTTGGTATCACCGTTCATGAAGAGTATAGCCTGCGTCTGATAAACGCCCTGATCCTGCCCCATGCCAAAAAGGTAATTCTTCTGTGACACAAAGGGTATCGCAAGAACAGCTATGATCATGGGTATGAGCATATCCTTTATTGAGAACTCATGCCCGAGAGTATGTCTCCTGCGGAAAAATTTTCCCTTGTCCAGAAACAGCACCGCTGCGAGAACCGCTCCGCACAGTATGGCGGTACCTGTGCCTGCGCGGAAAATGGTATACTTATCAATGACAAAGAGCGCCATGCTTGCGATTATATGTGTAAAGAACCACATTATAACGCCCATTGTCACAGCTTCTATGATGTTTTTCTTCTTAAACCAGATAACAGCACTCAGTACGGCAAGTACAGCTCCCACCAGGCAGACCGCTGAAAATAACATTTATTATATTCACTCCTCACAGATATGGTTTATCATCTCGCTGAAATTGCGCATTATTACCTCCCAGCGATAGTTGCTGTCGATATACGCCTTTGCATTTCGGCGCATTATGCCGTATTCCTCGTCATGACTGAATACATAGTCCAGTACGCCCTCAAATTCAAAATAATCGGTATAGTAAAGTCCGCCGTTGCTCTTTATGCAGTGCCCCTTCAGGACCTCGCATACGCCGTTTACGATAACGGGCACGGAAAGCGTCATAGCTTCAAGAACGGATATGGAAAGGCTCTCGAAAGCCGAGGGCAGCACAAGGCACTTTGCGCCCGATATGCCGCTGAATTTGTCCTCCTCGCTGACAAAGCCGAGACTTATGATGTCTTTATCCTTTGGTATCTCGCAGACTGGCTTGCCCATGAGGACAAGCTTCAGACCGCTGTCGGGACGGCGCTTTTTGTACTCCTGAAAGTATCTGAAAAGCTCGGGGCAGCATTTGCCCTCGTCGATACGTCCCACATATATGATGTAATCGCCCTCAATGCCGTATTTGCTGCGAAAGCCTGCTTCATCGGGCTCGCAGGGCACCTCAACGCCTGTGCCCATAACGCGGCAGGGCTTGTCCTTACAGTCAAAAAGTCCCTGCACCAGCGCTTTTTCCTCATCTGTCAGGAAAACAAACGCCTTAGGGAGCTTGAAAAAATCCTCATAGGTCTTGAAATGTATAAAGGGCTCCTCGTGGGCTGTGGGTATGAGTATGGACTTTTCAGCCACCTCGGGAAGTCCCTTTACGGTAAGGTAGTAAAGGTAGGTCACGAAGATGAAAATATCGTACTTATCCTTGCTTTTGCGGATATAGTCTATAGCTCCGGGGGCATAAGGTCCCTGCTTCTCAAACCACTTTTCCTCAGTCTCGGTATTGTAGTTTGCTGTGCCCGAATTGAGGTATTTGCCGTTGAAATCGTTGAAATCCTTTGCACGGGGCTTTTCAACAGGAAAACGAAGCACATGGACTCCGTTTATGTCCTCCTCGTCGGCTTTGTAGTAGTTGTCCCATGTGGTGTATTCCAGAGCCTTTGTGGTTATGACATCGACCTCGAATTCAGCTGTAAGGCGCTCTGCGATAAGGCGGGTATAGTACTCCGAGCCGCCGTTTACTTCAAGTCCGTATCTCTGATTTATAAGCGCTATCCTTTTCATTCTTCTCCGACGACCTCTCTGAAAAACTTCCTGTACTTTTCAACTATAACGTCCCAAGCAAAGTTGCTGCGGACGTATTCTCCGCCGTTTATTCCCATTTGTCGAGCCTTCTCCCTGTTTGCAAGGAACCAGTCGGTACAGCCCTCAAACTCGAAGTAATCCCCGAAATAAAGACCGCCGTTGGACTCAGATACGAAATTTCTCGTTACAGGACAGCCGCTGTGTACCAGCACAGGACGTCCGCAGAGCCAGCTCTCCATGATAACAAGGGAAAAGCTCTCGTTTTTTGACGGCTGACAGAGGAATTCTGCCGCTCCCTGTCCGTTGTACTTGTCCTGCTTGTCCACAAAGCCCAGGTCGATTATCCTCTTTTGCTTTACTAAGTCAGCAGGGAGCTCTATGCTTCCGCCGCCTATGAGTACCAGCCTGAGGTCGGTATCACGGCGCTTGATGTACTCCGAGAAATACTTTACAAGGGTGTGGACGTTCTTGCCCTCGTCCTTGCGTCCTGCGTATATGATAAATGGGCTGTCTATGCCGAATTTTTTGCGGAAAGCCTCTCCGTCGGGAACTATGCCCGTATCCATGCCTATTCCCATGACTATGGTCTTTGTGCCGCTCTGTGAGAAGCCGTAAAGCTTCTCTGCCAGCTCTGCCTCGGGACGGGCATTGAATATCATGCCTGCGGTCTTAGGGAAAAGCTCCTTATAGCGGCTCATATAGGCGTAAGCCTCGTCGTGGAAGCAGGGTATGAACACCGACTTATCCGGGAACAATTTAGCACCATTATAGGCTGTACACAGCAGATATGGTATGAATACGAACAATGAGTATTCGTCGCTGTGCTCTTTCATATAGTCATAAAGCTGAGGGCAGTTCACCATTTCCGACAGGAATATATCCTCCTCGTCGGGAGTTATGCGGTGTCCCTTCATAAGCTTTGCGTTTACTGCATCAAATGCCGCAGTATCACGCTTTTCCACCTTGAATCGCCTTACTGTCACGCCCTTTGAGGTCTTATCCACGCCCTCTTTGTTGTAATTCTCGCTCCAGTCCGAGCCTGCGTCCTTAATGCAGGTGGAAAGTATCTCAAGGTCAACTCCCGCCGCATGGAGGTGGTCGGTCACCTCACGGAGCTCCATTTCTGCTCCGCCGGGGATATTCTCTCCGTACCACGGGATAACAAATCCAATCTTTTTCATTTCAGTATCCTTATCAGGTCGCTGTCTTGCCGTCAATAAAGGCTTTCAGCTTGGTCTCGAATATATTGCTCAGACGCTCGTAGGAGAAGTACTCAAGTCTCTTGCGCTGTCCCTCGATGATACTCTCACGGAGCTTGTCATCGGTGAGCAGTCTGTCAATGACTGCCGCCGTAAATACAGGATCATTATCATCAAGGAGTATACCGCTTCCGCCGAGAGTCTCGCCGATAGCACTGGTATTATAGGCGATTATGGGGACTCCGAAGAACATTGACTCGACCAGCGGTACGCACAGTCCCTCATGCTCGCTCATGCATAGAAAAGCGTCAGCGATATGGTAATACGCCAGTATCTCGCTGAACTTGATATGTCCTGTGAATATAACATCATCGCTGAGTCCGAGGGCGCTGACATATTTCACAAGGCGTTCGTTATAGTTCTCCATGCCGTTTGCCGAGCCCACAAGTATAAGCCTTGAATCGGGATTCAGCTTTCTGTAGCAGGCATATGCGCGGATAACATTTTCCTGTCTCTTGTTGGGAGCTATTCTTCCCACGAATATGATATTCTTCTTGCCGTCGCGGTATTTCTTCATGACAGCCTCGTCGGGAGCCTGCTCATAGTCCTCGAATTTGGTAAGGGAGGGGCTTATCTCGATATTGCAGGTATAGCCCATTCTTATGAGCTCTGACTTGTTGTACTCCGAAACCGCAAGGACAAAGTCCATTTTGTCGCGGAGATACTCAACGCCCTTGTAGCCGTACTCAGTAAGCTGTGTCGCAGAGGCGCTGTAGGGGCGGAAGAAATCAGGGGGAGTGATATTGTGGTATATCATCACCCTGCGGCACTTGTAGCTGTCTATCTTGAAAGAAAGGTCAGTGCCTGTAGATTTGTGATATATGAGCACGTCGTCCTTTTTAAGGTCGCGGAGCTTGTCCGCCTTTATGGCAGTGCCCTCGGGAAGTCTCTTGTCTATATTCTCGGCGTAAATATCGGTGGAATAGCCCATTTTGCCGATTATCTCCTTTAATGCGATAGCATCGTTCCCTACTCCGTCGCCGAATGAAAGGGTAGGCAGTAACTGAACTACTCTCATTACTTGCTCTCCCTGCTGAGTCTGCTGCGGAGCTCTGCATTTTCGCGCTCAAGCTTGTCAAGGCGTATCATGAGCTCCTTATGTGAAAGCTCTAATGCCTCAACCTTGCTGCTCATATCCGATGACTTGCTGTCAGAAAGCGACTTCATAACTGTTACCGCATTTGCGTTGAAGTCGTTCTGCTCAAACACAACGGGCTCAACGTAGAACTTCATGAGCTTGCGGAGCACCTTCTTGAAGAACACCTTTATGCCGTTCCCCTGAAGCTCCTTATAGGGCTGTATATAGTAATGTGTGCTGATATAATCAAGAGCCTCCGATGCAGAGCCACTCTGAGCGTTCTTCTTGTAGGGAACGTCCTCAAAGCTGAGCATATCCGCAGTAAGCCCCTGCTCCTTTATTTTCTGCTTTATCTCAGCCATTATCTCTTCTATATTTATGCTTTCGTTTTCCATGTTTTATCCTTTCTTCACGGCTATTACAGCGTAATCCTGACTTCCGAATATCATGTCGGATACGCGCTTCATCGCCTCATTGAACTCAGCCGTATTCTCAGCCTCTGCACATTTCAGCGGAGGTATCTCAAAGGGCGGTCTGCTGCTTTCGGTATATATTATCCCGATGTCCTTAAAGCCTGCCTTTTCAAGGTAATATTGAAGCGTCAGCGGGTGAACAGGCTTTATATGTGACGGGTCAATGTAGAATGCATTGGTGTATATTGACAGCGATGTGGGGTTTGGAGTCTCCATGATGATACAGCCGCCCTCCTCTAACCGCTCATATGCGGTATTGCACAGACGGATTATCTGATGAGGCTTCAGGTGCTCAACTACCTGTCCCACAAAAATGCCGTCAACGCCCTCGGTTCTTTCGAGAAAATCGCAGCCGTCGGCGCAGGTGGCTTTAAGCCCCTTAGAATTGCAGTATTCAGTATATGGCTCATAGATATCCACACCCTCGGCAGGTATGCCGTTATCCTGCATGAGTGAGAGGAATTCTCCTCTGCCGCAGCCGATATCCAATACCTTTTTCTTATCGCGGTAATACTTTAAATAAAACTCCTGAGACTTCTTGATGCTCTCGATAGAGCCTCGGAAGTGGTTCTCAAAGTCGAAATAGTCTATATCGTCGTAATCCGAGCCGCTGCTCACGGCAGCAGGTAAAGCCGCCTGTACAGCGCCCTCTGCGGTCTGCTGCACAGGAGCTGCTTTCAGCTTCTTTTCCACCGAGTTTATCTTGCTTTTAAGGAATTCCTCCTCGCTGGTGAGCCTTTCGATGAGAGTATTGTTATTCCTGAGATTGACACAGGCAGCCTCAAAATCTTTTCTTAACGAATCATTTGCCTGTACGTTGACAATATCCCTGTCTGCTGCCTCCAAGCCCGCAAAAAGCCAGCCGAAAAGCTTTCTTTTCAGCGCTCCCTTGATACCCTTCTGATTTTTTATACTGTCTATAAACTGCGATATATTACTCATTTTTTACCTCTTGAGCTTCCATGTGTGTTCGATGCGTGAAACTCCCACATCTCCCATTGCCGATATCATCTGAATCCTGTATGCCTGACGGAAATAGTCAATTGGTATGCCTTCTCCCTGCTCGATAGCAATGTCGATATTGTACTCACCTGCAAGGAGCTCAACGTTTTTCAGCAGTATCTCCGCCGTACCGCTGTCGCTGATAGTTATGTCGGGCTGCTTGTCTATTCGGGTGTTGGTGCCGTAGCACTGAACGCCGTTCATATCAAAGACTCCGAAGCCGAATACCGCGTCCTTTACGGGCTTTTTCACGGTATAGTCAATACTGAGCCTTATATCCTCGCCTGTGCGGAAGGTATTCTGCTCGCTGCCGTCAGCACTGAATGAACGTACCTTTCTGATACGCACCTCACCGCTGCCCCAGCGCTTTCCTGCCTCATCATCTGAGACCTCCTCCGCACCGCTTTCAGACTTGTTCTTTTCCTGCATTTTTCTGCTCATATAATCAAGGTATTCAAGGTCTATCTCCTTAGGCGGTCCCTCAGCCTTGATAAGTCCCTCGTGTATCCATATAGCGCGGTCGCATATCTGTTCTATCTGTCCCAGAGCATGGGATACTATTACTATAGTAGTGCCCTGCGCCTTTATCTCCTTGAGCTTGTTGAAGCACTTGGTCTGGAAATTGGCGTCGCCAACGGCAAGTATCTCGTCAATGAGAAGCACGTCCGCGTCAACATTTATAGCGACTGAGAACGCAAGTCTCATATACATACCCGAGGAATAGGTGCGGACGGGGTTGTCGATAAACTCGGCAAGCTCCGAAAAGTCCACTATATCCTTGATACGGGCGTCTATCTCTTTCTTGGTAAGACCGAATATAGCCGCATTGGTGTAGATGTTCTCTCTGCCGCTCATATCGGGGTGGAAGCCTGCTCCCAGCTCGATAAGGCTGGAAACTCGGCCTTTCAGCTTTATTGTTCCCTCATCGGGATACATTATCCTTGTGAGAAGCTTCAGCGTGGTACTCTTGCCGCAGCCGTTATGACCGATAAGTCCGATAGCTTCGCCCTTTTTTACGTCAAAGCTTATGCCGCGGAGCACCTTGCGCTCCTCATAGCGGCTGCGCTTGCGGAATAACAGGCGCTCTTTCAGCTGTGCCCCCTTGTCGAGGTACACCTTGAAGCTCTTGGTCACATTTCTGACCTCTATTGCTATATCATTTTCTGCCATCAGAGTTCCTCCGCAAAATGCTTTTGAAGCTTGTTGAATACGAATGCACCGAATACAAGGAAGAATACTCCCAGACCTGCTGCCCAGAGAAGCGCTGTCAGGTCGGGTATCTGCCTTTCATAGAGCACTGTTCTGTAGCAGTCGATTATGTGAGTCATGGGATTGAGATTGAACAGCGGCAGGTATCTTTCGGGCACGATAGACTTTGAGTACACAACTGGCGTCAGGTACATCCAAGCCATAGCCACAATGC
The DNA here is from genome assembly GCF_024684275.1 of Ruminococcus sp. The sequence goes on from NZ_JAIKXF010000096.1 coordinate 40,378, forward strand.
CGAGGATATGCTCTAAATCCCTGAAGTATACCGTTACCGCAGAGGCTATCATCGCCATGCCGAGAGCGAAAATATACTCAACTATCATTATTATCGGCAAGGTGAGTATAGCAAGAAAGTTTATACCTGCCCCCGTAACTATTATTACCGCAAATATGACTATAAAGCACAGCAGCATATTCACAAAGCAGCTTGTCACATAGGAAATAGGTATTACCATTCGTGGGAAGTATATCTTCTTTACAAGATCCTTTTGTGATATTATGGACGCTGCTCCCACTGTTATGGACGAGGAGAAGAATATCCACGGTATCAGTGCAACGAACAGGTAAAGATAGTACCTTTCAACGTCGTTGTGAAGTATCTTAGAGAAAACTATCGTGTAGACTATAAGCTGGAAAAGAGGGTTGATAAACGTCCACAGGAAGCCCAGCACCGAGCCCTTGTAGCGTCCTCTCAGGTCCTTTTTCACAAGGCTGAATATCATCTGTCTGTAAGCATAAAGCTCTTTGATCGTACTCATTTATTGCTCCTTGAAACGCGCAGAAACGGTCTTTACCGTCAACAGCGCATAAAATTCCATAGTATCTTTTAATTATATCACAACGCCTTTTGGCTGTCAAGTCCGCAGGATTCAGTGTTCAGTTTGTATGGGACGCCGCCCTCGGCGTCCCGCAATTGCTGAATTTATCTAAAATAACTCCAAAACTAACGGCTAAAAAAGGACAGCCGAAGCTGTCCTTTCTATTTATGGTATTTTCCGCCCTCTGCTATCTGGAATGCGCGGTATATCTGCTCTAAGAGCATTACCCTTGCAAGCTGGTGTGGAAAGGTCATCTTCGACATAGAGAGTTTAAGCGTTCCCATTGCCTTTATTTCGGGATCAAGCCCGAATGAGCTTCCGATAATAAAGGTCACTGTGCTCTGACCGCCGACTCCTGCGGAGACTATCTTCTCCGAGAGCTCGGGGCTTGTGAGCTGCTTGCCCTCGATACACATAGGCACTATCATGCCCTTTGCATAGCGCTTTATCTGTTCCGCTTCCTTTCTGAGAGCCGAGACTATCTCCTTATCCGAGGGATTATCACTGAGTCGGCATTCATCAAGCTCATGGAGCTCGAAATTGCAGTACCTTCCCAGCCTTTTGATATATTCTGCGCAGGCGCTGCGAAGATATTCCTCTTTAAGCCTGCCTATGACTATAAGATTTATATTCATCAGAAAATAACTGCTCCTCCCCTTGTTTCTACGGGAGCCACGCCTAAAAGGTAGTCCCTGCCTCTTGCAAAGCGTTCAAGGCTTCGCTGTACGGTGCTGTCCGCTATATTCGGACGGTTGTTGTCCTGACTGAGATGACCGAGAAGAAAATGCGTAGTTCCGCGCTCTATGAGCTTTCCAACCTGCACGGCGCAGTCATCGTTGGAAAGATGTCCGTTCATTGAGAGTATTCGCTCCTTGAGATACAGCGGATATGATCCCGTACGGAGCATATAGTCGTCGTAATTGGCTTCGATAAGCACCATTCGGCAGCCATTCAGCGCCTCGTCAACCTCAGGGGTAACGTGTCCCAAGTCCGTGCAAATGGCGCAGTACTTATCATCTGAGGTATGTATGCGGTAGCCGCAGCTCTGTATGGCGTCGTGAGGCGTATTGAAGCAGCTTACCTCACTGCCGCCGCAGCTTATATTCTTGCCCGTTATGTCGATGACATGGGAGCCCGGCGCTATCCTGTTTGCGTCACAGAGCCTCTGCAATGTGCGCTTCTGACCGTATACAGGCATTCCTGTTTTTTTTGTGAGCATTGCAAGTCCTGCAACGTGGTCTGAATGCTCATGGGTGATAAATACTCCCTGTACAGCGCTCAGGGGAATGTGGTTGACCTCAAGAGCCTCGCTGAGCCGCTTGAAGCTTACGCCGCAGTCTATGAGTATGCCGCCCTTTTCTGTTCCTATAAAGGTGGAATTTCCTTTACTGGAGCTGAAAAGGGGATAAAGTCTTGCCATTGGATATTCTCCGTTCTTCTTGATTATTATCTCTAATTAAAGAAGTTCTAAATCATAATTCACGCCAAAGTTGAGAGTTGAGAATTGAGAGTTGAAAGTTGCGGTATCGCCTTCGTCGATATTATTTAAATAATATGAGCGAAGCGAATACATTAACTCTCAACTCTTCACTTTCAACTCTAAACTTAATTAAGCTTGTTTATCTCCGTGCCCTGTCTTGTTTCTTTGACCTCATAGCCCAGAGCCGCTATTTTGTCGCGGAGCTCATCTGCCAGAGCGAAATTCTTGTCCTTACGTGCAGCCTTGCGCTGTTCGACAAGCTCCATGACCTCAGCAGGTATATCAGCAGAATCCGCACCGGCATTGTCTGCGATCTCCTTTGCATTGGCAATGAGGTCAAGTCCGAGAACCTCGTCAAATTTTGAAATAAGCGCAAGCTTTGTTGCTGCATTTGCCTTTGATTTCAGTACATCATATATAACAGTGATGCCCATAGCAGTGTTTATGTCGTTATCAAGGGCGTCTGTGAAATCTTTCATAAGGCGGTCGTACTCAGCCTTGTCGATGTCGCCGCCGCTCTCCTTTGTAAGGGGAGCTATCTTCTCTATGAGCTTGTTGTAAGCCGCTACAGCGTTGTCAAGGTTCTCCCATGAGAATACAAGGGACTTTCTGTAGTGCGAAAGCAGGCAGAAGAAACGGTACACCACAGGCTTGTATCCCTTTTCCTCAAGAAGTGATACCGTCAGGAACTCGCCCTTGCTCTTGCTCATCTTGCCGCTGTTGGTATTGAGGTGGAGCACATGGAACCAGTAATTGCACCACTTATGTCCCAGATAAGCCTCAGACTGAGCTATCTCGTTGGTGTGATGAGGGAAAGCGTTGTCGATACCGCCGCAGTGTATATCAAGGTACTCGCCGTTATTCTTCATGCTTATGCATGAGCACTCGATATGCCAGCCTGGGTAGCCGATACCCCACGGAGAATCCCATTTCAGCTCCTGATCGTCAAACTTGGACTTGGTGAACCAGAGTACAAAGTCAGCCTTGTTTCTCTTGTTCTCGTCAGCCTCAACGCCCTCACGGACACCTACTGCAAGGTCTTCCTCGTTGAAATCGTTGAAAACGTAGTACTTGTCGAGCTTTGAGGTATCGAAGTAGATGTTTCCGCCGGCTTCGTATGCATAGCCCTTGTCCATAAGCACGCTGATAACGCGGATAAACTCATCGATATAAGTAGTAGCAGGCACTACAACATCGGGCTTTTTGATGTTGAGCTTTTCACAGTCGCCGAAGAAAGCGTCAGTATAGAACTTTGCTATCTCCATAACTGTCTTGTGCTCACGCTTAGCGCCCTTGAGCATTTTATCGTCGCCTGTGTCGCCGTCGCTGGTCAGATGACCAACATCGGTGATGTTCATAACACGGTTCACGTCATAGCCTGTGAAGCGTAGATACTTTTCGAGAATATCCTCCATGATGTAGCTTCTCAGGTTGCCGATGTGAGCGTAGTGGTACACAGTAGGTCCGCAGGTGTACATATTTACCCTGCCTTCAGCGTGAGGGACGAATTCCTCTTTTTTATGTGATAATGAATTGTATAACTGCATTGTATTTCCTCCAAAAACATTTTAAGTTGAGAGTTGAGAATTGAGAGTTGAAAGTTATTTGCCGTTACTCAATTTCTTCATATTCTCTTTTTTAGTCTTTATTATTGATGAAATAATCAATTTTAACTCATAAGCGTCTTTCTTCGTTGATTCAAACTGAGAATCTTTGATATAATCAGTCTCGCGCAAAAGTCTTAGCCAATATATCGTTTCTGCGGATTCTTTTAATGATATCCCCATTTTTGAGATAAAATCCTTATCACTTTGCGCCTCTAATGCTTCACAAATATTTGCACCTATGCTTGTTCCGCTTCTTAATACTTGCTGTGACAAAACAAATTCTCTCTTTTCTTGAAGGAACTTATATAGATTTACTATTCTCACAGCAAATTTAAAGCTTTTTTCTCCTGCAATGCTATTACTCATATTTTTCACATCTTTCCGAGTTCAGAATTTAAGACTTTCAACTCTCAACTCTAAACTCTCAACTGACTAAAACGCCCATATTTCAGGCGGTGGGTTCTTTATTTTCAGCTTTGAAAAATAGCCGAACATCACCAGAAACTCAGGCAGTACGCGCAGTCCGTCACGGTAGTATGCGTCCATGCGCTCGCTGTCTGCGGCTATGCCCTTGTAAGTGCGCGGACACGAGAATGTCCACTCGGCGGTCAGACTGTCAAAGCTGAGTCTGAAAAAGCCTGCGGGACTGAACTCGTCAAAGGCTTCAAGAAGCGCTATGTGGTCACCTGCGTCATCTGCCGCACCTACATAGGCTTTTGCCCCGTCAAGGCTTACCGCCGCAAGAAATCGGCTGTCGTTTTTTACGGCTTCGTTTACTGCCTCGTCAGAGGGATACTTTATTATATTCATATCTGTCCTCCTTTTTACTGATCGAATCAAATCACAATATGTAGTCGTTGTCATGGCAAAAAATAATGCCCCCGAGGGTATACCTCGGAGGCGCAAATGCTCGTTTCCACTCCGTCTTGAACTCGTCTTATCCTTAACGCGGACGAAACGCCGACAGATACACACGTCTATGCGCTTCCCTGCCGAAGCTGACAGCCGCACTTCACTTCTCCCGACCATGTGCTCACACCGACCGCACACTCTCTGAAAGTCCGCAGAAAAGCTACTCTGACTGCTACGCCTTTTTCAGTTATTAACTCTAAGCTCTAAAAACTATTATATACTATCTCGCAGGGTTTTGTCAAGATGAATCGCGAACAAATATGAACAAATTGTAAACATTTCCTTCTGCCCTTGACTTTGCACCTGCAAAAGATATATACTTTATTTAGCACTCTAAGAGATAGAGTGCTAAAAACTACTACGGAGATGTTTTAAATGGAAACAAAACAGTTCAAAGCAGAGTCCAAAAGACTGCTGGATATGATGATCCACTCTATCTATACTCATAAGGAGATATTCCTCCGCGAGCTTATCTCCAACGCAAGCGACGCTATAGATAAGCTGTATTTCAAATCTCTTACCGACGACAAGGTCGGTCTCAATAAAGATGACTTCGCTATATGGATATCTGCCGATAAGGACAGCCGTACCCTCAAAATTGCCGATAACGGTATAGGTATGACCGAGGAGGAGCTTGAAAACAACCTCGGTACTATCGCAAACAGCGGCTCTTTCAAATTCAAGAACGAGAACAAGCTTGAGGAGGACAATCAGATAATCGGTCAGTTCGGTGTAGGCTTCTATTCCGCATTCATGGTAGCTAAGAAGGTCACTGTTATCTCTAAGGCTTACGGCAGCGACAAGGCTTACCAGTGGGAGTCAGAGGGCGTTGACGGCTACACTATTACAGAAGCCGACAAAAAGAGCGCAGGTACCGAGATAATACTTGAGCTCCTTGATGATACCGAAGACGAAAACTACGGCGAATTCCTTGACCAGTACAGGATAAAGTCTCTGGTAAGCAAGTACTCAGACTATATCCGCTTTCCTATCAAAATGGAGGTATCCCACAGCCGTCCAAAGGAGCAGACCGAGGAAGAAAAAGAGGCTAAAAAGCCCCTTGAATATGAGGATTACCTCGAAGTCGAAACTCTCAACAGCATGACTCCGCTCTGGAAAAAGAACAAATCAGAGCTTAAAGAAGAGGACTACAAGCACTTCTACACCGAGAAGTTCTTTGATTACAACGAGCCTCTGAAATACTCACACATCAGCAACGAGATGCCTGCTTATAACGCACTTCTCTATATCCCGTCAAAGGCTCCATTCGACTACTACTCAAAGGAGTACGAAAAGGGCTTGCAGCTCTACTCAAACGGCGTCCTCATCATGGACAAGTGCGCAGACCTGCTCCCTGACTATTTCAGCTTCGTAAAGGGACTTGTTGACAGCGAGGACTTATCGCTGAATATCTCCCGTGAGATGCTCCAGCACGACAGACAGCTCAAAGCGATAGCAAAGAGTATTGAAAAGACAATCAGCAACGAGCTCAAGAAAATGCTCAAGAACGAACGTGAGAAGTACGAGGAATTCTGGAAGGCATTCGGCTTACAGCTCAAATACGGCGTATACAGCGACTTTGGCATGAACAAGGATAAATTACAGGACCTTCTCATGTTCACCTCATCAAACGAGCATAAGCTTGTAACTCTCGACGAATATGTAACAGGTATGCGTGAGGATCAGAAGTACATCTACTACGCTACAGGCGAGAGCGCAGCCCGTATCGAGCAGCTCCCACAGACAGAGCTTGTAAAGGACAACGGCTTTGAGATACTCTATCTCACCGATAATATCGACGAATTCGCATTAAAGGCTCTCATGAAATACAAGGATAAGGAGTTCAAGTCAGTATCCGCTGACGACCTCGGTCTTGAAACTCCCGAAAAGAAGGAGGAGCTCAAGGCTAAGGAGGAGGAGAGCGCAGACCTGCTCAAGGATATGCAGGAGGCTCTCAGCGGCAAGGTAACAAAGGTAGCTCTCTCTCAGAGACTTAAATCCCACCCTGTATGCCTTACCAGCGAAGGCGAAATATCTCTCGAAATGGAAAAGGTACTCAACTCAATGCCGACTGATCAGAAGATAAAGGCACAGCGCGTTCTTGAGATAAATCCCGACCATGAGATATTCGGAAAGCTCCAGTCACTCAGCACAAGCGGCGACAAGGACAAGCTTGGCAAGTATGCAAAGCTTCTCTACGATCAGGCACTGCTTATCGAGGGCATGAGCATAGAGGATCCTGTAGAGTTCTCGAATCTCATTTGTGAATTGATGTAAATACAAAAACCCGAAAGCAATGCTTTCGGGTTTTTAGTTTAGAGTTGAAAGTTGAGAATTGAGAGTTATTGAGTCGCCTTCGGCGAAACAATTGCGATCAGCCATGTATAGGGGCTAATGGCTAACGGCTAAAAAACGGTACACTCTCGTGTACCGTTTTTTTATTTATCCTGCTTTTTTATAGTGCGCCTTACGATCATTTTCAGTCTCGCACAGGTCTCCTGCGGAAAATCCGTGATAAAGGTCAGTGCCTGCTCATGAGCCTGCTCCTTAGGGAGCTTCAGAAATCTATGGAAAAAGGTATAAACTTCATCAAAAGAGGAAAACAGCTCGTTTACTGCGGCTTCACCCTCGGGAGTGAGCACCACGCTGTTGCAGAAGTCTTCATAGACGTATCCACAGTTAGCCAGACATCTCAGCATTTTGCTGACACTGGGACGTGAAACGCCTAAATGACGGGATATATTAACACAGCGCACCTGCCCGTCTCTCTCGGTGAGCTCTTTTATTGCTGCCAGATAACGTATCTGACCTGCACAATGCTGCATTTTATACTCCTTTCATGGATCATTTGTCAGAGTCTATGAGGTGCCAGTAGCCCTTGAGATATACTCCGCCTGATATAACAGTGAGTAAGGTCGATATCCATACAAGTACAGGCACAAGAATATTATTCACCGCATTTGTGAATACCTCGGGGAAATCTATGCCAAGATCAAAGCATAGACACAGCCAGAACAGTATAGCTATGATAGCCACCATAGTAAATGCTGTTTTAAGCTTGCCCCAGATGCCTGCTGCGACCACAACGCCGCTGTTTGCAGCAAGAAGTCTCAGTCCCGAAACCATGAACTCTCTTGCGGTGATTATTATTAGAGGGATAGCTCCCATATTCACCTCGGAAAGCTCTACAAATACCGTGAGAGCCGCTATTACCAGTACCTTGTCTGCCAGCGGATCGAGGAATTTTCCGAAATTCGTAACAAGATTGCGTGATCTTGCTATTTTTCCGTCAAGAGCATCGGTAATTGAGGCTGCCGCAAATATCACCAGCGCGATCCCGTAGTGGAATGGCACATTTATATACATAAACAGCAGAAAAAACGGAATAAGAACGACTCTCAGCAGAGTCAGCTTATTTGGCAGGTTCATTGACTTATCACCTCTCCTATCAGATCGTAATCAAGTGTATCGGTGATCCTTATCTTAACATAATCGCCGATGGCAAGGGGCTTATCCGACGTAAAGAAAACCTTTCCGTCAATATCGGGGGCGTCAAGGGGCGTTCTTCCGAACCAGCACTCTCCGAACTTGTCAAAGCCCTCGACTACTGCGGTAAGCTCTGCACCCATGAGACTTTCGTTGTTCTCGCTGCTTATGAGCATTTGCTGCTCCATGATTATATCAGCACGGTGAGCAGCAGTTTCCTCGTCTATCTGGTCGGGGAAGTCATAAGCCTTTGTGCCCTCCTCACGGGAATAAGCAAAGCAGCCCAGTCTGTCGAAGCGTACTCTCTTGACGAACTCAGCCAGCTCCTCGAACTGCTCCTCGGTCTCTCCCGGGAAGCCTGTGATAAGAGTAGTGCGCAGTATCACATTCGGTACTCTTTCGCGGATATGAGCGAAAAGTGCCTCCAGCTTTTCTGTATCGCCCCAGCGGTTCATTCGCTTCAGTATATCGCCGTTACAGTGCTGTATTGGTATCTCCAGATACTTCACTATCTTGTCCTCACGGGCGATAACGTCAAGAAGCTCGTCGGTTATGCGCTCGGGGTAGCAGTAGAGGGTACGTATCCAGCGGAGACCGTCTATTTTGCAGAGCTCTGTGAGAAGCTCCGCCAGCTTTGGCTCACCGTAGAGGTCCTTGCCGTAAAGTGCGGTATCCTGCGCGATGACCACCAGCTCGGTAACGCCGTTGTCTGCGAGGAAACGGGCTTCTTCAAGAAGCTTTTCCATAGGAACGCTGCGGAATTTTCCTCTTATCATTGGTATAGCGCAGTAGGTACAGCAGTTTGAGCAGCCCTCTGCGACCTTGAGATATGTGAAAAACGGAAGAGTGGAAATTATCCTCTCGCCGCAAAGCTCGGCGTCAAGCTTCGGAGCAAAGCGCACCACGCGCTCATCTGCGAGAACGTGGTCGAGAATATCCACAATATCCTTTGTATCGCCTATTCCGATAACAGCGTCAGCCTCGGGAAACTGCTCCGCAGTCTCCTCCTTGTATCTCTCAACGAGACAGCCTGTAATGATTATTTTCTTTAGTGTGCCCTCCTCCTTGAGCTTTCCAAGCTCAAGGATAGTGTCGATAGCCTCCTCCTTTGCAGCCTTTATAAAGCCGCAGGTATTTACTACCGCCACATCGGCAAGTCCGGGCTCTGTTACCAGCTGATAGCCGTGATTTTTAAGCTTGCTGAGCATACGCTCAGAGTCCACAAGATTTTTTGAACAGCCAAGTGATACCATGCCCACCTTGATAGCCATGTCAGTTTTCCTCCTCAAGGTCAGCCGAACTCTCGAAATACTCCTTGACAGCGCGGTTTATCTCCGAAAAATCGTAGCCGTACCGCACCAGAGCGTTCTTGACCTTTTCTATTGATTTTCTGTCCTCAATATCTGTTAAATATCGGGAATGCTTTGTGCGGAGAAGCTCCATAAGATTCTCGCCGAACACCTCGCTGTAGGGCGCAAGGGCGTCCTCAGCGATAAATTGGTCAACGCCCTTCAGCATTATCTCACGCTTGCAGCGCCGGAAGCCGAAATGCTTTATCTCCACCAGCTTTCGCGCCATACGCTCGGCATAGCGCTCATCGTCGATGAAGCCGTGCTCAGTGAGCCTTTTCATCACCGCGGTGCAGAGAGCCTCGCTCTTGTAGTTCTCCACCAGCTTTTTGAACATTTCCGAATATGTGTAATCCCTGTAGTCCAGCAGGTAAAGCGCCCGCTGATAGGCTCTGCGGAAGTTTGAGGCATAGACGATTTTTTTCAGGGTATCGCGGTCTGTCTCCATGCCTGCGTGTATGCCGAAATCGGTGATTATATCCGCATGGAGATAGAGCTTTCGCCCGTCATCAAGCTCAGCCTCATAGGTCGAGCCCTTGTATTTGCTTAATGAGGTTATTTTCATTATTCCTCAGCAGGAGTAAATTCCTCAAAATCCTCGTCGAAGCTTGCAAGAACATCTTCGTCGGTCTCGGGAGCGCCTCCCTCGGCTGAGCTGTCTTCGGAAGCGGCTGCTTTTTCGGCAGGCTTGCTCTTCTTTGCAGGAGCGGCATTCAGCTCGTCCTTATGAGCCAGTATCTGCTCCTCTATCTCCTTCATGAGGGCTTCGTCATTCTGGAGAAGCTCCTTGACGTTATCGCGTCCCTGTCCCAGCTTCTGATCCTTGTAGCTGAACCACGAGCCGCCCTTTTTGATGATATCAAGGTCTACCGCAAGGTCAAGCACCTCGCCTGTACGGGAGATACCCGTACCGTACATCAGGTCAAACTGACACTCCTTGAATGGCGGAGCTACCTTGTTCTTAACTATCTTGCACCTTGTATTTGCACCTATGATGTCAGTTCCCGACTTGATGACCTCGCCCTTTCTTACCTCGATACGGACAGAGGAATAGAACTTGAGAGCACGTCCGCCCGGAGTAGTCTCGGGGTTTCCGTACATAACGCCTATCTTCTCACGTATCTGGTTGATGAAGATAGCCACGCAGTTGGATTTTGATATAGCAGCAGTCAGCTTTCTCATAGCCTGTGACATGAGCCTTGCCAGCTGACCAACGTGAAGATCACCCATTTCGCCGTCTATCTCGGCACGGGTAGTCATAGCTGCGATAGAGTCGAGGACTATTACATCGATAGCCCCCGAGCGGATAAGAGCCTCTGCGATCTCCAGAGCCTGCTCACCGCTGTCAGGCTGCGATACCAGAAGGTCATTGATATTTACGCCTAAAGCCTGTGCATAAACAGGATCGAGAGCGTGTTCAACGTCGATGAATGCAGCCTCGCCGCCTGCCTTCTGAGCCTGTGCGACTATTGAAAGCGCAACAGTAGTCTTACCTGAGCTCTCGGGACCGTATATCTCAACGATACGTCCTCTCGGCACACCGCCTATACCCAGCGCCATATCCAGAGTCATTGAGCCTGTGGGGATAGCGTCAACATTGAGAGTTTTTGTCTGTCCGAGGCGCATTACAGCACCTGCGCCGTATTTCTTTTCTATCTGCTTGAGAGCACCGTCAAGGGCAGTTTTTTTGTCCTCCTTAGTGGTAACTCTCACAACTGTTGGCTTTTTAGCAAGTTCCTTCTTTGCCATTGGTATTTCCTCCGTATATATTATAGTATATTAACCTTTAAATTTCCTGAATATAATTCGGAATTCCTAATTTTATTTAATGTGAGCAGAGCGAAAATATCAACTCTCAACTCTTCACTCTCAACTCTCAACTCAACAAAGGCTTATGTGCTCAAAGTCGACTGAATCCTCATTGACTTCGATAAGGAGCCATGAAGCGCCATCAAGTCCCGAAGCCGAAACGGAAACAACATTTCCATTCACAAAATTCTCATGACAGTGACCGATAACAGCAAGGTCGTATTTTTTTACGTCACGGCTTTTGCAAGCCTTGTCAAAGGAGCCGTCCTTCAGGCTTGACAGCGGTAAAAAAGGATACGGCTTTTCAATATCCGCAAACAGGAAATGTGAAAAATGGATCTTATGTCCGCTGCTTTCTATTTCATAAAACAGGGGCATTTTACTGATAAGATCCATTTGCTCTGCGGTAAGCTTTTCCCTCACTCCGTCGTAATAAGCCCTGAGATGCTCAACATCGGGATCAACATCGACTCCGTGCTGTGCATAAAGCTCGCAGTTGCCCTTTAAACAAACTATATCACTTGCTCTCAGCAGCTCAAGGCATTCAAACTCCTAATTACCGCGCTGAAAAATATCACCTAAAAACACTGTTTTATCAGGTTTGGCTGCTTTTATCTGTTCAAGAACTGCTTCAAGGGCTTTGAGATTTCCGTGAACATCTGAAAACACCGCTATTTTCATGGCTTATCCTTTCTATATTTTTATAGATTCACCGTATGTCTATTAAAATACATTAGTTGAGAGTTGAGAATTGAGAGTTGAAAGTTATAGTATCGCCTACGGCGATATTATTTAAATTATGTGAGCGGAGCGAACACATCAACTCTCAACTCTTCACTCTCAACTCTAAACTTAATCAAAATTTGCATTGCAAATTTTGATTTACAGCGGCTGCTGTCCTGATTATTCCGCCGCCGTCACGGCGCAATTCAACGTCAGTGAAACCGTTTTCTTCGAGTACAGCCTTTACGTCATCATGCTGTCCCATGCCAAATTCATAGGCTATGAAGCCGCCCTGCTTTATGGAGCTTTTCCACAGCTTCGTCATGGCTCTGTAGAAATCCAGACCGTCCTCGCCGCCGAAAAGGGCTGACGCAGGCTCATGCTGTACCTCTATTTGCAGCTCGCTCATATCCCGAGCTGTAAGATATGGCGGATTGCTGACCAGTATATCAAGCTCCGTGACCTTTTCCGCGGTGCTGCTGTCCAGCACGTCACCCTGTATTATATGAACATCGCAGCCGTTAAGCTCCATATTCTGCCGCAGATATGTCAGAGCCTTATCTGACAGCTCCACAGCATAGATATCCGCATTGGGGAGCTCCTTTTTCAGGGCAGCTGCGATACAGCCGCTGCCGCTGCAAAGATCGGCTATCTTTGGTGTTGTCATTTTCTCTCTGCGGCAGATGTCAAGCACCTGCTCCACAAGAGTTTCCGTATCGGGGCGCGGAATAAGTACTCCCTCGCCTATTTTGAAGTTGCAGCCCCAGAATTCCCACTGTCCCAGAAGATACTGCAAGGGATAGCCCTCCGAGCGCCTCTGCGCAAGTGAGAGTATCTCCTGCACCTTGTCATCGGGCACGGGGAACTGAGGAGCAAACATGGGATTTTTTTCTCCCAGCATATCCTGAAAGATACAGTTTGTATCGAAATCGGCAGTATCATCGTCACGCATGGCAATAAGCGCCCTGCACCGAGCAAAAAGCTCCTTTCGGCTTACCACCTGTCCTCCTCCTTATCCTTTGGGATACATGGAGTAAGGGCAGCAATTGCTATCTCTATCATGCTGTCATCAGGCTCTTTGGTGGTTATGCGCTGCATAGCAAGTCCGGGAGCGGAAAGTATGCGTGTAAATGCGTTGTCGTTATTTCCTGCAAGGCGTATGCACTCATAGGATATACCGACAACCAGCGGAAGCAGCACCAGTGAGGCAATGATTCTCTGCCATGTTACAGTAAATGGCACAAAGCACATCACGAAAATGCTGACTATGAGAACTATGAATATAAAGCTCGTACCGCAGCGCTTATGGAAGCGTGTCTGCTTGCGGATGTTATCCACTGTGAGGGGAAGCTCCGCCTCATGGCAGGCAATGGTCTTGTGCTCTGCGCCGTGATACATGAACTGACGCTTTATATCCTTCATAAGGCTGATAATATACATATACAGAACGAAGATGACTATTTTCACTATTCCCTCAAGGAGAGAGCGCAGGAAGCGGTGCTCCTTGATTGCAGGGATAAGTCCCACTATCCATTTTGGGAGGAATATAAAGAGTCCGAAAGCCATAACGATACCTATGAGTATTCCGATATACATTACTATATCGTATACCGAATCCTCTTTTTTCTCAGACTTTTCCTTTGCAGCTGTGCCCTCGGCAGCGCTTTCTGCCTTTGCCCCGGCTGTTTCAGCAGCTTTCTCTGCCTCTGCCGGCTTTTTCTTTTCCTTGCCGTCCTCTTCCTCGTCCTCGGGTATCTGCTTTTCCGCAGACTTCATCATATACTTATATCCCTTGACAAGAGAAGTCACAAAGCTTGTACAGCCTCTTACCAGCGGTACCTTTTTATACCACGGGGCGTTCTTGCCGTTGTTCTCGTCCCATGTTTCAAGGTCTATAGTGCCGTCGGGGAGCCTGCAAGCCATTGCGCCCATATTCGGTCCCAGCATCATTATGCCCTCAATAAGAGCCTGTCCGCCTATTTTTGATTTGAATTTTTCCTGTGTTGTATTGTTCTTTCCCATACTTTCACCTTATAGATCGTCTTCACTGCTTTACCGCAGGAAGAGTTATGGTAACAGTCGTACCCATTCCCTCGCCCTCACTGTCAATATCAAGTGAGCCGCCGTGCATACTGATTATCTCGTCTGCAACGGCAAGTCCGATACCCGAACCGCGGCGGGTGTGGTTTGCCTTATAGAATTTTGTCTTGACCTTTGCAAGGTCTGAGCTTTTGATGCCGCAGCCCGTATCCTTTACGGAAACTATGATATTTCCGCCCTTTTCGTATGCTCTTATAGTTACGGTATCACCTGCTGATGAATATTTCAGCGCATTGTCGATAACATTGATGAATACCTGTCTTATTCGGTTTTTATCACCGAATACAAAGGGGAGCATATCGGGCTCGTCGTAGATTATCTCCTGATTATCGCGTCTTGCCTTGTCGCTGTATATGAGCACAGCGTCACCGAGCTCGGCGAGTATGTCCATATTCGCATTTTGCAGTGTAAAATGACCGCTCTGCATACGTGAGAAGTCAAGAAGCTCCTCTACCATCTGCGAAAGTCTCTCAGTTTCATTGACGATGACGCCGACGCCCTTTTTCATGGTATCGGGACTTCCGCCGCCGTCTATCATAAGAGTCTCCGCCCAGCCCTTTATAGCGGTGAGAGGAGTTCTCAGCTCATGGGATACCGATGATATGAACTCATTCTTCATAGCCTCAGTAGCGGAAAGCTCGTCAGCCATATTGTTTATGGCGGTACAAAGTTCGCCTATCTCGTCGTCGCTGTCGTTCTCTATACGTGTGGTAAAGTCGCCCATTGCGAATTTACGGGCGATACCGCTTATCTGTCTTATAGGTCTGACGATAGAGCCTGCGAAATACAGACCTGTTATGACGATTATCAGTATGATAGTCACACAGACCATAGTCACCATAGCTGAATAGCTCTTTATGGTGTTGTCTATCTCTGTCAGTGACGTTACCATACGGACTGCGCTGTACTCGTTGCTCATAGAGGTTATGGGAACGGATACTGCAAGCACCTTTTCGCCGCCGCCCAGCCTGTAAACGTCATAGCCCTCGTTCTTTTCAAGAGCCTCCTCATAGTCAGGCAGAATATCGTCGGCGTCGGGAGAGAATCCCGATGAGGTCAGAACTACTCTGCCCTTTGAGTTTATAGCCATGAGCTCTATCTTGTCCTTCTCATTGAAGGTCTCAAGCATTTTTCTCATTTCTGCCGAGAAATTTGCAGAGCTGTCCTGAGAATGCATACTAAGCACACTCGTTACGGCGTTGAGCTTTGACACAAGATACTGCCTTGCAGAGCTGTAGAAATAGTTTTGTATCGCATAGATTATCGCCATATCTATTACAAGCAGCGACAGCACAACAACACCTAAGTTGTTGAATATCCAGCGCTTTGTGATACTTTTTTTAGCCATTACTGTGCATCATTCCACTTATATCCGTAGCCCCAGATAGTAATTATATACTTCGGGTTTGAGGGCTCCTCCTCTATCTTCATGCGGATACGTCTGATATTTACATCGACTATCTTATCGTCGCCGTAGTAGCTCTCGCCCCATATATGATTGAGTATGCTTGCACGGTCGAGTGCGGTGTTCTTATTGTTCATAAAGAATTCCAGTATCTGATACTCCACCTGAGTCAGCTCTATGGGCTCTCCGTATTTAGTAACGGTCCTGCTCTTTAAATTGAGTACGAAAGGTCCGCTCTCGATGACTGACTGCTTCTCAGTCTTGATGAAGCTCATACATACACGGCGGTATATAGCATCAACACGTGCGGTGAGCTCAGACGGTGAGAATGGCTTGGTGATATAGTCGTCAGCGCCTATCATAAGACCGCTTACCTTGTCCATTTCCTGAGTTCTTGCAGTAAGCATGATAATACCGATAGTCGAGCTCTTTTCACGTATCTTCTTGCAGACCGTAAAGCCGTCTATTCCGGGCATCATAATGTCAAGCAGGACGATATCGAAATTGCCGTGCTCAGCTTCAAAGGTCTTCAGAGCAGCCTCTCCGCAGTTTACATCTACCACATCATAGCCTGCACGTTTGAGGTTTATGACAACGAATTCGCGGATAGTATCCTCGTCCTCGCATATAAGTATACGTTTCATCAGTGTTCACTCCTTTGGTGTATCAGTCTCTGTATCTGAATCCCACAGCCGCGTCGCCCGAGGTTATGGAAAGTCCGTCGTCATCTGTATCCGCATTCTGCGGTATACGGGCAAGGTAAGCCGAATCGCCCTTTGTATGCATGAGCATATAGCCGCCTGATATTCTGTCCTCCCGTGAGGGTACGTCCTCTGCGCAGAAGATATGCAGCAGCTCTCTGCCCATGTTTCCGTCCTTGAAAGCGCAGAAAACTATCTCGTCATTGACCACATCGCGCTTTACAGTGACCTTCCCCACCCATTTTTCTGGAAAAAGGAAAATATAACCGTCATTTACGCTGTAATATGAGGTATAGAGCGTTTCCAGCTTATCGACGCCTTTAACCTGCTTCCACTCAGTCAGTCTGAGCTGCTCGCTCTCGGGAGAATCCCCGTAGCCCGGAGCTGTTACCTGTACGGGTATCTCTATGCTGCCGTCACCGTCAACATCAAAGCTTCCGCAGCCTGAGGGGCGGATAGTTTCCGCAGAACTCTCGGGGGTGCTGAATACCTTGTGCAGGGCGCCGTCCTTCATGTAAAGGACCTCGGTCTGAACATAGCCTGCACCTGCCTGAGCGTCGATATATATGCCCATTTCGGAATTGCCCACCTTGCCGTAGCTGATGTCAAAATCATTGAAATTATCGCTGAGTTCAAGGAAGGACCTGTGGTATGTACCGCCGTCGTCAAGCTTGAAAGCCTCAGCCATAGCCTCATTTTCGCCTGTAGCTCCCATTAATCTGAAAAGCTCATACTGTCCGTCAAGGTCAAGGTCTGCCACGTCGAAAAAGGCATAGGACTTTGACTTTGAGAACGTAGGCGGCTCCTGTAATCTGCCGTCGGTATAGGTATATATCGAAACATTCTTTTCTGTACGGTTTATCATACTGGTTCCGATGATGATATTCACGCGGTCATTTGAGCCAAGCTTTGATATTTTGACCTCCTCTATCTCGCTGCCTGCGGCAGGGATATCATAGGCAGAGGTCCATTCGCCGTTCTCTTTTTTGTCGAGGACATTTATATGCAGTGGATTCTCGTCGGCTGCATGGTTGTTCCTCTCGTAGAACACAAGAGCCTCGTTGCCGCCGTCGCCGTCAATATCCTCGATTATGAACGCCGATAGATACTTGCCGGACTTTGGGTATTTAAGGCTTATATTCGATGTGTTCAGAGAAGTTGTCAGCTTTGAGTATATCTGCTCCTGCTCGGGACCGAGCTTAGGCGGAGTCATAAGGGTATCTATGCTTGCACCGAAGGTACAGCCCGTAAGAGCCGCAGCCGCTGAGAGGGCTGTAATGAAAGCTGTTATCTTTTTCATAGGATATGAGCTCATTCGCGCTCGGAAAGCTTAATGTATTCCTTTTCCTTTGCTATAGCCTTGTAAGCAGGTCGGATAATCCTTCCGCCTGTGAGTATCTCCTCCATGCGGTGAGCAGCCCAGCCTGCCATACGCGCAATAGCGAACAGCGGTGTGAAGAGCTCGTCGGGGATACCGAGCATACGGTAAACAAGTCCCGAATACATATCAACGTTAGCACACATCGCCTTTGAGCTGCCCTTGAGCTCGAGGAATATCTCGGGAGTAAGTCTCTCGATAGTTTCGAGAAGTCTGAACTCTGCCTCGATCTCCTTGCCCTTTGCAAGCTCGAATGCCTTTTTCTTCAATATAACGGCACGGGGATCAGAGATAGTATATACCGCGTGTCCCATACCGTAGATAAGACCCGAGTGGTCGTTGGTCTCCTTGCGGATAGTCTTGCGCATATAGTCGGCTACCTCGCCCTCATTATCCCAATGCTTGATATTAGCCTCGAAGTTGTCGAGCATATTGATAACGGCAAGGTTAGCACCGCCGTGACGCGGTCCCTTCAGAGAGCAAATAGCCGAGGAATAAGCCGAATACGGATCAGTACCCGATGATGTGAGAACACGGCAGGTAAATGTTGAGTTATTGCCGCCGCCGTGCTCAGCATGCAGCATGAGCAGACGATCCAGCATCTGAGCCTCGTCCTTTGTATACTGTCTGTCGGGACGGAGCAGCGAAAGGATACACTGTGCGGTGTTCTCCTCATAGTTTATCGGGTGCATTATCATGCTCTGGTTATCGAAAACTCTGCGCTTTACCTGATAAGCGTTAGCCATGATGACAGGCATTTTAGCGATAAGGCTTACCGCAGTGCGCATTTCATTTTCAAGGCCCTTGTTCTCACACTCATCATCGTAGGAATACAGAGCCAGTACCGAACGAGCCAGCTTATTCATGATATTCTTTGACGGAGCTTTAAGTATCATATCCTCAACGAACCCGTTGGGGAGATCTCTTTTCACTGAAATATATGAGCTGAAGGTCTTGAGCTCCTTCTCATTCGGAAGATGACCGAAAAGCAGCAGAAAAGCTGTTTCCTCATAGCCGTAGCGGTCATCCGCCTCAACATTCTCAACAAGGTCGTTAATGTTATAGCCTCTGTATATAAGCTGTCCGGGGATAGGTTCCTTTTCGCCCTCGTTGACTACATAGCCGTGAACGTTGCAGATATTGGTGATACCTGCCATAACACCTGTGCCGTCGCTGTTGCGAAGTCCTCTCTTGACATGATATTTTTCATAAAGCTTTGGATCGATAACGGAATTATCCGCAAGTCTCCCGCATAAATCTGTAATGTTAGCGCCTGAAATGTATGACGGCATCACGATCACACTCCTAAAACATATTCATTCTCAATTATACACCATATTAATTATAATGTCAAATGGTATTTACAATATAAAGAACTGTTATAAAACATACGTTCTTGTATATTGTGCTGAAAGGAGAAACCTATGAAAAAGCTGCTTATCTCGGCATTACTGCTCATCGTATCCGTAACCGTACTTCCTGCAATCCCCGTGCTTACGCGCAGCAAAAACAGCCAGAACGATGCAGAGCAGACTGTAAAGACAAGCGGGATATTTGCTGACAGCGAAAAAACTGCCGAAACATCCCGCTTTTCAGCAGAGCCCTACATGGTTCTCGACATCGAGAGCGGCAGGGTGCTGAAAGTGCCTGTCCGCGAATACGTCATCGGAGCTGTCTGTGCAGAAATGCCTGCTTCATTCGGTGAAGAAGCCTTGAAGGCTCAGGCTGTAGCCGCCCATACCTATGCTGAACGCCAGAGGCTGCGCGAAAAGGAAAGTCCCTCGCCGGAGCTGAAGGGAGCCGATTTCTCCAATGATACCGGGAAATATCAGGGCTATTACACAAAAGACCGGATAAAAGAGGCTTTCGGGGAGCATTTCGATGAAAATTACAAGAAAATTGCCGCTGCTGCCGACGAAGTACTGCCCTACGTAATCACCTACGATGACACACCTATTATCGCCGCATTCCACTCAATGTCCTCAGGCTTTACCGAAAGTGCCGAAAACGCTTGGGGAGCTCCGGTGGAATATCTTGTGGAGGTTGACAGCCGCTCCGATCTGACAGCGCCAAAATTCCGAGAGGACAAGCGCTATAAGGCGGCGGAGCTGAAAGCCGCTCTTGAAGCGGCTTTCGACGGCGTGTCCCTCGGTGATGATGTATCGCAGTGGCTCAGGGTACTTACGATCTCCGATTCCGGAACAGTACTGGAAGCCTCCGTCGAGGGACACACCGTAACAGGAGGTCAGGTGCGTTCCGCACTTGACCTCCGCTCCGCCGCCTTTGAGGTGCGCTATGAACCCGATGAGATCGTCATTACAACCAAAGGCTACGGTCACGGTGTCGGCATGAGCCAGTACGGAGCAGACGCTATGGCTGCACAGGGAAAAAGCTGGCGCGAGATAATCGGGCATTATTATCCAAACTGTACCATATCGCAGAGCTGAAGCCGTAATTTTCTAAAATTCTTTTGTGCAAAACGCAATAATAGTTTTTCATTTATTGCCAAATATGTCAAATTATATTGACAGGTCTTTTCAGATTTGCTATAATAACTCTGTACCGCTATTTGCGGCACATAGAGATAAGAATACAGATCACAAGGAGACTGCGTCCGTCACAGACGGATAGGAATTATGAACAAAAACAGAGATTTATATAAAAGATTCGTCACTTTTATTTCGGGAATACTGCTTCTTGCCATGATAACCGGCATTTTTGCCTTTATATGGTACAAAAACTACAGCGGCGAGATAGTGCTTCCCTACTACAGACGAGGAAACTGGGTGCTCATCGCCATATACTGCCTGCTGGTATGGCTCTTTTTCCGAGCATACGGCGGCTTCAAGCTGGGCTACCTGAAAAAGACCGATATGCTCTATGCGCAGATGATATCCATGATATGCGTGAATACGGTCTCATACTTTCTCATAAGCCTCATAGGACGACATTTCATGGCAGTCATGCCCATTGTCGCAATGAGCTGTGTTGATATGGGAGTCATAGCCCTATGGACTCTCCTTGCAGGCAAACTGTACTTCATGATATATCCGCCGAGAAAACTGGTCATCATCTACGGCAGTCATCAGGCGGCGGCTTTAGTCCTTAAAATGAGCCAGCGCGTGGACAAGTATATGATCTGCGAGTCCATAAGCATCAACGAACCCGAGGAAAAGGTCCGCGAGCTCATTATGAAGTACGAGGGCGCTATAGTATGCGACATCCCCGCCGAGCAGCGAAACGATTACCTCAAATTCTGCTTCGAGCACTCAAAACGTGCGTATATCGCCCCGAAAATTTCCGATATTATAATAAGAGGCGCAGACGATATCCGCCTCTTTGACACCCCTCTCATGCTCTGCCGAAATTACGGGCTTGATTTCGAGCAGCAGCTTTTAAAGCGCATATTCGATGTTATCTTCTCACTTGTTGCGCTCATTCCTGCGGCACCATTCATGCTCATTGCCGCTCTGGCAGTCAAGCTCTACGACGGCGGCCCCGTATTCTACAAGCAGAAGCGCCTTACCTTAGGCGGCAGGGAGTTCGACGTGTATAAGTTCCGCAGCATGATAGTTGACGCCGAAAAGGACGGCAAGCCTCGTCTTGCCTCAGAGGAGGACGACCGTATAACTCCCGTGGGAAAGATACTGAGAAAATTCCGCGTGGACGAGTTTCCTCAGCTCCTTAATATCCTCAAAGGCGATATGTCCGTTGTCGGACCGCGCCCCGAGCGTCCCGAGCTAACCGAGGAGTACAAAAAGGATATGCCGGAATTCGGCTTCCGACTCAAAGTCAAGGCTGGCCTTACAGGCTATGCTCAGGTCACGGGAGCCTATGACACAACACCGTATGACAAGCTGAAAATGGACCTGATGTATATAGAAAATTACTCAATACGTCTCGACCTTCAAATAATACTAATGACATTAAAGACAATGTTCTTCCCGCCCAAGAACAACGCCGAAACCGAGGAGCTGCTCCTTGCGGCGAAGAACAGCGAAAAAAAGGAGAACAACAAGCAATGAAAACCACCGCAGTCATCATGGCAGGCGGACGGGGCGAGCGCTTCTGGCCAAAGAGCCGAAACGCTACTCCAAAGCAGTTCCTCTCCCTCACCAAGGACGGAGAGACCATGATCCAGAAAACCGTAAAGCGTCTTATGCCCATTGTTGAGGCTGAGGACATCTACATCGTCACAAATGCGGCTTATACAGCCCTTGTGCAGGAACAGCTCCCTGATATTCCGCGAGAAAATATCTTAGCAGAGCCGTGTGCAAGAAATACTGCCCCCTGCATAGCCTTTGCAGCAGCAGTTATCAACCGCAGATACGAGGACGCAGTCATGCTGGTGCTGCCCTCAGACCACCTCATCGGCTATGAGGAAATATATATCAACACCCTCAAAAAATCTATAAAGGCTGCTGAAAACGATAATTGCCTCGTCACAATAGGCATTACCCCCGAGTATCCCGAAACAGGCTACGGCTATATCAATTTCGGCGAGGAGAAGGGCGACGTTTACGCTGTTGAGCGCTTTGTTGAAAAGCCCGACCTTGCCACTGCAAAGGAGTATCTTGCTTCCGGCAAGTATCTCTGGAACAGCGGTATGTTCGTATGGAAAATATCCTCCATCATGCACAATTTAAAGGCTCTCATGCCTGATATATATGAGGGAGCTGTACGTATCGGAGAGGCTTTCGGCACACCTGAGTTCACTGACGTTCTCGTCAAGGAGTTCACCGCTTTCAGAAGCGAGTCCGTTGACTTCGGCATAATGGAAAAGGCTGAGCATATCTACACTATCCCGGGAAGCTTCGGCTGGGACGACGTGGGAAGCTGGCTGGCTGTCGAGCGTATCAACGAGACCGACGACGACAATAATTACATCGACGGCGATGTTATCACCATAGATTCAAAGCGCACTACGGTCTGCGGCGGCAAGCGCCTTATCGCAGCAGTGGGAACAAGAGACATCATCATCGTCGATACCGACGACGTCCTGCTGGTATGCTCAAAGAACAATACTCAGGACGTAAAGAAGGTCATTGCTCAGCTCAAAGAGCAGGAAAGAACAGAATTTATATAATTGACAATTATTATGCGGCATTTCGGGACGATGCGGACATCGCCCCCTACAGCTCAGATTTGAATAAAAGGAGTAAAATATAATGAAAAACGCACTTATTACAGGAATCACAGGACAGGACGGCTCTTACCTCGCAGAGCTCCTTCTGGAAAAGGGCTATAATGTATACGGTATTTGGAGAAGAAAGGCTACCGTTGATTACGGCAATATCGCTCACCTCAAGGACAAGGTCCACCTCATCTATGCTGATATGACCGATCCTGTATCACTTATCTCCGCTATGAAAATATCACAGGCTGACGAGGTATACAACCTTGCTGCTCAGTCCTTCGTTGCTACAAGCTGGGACACACCTCTCGGCACAGCAGATATAGACGCTCTCGGCGTTACAAATATGCTGGAGGCTATCCGCATAGTAAAGCCCGAGGCTCGCTTCTATCAGGCATCCACATCTGAAATGTTCGGTCTGGTTCAGGAGATACCTCAGAAGGAGACCACTCCTTTCTATCCGAGAAGCCCATACGGCGTTGCTAAGCTCTACGGACACTGGATAACAAAGAATTACCGCGAGAGCTACAACCTTTTTGCCTGCTCGGGTATCCTTTTCAACCATGAGTCAGAGCGCCGCGGCATCGAGTTCGTTACACGTAAGATAACCGACGCCGCTGTACGCATCAAGCTTGGCGTACAGGAGTATATGGAGCTGGGAAATATGGACTCAAAGCGCGATTGGGGACACTCAAAGGACTACGTCCGCGCTATGTGGCTCATGCTCCAGCAGGACAAGCCCGATGACTACGTTATCGCTACAAACGAGACAAGAACTGTCCGTGAATTCGTAGAGACTGCCTTCAAGCACCTTGACATCGAGATAGAGTGGCAGGGCACAGGCGTTGACGAGATAGGTATCAACAAAGCAAACGGCAAGACTATCGTAAAAGTAAACAAGAAGTTCTTCCGTCCTGCTGAGGTAGATATACTTCTTGGCGATCCTTCAAAGGCTGAAAAGACTCTCGGCTGGAAGCGTGAGATAAGCTTCTCACAGCTGGTAGAGCGCATGGTAAAGAACGATCTTGAACTGGTACAGAACGAATTAAAGGTCAAGGAGATACTTGGCTGAGTTTTCGGCTGTAAATAAAGGAAAATGTATTATGAGATATGATGTGCTCAAAAATGTTAAAGGCGGATATAATAAAACTGATGTCCTTACGAAGCTCGATGCGCTCAATGCCTTGCTTATGATGGCAGAACAGGGCATTGACAGCTCAAAGATACTCCCCGAGCTTGACAGGGTACGTCAGCTTCCCCTGAGACAAGAAAAGGGAGGATTTTTCGGCAAGATAGGCTTCTCAGCTGAGGACACCGACGCATACATCGCAGACCTTGAAAAAAGTATCACAAAGGCATTAAAATAAAGGACAGCGCTTTCTGAAAGGAGCGTTATTATGGGAAATGAGATTTATTTTGACACCGTGCTGGGGGGCTATGTCAAAAAGGACGTCATCGCAAAGATAGACGCCTATAATGCGCTTATCGACAGGATAAGCGGAATGATGATCTCCGATGCAGCTATAAACGCAGAGCTGCTGAAAATAAGACATATGCCGCTGAGAAAGGCAAAAATACTGTTTCTGCCTGCTTCGGGCTTTTCTGTAAGCCAGACGGACAGCTATATAGACGACCTTGAAAGAGAAATAGCAGACAAGGTAATGCTTTAAGGCGGAAATATGATGGATTTCATCTGTTTGCTCAGCTTTTCGGAGCGATTCAAGGAGATCTTAGAGGATTACGGTCTGATAGCACTTGCAGCTGTACCAAGCTTAGTGCTTCTCGGCTGCCTTTTCGCAGTATTCTTCAGACTGCTCAAAAATGACATAAAAGGCTCGCTTTCAGCACTTTTTATCGTGCTGGGAGCCATCGCCGCACTGGTGGTGCCTGCATTTTTCATAGATCCCAAATTATGGGGAAATATAGTCATGCTCACCATTATAAGCATACCTGTCATATATTTTGCGTTGAATCAGCCCAAGAAAATGCTGAAAATAGTGCTGATAACTCTTGTCTGCATAGCCCTGCTCACTGCCATAACCTTTATTATCAGCCCGATAATAGCTTTGGCGGCTGCTGTCAACGGATTTATGGCAGTATTAACGCTTTCGGCTTTTTTCAGCCTGAAAAAATGCATAAGGCTTGAAAAAGAAGGTCTGCGCACAGAGGGCAGATTTCTGCGCTGGCAGCTCTGCGGCAGGAACGCCCGGGCTATATTCGGCTATACTACTGAGGACGGAGTTTACCACGAGGAGGCTATCCGTGATTATGCGGCTGCTTCACGTAAAATGAATAAACAGCCGCTGACTCTCCTCTATGACAGAGAGGACACAAGCACTGTATATGTACAGAAATATTCCCTTATAGCCTGTATCTCTTATTTCAGCATATTTTCCGCTTTATCGGCAGGAACACTGATATTTACCATATATCTGCTCATACTAATCAGATAAACAGGAGCTAATATGAAGATAACCTTCGACGCTGTGCCTATTTGCAGCGAAAAAATGACGGGCATCGGCTGGTGCGAGCTTGGACAGACTCAGGCTGTGGCAGAGCTTTTCCCCGAGAATAAATACGAATACAGCTTTTTTACAAGTGGTGACACTGAACGAATAAAGCGTGTGAAGAAGCTTGCAGGCAAGGATATAAAGCTCAATACATCGGGCTTTTCGGGCTTTGTCTACAGGGCTGTCAGCACATTTCTGCCGGTTCCATATTCCTTCTTCTTCGGCAGAAAGTCCCATATCACTCACTTTTTCAACTATATCATTCCGCCCTTTGTCCACGGCAAAAAGGTGGTCACAGTCCACGATATGGTGTACAAGACCTTCCCCGAGACAGTCCGCGGAAGAACAAAATATATGCTTGATATAGGTCTGAAACGCTCCATAAGACGTGCAGACCTTATCGTTACGGACTCGGAATTCTCAAAAACCGAGATAATAAAGTATTTTCCGAAATGTGAAAGCAAAATCAGGGTAGTCCCCTGCGGAGTTGACCTTGAACGCTTTCACCCATGTACAGAGCCTCAGCGTATCCCCGAGGTGAAAAAGTCCCTTGAAATTGAGGGTGACTACTTCCTCTACGTAGGGACTATCGAGCCGCGAAAGAACTTAGAGCGCCTTATCTCAGCTTATGCCGCCTTTGCCAAAAAAGTCGGTGAAAAAGCTCCTAAGCTGGTGCTTGCAGGGGGCAAGGGCTGGCTCGACAAGGGCATCTACTGCCGCGTTGAAAAGCTGGGCATGGAAAAGAATATCATCTTCACAAAATACGTCCCCTCAGAGGACATGAACCCTCTCATGTGCGGTGCTTTAGCATTCGTTTTCCCGTCGCTGTATGAGGGCTTTGGTATGCCTCCTTTAGAGGCTATGGCTTGCGGAGTACCCGTGCTGGCTTCTGGCGAGGCTTCTCTACCCGAGGTAACAGGTGACTGCGCAGTGATATGCGACGCTTATGACATAAAGAGCATAGCCCGCGGACTTTATAAGCTCTACAGCGACGAAAAGCTACGCAGCGAGCTGAGCCGCAGAGGACTTGAAAGAGCTCAGGGCTTTACATGGGAGCGCTCTGCAAAAATGCTCATGGACGTATACAGGGAGCTGAAAAATGAGTAAAAAACTTAGGATTCTTGAAGTAAACAAGGCTTATTATCCCCATATCGGCGGTATCGAGACCATAATCAGGCAGTATTCCGAGGAGCTGGGCAGACTTGACGGTGTTGAGGTAAAGGCTCTCGTCTGCCGTGACGGACGGGGCAGGACTATCCGCGAGAAAATGTGCGGCGTTGATATAACCCGTGCAGGAAGCTTCGGAACATATTTCAAATGCCCGATCTCACTTTCTTTCTTCAAATATTTGCGGAAAATGGCTAAAAAAGCCGATATTGTCCATATCCATGTACCATTTCCCCTTGCAGACGCGGCGCTTATGCTGTCAGGCTTCAAGGGCAAGGTAGTGGTGTCATGGCACAGTGACATTGTAAAGCAAAAGAAACTCATGCTCTTTTACAAGCCGTTCATGCGCTATCTGCTGAAAAGGGCTGATATGATACTGACGGCTACGGAAGGTCATGTGAAGCATTCTCTGTACCTGCCTGAATTTGCGGATAAGTGCAGAGTTCTGCCATATGGCATTATCCCCGAGGAATACCTTGCTGTACAGCGCCGTCCAGTACTCACCGAAAGAGCCTCTGACAAGAACAGCATCAAGGTGTTCTTCACAGGCAGACTTGTCTATTACAAGGGCGTTGACGTGCTTCTCCGCGCCTTTACAAAAGTAAAAGGCTGCGAGCTTTTCATTGCAGGCACAGGCGAGCTTGCGGACAAGCTGAAAGGCTATTCCGCCGCTCACGAAATGGAGGAAAAGGTTCATTTTCTGGGATTTCTCCCCGATGAGGAGCTCCGTCAGGCTTATGCCGACTGCGACATCTTCGTGCTTCCGTCGGTAGCTCCAAGCGAGGCATTCGGCATAGTACAGCTGGAGGCTATGGTCTACGGAAAACCCGTCATCAATACATCTCTCCCCTCGGGAGTCCCCTATGTAAGTCTCCACGGCAAAACGGGACTTACCGTACCGCCCTCGTCGCCAGATGCTCTTGCAAAGGCAATAATGCGCCTTGCAGAGGATAAGGAGCTCCGCGAAAAATACGGCAGAGCCGCCGCAGAGCGTGTACAGAAGGACTTCAACGAGAAAAAGATACTGAACGACCTGTATGAATTACTGAAATAACCGCTAAGGGAGGCAGACATTTGAAAGCATTGATAATAGGTGCGGCAGGCTTTGTGGGCGGATACCTTATCCGCGAGCTCTGCGGCGCAGGCTGGGAGGTACACGCTACCTGTCTGCCTGATGAAAATATAAGCGAGAGCTGTCCCTCATATCCTCTGGATATTATGAAAAAAGAGGATATATCGGCGCTTCTTGAAAAAATATCCCCCGATATCGTATATCACCTTGCAGCTCAGAGCTCCGTTTCCGTATCGTGGAAGCGCCCTCAGCTCACCGCAGAGATAAACGTTGTGGGAACTATAAATGTTCTTGAAGCTCTCCGCGAAACCGAAAAAAAGGACATACGGACCGTGCTTATCGGCTCGGGCGAGGAATACGGCTATATCCGTGAGGGCGCCTGTCCGCTGAGTGAGTCAGAGCCTCTGAATCCGGGAAATATCTATGCCGCAACTAAAGCTTGCCAGGGTATGCTGGGCGAGATATACGCAAGAGCATACAAAATGGATATAATAATGGTCCGTGCCTTCAATCACTCTGGACCTGCGCAGAGCAATATCTTCGTTATCTCGGATTTCTGCCGTCAGATAGCGGAAATCGAGAAAGGACTGCGCGAACCTGTCATAAGCGTGGGAAATCTCTCTGCAAAGCGCGATTTCACCGATGTCCGCGACGTTGTCAAGGCATACAGGCTTCTCGGTGAAAAGGGCAGAAAAGGCACTGTCTACAATGTGGGAAGAGGCAGGGCTGTTGAGATACAGTTCATTCTCGATACTGCGCTGTCCTTTGCGAAGCGTCCCATCGAGGTAAAACAGGACCCCAGCCGCATGAGAGCCTCTGACATACCGCTGATAGAGCCCGATGTATCACGTATCCTTGCGGATACAGGCTGGTCTGCGCAGATAACTATTGAGCAGACCGTCGAGGATACGCTGAATTACTGGCGTACAAAGCTCATGTCCTACGGAACATCTCTCGGAAAAGAACAGTAAAGACAGAGAAAAAATAAGGAGTGAACAAATTGTCCGATTTAAAGCTTACAAACGAGAAAATGATGACCTTTAAAGGCCATGAGAAGATCGGAGCGCTCAAGGCTGCCGAAAAGCTTACGGAATTCGGCGAAAGACAGAATACAGCCAACGAAATGCTTGCCGCAAATGTCAACGACCTTATCAAAAGAGTATGTGCTTTAGAGGATAAGCAGATACAGAATGAGGAAATAATGCGCAAAATAGCAAATGAGCTCGGCGCATTCAAAAAAGAGCTTGACCGCATACGCCTTGCGGAAAAACTCAACTCAGGCGCAATAGAACGCCTTGACCGCGCCATAAAGCTCTCAGAGGGCGATGGAAAATAACCATTTTGATATAAATTCATTCTTATTGATTATGTGAATTTTTTCGTCAAACTCTTGACAATAAGCGGATTTTGTTATATTATATAAGGGTGTGGAAAGGATATACCACCGCTGCTTGAAAAAAGTCCGTCGGACCGTATATCTGTACCTTATCAAGACTCAATCAACGGAGATTTGTGTAATTGCAGTCTCCGTTTTATTATTTTGGCGCATAGCCATAATGAAAGAGGGTGTTATCATGGACAATATCATGGAAGAGCTTGAATCCAAAACAGCCTTTATTATCCCGATATTCGGTGGGATACCCGTTGCAGATTCCTGCGTTGTCACATGGATAATAATGGCGGTAATAGTGCTGCTTTCAATTATTTTTACCCGAAAGCTGAAAAAAGTGCCTACAGGCTCTCAGTGCATACTTGAGGGTATCGTTGACTGGCTTGACAACTTTTTCACCGGGATACTCGGTCCTCACGGCAAAAAATATCTGCCTTTCCTTGAAACGCTGATAATCTACATAGCATTTGCCAATTTATTCGGACTTTTCGGCTTTGTACCGCCTACAAAGGACATCAACGTCACTGCGGCGCTGGCAGGTATCGCTATAATATTCGTACAGGCTGCCTTCATTATTGAAAAAGGTCCGCTTAAGTGGCTGAAAAGCTTCCTCAACCCTATAAATCTTCTGGACCTTATAACCCGTCCGCTGTCGCTTTGTATGCGACTTTTCGGTAATGTGCTCGGAGCTTTCGTAGTAATGGAGCTCATCAAGGGTCTTATTCCAATAGGCGTTCCTGTTATCGCAAGCGCTTATTTCGATATCTTTGACGGACTTTTACAGGCTTATGTATTCGTATTCCTTACTTCCCTCTATACGGCAGAAGCCATTGAGGAAGAACATCATTAACTTCACGGAGGTATAATTTATGGGACTCATCGCATTAGGCGCTGCAATCGCTGTACTTACGGGTGCAGGTGCAGGTATCGGTATAGGAATCGCAACCGCTAAGGCTACTGAATCTATCGCTCGTCAGCCCGAGGCTAAGGGCGATATAAGAACAGCACTTCTGCTGGGCTGTGCCCTCGCGGAGGCTACGGCGATCTACGGCTTCGTTATCGCACTTCTTATCATCGGTAAAATGTGATCATTACATATATGGAGGTATATTAAAATGGGACTTATTGCTTTAGGCGCTGCAATCGCTGTTCTTACAGGTGCAGGCGCAGGTATTGGTATAGGAATCGCAACCGCTAAGGCTACTGAATCTATCGCTCGTCAGCCCGAGGCTAAGGGCGATATAAGAACAGCACTTCTGCTGGGCTGTGCCCTCGCAGAGGCTACCGCTATATACGGATTTGTTATCGCGCTCCTTATTATCGGCAAAATGTAAGCCGTCAGCTATCATATCTAAGGAGGGCATATAATGATCAAATTTGAATTCTGGTACATTATCGAGGCCGTCGCAAACGTCCTGATACTGTTTATTCTGCTCAGGATATTCCTTTTCAAGCCTATAAACAAGATGAAAAGCGAGCGTACCCGCACCATACAGGATAACCTCGACTCTGCCGAAAAGGCAAAAACTGAGGCTGAGGAGCTCCGTCAGCAGTATGAGGACTCTATCAGCGAGGCAAAGGAAAAGGCTAACCAGATCATAATGAAGGCGCATGAAGACGCCGAATCCGAGCGTAGCGCAATTATCAGAAAGTCTAAGGAGGAGGCTGAAAGGATAGTTGCCGACGCAGACAAGACCATAGAAAACGAGAGAAAGCGCGTTCTCCGTCAGGCTCAGTCTGAGATCGCAGACCTTGCTATCGAGGCTGCTTCCAAGATCATCGGCGAGAATGTTGACGACGAGAAGAACCGCCGACTTGTAGATAAGTTCCTTTCCGATGAGGAGGGCAAGAAATGAGAGACACAGACAGAGAACTCCTGAAAGAGCTGGTACGTCTGGACGTTTCCCAGACTGACTGCTCAGAAACAAGGCGTGTACTCGAGACCTGCCCCGACGTGGCTGATACTCTGGCAAATCCCCTTGTTACACACGACGAAAAGCGCAGTATAATTTCCAAGCTCTTTCCCGAATCGGTTCAGAAATTCATGATAAATACCGTCCGCAGCGGCGCTGTTGGATATATCGGCGAGATACTGGACGAGTACGAGGATATACTCCTTGACAGACAGGGCAGCATAAAGGCTGTAGTCCGCTATGTTACTCCCCTTACGGAGTCACAACAGGCTGATCTGCGCCAGTTCATCATGGACAAATTCGTAAAAGAGGACGTGGATATAGAGTATAAGCACGATCCCGATATTATCGGCGGATTTATACTCAACGCAGGCGACCTTGAATACGACAAGAGCTACCGCACGAGCCTCCGCCTTATGAAGGATACCCTCCAGACAAAGGCTGCTGAGTACGTGGACGCTCCTGCCGCTGTAAAAAGCAAAAACAGCGACATAATCTCAGTACTCAAAACAGAGGTGCGCGATTTTGACGTTAAGTCAGGCGCTACAGAAACAGGCTTTGTAACCCGTCTCGGCGACGGTATCGCACGAGTTTACGGCATGAATTCCGTAATGTACGGAGAGCTTGTAGAGTTTGAGACAGGTATCAGAGGTATCGTTCAGAACCTTGAAGAGAAGTCCATTGGCGTCGTTCTTCTCGGTGACGACCACGGTCTCACAGAGGGCTCATCAGTTATCAGAACAGGCAAGAGAGCAGGTATCGGCGTAAGCGACGAGCTCCTCGGACGAGTAGTTGACGCCCTCGGCTCACCTATCGACGGCCTCGGAGCTATCAAGGCTGACGATTACTTCCCTATCGAGCGTGAGGCTCCGGGTGTTATTGAGCGTAAGCCCGTAAATACGCCGCTCCAGACAGGTATCCTTGCTATCGACTCAATGTTCCCTATCGGACGCGGACAGCGTGAGCTCATTATCGGCGACAGACAGACAGGTAAGACCTCTATCGCCGTTGATACCATAATTAATCAGAAGGGACAGGACGTTATCTGCATCTATGTTGCCATAGGTCAGAAGTCCTCTACCGTTGCACAGATCGTAAATACACTGAAAAAATACGGCGCTATGGATTACTCCGTAGTTGTATGCGCTTCTGCCAGCGATCCTGCGCCTTTCCAGTATATATCACCGTATTCGGGTACTGCTATCGCTGAGTACTTCATGTCAAAGGGCAAGGACGTACTCATAGTATACGATGACCTTTCAAAACACGCCGTCGCATACAGAGCCATGTCGCTTCTGCTCCACCGTCCTCCGGGACGTGAGGCTTACCCCGGCGACGTATTTTACCTCCATTCGAGACTTTTAGAGCGCTCCAGCCGTCTTGACGACGAGCACGGCGGCGGCTCACTTACAGCTCTGCCGATCATTGAAACTCTTGCAGGCGATATATCCGCTTATATCCCGACTAACGTAATATCCATTACTGACGGTCAGATATTCTTAGAGAGCGAGCTTTTCAACTCAGGTCTCCGTCCTGCGGTAAACTACGGACTCTCTGTATCCCGTGTAGGCGGCGCAGCTCAGACAAAGGCTATGAAGAAGGCTTCAGGAAATCTCCGTATCGACCTTGCTCAGTTCAAGGAAATGGAGATATTCACTCAGTTCTCCTCAGAGCTTGACCAGTCCACAACAGAGCTTCTCGATCATGGACGTATGCTCACAGAGCTTCTCAAGCAGCCCCTGTACAATCCTCTGCCCCACTACGAGCAGGTCATACTCCTCTATGCGGCACAGCATGATTTCTTCAAGGGTATCCCCCTCAAGGATCTTAGAGAGTACCGCACAGACCTCATGACATATATCAGAAGCTACGGTCAGGATATAATCTCCGAGATAGAGGAGAAAAAGGTCCTCACCGACGATCTTGCAGACCGTATCGAAAAAATACTCACAGCTTTTGAAGAATAAGGCGGTGACAAGCTATGCCTAACATGAGAGAGATCCGCGAAAGGATCGCAAGTATCCAGCAGATACTGAAAATAACAAATGCTATGTACCTCATGTCGTCCTCAAAGCTTAAAAAGGCAAGGAAGTCGCTTGAATGTACAGAGCCATACTTCTATAAGCTCCAGTCCACTATCGAAAGCGTACTTGAGCATACTCCGCACACCCGTCAGCTCTACTTCGACAGACGTAAGGATATTCCCGAGGATAAGCGTAAAAAGGGCTATATCGTCATAACAGGCGATAAGGGACTCTGCGGAAGCTACAACCACAATATACTGAAATACACCGACCAGAAGCTTGACGAGGCCGGTGACCTTGACAACTGCTACCTTTTCGTTATGGGCCAGGTGGGCAGAATGTACTATCAGAGGCGTATAGGCAGCGATAAAAAGGCGTCCGTTGACGGCGAATTTCTCTATACCACCCAGAATCCCACGCTATACAGAGCCCGTGAGATAGCAGAGGTAGTTCTTGAAAAGTTCGGGAACCGCGAGCTGGACGAAGTTTACCTCATATACACGGATATGGTCAATTCAAGCCTTCAGGAGACAAGAACGCTCCGTCTGCTCCCCTTTGAGCGCAAGCACTTCGGCAAGGCAGCTGACGGCACTATGAAGAAGCTGCCAAAGGCTTCGTTCATGCCCTCTCCCGAGGAGGTAATGAACTATCTCATACCACAGTACGCAAAGGGTATCATCTACGGTGCTATGGTCGAGGCATTCTGCTGCGAGCAGCAGTCCCGTATGACCGCTATGGACGCAGCTACCACCAGTGCAAAGGACATGATAAAGGACCTTTCACTGCTCTACAACCGCGCAAGACAGGCTGCAATAACTCAGGAGATAACCGAGGTATGCGGCGGTGCACAGTCTCTCGTTGAATGATCGTAGGGAACGCCGCCCTCGGCGTTCCGTGTATTGCAAATAAACAAAATGAACCAATTGTAGGGGAGCCCGCCCTCGGGCTCCCGATCGAAATTATACGTCTATCGCGGGAGGGCGAGGGCGCCCTCCCCTACATAATGTTACATAAATTATGTGGAACGCCGAGGCGGCGTTCTCTACAATAGGTTTATCCCAAATTCTCTTAAACAAAGGAGAAAAAAATGGAAAAAGGCAGAATAACACAGGTCATCGGACCTGTTATAGATGTTGAATTCGGCGCTGGAAAGCTCCCTATGATAAGGGACGCCCTCACCGTCGAGGTAGACGGAAAAAAACGCGTTATGGAGGTCGCTCAGCATATGGGCAACCACATAGTCCGCTGTATCATGCTGGCGTCCAGTGAGGGACTCAGCAAGAATATGGAAGTCACTTCAACAGGCTCTTGTATCAAGGTGCCTGTAGGCGAGCAGACTCTCGGACGTATGTTCAACGTACTCGGCGAGCCTATCGACAAGAAGGGCGACGTCGAGACAGAAGAAAAATGGGAGATACACCGCAAAGCTCCTACATTTCAGGATCAGAGCCCTGTTGTAGAAGTCCTCGAAACAGGCATCAAGGTCATAGACCTTATCGCTCCCTACGCTAAGGGCGGTAAGATAGGACTTTTCGGCGGTGCAGGCGTTGGCAAGACCGTTCTTATACAGGAGCTTATCAGAAATATCGCCACAGAGCACGGCGGCTACTCTATATTTACAGGTGTAGGAGAGCGTTCCCGTGAGGGCAACGATCTCTGGAACGAAATGCAGGAATCGGGAGTAATCTCCAAAACAGCTCTTGTTTTCGGTCAGATGAACGAGCCCCCCGGCTCCCGTATGCGTGTTGCTCAGACAGGTCTTACTATGGCTGAGTACTTCCGTGACCGCGAGCACAAGGACGTTCTTCTCTTTATCGACAATATCTTCCGTTACGTACAGGCTGGCTCAG
The DNA here is from genome assembly GCF_024684275.1 of Ruminococcus sp. The sequence goes on from NZ_JAIKXF010000096.1 coordinate 74,971, forward strand.
AGGTATCAGCGCTTTTAGGACGTATGCCCTCTGCCGTTGGCTATCAGCCTACTCTGGCTAATGAGGTGGGCGAGCTTCAGGAGCGTATCACCTCTACAAAAAACGGCTCTATAACCTCAGTACAGGCTGTATACGTCCCTGCTGACGACCTTACTGACCCTGCACCTGCGGTAACATTTGCACATCTTGACGCTACTACGGTACTTTCCCGTAAGATAGTCGAGCAGGGTATCTATCCTGCCGTTGATCCTCTTGAATCAAACTCACGTATCCTTGAACCCGAGATAGTCGGCGAGGAGCATTACACCGTTGCAAGACGCACACAGGAGCTTCTCCAGAAATACAAGGAATTGCAGGATATCATCGCTATCCTCGGTATGGAGGAGCTTGATGAGGACGACAAACTGGCTGTATACCGTGCAAGAAAGATACAGAAGTTCCTCTCACAGCCCTTCAATGTTGCCGAAAACTTCACAGGTCTCAAGGGCAAATATGTTCCATTAAAGGACACCATCGAAGGCTTCAAGGCTATTATCGACGGCGAAATGGACAAATACCCCGAGGCTGCATTCCTCATGGCAGGAACTATCGACGACGTTATAATGAAGGCTCGTCAGATGGAAGAGTAAAAGGGAGGCTTAACTATGGCTAAGACCTTTCACCTTGAAATAATCGCTACAGACCGCGTATTCTTCAGCGGCGAGACCGAGCACCTCGTTATAACCGCTATAGACGGACTTCTCGGTATAATGGCAGGACATGAGCCGCTGGTAACCTGTTTACCTACAGGCGAGCTGAAGTACCTCGTGGACGGCGAATGGAAATACGCCGCTATATCCGAGGGCTTCATACAGGTAATGCCGGATTCGTCCATAATCCTTGCAGAGACCTGCGAGCTCCCCGAGGAAATCGACATCAAACGTGCTCAGGAAGCCCGTGAACGCGCCGAGGAACGCCTCAGACAGAAGCAGAGCATCAAGGAGTATTATGAAACTCAGGCTGCTCTCAACCGCGCTATGAACCGACTGAAAATATCGCAGAAGCATTTCAAGTAATAAAAAAGCACTCCGACGGAGTGCTTTTTATTATGCTAAAAATTTATGGGCGAACAGTATTCGCCCCACAAATAAAACCGTCCGCTCAAGCGGACGGTCTTTGTTTTACTTTGAAGCTTTTCCCTTTGCAGCTCTCTTGTTCATCCACCATGACCATGTTACAGGTGCAACGAAGAGTGATGAGAACGTACCTGAGATAAGTCCCATCATAAGCGGAACAGAGAAGCTGAGGAGCGAATCATAGCCTGTTACCATAACAACTATTGTTACTACCAGCATTGTACCGATAGTTGTGATAGATGTTCTGATAGAACGTGTAAGCGACTGTGTGCAGCTTACATTGATAAGCTCGTTAAGAGAAGCCTTTGGCATAAGCTTGCGGTTCTCTCTGATTCTGTCGTAGATAACGATAGTATTGTTGATAGAGTAACCGAGAATTGTAAGAAGTACTGCAACGGTATTTGAGTTGAATTCAAATCCGAAGAGAATATTGATAGTTATTGCAACGAGGAGGTCGTGGCAGAGAGCGAATATTGAGCATACACCTGCTGACCAACCGCCTATTCTGCGGAATCTTATAGCGATATAGATGATAACTATAAGAGCTGCGAAAGCAATAGCTACGAGACACTTGATGAAGAACTCACGACCTGTTGACGGGTTAACGTCGTTTGAGTCAAAGAGTTCGATCTCGTTGTTCGGGAACTTCTCCTGAAGCTTGTTAGTAAGCTCAGACTGCCTGTCGCCTGTGAAGCCTTCCTTTGTGCTGAATGAGATAGTTATCTGCTTGTCGCCTGTTGAGATACTCTCACCCTTGCGGACGTTAACGGAAGTATCAACAATTTCCTTAACTGCCTTTTCGACCTCAGCAGTGTCAACATCACCGCTGTAGGTATAAGTCATCATAGTACCGCCCTTGAACTCGATAGCGATATTCACGCCTCTGATGATAAGTCCGACGATAAGAGCGATAACAACACCGATAACGATGCTGAGTATCATTTTTTTCTTTCCGGTGATGTTATAAACCTTTTCAGGCATGAGTGCCTCTATATCCTTTTTAGTATTTTTAGTACTCATTCTGCATCACCTCCGTAAAGCTTTTTACTTTTAAAGCATTTGAACTTTGAAAGTGATGTAACCATAAGTCTTGAAGCGAACACACCCATTACGAAGTTGAGTATAACACCTGCGAGGAGTGTGAAGCCGAATGAATAAACGAAACCTTCAGCAGTTGCTCCGAACATGAAGAATATAGTCTTGTTGAGTATCTTTGAGAAGAAGCTTGAAGGAACACCGAATGCACCCATAAGGATAACAGCGATGATAACGTTTGTTATATTACCGTCAAGGATAGCAGAGAAAGCTCTCTTGTAAGCGACCTTGATAGCACCATCGAGGCTCTTGCCTGATCTGAGCTCTTCCTTGATACGCTCACCTGTGATGATATTAGCGTCAACGCCCATACCAACAGCGAGGATGATACCTGCGATACCTGGGATAGTAAGAGTTGAACCCGGCATGAATCCGAACCAGCCTGTTACGAATGCGATAGAACCTGTGATCTGTCCCATAAGAGCGAGAACTGCAACGAATCCCGGAAGTCTGTAAAGGAATACCATATATACTGCGATAAATGCAAAAGCAATACCGGCAGCAAGAAGTATAGCATCGAGTGAACCCTCACCCATTGTAGGTGAGATAGTATTTGTGCTCTTTGTCTCCATTTTGAAAGGAAGAGCACCGCCGTTGATCTGGTCAGCGAGCTTCTTAGCTGAATCGTAAGTAAAGTTACCGGTTATAACAGCACTTCCGTCTGTGATAACTGAATTTACGGAAGGAGCAGAGATCTGCTCATCATCCATCCAGATAGCGATCGGAACGCCTGAGCTCATAGCCTGACTTGTAGCGTTTGCGAATTTATCTTTACCTGTATCTTTAAGTTTAAGCTGAACAACATATTCCATCTGCTTGGAATTTTCGTTGTTCTGACGACCTACTGAAGCTGACTCTACATCTCCGCCCTGTAAAACCACTTCACCGCTGTAAGCGTTCTTACCTGTTACGTCGGTAGTAGTCTCAGTACCCATACGGAAAGTGAGCTCAGCCATTTCGCCGAGTTCCTTTACGGATGACTCAGGGTCGAAGTCTTCTTCGCCTGCCTGCCAAGGGAAACGAACAATGATTCTGTTACTTTTGCTGTCGCTGTAGACCTCACTGTCGGTGATACCCAGAGATGAAAGTCTGGTCTTGATGATCTCTGTAGCAGCATCGAGCTGATCAGAAGATGCATCATAGTCATCTGCCGGCTCAAAAGTAGCGTCAACACCGCCCTTGATATCGATACCAAGACGGATGTCGTCAACACCCTTGATTATAGTTTTCGGTATATCACCATATCTGTAGTCTACACCGAAAATAGCAGAGCATGAAAACAGTGCGATAATAGCAACGACAATGAAGAAAGTTGATTTGCCGATCTTTTTCACGGTCAATGCCTCCTAATTATTTCGGACTTTTTCTCCGGCATGACAGATACGCTGCCGGCAGTACGTCCTTTTATTTCTGTCTCTGTGACAATTACAATTATTGTACTATATTTTTGCATAAAAGTCAAGTATATAAGGAATAAATATTAATAATTCAAAATTATGCACAATTGTATCTGCGATTAATTTTGCATAATGCATAAATCCCCCATTCACTGGAATGGGGGACACATCTCACTTGAAATGCTTTTGTGATACTTTAAGGCGATTCATAGCACGGTTCAGGGCAGCCTGAGTCTGATAATACTCTTTGATGCTCTGTTTTTGTCTGAGCTTTTCTTTAGCTCTTTCTCTTGCCTCTTCAGCACGCTTTATATCTATTTCCTCCGGAAGTTCACAGGAATCCGCAAGGATGACCGACTTATCAGGCATTACCTGTATAAATCCGTCTGATATAGCGGCATATCGCCATTTTCCGTCCACCATGTATTTCAGCTCTCCGGCAGGAAGGGCAGTTACGAGCGGTTCATGACCGGCAAGTATTCCCAGAAGTCCGTCTATAGCAGTTATAACAAGGTGTTCACAGTCGCCCTTATAGAATATACGGTCAGTAGTGACTATCTCAAGGTGAAAGGTCTTAGCCATAATGCTCCTCCCTTACTGGTCATCGCCTATCTGCTTAGCCTTATGGATAACGTCATCGATAGTACCAGCCATAAGGAAGGCAGCTTCCGGATACTTATCCATTTCTCCGTCGATAATGGCACGGAAGCCTTCGATAGTATCTTTAAGCGGAACGTACTTACCTTTAAGTCCTGTGAAATTCTCGGCAACGTTGAAAGGCTGTGAGAGGAATTTCTGTATCTTTCTTGCACGATATACTGCAAGCTTATCCTCCTCATCAAGCTCCTCCATACCGAGGATAGCGATAATGTCCTGAAGCTCCTTATACTTCTGAAGAAGCTCCTGAGTGCGTCTTGCGACTGTATAGTGATCCTCTCCGACTATTTCCGGTTCGAGGATACGTGAATTTGATTCAAGCGGGTCTACGGCAGGGTAGATACCCTGTTCAACTATCTTTCTTGAAAGGACGGTAGTAGCGTCCAGATGAGCGAAAGTGATAGCAGGTGCAGGGTCTGTGAGGTCGTCCGCAGGGACATATACAGCCTGTACCGAAGTGATAGAACCGTTTTTGGTAGATGTGATACGCTCCTGAAGCTCGCCGACTTCTGTTGCAAGAGTTGGCTGATAACCAACGGCAGAAGGCATACGTCCGAGCAGAGCTGATACCTCTGAACCAGCCTGAACGTATCTGAATATATTATCTATGAACAGAAGCACGTCTTTATGCTCTCTGTCACGGAAGTACTCAGCCATAGTAAGACCTGTCTGAGCTACACGCATACGTGATCCCGGCGGCTCGTTCATCTGACCGAATACAAGAGCGGTCTTACTGATAACTCCTGATTCCTGCATTTCGTTCCAGAGGTCGTTACCCTCACGGGAACGCTCTCCAACGCCGGTGAAAATGGAGTAACCGCCGTGTTCTGTAGCGATATTGCGGATAAGCTCCTGAATGAGGACGGTCTTACCAACGCCGGCACCTCCGAAAAGACCTATTTTACCGCCCTTTGCGTAAGGAGCGATAAGGTCGATTACCTTGATACCTGTTTCAAGTACCTCTACAACAGGGCTCTGGTCCTGAAATGTAGGAGCTTTTCTGTGTATCTCCCACATTTCCTCAGCGTCCACATCGCCTTTCTTGTCGATAGGTTCACCGAGAACATTGAACATACGTCCGAGAGTTTTTTCACCTACAGGAACTTTTATACAGCTTCCTGTAGCTGTGACCTCCATATTTTTGCTGAGTCCCTCACTGGTAGCGAGCATTATGCAGCGTACAACGTGGTTGCCCATATGCTGAGCGACTTCCATGATACGCTTTTTGCCGTCCACCTCAACGCTGAGAGCGTCCCTTATCATAGGGAGCTTTCCGCCGCTGAACTCAACATCTATAACAGGTCCGATGACCTGGATTATTTTTCCTTTTTCCATTTTGGTTGGTCATACCCCTTTCATAAAGAGTATCTGCTTATCATTCATTATTTTCATCAAGGCTTGCTGCACCGCCGCAGACCTCTGTGATCTCCTGAGTGATAGCTGCCTGTCTTGCACGGTTATAGAGAAGTGACAGGTCTTTTATCATATCTTTTGCACTTGTAGTAGCAGCGTCCATAGCGGTCATTCTTGACTGCTGTTCACAGCAGAAAGCCTCGACCATAGCACCGTAGATTATACCCTTGGCATAATTTGGTATCAGATGCGACATAACTTCCTCCGGTGAAGGCAGGAATGAAGCTTTAGGCAGCTTTCTCATAGTACCGTCCGGAGATTTTCCGAAATGTCTGCGTTCAAAAGGCAGAAGCTGGACAGTTCTTGTCTCCTGAAGATTAGAGTTAACCATATCCGTATACAATACATATACTTCATCGAGCTCGCCGTTCTCGAACTTATCAAGAATGAGCTGAGCTATCTCCATAGCCCTGTACAGGGTAGGATTCTGGGTAGTATAAAGGAATTCGCCGTCTACCGAAGCTTTCGAGCTGTTCCTGTTGCGGTTCGTGAAATACTGTCTTCCCACCTGACCTATTACGAAAAGGTAGCAGTTGCTTATATCCGCAGACTTTGCAAGCTCCTGTTCGGTATATTTCAGGATATTATGGTTATAGCTTCCGCACAGACCCTTATCGGCAGTAACGACGATATATCCTTTTTTACGCTTTTCCGGCGGAATATCGCTTCTGCGGTCGAAATACATCTGGCGGGTATGGGGAGTATGTTCAAGAACGCTCTCGATAGTCTCCTGAAGCTTATAGAAATACGGCTCTGTAGCTTCCAGCGACTTCCTTGCCTTTTTTAATTTAGATGAGGACATAAGGTACATGGCGTTAGTGATCTTCAATATCTGCTGGATACTGGCGATACGCTCTCTGATCTCTCTCATGTTAGCCATAATGTCACCTCTTATTCTTCAAAAGCAGTAACTATACGCTCGATACGCTCCATGAGGTCATCTGTAAGGACTTTATTTTCCTCGATCTCATTGATTATATCCTGACCATAGGTATTGATATAGCTCATAAGGTCGCTGCAGTATTCTTTGAGTTCCTTTATAGGGATACCTCTGAAAAGATCATGCTGAGCCGCATAGAGGAGTATTACCTGTTCATAGTGCGGATGAGGATTATAGAGCGGCTGTTTCAGCAGCTCTGTAAGCATATGACCGTGATCCAGAAGGTCAGTTGTAGCCTGATCCAGTTCTGACGAGAACTGTGTGAATATTTCCATTTCCTTGAACTGAGCAAGGTCGATACGAAGATTTCCGGCAGCTTTTTTCATAGCCTTTGTCTGAGCAGCACCGCCTACACGGGATACTGAAAGTCCGTAGTTTACAGCCGGTCGCAGACCAGAGTTGAAAAGTTCGCTTTCAAGGAATATCTGTCCGTCAGTGATAGAGATAACGTTTGTAGGGATATAAGCTGAAATATCGCCTGCAAGAGTCTCTATTATCGGCAGAGCTGTAAGTGAACCGCCGCCGTGTTCGTCATCCAGACGGCTTGAACGCTCAAGAAGTCTTGAATGGAGGTAGAATACGTCACCCGGGTAAGCTTCACGTCCCGGAGGTCTGTGGAGCAGAAGTGACATAGCTCTGTATGCAACGGCGTGTTTTGAAAGGTCATCATATACTATAAGTACATCCTTGCCCTTTGACATAAAGTATTCAGCAATAGCAGTACCTGAATAAGGCGAGATATACTGGAATGGTGCAGGGTCGCTGGCAGATGCACAAACAACTACAGAGTAGTCCATAGCACCGTATTTTTTAAGTGTGCTTACGACCTGTGCAACAGTAGAGGACTTCTGTCCTATAGCAACATAAACGCAGATAACGTCCTGACCCTTCTGATTTATGATAGTATCGATAGCGATAGAGGTCTTACCGGTCTGTCTGTCGCCGATAATAAGCTCACGCTGACCTCTTCCTATAGGGAACATAGAGTCGATAGCGAGTATACCGGTCTGAAGCGGCACATTTACAGGCTTACGCTCGATAACTCCCGGAGCTTCACGCTCGATAGGGAAGTAGTCCTCAGCATTTATAGCTCCGAGTCCGTCTATAGGTGAACCGAGAGCATCCACAACTCTGCCGAGAAGAGCATCACTTACACCGATACCGGCTCTTTTGCCTGTTCTTATAACAGATGAGCCCTCAGTAAGTCCGTGATCGTCACCGAGCAAAACTACTCCGACGGTCTTTTCTTCAAGGTTCTGAACTATACCACGGATACCGGTCTCAAATTCAACAAGTTCGCCGTACATTACGGAATTCATTCCACGCACTCTTGCAATACCGTCACCAAGACGTGTAATGAAGCCTGTCTCAGTAGCACCGGCTTTTACATCGAAGTCCTTGACTTCGGTTTTAAGTACAGAGATTATGTCTCCGGTTTTACCGGAAGCTATCTTCTTGCTGTCGGCTTGATCGACGTACTCAGCAGCCTTATTGTGAAGGCTTTCCTTCATAAGGCGGAGACTTGTACGGTAGCTCTTATCGTACTCAACATCGCCTGCATTGAGGATGAAACCGCCTATAATATCCGGATCGTGGCGATATTCGATGATAACATCGTCCTTGACGAATTTCTCCATGATATATTTGCGGAGATCAGCCTGCTGTGACTCTGTTAAAGGAGTAACATAGCGGACTACAGCACGGATGCTTCCGTCCTTTTCGATAAGATAGTCCATATACTCATCGAGTATAGCAGTTATTCTGTCAGCAGAACCGCCTTTTACGGCATTGAAAACGAATTTATGTACACTTTCCGGAAAGAGCTTTTTAATGATATTCTTCTTCTCATCCTGTGTTACCAGAGGATTTCCGAGAGTATCGACTGCATCAGGGCATGAAGAGAGTATATTTTTTGTTTCCTCAGCATCTTCCTGAGGCACTTCTAAGCGGATAAGTTCATTCAGAAGGTCTTTTTCAAAATCGTTCATTACTTTCCGCCCTCCTCTTCAGAGAGGAATTTATCTACGAGACGGCGGTTCTTCTCGTCATCGACATTCTCACCGATGATCTTTGAAGCGGCTTCTATAGCGAGATCTGCGATCTCTGTCTGAGCCTGAGCGAGAACTCTCTTACGCTCTGTCTCTATAGCCTTATTAGCGTCAGCAACGATCTGATCTGCTTCCTCCTGAGATCTGCGGATCATAGCAGCCTTTTCTGATTCAGCTTCCTCATGAGCCTTCATGAGTATCTTCTGAGCCTCTGCCTTAGCGTCGCCTATATCGTCGGCATACTGCTGTTTGAGAGCCTCTGCCTCCTCACGGGACTTCTTTGCGTTATCAATATCATCCTGAATAGAGCGTGTACGCTCATCCATCATTTTTCTGATAGGTTTGAAAAGGAATATTTTCATAAGTATAAACAGCAATACAAGGTTTATCGCTGCCCATATAAAGTTCCAGATGTCTATATCCAGCATAATATCCTTCCCTCCTTTATATATTTAAGTAATAGTACATCATTTAAGGAAAAGTATGATGAGCAGAGCGATTACGAAACCGTAAATAGCTGTAGCCTCTGCGAGAGCACATCCGAGAAGGAGTGCTTTATTTATATCGCCCTTTGCTTCCGGCTGACGTGCGATAGCGTCAGCAGCCTTTGATGTTGCGATACCGATACCGATACCTGCTCCTGCACCTGTAAGTACAGCAAGACCTGCACCTATTGCGATCATTCCCATATCTTTTTACCTCCGTTAGCGATCATTTAAGGAAAAGTATGATGAGCAGAGCGATTACGAAGCCGTAAATAGCAGTAGCTTCTGCAAGAGCACATCCGAGAAGGAGTGCCTTGTTTATATCACCTTTTGCCTCCGGCTGCTTTGCGATAGCATCAGCAGCTTTAGAAGTAGCGATACCGATACCGATACCTGCTCCTGCACCTGTAAGTACAGCAAGACCTGCACCTATTGCGATCATTCCCATAAAAGTTTACCTCCAGTTGAACGATTGATTATAGATTATTCTTCTTCCATTGCCTCTGACATGAACAAAGATGTCAGGAATACAAATACATATGCCTGTATGCAGCCGTCGAAAACGTCGAAATAGAAGCTGAAGACCAGCGGCAGACCTACAGGGATGATGAGCTTGATAAGCTCCATGATAACGAAAGCACCAAGAACGTTACCGAAAAGTCGCATACAAAGTGAAAGCGGCTTTATGACAAGTTCGAGGATATTCAGCGGAAGCATGAATGCCATAGGCTCTTTAAAGCCTTTCATCCAGCCTTTTATACCTTTTTCACGTATACCGCTGAACTGTATGAGCAGTATAGCGAATATCGCAAGTGTAGCTGTAACACCGAGGTCTTTCGTAGGCGGACGTAGTCCGACAAGTCCTATCACATTGGATATACCTATGTAAAGCAGCAGGGTCTCAAGTACAGGAAGGTACTTTTTTCCCTTCGGACCAAGTATTTCAAGGAAGAAATTGTCCATCCAGCATATAAAGCCTTCAACAAGGCACTGGAAGCCCTTTGGCACCACCTTCATTGTTCTTGTGAATATAATAGAACCTATTACCAGAACAGCCATGATGATCCATGTCATAACACAGGATTCCGGCACAGGTATACCTCCGAATATAGGGATCGTAAAAGAAGTACGGCATTCAAGCTCTTCCATAAGCTTATCTGCAAGATCGCCCATA
>NZ_JAIKXF010000113.1 GCF_024684275.1 Ruminococcus sp.
AACGGTACATTTCGTAACCGAGGAGTGTGACGGCGGACCGATAATAATACAGAAGGCTGTCCCCGTAGAAAACGGTGATACTCCCGAGTCACTCCAAAAGCGCATAATGGAACAGGCTGAGTGGAAGATACTCCCCGAGGCGGTATCCCTCTTCTGTCAGGACAGGATAGACATCGTTGACGGTAAGGCTTACGTAAAGTAATAACATGGAAAAATTAAAGAGATTATTTGAAAAACAGATCTTTCAGAAGCTCTTTCTCTGCTTCTGGATGTATGCGGTTTTAGGTTGGTGCTACGAGGTATTCCTCGAAACAGTAGTCTACCGCTGGGGCTTTCACAACAGAGGAAATATGTTCGGTCCCTACTGTCCCATATACGGCGTGGGAGCACTCCTGTTCCTGCTGTGCTTCGGCTGGCTCATGAAGAAAAAGGACGTAAAATGGCTGAATATCATAAAGCCTCTGCTCATATTCCTCGGCTGTATGGCTGTTGCAACCCTTGTGGAGCTTGCAGCTACATACATACTTGAAGCCACCACAGGCTCGTGGCCGTGGCAGACCTACGCGCGGTACAAGTACAACTTTCAGGCGCGTATCGCCCTCAGTACCTCAGTCCGCTTCGGACTTGGCGGTATGCTGTTCATGTATGTGGTACAGCCCTTTTTTGACTGGCTTCTTGCAAAGCCGAAACGCAGAACTCTCAATATCATCACCCTTGCGGTGCTGGTGATAGTTCTTGCGGACTTTATATTCACCAAAGCAACAGGCTACACGCCAAAGCTGGCAGAAGCCGCTATGTTTATACATCATATCATATCTATCCATTGATAAACCATTATCCGAAAGGAGTATTTATTATGAAAAAGCTTGATTTAGCAAAGGAACTCAGCACAAACGCTTACCCCGGCAGAGGTATCGTTATCGGTAAGTCCGAGGACGGAAAGTACGCTGTAACTGCTTACTTCATCATGGGCAGAAGCGAGAACAGCCGCAACCGCGTATTCATTGAGGACGGCAAGGGTATCCGCACAGAGGCTTTCGATCCCTCTAAGCTCACCGATCCTCACCTCATCATCTACGCTCCCGTAAGAGTTCTCGGCAATAAGCTCATCGTTACAAACGGTGACCAGACCGACACTATCTACGAGCTCATGGACAAGCAATACACCTTTGAGCAGGCTCTCCGTACAAGAGAGTTCGAGGACGATGCTCCTAACTATACGCCTCGTATCTCAGGTATACTCCGCTTCGGCGAGGAGGGCTTCAACTACGCAATGTCTATCCTCAAGAGCGCTAACGGCAACCCTGATTCATGTCAGAGATACACATTCAGCTACACAAATCCTATCGCAGGCGAGGGACACTTCATTCATACATATATGGGCGACGGTTCTCCCCTTCCCAGCTTTGAGGGCGAGCCAAAGCTCGTTGGCATAAGCGGCAATATCGACCAGTTCACAGATATGCTCTGGAACAATCTCAACGCTGACAACAAGGTATCTCTCTTCGTTCGCTATGTGAACCTCGAAACAAACGCCGAGGAGACACGTATCGTAAACAAGAACAAGTAATAACGCCGCCTTTCGGCTTAATCATTATGAAAATATCATTTGATCTTGATGAAACTCTGTTTGTAAATCCTGCGGAAGTCCCCACAGAGCCCGAGCTTAAATTCCCGTATAACAAGCTATACAAGGATAAGCTGAGAAAGGGCGCTGTGAAGCTTCTCACGGAGATAAACAAGTCCGATACAGAGCTGTGGATATACACTACCTCCAACAGAACGGAGCGCTATATCAACGGTATTTTCAAGCATTACGGCATAAGGATAGACAGCATAGTCAACGCCGTCCGCCACGAAAAGGAAGTGGCAAGGGGCAGGGCGAATTTTCCGTCGAAATATCCTGCGGCTTACCGCATAGACCTCCATGTGGACGACGAAAAGTCCGTCTACGAAAACGGTATCGCCAACGGCTTCCGTGTGTACCGTATAAGCAACGACGACGCAGACTGGGCTGACAATATCCGCAAAGAGCTTGAAAGGATAAGAAAAGTCAATCAGGCAGATCAAAAGGCATAAGAATTATGAATTATTATAAGGAGGACATTAACAATGTCAAATGAAATGCAGTTAAAATACGGCTGTAACCCGAATCAGAAGCCTTCAAGAGTCTATATGGCTGACGGCAGCGAGCTCCCTATCGAGGTGCTCTGCGGAAAGCCGGGGTATATCAATCTTCTTGACGCCTTCAACGGCTGGCAGCTCGTTAAGGAGCTGAAGGCTGCTACAGGTATGTGCGCAGCTACTTCATTCAAGCACGTATCTCCCGCAGGTGCTGCTATCGGCAGACCTCTCAGCGACGACCTCAAAAAGATATACTGGGTAGACGACCTCGGCGAGCTCACTCCCCTTGCAAGCGCTTACGCAAGAGCAAGAGGCGCTGACAGAATGTCCTCTTACGGCGATTTCATCGCTCTCTCAGACAAGGTGGACGTATGCACCGCAAAGATGATACAGCGTGAGGTTTCAGACGGCGTTATCGCTCCCGATTACGAGCCCGAGGCTCTGGAGATACTCAAGTCCAAGAGAAAAGGCACTTACTGCATACTCAAAATGGACGAGAGCTACAAGCCTGCTCCTATCGAGACAAAGCAGGTATACGGCGTATCCTTCGAGCAGGGACGCAACGAGCTTGACATCAACCGCGAGCTCCTCGCTAATGTAGTTACAGATAACAAAAATATTCCCGACGACAAGAAGGACGACCTCCTTATCTCACTTATCACACTTAAATACACACAGTCAAACTCAGTATGCTATGTGAAGGGCGGCCAGGCGATCGGTATCGGCGCAGGACAGCAGTCCCGTATCCACTGCACACGCCTTGCTGGTCAGAAGGCTGACAACTGGTTCCTTCGTCAGGCACCTAAGGTTCTTAACCTTCCTTTCCTTGACAACATCAAGAGACCTGACAGCGACAGCGCAATCGCCCTTTACATCGGCGCAGATTACATAGATGTTCTTGCAGACGGCAAGTGGCAGAA
>NZ_JAIKXF010000114.1 GCF_024684275.1 Ruminococcus sp.
CATCTGGTAGAGCGCCACCTTGCCAAGGTGGAGGTAGCGAGTTCGAGCCTCGTAATCCGCTCCAAAAACGGCGCTATAGCCAAGTGGTAAGGCGTGGGTCTGCAACACCCTGATCCCCAGTTCAAATCTGGGTGGCGCCTCTTAAAGCATCTGCAAAAGCAGATGCTTTTTATTTTTTGCCTACTTTTTCTTTAAACAAATCTTATTTTTTTTGTAAAAACCTCTTGAATATTAATCATTTTTAATATATAATATTAATGTATGGGCTCTTTTGACCATTTCTCAATAGGACCATTTTTACCGAAAATAAAATGGCAAGCATCAAGCCATCATATCAAGGAGAATTTTATGAAAAAGCTTAACGGTATAAAGCTTAAGCACCGTAAAAATACAGAAAACAGTTCTACTGTAGATTTTCCTGTTCCTTCTAAAGTCACAATCCCTATGTCAATGACTATGGGTGCACCATGTCAGCCGTTAGTAAAGGTTGGTGACAATGTTGCTGTTGGTCAGATGATAGGCGATACTGACGCGGCATTCAGTGCTCCCGTGCATTCAGGCGTTTCGGGTAAAGTCACTGCAATAAGTGATTATCGCAGCGCTGTGGGAACAGTATGTAAAATGATAGAAATTGAAACAGACGGTCTCCAGACTATATCAGATGAAGTAAAGCCGCCTGTTGTCACAGATAAGGAAAGCTTTGTAAAAGCTGTTCGTCAGAGCGGAGCCTGCGGACTTGGCGGTGCCGGTTTTCCCACACATATAAAACTGAATCCCAAAGCTGATATTGATACACTGATTATCAATGCGGCTGAATGCGAGCCTTACATAACTGCCGATTACCGAGAGATGATAGAAAACCCACAGGATATTATCAACGGTATAAATATGGTAAAGTCTCAGCTGGGCATAAAGTCAGCAAAGCTCGCTATCGAAGCCAATAAGCCAGAGGCTATCAAAAACTTTACTGCTATGGCAGAAAATGATGATACCATAGATATAATCACTTTGCCGTCTGCTTACCCTCAGGGTGCTGAAAAAGTCATCATCTATAATTCTACGGGCAGAATAGTAAACGAGGGCTCATTGCCTGCCGATGCTGGCGTTATCGTTATGAATGTTTCCACAGTTGCTTTTCTGTATCGTTATATGCAGACAGGTATGCCACTCGTTACGCGCCGTCTAACTATTGACGGTAATGCAGTAGGAGAGCCTAAAAACGTTCGTGCTATTATAGGCACATCGTTCAGGGAGCTTCTGGAATTCTGTAAAACCGATACAGCTTCTATAAAAAAGCTAATTGCAGGCGGTCCTATGATGGGTATGAGTGTTCCTGATATTGAAATGCCTGTAGTCAAGACTTCAAATGCTCTCCTTGCTTTCAACCATTACGACGAGCGTAAAACATCCAACTGTATCCGCTGCGGACGATGTGTAAGAGTATGTCCCCTCGGACTTATGCCAGCAGATATTGACAGAGCTTTTAAGATACGCAATATAGAAGAACTTAAACAGCTCAAAGTTATGCTCTGCATGAACTGTGGAAGCTGTACATATGTCTGTCCTGCAAACAGAAAGCTTGCAGAAACCAATCAGCTTGCAAAAGCACTTATCCCACGAAAGTAAGGAGGCGGATAATCAATGAATAAGCTTATTGTTTCGCCGTCCCCACATGACGAAAACTACACTAAAACAACAAATATAATGCTGAACGTTATTATCGCTCTTCTTCCTGCATGGGGGGCAGCGATATACTTCTTTGGTATGCGTGTTATACCTCTGACTGCGGTCTGTATCGGAAGCTGCATATTCTTTGAATACGTATGCCGCGCAATGATGAAACGCAGCAATACTATCGCTGATCTTTCCGCTGTTGTCACAGGACTTATACTTGCTATGAATCTGCCATCGACTCTGCCATACTGGATGGCAGTTATAGGCTCATTTATTGCAATAGTCATTGTAAAGCAGTTATTTGGCGGACTTGGTCAGAACTTCGCAAATCCTGCCATAACCGCAAGAATCGTGCTTATGATAAGTTTCCCTGCGGCAATGACAAAATGGGTAGAGCCATTCACCCACACAGACCTTGACGCTATATCAAGTGCAACCCCGCTTCCTCTTGCAGGAACTGACAATGCCGTATCATACCTTGATCTATTCCTCGGAAAGTGCGGCGGCTGTCTCGGTGAGACCTGCGCTCTTGCACTTCTCATAGGCGGACTTTATCTTGCTGCAAGAAAGATAATCTCCCATGCAGCTCCACTCTCATTCATCGGCAGTCTATTCATTCTCAGCTGGATCAGCGGCTCTGATCCTGTATATCAGATACTCGCAGGAGGCGTTTTCCTGGGGGCTTTCTTCATGGCAACTGACTACGCCACAACTCCCATTACCACCAAAGGAAAGATCGTTTTCGGACTTGGCTGCGGTATCATAACATTTATCATCAGGCGATTCGGCTCGTATCCTGAGGGAGTTTCTTTCTCGATTCTCCTTATGAACGTTCTTACTCCGTATATCGAGCAGCTTACAAGAACTAAGGTACTTGGTGCAAAGGAGGCTGAGAAGAATGAAGGATAAGGTAAAACCTACTGTTGTACTTACAATAATATGTATAATAGCTTCTCTGCTTCTTGTATTTGCATATGAACTTACAAAAGACCGTATCGCAGAACAAAAGTCTCAGAAATTCAGCAGCAGCGTTGAAGCTCTTTTCGGAAAGACCGAAAGCAAGGTCTTGGAGCTGAAATGCGGCTATGATGAGATACAGACGATAGCTGTAACCCCCGATAAAAAAGCAGTCCTTCAGGTATGTACAGACGGCTATTCAAAGGACGGCATAGATATACTTGTTGGATTTGATGAGCAGGGAAGTATCACAGGAATTGAATTTGTTTCACTTGGTGAAACTCCTGGTTTAGGTTCAAAAATCCGCGATGAAGCTGATTTCAGAAAACAGTTTTATGGACTTGATTCACCATCAGATAGCTTTGACGCTATAAGCGGTGCTACTTTTTCTTCCAATGGAATGAAACACGCAGTCGATACTGCAATTAAGGCATACAATGAGAACAAGGAGGCGATACTCGGTGGCTGATAAGAAAACTCCGCTTGTAAAAGAGCTTACTAAAGGCATAATAAAAGAAAATCCGACTCTTGTTATGCTGCTGGGTATGTGTCCGACTCTTGCTGTCACTACTCAAGCCATGAACGGCATAGGTATGGGGCTGGCGACAACTTTTGTTCTTCTCGGTTCTAACATAGTTATTTCTGCCCTTAGAAAGGTTATTCCCGATAAGGTCAGAATACCTGCCTTTATCGTTATAATCGCAAGCTTTGTTACTCTCATCGGCTTTTTGCTTGAGGGCTTTGTGCCGAGCCTTTATGACAGTCTCGGTATTTATCTTACACTTATCACTGTAAACTGTATCATATTTGGCAGAGCAGAGATGTTCGCAAGTAAAAACGGTATTTTAGCTTCTGCACTTGACGCAATAGGTATGGGTGCTGGCTTTACACTGGCGCTGTTCCTCATGGGCTCTATACGAGAGATTATCGGGGCAGGGCAGTGGCTTGGAATGAAATTGCCTGTACTCAGTGAAAATCCAATGCTGTTCTTTATTATGCCGGCAGGAGGCTTCTTCACTCTTGGAATGATAATCGCGGCTGTAAATAAACTTAAAAATAAAAAGCCGCCTCAGGAGCTTGGCTGCAGCACCTGTCCAAATGCTAAGAACTGTGGAAAGGAAGGTGACTGTCATTGAAGACCATACTCGCAATAATGCTTTCAGCTATGCTGACAGATAACTTCGTTCTTTCAAAATTCATGGGAATATGTCCGTTTCTCGGCGTTTCAAAAAAGCTTGACAGCGCGGCAGGAATGGGTATTGCAGTTACTTTTGTAATGATATGCGCAACTATAGTTACATATCCGATACACCACGGAATCCTCGTTCCAAACGAACTGGAATACTTCGACACAGTTGTATTTATTCTTGTAATTGCGCTCTTTGTTCAGTTGGTAGAAAACTTCCTGAAAAAATGTGTTCCGTCGCTATACAGCTCTCTCGGCGTCTATCTGCCGCTTATAACCACAAACTGTGCGGTTCTTGGCGTTACAGTTCTTAATATCGACAACGATTATACATTTTTCCAGTCAATTATCAACGCACTTTTCGGCGGACTCGGCTTTATGATAGTGCTGATTATCTTCTCCGGAGTACGCAAAAAGCTTGAATACGCGGATATTCCCGAGACATTTAAGGGCGTTCCCGCAACGCTTATTGCCGCTTCTATAGTTTCAATAAGCTTCATGGGCTTTGCAGGACTTATAAAATAAGGGAGGGTTAATACTATGACTTATATTATACCTGCTCTTATTTTAGGAGGCTGCGGTATACTCGCCGGTGTTCTCCTCACTATAGCAGCAAAGATCTTTTATGTCAAAGTCGATGAAAGGATCGAGAAAATAAATGATGCACTGCCACAGGCAAACTGCGGAGCCTGTGGATTTGCAGGCTGCTCGGATTATGCTTCGGCTATTATCAATAAAGGGGCAGCTACTAACCTTTGCCGTCCCGGCGGAAGCGATTCCGCAAATAAAATAGCCTCTATTCTTGGAACTAAAGCAGCAGAAGTTGTTCCAATGACAGCTGTAGTACATTGCAGCGGTGACTGCAATGCAACAGAAAAGGCATTCATTTTCGACGGAGTTCAGTCCTGTAAGGCTGTTAAACGCTTTTACGGCGGCAGCGGAATGTGTAAATACGGCTGTATAGGACTTGGCGACTGTGTTACTGTATGTGAGCATAACGCAATAAAAATCGTAAACGGAATCGCTAAAGTCACACCTTCTCTTTGTGGAGCCTGCGGACAATGCGCAGCTGTCTGTCCCAATCAGCTTATAGAGATAAAGCCGTTATCAAAATGCATTGACGTCTTATGTTCTTCAGGTGATAACGGAAAAACTACAAAGCTTGTATGTAAAAACGGTTGTATCGGCTGTAAGATATGTGAAAAGAAATGTCCGAACGAGGCTATTATCGTAAATAATTTTCATGCTGCTATTGACCACAGCAACTGTTCAAACTGTGGCATCTGCATTGAATCATGTCCTGCAAAAGTAATACATAGATGCAATTCATAACAAAAAGCCACAGCTAAGCTGTGGCTTTTTTATCATATAAGCTTTCTTTCATCACAGTATTCACATTCAAGAAGCGTTTCATCTCCGCTTGAACGGAAGCTTTTTGGAAGGTATTCCTCATGATTTGTAATACATTTCGGATTTGAGCAGCGGACTCCGCTGAACAGCTTTCCTTTGAGAGTTTCAGATGACTTTTTTTCTCTGAGAATAGTCAGTATAAGAGCCATACGCACATACATACCGTATTTTGCCTGTTTGAAGTACATTGCACGTTCATCATCGTCAACCTCGACTGTAATTTCGTCAACTCTTGGAAGGGGATGCATTACTATCATATCCTTTTTCGCACCCAGCATTTTTCTTCTGTCAAGAACATATGTATTCTTCTGAGCGAGGTATTCCTCTTCGCTTGCAAAACGTTCCTGCTGTATTCTTGTCATATATAATACATCAAGACTTCCTATAGCTTCTTCAATAGTCTTGACTTCCTTGTACTTGCTTCCGTTTGCTTTTATTATATCCTTTATGTACGCAGGCATACCAAGCTCTTTTGTAGAAATGAACACAAAATTATTATCCGGGAACATACTAAGAGCCTTGCAAAGTGAATGAACAGTTCTTCCATTGAGAAGATCTCCGCACATACCTATAGTAAGTCCTGAGAGAGTCTTTTTCTCTATTTTTAGTGTAAGCAGGTCTGTTAGTGTCTGAGTCGGGTGGAGGTGTCCGCCGTCACCTGCGTTGATAACAGAGCAGTCAGCGGTAAGAGAAGCTGCCTTAGCTGCTCCTGCGATCGGGTGACGTATTACAAGAACATCTGCATAATTGCTGACGATCTTTGTGGTATCTTTTATAGTCTCACCTTTGGCAACAGATGAATTTGCAGGATTATCAAATCCGATTATCTGACCGCCAAGTCTTATCATAGCTGCCTGAAAGGACATCTGTGTACGTGTGGAAGGCTCATAGAAAAGTGTAGCCATTATCTTTCCATCACATTCATGTGCGAAATCAGAAGGGGACTGATATATCTTTTCTCCAAGCTCAACCACTTTTTGCCACCATGAAACAGGATAATCGTTCAGGTCAATAAGATGCTGATATTCCGAAATCATATTTTGTACCTCCGTTATATTATTACAGTATTTTACTGTCATTGATTATCATTTCAAACTGAACTCCAAGAAACTCTGAAGCCCTTCTGCAAAGGAGCATACGCTTCATAAAAATCTCAAAATATTCAAGAACAGATGATATTTCAGTATCTATCTGAAGCTCAAGAATGATCGATGACTTATCATCGTTGAATTTTACAGCTGATTGTACAACGGCATAGTTTACACGGTCATGGATATCAAAAGTGAGAAGGTCTGTGTTGCGGACGCGGCTTCTGCGCACATCTGTTTTGTCGCCGATTATCATTGCCGCAGATATTGCGTCAAGCGGCTGTCCCGTACCCTCATCGTGATTGCCTATAGCCGAGATTATAGAGCATATCTCGTCCGCAGGCATACTGAGATTATCCAGAAGCCTGAATGCCATTACAGCACCGCTTTGCGCGTGGTCAACGCGGTTTATAACATTGCCTATATCATGCATTATAGAAGCTATCCTTGCGAGCTCAACTGTTCTTTCATCGTATCCCAGAGTTTCAAGGATAAGTGCAGATGTATGAGCCACACGCTCAACATGAGGAAATGAATGCTCGGTATATCCGAGGGCTTCAAGAGCGCTGTCTGCTCTTTGTATATATTCCATTATGTCTGGATTCTGTTTAATATACTTGTATGTTACCTTACTTGCCATATTATCTCCGTTTGATCAATATTTTCCGTTATTTTCAAAATAGACCTTGTACCAGATAAGGAAAATGAATACAGTCCATATCTTTCGGCTGTTATCATTCTTTCCCTCACGGTGGTCGTTAAGAAGCTTGAGCAGAGGAGCAGTATTGAAAAACTCCTTTGCGCTTTCGCTTTCAAAATAGCTTTTTACAAGCTCATAGTACTTATCTTCTTTAAGCCAAACTCTTATTGGCACAGGAAAACCAAGTTTCTTTTTAGCTGCTGTTTTTGCAGTCTGCTCGGGAGTATCCTTTTTTGCGGCAAGACGCATAGCATATTTGGTGATATACTTGGTCTCGTCAGTTCCCTTATCATGAGTTACACGGTATTTCGTAGGTATCCTTTCAGCTAAAGCCATTACCTCCTTATCGAGGAACGGAACTCTAAGCTCAAGAGAATTAGCCATGCTCATTTTATCGGCTTTTAGGAGGATATCTCCTGCCATCCACATATGCAGATCGAGATACTGCATTTTTGTAACGTCGTCCTTATCCTTTACATTAGCATAAAACGGCTTTGTTATAGCTGTCGGATCAGGAGCGTCTGTAGTAATTTTCAGAAGTGCCTTTCTTTCCTCTGGCTTGAACATATAAGCGTTGCCGATAAAGCGCTCCTCAACATCCTTGCCCTTACGTACAAAGAAATTTACTCCGCGCTTTGCAGGCAGTTTTGAAGCAATCGCACCTATTCCGCGTTTTACAGCTCTCGGGAGCTTGTCATAAATAGTTCCGTCAGGATCGCTGTAAACATTATATCCGCCGAAAATCTCATCTGCTCCTTCTCCTGATAGAACAACTTTCAGCTTTTCAGAAGCAATATTGCACACAAAATAAAGTGCGATAGCAGAAGGATCCGCAAGCGGTTCGTCCATGTGATACTGTATCATGGAAAGATTATCCCAGTATTCCTCGGGAGTAATGACCTTGCTGATATTTTCCTTGCCAATAGCCTTTGAGAAGTTCTTAGCCCAGCCTATCTCATTATATTTTTCATCAGTGCCAAAGCCGACCGTAAAGGTCTTGTCTACGTCGGCAATAGCTGCAACATAGCTTGAATCAACACCGCTCGAAAGGAACGACCCAACTTCAACATCGGCAATTTTATGTGCTTCAACAGAATTATGGAATGTATCTGATATTCTGTTTACCCATTCATCAAGGTCAGGCTTTTCGTCTGCATTGAAATGAACGTCCCAATAGCGCTTGGCTTCAAAATGTCCGTTCTTTAACTTAAAATAGTGTGCAGGCGGCAGCTTGTAAACATTTTTAAAAAACGTTTCATAAGTAGGGGAGAACTGAAAGGTGAGATAGTTCTCAAGCGCTGACGTATTGAGCTCCTTTGTAAACTTTGGATGCTCAAGTAAACTCTTTATCTCAGAACCAAACATGAATACACCATTCATATTGGCATAATACATTGGCTTGATCCCGAAAAAATCTCGTGCACCGAAGAGTTCCTTTTTATTTTTATCCCAGATAACAAAGGAAAACATACCTCTGAGCTTATTGAGAAGCTTTTCGCCAAATTCTTCATAACCGTGGATAAGCACTTCAGTATCAGTATTCGTACTGAAAGTATGTCCTGCTTTAACAAGTTCCTGACGGATGTCTCTATAATTATATATTTCGCCGTTAAAAACAATGACCAGCGAGGAATCCTCGTTAAAAATCGGCTGGTCGCCTGTAGAGCTTACATCGATTATGCTAAGTCTGCGATGACCGAGCGCAATATCTTCATCTATGTATTTGCCCTCAGCGTCAGGGCCGCGATGTTTTATACGATCCATCATCTTTTCAAGAACGTCATTTGAATTGTCAATATTATTCGTAAAACCTACGATTCCGCACATATATACGTGACCTCCGATTATCTAAGCGATTAAATCTCCCAAAATATTATACTACAAATAAAGATATTTTGCAACACTAAAGTTTTAAATTATTTATCGTCAGATTTATCGGACTTTATCTTAGAAAGTGGATTGCTTTCAATTGCATTTCTAACGTTTTCATCATTAAGGTGAGTATATATCTCCGTTGTGGAAATGCTTGCGTGACCGAGAAGCTCCTTCAGTGTAAGCACATCAGCATCACCATACTGATACATTAGAGTTGCAGCAGTATGTCTCAGCTTATGAGTTGTAATTCCTTTTCCATCAAGATCAGCCTTCTGTATCATATCCTCAACGATCTGCTGAACTCTGCGCTTAGAAATTCTGCGGTTCTGGTTGCTTATAAACAACGCAGGCTCATCAGCCGCCTTTGGATTACTTTTTCTTATAGCAAGATACTTTTTTAAAGCGTCTACGCAGGCATCATTAAGGTAAACCATTCGTTCTTTGCTGCGTTTTCCGAGCACCTTCAAGCGATTCTCATAGAAATCAATATCCTTTATATCAATTCCGACAAGCTCACTGAGACGCATTCCACAGTTAAGGAATAATGTTATTATACAGTAATCGCGCTTTGAATCAGCAGTATCAGCAGCCTCAAGAAGCCGCATACTTTCATTGAGAGAAAGAAATTTCGGCAGGGAAGTCCTCGGAACAGGAATATCAAGATCTTTTGTAGGATTTTCCTTAATAATATGAGCTACCTTTTCAAGATATTTAAAAAAGTTTCGCAAAGAAGATATTTTCCTGTAGCGTGCTCTGTCTTTGTTCTGACGCTCATCAGAGGCATAAAAAATAAAATTGTATATATCAGAAACACTGATCTTTTTCAGTTCTTCAACTGTCATATCACTTATATCAATATCCTCAATATCTTTTCCCGTATTAAGATTGCTTTCGTGAATATATCTCAGGAAAAGTCTTATATCAGTATAATATTCTTCAATAGTACGCTGTGCAAGGAGCTGAACTATTTTGATATGCACAAGATATTCGTTTAAAAATTCCGGATTGGAGTTATTGTTTAAATTTTTCATAAATAATCATTCTCAATAATGTATTCAAGAACACGAGATTCACGCTCGATAAGAATAAGGTCGTAATCACCGTGATCATGTGTGCGGTTTGTAAGAATAGCATCTTTTGGAGAAACCAATCTCAGAGAAAATCCCTCATCAAGCTCATATTCGTCCAACGACTGGGATCTAACAAAATTCTCAACATCGCACAGATAATAATAGTTTTCCTGATGAAATATTTCGTTTTCAGCAAATCGACTTTTCTGTATACGAATTACAGAGCCAAGCTCACGAACAGAACTATCCAAGACAGTTAATCCGGTTTCTTCAAGAACCTCACGTTTAAGAGTTTCAATATGATCTTCATCATTTTCAATTCCGCCGCCTGGAAATTTATAATAGTCATACTTGTCACTATAAACCATCGCGACCTTATTGCGAGTAATAATTACGCCTCTGACAGATGGTCGTTTATAGCATCTATAGCTTTCATCATAATCCTTTAGATCTATTTTAAATAATTGTTTCATTGATCAAACCCCCTTATTTTTTTGATCAAAGTTTCACCAAACTTTGATTAATTACGTAAATTAAAGCCTTGCGAAGTCGCAGGGCTTTTTTTGTTACTGGAGCGCCTAAGACACTTTTTCCTTTTTCAGATATGCCGTAAGGCGGGAAGGGGGCGCGCTACAGCGCACAAGAATTAGTGTAGAAGAAAAGAGTGTCGGACGGGGGAAAGGAACCGTTTCCCCCGTTACATATCTTGAATAGAACATATTTCAATCCGTCGGAGACACCGCATTATCTTCTGTTGTTCTGCGGCGGTCTCTGTTGTTGCTGTTGTTGCTGTTGCATAAACTGCTGTTGTTGCCAATACATCTGCTGTTGCATTTGTAGTTGTTGTTGTAGAAGTTGTTGTGTTCTTTTCTGGTGTTCTCGCTCGTCTGTTCTTCTTTTAATTTTAAAAGCTAATTTTAAAGTCCATATAGTAATTATAAGTACAATACCTACTACAATTATTATAATCCATAATGTTAAAGGATTCATTATTTTTCACTCCTTCCTGCTAAATAATCAATAGTAACATTATAAAAATCAGCTAATTTTGCGGCTTTATGCAATGTAATATCTTGTATACCTCGTTCCCATTTTGATATTTGAACTTGGTTAGTTTCCATATATTCTGCGGCTTCTTCTTGTGTCTTCTTTGAAGCTAAACGTGCTATCTTTAAATTATTGTTATAATGCATAAGAATCAACCTTTCATTTTGTTTATAACTCCAAAGTTATTATAATATATCCTAAAGGACTTGACAATAACCTATAAGTTATGTTATAGTAAATATAACCTAAAGGTTATATATTTTTTATCTTAGTATATAACTTATAGGATATATCTAAATATTAATTATCCCTTTAACCGAGGGGAAAGGAGAAAAAGGAAATGAAAACATTATTTATCGGTTACACAAGGAAAGTAGGTTCATTCACAAACGAAAAGACAGGCGAGCTTGTCGAGTACAGCAACAGAGATTTGCGTTTTATAACGGACGCTAATCCAAATACTGACGTAAGAGGTTTTTCACAGTTTGTTGAACCGAAGATGAAGCTTGCACAGCTTGCGCAGATACTTAAAGTACCTGAGACCGATGAAGCAGTAGACAAGGCGCTGACTGCGCTTCTCAACAGAGAAGTAATTCTTAATTATGCCCCTGTAGGGGATAAGCTTTCCGTTGTATGGTTCGCACTGCGGAAGCAATAACAAAGTAAGTCCATACCTTTTTGAAAGTCAACTTTCAAAAAGTTGGAATAAAATCTGTAAGGAAAGGAGAGCCAATAAAATGGGAGAGACAACAAGTAACGCAATCAATGTGAGTGATGCAATGACTGATGTTGGTACAGCCCTTACTTCTGTACTTACATTTGTTACCTCAAATCCTATCTGCATTATCTTCATTGGTTTCGCAATCGGTAGAAGGGCAATAGGACTTTTCACAAAGAGTTCAAATGCTGTAAAGTAAACTGAAAACGGCAGGGGGGCACTGCCCACATATGTCTCCGTATGTCGTTTACCCCCTGTCATATCCGACAGGGGGTAATTTTTTATGAAGAAAATTATTATATCATGTATAGCAATCATAACTATGATGTTATACATAGCAAGTCCACTATTCATTAAACCAATACAAGCAAATGCGGCAACAGTTCAAGCTGAGGTAGGTGTACCAAATGAAACAAAGGGCAATAGATATATTACTCTTGAAGATATTCTTTCGTACTATGGTAATGACAAGATGTATTATTTTGTAACTGGACAAGATTCATATTTCTATACTGATTGTCTTATTTTTGATGATTATGAGAGTATTGACGAAAATTATATTAGCGGTAATTATACCTATAAGTATCGTATAGTTAGACCTACATTGAATGGTGGTAATGCTATTATATACACTCGCCGTGTTGATACAAGTAACCAATATGATTGGAAGATAAGATGCTCAGAAACTGAACAGACTGGTAATATATTAATTGGTGCTAATTATAAATCTTTTTCAGGAACTGGGGTTACTCGCACTTTTGGAAGTGACGGCTCTGGCTTAGTAAGCCATGAAGAAAACTTTGAACCACCTACACCAAGTCTTGATTTATCTGTATCATTTGCATATCCTATGAGCGGTACTATGACAAGGCAAACTATAGGTGATAATGGAATACCTTCATCATCTGACGGAAATATAATGTATGTAGATAATCGACGTGGTGATGACGCGCAGTTTTGTATGGCTATAGTGCCCAAAGGAGAAAGCCTTAACTTCAATACATGGATATATACAGGCAGAGACAATATCATTGGTGATCCAACTTATGTGTATATGTGTGATGAATGGCAAAGCTTCGGAGCGTTATCAGCTATAAATATAGGAGATAGTACAGCAAGTGCAAATTCAATATATGCGGCTTGTGCTTGGCACGCAGTTCCTTCCGGTACTAATAGAACATATGGCTTGGTGTGGGAATCAATGGATTTACAAGCTAATAAAGAATATGATGTTGTAGTTTACGCATGCCTAAATCCAGATATGGAAGAAATGAGCGGTTTCTATTATGATAACTACAATCTTGGTGGAACATATTCAGTATGTGGTACGTTGAATGATGTACAGGAAGTATATAGAAGTACTTTCTCAATGACTGACCCTATGAAATTCAATCCAGAATACAAAAATCCTCATGATAGTTCATATGCTTGGAATCCGAATTCGTCAAATTCAGGATTATGGGAAAACGGTTCAGCATATAAAGATGAAAATGGCAACATAGTTATTAAAGGTTTCAAGACAGGAGCAAGCACATTGTCATGGGAAAACGGCGGCTCTGGTTCTGGATACCTTAACGGAAGTACAAGCGGTGCAAATATTAATGTTAATAAAGCGTATGGCGGCTTTTTCGGGTGGTTCAAGGGACTTCTCGGACTGTTGCCTATGGAGTATAATCTGCTTATACTGTTCGGATTTGTAGGTATAGTTGCTATAGGCTTAATTAAGGCGGTGAAGTAAATGAAATGGTTTCAAAGGATATTAGCGATATTCTCGGGAACATTTGTTGTTAATATGTTAGTTAATGATCAAGAGGAAATGGTCGAACTATCCAGTAATGAAACATTCCATAATTTTATAGAAGGTGCAAAAGGGCTTTTATTCGGACCTATAGTATGGATTTTTGAAACATTCATAAAAAGTCCTAAGAGCTTCTTTGAAGGTATCGGTACAAAGATAGTTAATGCTTTAGGACTAACACCTGAGAATATCTTATCTGCAAGTTTTCTGTATATAGTAATAGGCTTAATTATCGGTATCATGGTAATCAAGTATATTATAACATGGGTTCTTGAGCTTGTTTCTAAGCTTGCGGATCCTGCATAATAAGGAGTGTGAATCCATGGAAAATATGCGTATAGCAGTATCAAAGACTGTACAAATGTTAGACGCAAGTAAATTGACATTCGGCTCGTTTTCGTTTTCTCTATGGCAAATGATATTTGCGTTTGCGTCTTTAAGGCTATTTATATGGTTTATAATAACACTTTTTACGAAAGATGAGGATTAAAAATGTTAAGAGGAATAATATATATTTTTATAATAATTTATCTTATAAGTGCGGCAGTAGGAATGGTGGGCTTCTTCATTGATATTGTAAAATGGCATTTCAAAGAAGAAAAGGAAGACATAATACCGTCAGCAGTATTCAATGAAAGTGAGGTGAACGCAGATGAACGAGGAAACAATGGAGATAGAGGAAACAACGACAGAATCTGTGACAGAGGAAACGACGGAACAGGAAACGACAACTACGATATTAGTGACGTCTTCCGAAACCTCAACAGTGACAGCAATAGTTGATGTAGGAGAAGGCTATCCAGATTACAGCGAGAATCCCCTGCACGAATTGTTTGATATGCTTGGAGTAAATCTTGATTACGTTCCGAAGAATCCCTATCAGTGTTTTTCTATGGCGTGTTCGGTATTAGTAGCTCTATGGTTTATCATATGGTTCTGTAAATTCCTGTTAGCGTGTTCAAAAGATTTGTTTAAATAAGGAATGAAAAGAAATGACAAATATAATTATTATATTAAAAAAATTCTGGAAACTGCCAGTTGTAATATTTTATTATGTATTTGACCTTTGTCTTTATTATTACTATCAAAAATACAGGTTGTTCCCCGGGTGGGGAATACACCTGTATACAGGTAAATTCGGACAAGGCAAAACAAGTATGATGACTATGAGAGCTTATGAATACGCTGTAAAATACCCACAGCTAAATATCTTAACAAATGTTGAGCTAAAGAATTTCCCTGAGCATACAAGAATTATACCTCTTAAAGAAGCTAAAGATATTCTGAATGCTCCAAAGAATACGTTAGTGCTGATTGACGAGATAGGTACCTTGTTCAATTCCAGAGATTTCAGCACAGGAAAGAACAGTGTTCCGAAACCTGTGTTCCAACATTTGTGCCAGTGCAGAAAAAGGCACATGATGATAATGGCAACAGTACAGCGATTCAATCTTTTGGATAAGCAGATAAGGGATATAACTGCAACAGTAAAGACTTGTTCTGCTATAGGTAAATATCCGTTCACAAGATTGTATACGATAGTTACATACAGTATAGATGAATATGAAGCGTATACAGCAAATAAGATGTACAATCCTTCTCCGAGCTATTCAGAGGTAGTAATACAGAAAGAACAATATAGACACCTGTATGACACTACAGAGCTTATACAGGGACTGCTTACAGCAGATTACTTGTCAGATGAAGAAATACTCAGGAATCAAGGAATTACGGCAGAGTTCATGGACGGAAGCAAGGAAGGTCAGAGAGCATACAGGAAGGCTGTAAAACGTCGGCGGTGAGTGGGGCAGGGGAGCCCCTTTGGGGCTCCCACTCCCCACCGCACCGCCTGTGGCTCTACTTGATTATAGCCACATATTAGTGGCAAACCTAAAGAAAATGTTGCAAATGCAACAGAAATGAGTTGATATATATGAACCACTTACAGGAGCTTGTGGACTATACTCCTAAGACTTCAGGAGAAGTCTACAGGAATAGTAAAACAAAGATATATACCGACGGAACAACAAATACTATAGTAAGTCGGGCAAGCATTTTTAAAGATAAATATATATTAACTGAGAACACAGAGAACAAAGACGAACAAAAGCAAGATAATATAAAGCTTATGCGTGAAGCATATGAAGATAAAATTGATAAAGTCTATACGATACTTAAAAGGTGTGGAATTATGTCAACTGATTTTTGGGAACTTACATCATATGAGAATGATGATGATTTTCTTTGTCGATTAACTAATATCGGAATGAGTATCCATGATTATGATTACTGTAATAATTACTTCAAAAAGAAGATACCACAGGAGAAAAGCAAATCAACCTCATACCCGAGAGCAGACAGTGTAAAGAGAGCTAAAGACCAGATATTTGATTACGTCCTTAATAATGACTTTGATTACTTCTTTACAGGAACTATAAACCCTGAGTTATTTGACAGTAAAGAACCTAAAGACTTGCTCAAACCTGTTCAGAATTGGCTCAAAGATAGAGTTAAACGTGATAATATGTCTTATCTTATGATTGCTGAACGTCATAAAAAAGGCGGAATACATTTTCATGGACTCCTCAGAGCAGACAAGATAAAGCTTGAAGATAGTGGAACTAAGCTGTATGAAGGACATAAGAAACCAATATCCAATGATCGTGCTGAAAAGCTCGGTCTGTATGGTGGACGAACTGTATATAACTTGAAGTCATGGAAGTTTGGCTTTACAACCTGTGTGCCTCTTGTCGGTGACAGAATGAATACTGCATTTTATGTTACAAAGTATATCACTAAGGACTGTAAGAAAATATTCGGTAGCTTCTTTTGGCATAGTAGGAACTTAAAAAAGCCCCTTATTGTCATAGATGATATGGACTTTGATAATTTAGAAGCTGTAGAAAGTAACGGCTTTAAATACATATTCAAGAGAGGTAGCGAAAATGCGTCAGAGTGAATTTTCATTGTTGTATGCATATCTGTATAACAATCAGTTGGAGCTTGAACAGGAAGTAAAACAAATGCAAACAAATATCCGTTATCGTCGGATAGATGAAACAGACTGCTTTGAGCTTGCCTGTGCAATAGAGCGTCTGAATACCTTCAAACAAGTATCAGAGGATATACGGAGTATGCTTGGTATATTCGATAAAAAGTGTAAAAAGGAGAATAAAAAATGAAAGTATTATTTATTATTATGGTAATTGTTTACCTTTCATTATGCGTAATATCAGCAGTTAAAAAAAGAAAAGCAAAGAAGGAGTTTACCTATGATTATTCCAAAAGTAAGCAAAGTAAAGTACAGAAGCAATAAGCGCATTAAGCGCAACCTGTTTACCCGAGCATTAAGAGATATTCAATTACAATGCTATGAGGGTTATTACAGTATGCAATGTGATAGCTGTAAAATAAGGAAAAGCTGTTGGTTCTGTGGCTTAAAGCCTGTAAAGGAGTAATTATATGATTGTTTTATTTATAATAGTTATTGGGCTTTCTTTATCTGGTGTAATAGGTTGGTTACTTATTTCATTTGCTTATTGTTTTTGGCATGGTTGTACATTTAAAGAGTTGTGGGATTTTTCTGATATAAAGTCTGGAAAGGAGTAATTATGTGGACTTTATTAGATATACATGAATTTATCATACGTGATTGTATTTTTAATTGTCCGTATGATCTCGGTAAAATTTGTACTTGTTTATCATTAGTATGTAATCTTTCGTATGATATATCATTAGACATGATTGAAAACGGTTATTATTGAGGAGAATGAAAAATGATAAGAATTATAATTACGCTTCTGATATTATTATTAATCGCTTTTGTAGGCTTATTCTTGTATGCATGGTCATATGCAAAATCACAGGGTTATACCTTAAAGCAATTATGGATAATATATAATCAGATAGAAGACGAAACCAAAAAGGGATAGGGAATTTTGGGGCGCATATGGTGGAGTGTTGAAACTCCACCTAAAGTTTCACCAAACTTTGATTTGGTGAAACTTTGTATCAAATTTCATTATCATCATTATAGCACTCTTTTTCTTCTGATTCAAGCCTTTTCTTCACATTCTTTATATAGCATGAATAAAAAAGCGAAAGCATGAAAAATAAAATACACGCAAATATAAAAACTGTAAACACTTTTGCTAACATAAAAAAATCACTCCTCATCAGACGAAAAAATAGATTCAAGCAAATCATTCATGTATTCAACAGCAAATTCGTAAAATTCGCAGCCAACACACTTAGTAATATCCTCACAAGAACATAAAATTCCACAACACGACATAAAAATCACTCCTTTACAGGTTTTAAACCACAGAACCAACAACTTTTATAGATCGGACATAACTTACCGCAGGTCATAGGAAAATTACCTTTGTAACATTCCATTTGAAGAAAATTAATAACTCTGTTATTTTCAACAACTGACTTTCGTTTGAATGACTTATATTTTTTTCTACTCGGTATCAACATTATCTTCATTCCTTTCATTAAGTTTAAGTAATAAACGAATATGTTTTGTAATTTCTTTAAATGTTTCAAGCTCTTGTTGAGCTAACATTAATTCAATACAATCAACAGTATCTATATTCCTAAAACGGATATTACTTTGAAGCTGATGTACATGATTTTCAAGCCTAACACGATTATTA
>NZ_JAIKXF010000093.1 GCF_024684275.1 Ruminococcus sp.
AGTTGCAAAGATGCTCAACGATACAGAGAGTTACTACTCCAGAAATCTTCAGAGCATCAAGGTGGTAAAGAGCAAGCTCGGAAGCACCATGTCGTCAGGTCTCGGCATGGACGACAAGAAGAACGGAATTCAGTAAAAGAAAAGCGGTGCTTACAGTATCCGCTGCCGATATAAAAGTTCAGCCCCGCGGCTTTGCCGCGGGGCTTGTTCATTATATAAATACGCTTTTATTCTATTGAAATAATGTAATAGTAAACAGGCTGACCGCCGTTTACGAGCATTACCTCTATCTTGTCGCCAAGCTTTGACTGTATGAACTTCTGGAGCTCCTCGGCGTTTTCCTCAGATACGTCTGCACCGTGGATAAGAGTCACGTAGTTCACATCGCCCTTTGCAAGCTTCTTGACAAGCTTGTATGTAGCCTTGTTTATATCGCGCTCGGTGAATGAGAGCTTGCCGTTATCGAGAGCAAGTATCTCGCCCTCTTTTATCTGATGTCCCTCAAATTCCGAGTTCCTTGCTGCAAAGGTGATAAGTCCCGTCGAGACCTTCTCAAAAGCCTTTGTCATATCCTTGCGGTTATCGTTAAGGCTGCGGCTGTCGTCAAATGCCAGCATTGCGGCTATACCCTGCGGTATGGTCCTTGTCTGGAGCACGCATACCTTTCTGTCAGTAAGCTTTACAGCCTGTTCTGCCGCCATTATTATATTCTTATTGTTGGGAAGCACGAATACTGTATTTGCGGGAGTTTTCAGTATAGCGCGGAGTATATCGTCTGTAGAGGGGTTCATTGTCTGACCGCCCTTGACTACCACGTCTGCGCCGAGGTCCGTGAACATGGCTTCAAGACCGTGACCTGCCGCAACTGCAACAAAGCCGAATTCCTTCTCGGGCTCTGCGGGAGTGAGTCCCTCCTCGGCAGCTCTTGCGTCCTTGACCTTGTTTTCGTGCTGTATACGCATATTCTCTATCTTCGGGCGCGGATCGTTGGTGAAGTGGCCGAACTCAAGGCCCTTCTGTATCGCCTTGCCGGGATTGTCCGTATGTACGTGTACCTTGATTATCTTCTCGTCGTCAACTACCACTACGCAGTCGCCGATAGTCTCAAGATAAGCCCTGAGAATGGACGCATCAGGGCAGCCGCTCTCCTTTTCGAGCATGAATTCAGTACAATATGTAAAAGTGATATCGTCGTCGTACTCGCTTACGGCTGTCCTGAAGGAATCGGACGAAGTCTCCTGAGCAGCGGGAGCTTCCTCGGGCTCGGCTATCTTTCCGCCTGCGAATACGTCGCACATCGCCCTGAATATTATGCACAGACCCTTTCCGCCTGCGTCAACGACTCCTGCCTTTTTGAGCTGCGGGAGCATATCCGTGGTCTTTGCAAGTGTAGCCTCAGCCTCCGCGCAGACCTCTTCCCAGAATGCGACTTCATCATTGGTCTCGGCGCATATCTCGTTTGCCTTTGCTGCGGCAGCCTTGACTACCGTGAGGATAGTACCCTCAACAGGCTTCATCACAGCCTTGTATGCAGCCTCCACACCGAAGTGCAGAGCGTCGCTGAAGTTCTCGCTTTTGGCTTCCTTACAGCCTGCAAGTCCCTTTGAAAATCCTCTGAATATAAGTGAAAGTATAACGCCCGAGTTTCCTCTTGCGCCTCTCAGAAATGCTGAAGCTGCCGTGGAAGCTACCTCGGATACGGGAGCCTTTGAGTCAAGGCGCTTAAGCTCTGCTATAGAGTTGCCTATGGTCATTGACATATTAGTTCCTGTATCGCCGTCGGGAACGGGGTACACATTCAGCTCATCGACCTCGCGCTTTCTGTTTGCAATGGTAACAGCTGCGGAGATTATCGCATCTCTGAGTAAAGAACCGTTTATCACAGTTAAATCCTCCAATTCTGTAAACAGGTAAGACCTTTACGTGTCAAGCGTTAAGATCGTCAACGTATACGTTGACCTTGTGGACATTTATTCCTGCCGCTTCCTCCAATGTGAAGCTGACCTTATGAGTAATGCTGTTTACGGCTGCAGTGATATTAGTACCATATGTCACTTTGATATGCAG
>NZ_JAIKXF010000097.1 GCF_024684275.1 Ruminococcus sp.
CACTTTATAATGACCTCCTTTTGATTCTTCTTGCAGTTGGTAGCCGCAAGTTTATTATAATCAAAAGGAGTTTTTATTTCAAGACTTATAGCTGTAAGCTCTTTTGAACCCCCGGCCGAGCCGGGGGTTTTCTGATTACAATGAAAATTAGCACTCTCGGTGCGAGAGTGCTAATCGTCCTTTTTCTTCTTTTTATCCCTGCCGCAGCCTGCATAACAGCCTATTAGCAGAATTATGGCTGAAACAGCCGCCAATGCTTCTTCCATAATATCCCCCCCATAATTATTATATATGAAAAATACGGTTCAAAAAATGGTCTCTACTGTATAAGTCTCCTGAGAAGCCCGTTTTGTTGCACTTTTTTAAAAACTTTGTATGAATAAACAATTTCGCTCTCCGCCATTAGTGCATAACGCCTATGAAATCAGATATAAGCCTGTTTTTTCAGTATTGCCGAGATCACTCTGCCGATTATTACAAAATAGTTCATATCAGCCACCGACCACTTCTTGAAGCGCCCGATGTAGCAGAACGAGATCATTCCCTTTATCATGCCCTCCTCGGTGATGAGGTACTGCACAGCTCCGCCTATATTCTGCGCTACAAGCTGAGCAAAGGCATCGTCGTCACGTCCCTCAAGCTCGTTGACATTGTCGATAACAAAGAGACCGTCCCCTGTAAATCGGTCTGTATAGCCGTTTTCAAGGAGATAAGCCGCGTTTCTCACAACTGCATTTCCGCAGCTGAGAATAAGTCCCATATCGCTGCCCGAAAAAACGCATATATCGTCAAGGTCGAACTGCACACGGACCTGCTCCAGAAGCACGGATATATCAGGTATCCTGCCAAGAACAAGACTCTCAGCCAGTCCGCCGACAAAGCTGAGCTTCTCCGAGGACTCACCCTTTCCGCTGAGAAATGCTATTCTGTTGCTCATGTCCTTCTTTACAGGACCGTGCTTGACAACATCGTAGATAACATAGCGGTTCTGTCCCTTTTCCTGTGCGATATACAGGGCTTTGTCCGCCTGCATGAACAACTCGTCGTAGCTCCTGCTGTCTATGGGGTATGCGGAAACTCCCATAGAGCAGGTCAGGCGGAATTTCTCGAATCTGTCCGCAAAGGAAAATTCAATATTAGTGCGTATAGCGCGGAGAATGCTTCGCAGGTCTTCTTCGTCCCGTACCCCCTCAAGAACCATAAGAAAGCCGCCGCCGCTTATCCTGCCTGCAATACCGCGTGAGCCTATCTCTGTCTTGATTATACGTGCCACAGTATATATGACCTCATCGCCGAAAAGATGCCCGTAGCTGTTGTTTATATCGGTAAAATCGTCAATGTCGAGTATGACAAGATGTACGCTGTGATGAGGCTCATCAGCCAGTATCTCCTGCGCAAAAGCAGTTATAGCACGTTTGTTGAGAAGTCCCGAAAGAGAGTCCTTGTTTGCTTCAAGGGCAAGGTTTACCTCCTTGCCTCTGCTTCGTGAGCTTACAACTGAAATGATACCCGTGACCTTGCGGGTGTCGGGATCGTCATACCGCGTAAGTCCGCGGAAAAGGCAGACCTCCTTAGTCTTGCCCTCGGTGAGCACAGAGGTCTCAAGCTCATGGTCGAAGCGGTATGCTCCGCTTTGGATATCCCTGCACAGTGCATTGAAGGCGTCAATATACCGCGTCAGTACATAGCCCTGTTCTATGGCATTTTTCCGCCACTGCTCCAGCTCCTCGTCCATAAGGACTATCTCGCGGAAGCAGTCGAACATATATATGCGCAGTTTCTTTGTTTCAAAGCTGTACTCGAAAGCAAGGTCGGATATGAGGCTAAGCACATGGCGGTATTCGGAAAGCCTGCGCTGACGGCTGTAAGCAAGGGACTCCAGTGAAAAAACATCGCTGAAATTCATGCTGTACATGGGCTCTCTGCCCTCGGAAAGCACAAGTCTGACTGTAACCAGTATCCAGCGGAACTCTCCGCTGACGCTCTTCATGCGGATAACTGTCCTGCGGATATTTCCAACGGAGGCGTTTTCCATACATTCAAGTATCCTCGGATAGTCCTCGTCACAGATGGTTCGCCTTATGGAATAGGTAACATCGTTTCCGAAAAAAGCAAAAAAGGCTTCATTGCCGCTTTGCGTGTGGAAGCTTCTGTCCACAACTGCTCTGCCAACACTGTAAAGCCTTTCATTTAAAAAATCGCCTTTCATATCGCCGCCCCCCTTACGACAGCCCCAAATGGCTGTTTGTCAAAGGATAATATCCTCGAATTTTCCGCGTATGGCTTTTACAAGCTCCTGCGGAGAAAGATGTATCTGTACGCCGATGCGTCCGCCGCTTATGTAGAACTGCGGAAGCTCTGCCGCGCTCTCATGCACAACGGTCATAAACTGCTTTTTCATGCCGATAGGAGTACAGCCGCCGCGGACATAGCCTGTTATCTTTGTAATGTCCTTAACATGGATAAGCTCAACAGACTTCTCTCCCACGCTCTTTGCAGCTTTTTTCATATCAAGCTCCAGCGCAACGGGGATAAGGAAACAGTAATAGCTGCCGCTCTTACCCTGCGCAACGAGAGTCTTGAAAGTCTCGTCAAGGGGCTGTCCAAGCTTTTCGGCGGTGTGTATGCCGTCAATGAATTCGTCACATTCATAGGTCTGCACGGTGTATTCAATCTTGCTTTTATCAAGAAAACGCATTGCGTTGGTCTTTAGTTCCTTGCCCATTGTTTTTCTCCCATATATGATCGTAAAAATATATTACAGCAGCACACCTACATAATTAAGACAAAACCAAACAAATAAAAGCAGTAAAACCAGCCATATAACGAAAAAGCTCAGTCTTAAACGCCTCAGTTCAGGCTTTGTTCCTTTTTTCTCTGCATCTCTGATTTTTGCCTTTGCGCAAAGGTAATATATGCCTAAATATATTATAGAAAAGCCGATAAATAACGCAGCATATTTAATATATTCAATATAAATATTATTATTCATTAAGATCACCATAAGCTGAATATTCGGGTGGATAGTATCCGCCCCCTGCTTCGGGACGCCGTCCCCTACTTTTTACTAAAGACACAGCCACAGTAATTCTGCCTGTACAAATTATACTGCTTCGACAGCTCTATGGAATGTTTATAGCCCTCGTGCTTCTTGAAATCAGAGAAAAGATAGGGCACACCTATCTCTTCCTGCAAACGTCCGCCGCACTCGTTGATGAACGTGCAGTCCTTATGGGGACTTATGGTCAGGGTAGTAGTGAAAAAATCGCAGCCCAGCTCCTTTGCCTTTGCGCCTGCTTTTCGCAGTCGGTACTCTATGCACCTTTGGCAGCGCTCTCCGCGCTCTGGCAGGTCTTCAAGTCCCTTTGCCAGCTCATAAAACGGGGCGGGGTCATACTCCTCCTCGATAATGGGTATATCAAGTCCCATTTCATGCACAAGGCGTTTAAGCTCCTCATATCTGAATGTGAATTCTTCCTCGGGAGCTATATTCGGATTGCAGAAATACAGCGTTACACGGAAGTATTTCTCCAGCACCGTAAGGGTATGGCTGCTGCACGGCGCACAGCAGGCATGGAGAAGCAGCGACGGTCTCTCGCCGTTTTTTTCAAGTTCGGCTATCTTCTTATCCAGAAGCAAGCCGTAGTTTATCTTCTGCTGCTGAGCCATTACTTGTCCTCAAGGTTTTTAAGCGCTTTAAGCTCTTCCTTATTTACTCTTATCTCGGCGTCTTTAAGGAGCTTGACCTCGCTTCTGTCAAGTGTCACAGGAACCTCTGACTTATCGGTCTTTACGCGGAGCTTTCCTGTGATGAGGTTTACGTCCTCAACACGTCCCTTGTCGCCGTCGGGAGTAACAACTGTAGCGCCTATCTTAGGCGTTATCTTCAGCAGAGCCTCGTATGCGTTCTGCTCGTTTTTGAGACAGCACATAAGTCTGCCGCAGGTTCCCGATATTTTTGTGGGATTGAGGGAAAGTCCCTGCTCCTTTGCCATTTTTATAGAAACAGGCTGAAAATCGCCCATGTAGCTCTTACAGCAGAACTCTCTGCCGCAGATGCCGAGTCCGCCCAGTATCTTTGCCTCGTCGCGGACACCTATCTGTCTGAGCTCTATTCTTGTTCTGAATACAGCCGCAAGGTCCTTTACAAGCTCGCGGAAGTCCACACGGTTCTCGGCTGTAAAGTAAAACAGCAGCTTGTTGTTGTCAAATGTGCACTCGACGTCCACCAGCTTCATATCCAGCTTACGAAAGGCTATCTTTTCCTCGCATATCCTGAAAGCGTCCTTTTCGCGCTGCTTGTTCTTCTCCACGGTTTTGAGGTCATTCTCGTCAGCCAGTCTGATTATAGGCTTGAGAGGTGAATTTATCTCCTCATCGTCTATCTGGCGGTTGGCAATGACCACCTCTCCGCACTCAACACCGCGCACTGTCTCAACGATAGCACGGTCACCCACCTTAGTCTTTATATCTCCCGGTGAAAAGTAGTATATTTTTCCTACGCTCTTAAAGCGTACTCCGACTATTTCCTTCATAGAAACTCCTATCTAAAGCCGTTTATCCGACTATTTCCATTATCTCCGCACCCAGCGCAGTAAGCGCCAGCGGTATGCCCACATTGCTCTCCACTGCACTCCACGCCTTTTCGATACGCGAGTGTATCCTTGCGGACTGATAAGCTGTCAGCGAGCGTGAAAGCGCTCTTGCTCCCTCACGGAAGCAGCCTATGTTCCGTGCAGCATCGTCCTTGCTGAGAACTGCTGCATCGCGGATAAGCTTGTCAAGCATTGTCAGCACCTCTCTCACGTCGTCCCTCTCTCGTCCTGAAGAGCAGAGCCATACGCTGAGAGCGTACTCGTCTTTCCTTATTATACTATCGGCAATGGATTTTGTCAAATCCACCTGCCTGCGGAGAGCTTCGTCGTTGATGTAGCTCTCGCACATACCGATGTTACCGTGGAAGCAGCTCACAGCTGCCTGTATGTCCTGCGAAGCATAGCCGCTGTCTCCGAGAGCTTCCGCAGCCTCCTCCTCGGTGCAGGGGGCTGTGGAGAAGCACACACATCGGGATATGATAGTTGGCAGGAACTCCGACTTTGAGCCGCAGGTGAATATGAAATAGGCATACTCGGGGGGCTCCTCTATGAGCTTTAACAGAGCGTTCTGAGTCTGATCCTGCACATGACTGCAATCCGCAAAGATATACACCTTGCAGCCGCTGCTGTTATTAGGCTTAACGTAGGCGTCCGCGATTATCTCACGGGCTGTCTTTACGCTGTAATTTCCAAGCTTTCCCGACCTTTCGGGGTATATCACGTCGGGGTGTATATCCTTTTCCACGTTTTTGCAGGCATTGCAGACTCCGCAGGGCTTGCCGTTTTCGGGAGTCTCGCACATCAGCGCCTGTGTGTAATATTTTGCGATAAGCTTCTTTCCGCTGCCCTTTTCACCGCATATTATCAACGAATGAGCAGTCCTGCCGCTGGCTCTCATGCCTGCAAGGGCGTCAAGAAGCTGTTTGTTTCCGTATATTTTCTTCATGCCGCTCACTTCTCAAAGGGCAGGCGGCTCTTGCCGCGCACCATGAAGGGAACTGCCTTTTTATGGCAGCAGATGTGGTTTACGACCTCCTCACTGCCGTACTCACCGTCTCTTGTCCACGAGAAGGGCTTGTCGGAGAGATTTGTGACAGTAACTTCATTTGTACGGAAGAAAACTATATTTTTATCGGTCATGTCGTTTTTCAGCAGTGCTACAGCGGTCTTGCCCAGCTCTGTGGCGTTCTTAGGCTTTCTTATTAAAGTTACCTCAAAGATACCGTCATCAAGGAGAAAGTTCTTCATATTTATCATGCCTGCAACGGAAGCGGTATTCGTCACCATGCCGTATACGAAATCGCCCTCGATAGTCCTGCCGTCGTACTCTATGCGCATGGGCTTTGCCTTTATGCTGCCGAGATGAGCAGCTCCCCCTGCGATATAGGCAGCGTGACCGAAAACGTTCTTGACCTTCTGTGAGGTCTCATAAGTGATATTGGTGAAAGCTCCGAAAGCCGCAACATATGAGAAATACCCGTCGTTGAAGCCTCCCACGTCACAGAGAGCAGGCTTGCCGTGGGTAATAAGCTTTGCTGCCCTTATCTGGTCTGAGGGAATACCGAGACTTTTTGAAAAATCATTGGTAGAGCCTGCCGGCACATAGCCTATGGGTATGCGCTTTTCGCAGCCCATTACTCCTTGCAGGCACTGACTGAGGGTACCGTCGCCTCCTGCTACCACAAGGAGGTCATATCCCTTTTCACAGGCGTATACAGCCTGCTCCACGGCATCACTGCCGCTCTGTGTGGTATGGACAGTTACCTCATAGCCCGATCTCACGAACTCGTCAACTATTTTGCCCAGTTTTTTGTTTATCACAGCCTTTCCCGCAACGAGATTGACTATAAAATACATCTTTTTCATTATTTTTCTCCCTATACAATCAGCGGACAGGGGTTAGCTGTCCGCTGTGATCTTATGCTGTCTTTAAGTATTCTTCAAAGCTCTTGATGTCCTTTGATGTAACAGCGGTATAAGCGTAGTAGGAAAGGATATATGATGCGTCTACTGCGTTTATCTTGCCGTTTTTGTCAACGTCTGCCGCATTCTTCTGATCTTCGCTGAATTTTGAGGACTGATTTGTTGAAGTCCTTGCGTAGTCCTCAAGAACATATGAAGCATCTACTGCGTTTATAGCCTTGTTGTTGTCTACATCACCCAAAGCGATAGTCTTGACGGGCTGAGCAGTCGTTGTAACAGGTGCTGTTGTAGTTGTGGTGCTTGTTGTGGTTATCTTCTTTGTTGTAGTCGTTGCCTTAGTAGTTGTAGTTGTTGTTGTAGGCTTCTTTGTTGTTGTAGTGGTTGAAGTCGTAGTTGTAGTAGTAGGCTTCTGTGTAGTCGTGACAGTTGTTGTAGTAGTTTTTGTAGGCTTTACTGTAGTTGTTGTAGTGGTGGTGGAAGTAGTAGTGGTAGTAGTCAGCGTCGGATCCTGACCTGCGACCTTGTTATAAGCTGCAAGTGCTATTGCAGGATACTTGTCCTTATCGCTGAAGCTGTTGAAGGTCTTTCTGAGAAGTCCGTTATCGTTGTGGAGCTTGTTTATAGTTGAAAGCACAGCAGTTGCAATTGCAACGTGTCCCTTCTGATTCGGGTGAACATCTGCTGATGAAAGTCCGCCTGTCTGAGTGTCGATGAAATAGCTTGCGTGTCCGGGGTTGCTCTGTGAAAGTGTCTCATTAGTCGATGTGAAAAGAGTCTTTACATCGACAACGTCAATACCGTCAATAGTATGGAGCTGCTGGTCAAAGGCTTCCATAACATCTTCAAGTCTCGGTCTTATAACAGTATTTATAAGAGTGTTCTGTGAAGAACTCTTGCCGTAGGTTTTTTCCATATATGTCTGTTCAAGCTCAACAGGCTGGAATATATTCTGTACCATTATTTTGGCATCAGGCGAAATAGCCTTCAGCTTTGAAACGGCAGTCTTTATATTCGGGATAGTTACCTTTTCAAAATAGCCGTCGTGACCATTCTCGCTTGAGGTCAGGTCTGTTGCAACGCCGCTTACCTGGCTGTTTACTTCAAGTGCCTGAGAAAGTCCCTTTGAAGCGTACTCGGAAAGGCTGCCCTCGCCTCTGAACTTGATTATCTCTACCATATCGGATACCGAGGGATTGGCAGGGATATTGTCCTTTGTATAGCCGTCATTGAGGAAATTCTTATTTACGGCATAGGCTATGAGCTTCTTTGAGGCAAACTGCATGATGTCGTTTCCGCCAACAGAGATGACGATATACTCAGCGTCGGCAACGTTCTGCTTCTGCTCGGGTGAAAGCTTATCTATCACATTGATAAGGTCAGAAGAATTATCTCCAGAAACCGCGTAGTTGCTCACCTTGCAGCCAAGGTAATCGCCGCATATCTCGCCGTAGTTATGCTCGACATTGCCCTTTCTTGTAACGCCGGCAGCTATACTGTCACCGAAAACCACCATGCCGCCCTTTTCGGCAGCTGCTGCCTTTTCATTGAAAGCTGTGCCTGAAACGGAAGTCAGCGCTGAAAGTCCTGTAGCTGCGGAAAGCAGCATTGAAATAAGTTTCTTCATGTAAAATTCCTCCTTTGAATTGCTGCGTCAGCCGAGAAAGCTTCCCCCGGCTATGTATAGTATATGATATATGATATGAACTTTTCTGTCAAGCGGAAAAATATGTCACCTTATCACTTAGCGCCCTCCATGACAGCATTGAGGACAGCTCCGTCCCACGCAACAGAGTTTCTGTTGAATATACCGAAGCTTGACTCGCCGCTGAACTTACTGTTATCCCATACAAAGCACTTTATGCCCTGCTTCTTTGCGGCGCTTATGTAGTAGGTGTAGTATCTGCTTCTTGTAGCCTCGTCAGCTCCGTGAACACAGCCGAATTCGCAGATAAGGACAGGTATGCCCTTGTCGATGAACTTTTGTCTCAGCTCTGTGAACTTGCCCTCAAGCTCGCTCTCGCCGCTTGGAGTAAAGACTGTATCTGTGCCCTCGGAGAATCTCCACGGTGCATAGTAATGTACCGAAAGAATGATATTCTTGCCGCTGGGAACTACCATATCATTAAGCGCCACGCTGTCGGCAGAAGCCGCATATGTGGTGACGATAAGAGTTCTGTTGGCGTTGTTGCCGCCGCTTGCACGTACCGTGTCAACAAATGCCTTGGCGTACTTGTTGACAGTGCTGCGCTCGTCCTTTGTACCGCCCGTCCATTCCATAGATGAACCCACGGTCCTCGGCTCGTTCATGCCCTCGAATATGAGTCTGTCATCATAATCGGCAAAGCGCTCGCTCACCTGCTTCCAGATACTTTCAAGGCGCATACAGTCGCCGCTGAATGAAGCCGGCTGAGGATCAAACCAGATATAGTCGTCATGGTGCATATTGATGATAACGAACATTCCCTCATTATATGCGTAGTCAACGACCTCCTGTACTCTGTCGAGCCATTCCTTCTGGATACTTGTATCGTTCATATGCTCGGACCATGTTACAGGTATTCTTATGGCGTTGAAGCCTGCTGCCTTTACAGACTTTATCATTTCCTTAGTAGTCTTGGGGTTCTCCCAGCCTGTCTCGGTGTCGAGACCCGATCTGCCTGTATTATAGCTTTCAAGGGTATTTCCGAGATTCCAGCCCACCTTTATCTTTGATACTATCTCGGAAGCGCTTCTGAAGCCCTTTTCACCCGAAGTATCCTCCGTAGTGGGTGCCATAGTTGCCACCTCTATCTTTGTGGGAGCAGGATAATCTCCGCTGCCGACGCTGTACTTGACCTCCGCCTTGTCAACGGTGATGGTGGGCTGATCGCTCCACCAGTATCCCAGAAGGAGCTCGTTATCCTTTTCCATGCAGCCCTTTGCCTTGTCAGGCACGAACCATGTGAGCTGTAAATTATCGCTGTCTGTGAATATTGACACATCTCCAGACTGGAATTCACCAGCAGTAGAGCTTATTCCGTAGGCGCCTGTGAATTTTCCTAAGCTGCCGGTCGTGCTGACGCTGAACGTTACCACCTCAGGCACCATGCCCTCAGGTATGAAATCAAGAGGTATATGCACTCTGTTGTCCTCGTCGGAGTAGCTCACCGACTTGCCTACCTGAACAGAGGCAGTACCGTCAACAGGCACCTCTCTCGTCCTGCTGAACCTGCATACAACATTGTCTATCTTCAGGCTTTCGCAGTTTCCCCACCAGTAGCCGAACAGGACCTCTCCCCCCTCATGGATATAGTCCTT
Organism: Ruminococcus sp.; assembly: GCF_024684275.1. Next base: position 9,816 of record NZ_JAIKXF010000097.1, read on the forward strand.
CAGCTCCTCGGGAACGTTCCATGTTATCTCGCCGTAGCTGCCCTCAGTAGGAGCCGAAAAATCTCCCGACTGATACCAGCCCTTAGTTGTTGCAGCCGGGCATTTGTCGTCTACTGATATGCCACAGCCGCCTTTGAATTCGCCGATATTCCCTCCGTCCCCTGAATATACGGTAAATGTGAACGATTCTATCCTGTCGCCTTCCTCGATAAGGTCAGCGAGCGGGAACTTGATCGTGTTGCTGCCCTCGGCACGTCCGATAGTCCTGTTTACGGATATCTGTGAACCAAGAGCGGCCGAAACGGTCTCAACTGGGCTTTTATGCTCGGTCGCCATCTCTGTAGTTTCCTCCTCAATAATAGCAGTTGTCTTCTGAGCGTCTGTGCTTTTTTCTTTCTCAGACACACTTGAAGAACCGCCTTTCTTCGCGCATGACACACCCGTAAGCAGCATTGCAGCGGCTGTAAGCAGCGCCATTGCAGATCTCCTCATTGTCAGATGTCCTTTCCCCATTGTTTATTGGATCTCGATAAAGAAACGTCATTCCTCTTTTTTTATTACGGAACAACTTTATAAACACTTATTATAATTATATCACGCCAAAGGGCGATTTGCAATACATGATTTTTACTAATATATGCCATTATACCTACGCTTTTTCATTATTCTGCCGATAAAGGCATTGTCCCGGCACTCTGCAAAATGACAGAACTGTGAAATAGTCGTGGTAAAAATGTGACTCTTTGTCAAAGAATTGATTACAATTCCGTCTTTGTCTTGACAAATAATCACCGCTTGTGTATAATTAAAGTAAGCTCAGCGGAGTGCACTGCTCCGCAAAAAAGTATGAAAAAATACATCCCTTTTAATGAAAGGACGCAAAACTATGACTGATTTCAGAAAAAAAGCTATCGCGCTGGCAGCTGTTGCCTGCGTTGCTATTACTTCTGCCGCTTCATGTTCAAAAAAGGAAGCAGGCAGCGCATCAAACAAGACCTCATCTACAGGAAACAGCTCCGTTGAACAGGCAACTGCCGGCAATATGCCGACACTTGAAAACATCGAGAACGCAAGCGGCGCTGTAGTTGTTACTCCTTTCCAGACAGGCTCACCTGCTGACCTTGCAAATTTAGGTCTTACTCTCCCCGACGGCGTTGACCTCAACTCTGATGATCCTCAGACAAAGTCAACAACACAACCTGCTACAGAGGTAGTTGAGGTAACACAGGCTAACGGCGAAAAGGCTACTGATGCCAACGGTGCTGTAGTGACCGAGATCGTCACAAAGCCTACCGAAGCTTCCGGTGAATACACAAGCAAGACAGACAGCAGATACTGTATGTGGCTCGATATATCAAAGGATTCAGACTATGTATTCAACGGCGATTTCATCGAGGTAGTATTCAAGCTCAAGGACAATATCCCCAACAAGGACTATCCTGTAAGATTCAATCCCGATTTTGCTACCGTTGCAGGCAAGTCTATCGCTCCCGATAAGGTAATCCAGGGAAATATCAAGGTCGGCGGCGATATCGAGGAACAGAACGTCTCCTCAGAGACAGGCTTTGTAGCTTACGGCGACAACGTTTCCGCAAAGCCCGGCGACGAGATAACATATCACATCAACCTCAAGAACAACCCCGGTCTCGCAGCTATGCTGGTATGGGTATACTACGATTCAAACGCTATGGAAGTTGAGGGTATCTATCCGTCAGGCGAATTCGAGAAGTTCGCATCAACTGCAACTACAGGCGAAAAGCCAAAGAACTAAGCTTATACAAGGGCGTGGCAAAGGTCACGCCCTTTTTTATTATATGTAGGGAACGCCGCCCTCGGCGTTCCTAAATTTATAATTCGGAATGCGGAATTAAGAATTAGGAATTGTGGTGTCCGCTTATGCGGACGGATCTAAATTGAAGGTCTGATTATATATACCCATACAATAAAAAAATGATTTCAATATATTCCACGGGCGGCGGAACGCCGCCCCTACTTAGCTCTTAGTTCTGAATTCTGAATTCTTTTTCAAAAAAAGGCTTGACAAATGTAAATTTTGCTGATATAATATAAGCATACCAAACATATAGGTGATATAGAAAATATCAAGAGGTGCTATGTCATGTATAAAATCAAGTCCAAACGATGTTGACGCTCCTGTTTCATATGTCAACACGCATTTTTATCAACAACTTATGTAAAGGAGATCTTTTATTATGAAAACTTATAAGAAAATTACAGACCTTATCGGCGGTACTCCGCTTCTGGAACTCGCAAACCTCGAAAGCGCTCATGAGCTGAACGCTGTTCTTCTCGCTAAGCTCGAATACTTCAATCCTGCCGGAAGCGTCAAGGACAGGATCGCTAAGGCTATGATAGATGACGCAGAGGCTAAGGGACTTCTCAAGGAAGGCAGTGTTATCATTGAGCCTACCAGCGGAAATACAGGTATCGGTCTTGCTTCCGTAGCTGCTTCAAGAGGCTACAGACTTATCATCACAATGCCTGAGACCATGAGCATTGAGCGCCGCAACCTCATGAAGGCTTACGGTGCAGAGCTTGTTCTCACAGACGGTTCAAAGGGTATGAAGGGCGCTATCGCTAAGGCTGACGAGCTTGCTCAGGAAATTCCAAACAGCTTTATCCCTTCACAGTTCACAAACCCTGCAAACCCTGCTATCCACGAAAAGACCACAGGCGTTGAGATATGGGACGATACCGACGGAAAGGTAGATATCTTCGTTGCTGGTGTAGGTACAGGCGGTACTATCAGCGGTACAGGCGCTTACCTCAAGTCCAAGAATCCTAACGTTAAGGTAGTTGCTGTTGAACCTAAGAGCTCACCTGTTCTCTCAGAGGGCACAGCAGGTCCTCACAAGATCCAGGGTATCGGTGCAGGCTTCGTTCCGGAAACTCTCAATACAAACGTTTACGACGAGATAATCCCTGTATCAAACGAGGACGCATTCGAGACAGGCAGAGCTATCGCAAGAACAGAAGGCGTACTCGTAGGTATTTCCTCAGGTGCAGCAGTATGGGCTGCTATCCAGCTTGCAAAGCGTCCTGAGAACAAGGGCAAGACTATCGTTGCTCTTCTCCCTGACACAGGCGAGCGTTATCTCTCAACTCCTATGTTTGAATGATCACATTTTATGCCATTTACATTAAAAAAACGGAGCTTAAAGCTCCGTTTTTTTAAGTTTAGAGTTGAAAGTTCCGAGTTGAGAGTTATGGTGTCGCCTGCGGCGATAATATGAATATCACATACAGCGGCGATCAACTCTAAACTCTCAACTTTCAACTAAAAAAAGCCCGAAATACTTCGGGCTTGATGATATTACTTTAATACCTCAGCAGGAGGATCAATGATGTCAGAGGGTGTTATATCGTATTTGATAACAGTGCCCTTCGCTCTCTCATCGTCGCCTGTAGGATAGAAGCAAAGCTTGAAATCCTTTATATCACCGACAAGAACGATACCGCCGATAAGTCCGCTGAACTGTCCGTTTGACGGGATATTGAATGGATCGGTATAGTACTTGCTCTCGTTGAAGTGCTGCCTTGCATAAAGCTGTGTGCGGACATCAGAATACACCTCGTTTCCGTCAGGAAGCTCGATGTAGAAGTTATTGAGTGTACTGAGAGCGTACTCTTTAGCCATACTGTTTCTGAGAGTTATATCCATGTATATGAAATGCTCGCCTGTGTCGCTGTTCAGAGCGCTGACAACGGAATTGAGGGTAAAGGCTGTATCCTTATCTACGATCTCCTTGCCAAGCTCGCCCTTTATAACATTTGTGCCTACAGGCTCGGTCTCAGACGGTATGCTTTCCGTTCTGCGCGGACGCACACTTGATCCTGATGAGCCATCATTTCTATCTGAACAGCCTGCAAAAGCAGCTGTTGTAAGTACTGCTGCGATAAGTACTGCAAAAATTCCTGTTTTTTTCATCGTTTTATCCTCCGGTTCATTCTCTAACCTTGAAATACAGCTCCGCCGCAGTGCATCAGGGAGAGCTGCTCTGTATATTATATTCAGTATAGCACAAAGTTCAGCGGTATGTCAAGCATTTGGAGCAGGAATTACAAAATATCATGTCCGTCTAAAAATCCAAAAAGCGGCATAAAAAAGCAGTTTTTTTCAGTTCCCTCTTGAAAACATACTAAACCTATGGTATAATAATAAATACCGACAACGCGAAAGGACGTGTATCAATGAAAATATCAACTAAAGGCAGATACGCTCTGCGAATGCTCTACGACCTCGCTATGCACCACGAAGAGGGATATGTATCGCTTAAAGATATTGCTGACAGACAGGGGATATCAAAAAAATATCTGGAACAGATAGTTCCTCTTCTTAATAAAACAGGTCTCCTGAGGACCAACCGCGGCAATAAAGGCGGCTATATGCTTGCAGGAAGCGCCGACGAGATAACTGTAGGCGACGTGCTTAAAGCTACCGAGGGCAGCCTTGCTCCCGTAGCCTGCCTTGAATTCGAGCCGAATGAATGCCCGAGAGCCGCTGACTGCTCCACCCTCTTTATATGGGAGGGGCTTTACAAGTCCATAACCGACTATCTCGACAGCATCAGTCTCAATGATATTATAAATCACAGCCATAACGGCGGAGATTATTGTATTTGATCCACAGCAAGCGATAAGTATCATGCTTATTGCTTGTTTTTATTTATCCTCCCGATAAGAGCATACACAAGCCCGATATATACAGCTCCGCCAACTGCTCCGGAGACCGCCAGCACTGCCATAACGGGGACCTCTCTGCGCCGAAGCACCTCCGCCGCAAGAAGCGCTGCTCCGCCGCACATAGCCCCTGCGTAAAGGACCTTACCAAAGGGAGCGATGGTTATTCTGGCTTCCGAAGCCCTTATGTAAGCACGGAGAGACAGCGCCAGTATCACTGCGTAGCATAGAGAGGTAGACAGTGCCGCCCCGTCAACTCCCATAACAGGTATCAGCAGAAGATTCCCTGCCAGCTTTACCGCCGTGCCCACAAGCATTATTTTCAGAGGCGCGGCTGACCTGCCTACTGCCTGAAGCATACTGAACAGCGGAAACGACACGCACAGACAAACCATTCCTGCCATGAGATAACGCAGAGAGCCTATGCAAACCGCCGCCTCATCGGACTGGCGCGGAAACAGAAAGCTAAGCACCTCGGGGGCAAGGACTCCAAGACCGACTGCTGACGGAACAGCTATCAGAGCTGCCGAAAGAAGCGCCTGTGACGTACTGCACTCCAGCGCACAGCGGTCTCCACTGCCCTTTGCCGCTGCAACACAGGTAAGAGCTCCCTTGCCAAGCATATTCGTCACAGAGGGCACAAGGTTGAACACCGTCAGGGCTATGCCTGCAAATGAGCCGTAAATGAACTGAGGGAGCTCGTCTTTCGTGACACCAACGGGAAGTCCCGACGCAGCATCGAACCGCGAGATACAGCCTATGACAGTCCACATATCTATCAGCGCCGTAAGATTTGTCACAACGGAGCTTATCCCCACAGGCAGAGCTGTCCCAACCAGCTCACGGGTAATTGTCCTGCGGCTCATCACATGGTCTTCTCCGCCGTTGTGAGCTCTCCCGAACAGCCGCATTATCGCAAAAAACAACGCCGCCCCTGCTGTTGACAGGGTAACGCCGAATATACCTGCGGCGGCAGCTGCCGCCCGTATGTCAGTCACATGAGGGAACAGCTTCATGACCGTATGAGGGTGAGCCGCTGTGAAGCCGCAGAGCAAAAGCCCTGCCGCAGCCTTTACCACGCCCTCTGTCAGCTGTGAAAGCGCTGTGGGGTACATATTGCTCATGCCCTCGTAGTAGCCGCGCTCTACAGCAGTGATACAGCCGAAAAATACCGCTGGAGCTATCATGGCTACTGCCGCTGATGCCTCGGGAAGTCCGATGATATAGGAGCTGAATGGCTTTGCAAGGAGAAGTATCAGCAGGCTCCCTGCCAGTCCTACCGCCGAAAACAGCGCAAGGGCAGTCCGCCTGACCTTAGCGGCATTCCTGTACATACCCAGCGCCGTGCTTTCCGCGGTCATCTTAGCCACGGCGGAGCTCAGTCCCGTAACCGCCAGAGCGTATACAGGCATGAACAGGCTGTAGGCACAGCTGAAATAGCTCATTCCCACGCCGCCGAGTATGTTTGTCAGGGGTATCTTGAACGCCGCACCAAGCAGCTTCGCCGCTGCCGCCGACAGCATAAGTATGATAGAGCCCTTTATGAAGTTTTGTTTTTTCAGTGCAAACCGCCTCCGATTTGACATAATGTATGGAAAAATCACTTTTTCACAAAAATATATGTTGCAGAATTCAGAATTATGTGTTATAATGTATAGGATAGGCTGACACTTTGTACCATATTGCTCCGGTTTAAGAATGTAAGGGGCAAGACATTGCAAAACATTAACATACAGACGAAAGGCTGGTTTTTATCATGGATTATAAATTCTCAGACAAGGTGACCAAGCTTCACGCTTCGGCTATCAGAGAAATATTGAAATTCACTGCTGATCCCGATGTTATTTCCTTCGCAGCAGGTAATCCTGCTCCCGAAGCTTTTCCGAAGGAGCGTATCGCTGAAATATCGGCGGAGCTTCTCAGAGATGATCCTATCCTCGCTTTGCAGTACAGCGTGACAGAGGGATATACTCCTCTCCGCGACTATTTAAAGGGCTGGATGACAGAAAAGGGCTGCTTCCATAAGGAATTCGATGACCTCATCATCACATCAGGCGGACAGCAGGCTAACGAGCTTTCCTGCAAGGTGCTCCTCAATGAGGGAGATACTCTCCTCTGCGAGTCGCCATGCTTTATCGGCTCACTGAACGCTTTCCGTTCATACAACGTACACCTCAGAGGCATTGATATGGAAAGCGACGGCATCGACCTTGAAAAGCTGGAAAATGCTCTCAAGACCGAGAAGAACGTCAAGCTCCTTTACCTTATCCCGAATTTCCAGAACCCTACGGGCAAGACTATGTCACTTGCAAAGCGCAAGGCTGTATATGAGCTTGCCTGCAAATATGACTTCATTATCTTAGAGGACGATCCCTACGGCGAGCTCCGCTTTGAGGGTGAGAATATCCCATGTATCAAGAGCTTTGACACCGAGGGCAGAGTTATATACTCCAGCACATTCTCAAAGATAATCTCATCAGGCTTCAGAACAGGCTATTGCTCTGCTCCGTCACCTATTATCCAGAAAATGGTAGTGTGCAAGCAGGTTTCAGACGTTCACTCGAATATGTGGGCACAGGTAGTTTCCCACAGATTCATGTCAACTGTTGACAGAGAAGCGCATTTCAAGAAGCTCCGCGCTATATATAAGGAAAAATGTGACCTTATGTGCGGATATATCGACAATGAGTTCTCAAAGAAGATAAGCTATATCAAGCCGCAGGGCGGACTTTTCGTGTGGTGCGACCTTCCCGAGAGCTTCAACATGAACGATTTTTGCAGAAAGGCTGTACAGGAGTACAAAATAGCTGTAGTTCCCGGCAATTCGTTCAACATTGATGAGAATGAAATAAGCCATTCATTCAGACTCAATTACTCAACACCTACAAACGAGCAGATAAACAAAGGCATGGAGATACTTGCCCGTATGACAAGAGAAATGCTCGATTGAGAATAAAAAACATATCGAAAGGATAATCCATTATGCCAAACAGAATGACCGACAGATATAATGTCACACAGAAATACCTTATGACAAGAGGACAGGCTATCAACTTTCCTGCTCAGTACTTCGACAATTTCGCTAAAATGAAGAGAAACGACGTTTTCGGTGTAGTTATCGATATCCCTATGTCATCAGACGTGCTCACAACTATGGTCTGCTTCATCAACGGAGCTGCTAATATCTACTTCAACAACGGCGGCGAATACACAGGCGCTTCACAGAAGTACAGAAACCTTGTACAGGCTGCTCATACCCTCGTTGCAAACGCAGGTCAGCTTATCCCAAAGGCTGAAAAGACAAAGCAGTATGACCTTCCTAAGGGCAGAACAAACAATATCTTCCTCCTCACAAAGGGCGGCGTTTACAAGACCGAGATCAAGGCAGGTCTTATCCCCGAAAATGAGCAGGAGCTCCGCACATTCTATGTACTCTATCAGCGCGTTCTCAGCGAGATAAGAAGCTGTCAGCTCAAGGACGAGGCAGAAGCAAGAAAAGCTTCTCAGAAGTAAGGAGCACAGCAAATGGACGATAAAAAGCTGATCTTCAGCGGTATCCAGCCTACAGGTACCTTTACCCTCGGAAATTACATCGGAGCTGTCAGAAACTGGGGCGCTCTTCAGGAGCAGTATAACTGTATATACTGCGTTGTTGATATGCACGCGATCACCGTAAGACAGGAGCCTGCAAAACTGCGTCAGAATACGCTCAATTCGTATGCGCTCCTTATGGCTTGTGGAGTTGATCCCGAAAAGTCGATACTATTTATACAGAGCCATGCTCCCACACACGCTGAGCTCAACTGGATACTGGGCTGTAATACTCAGTTCGGAGAGCTTTCGCGTATGACTCAGTTCAAGGACAAGAGCCAGAAGCACCCCGACGATATAAACGCAGGTCTGTTTACATATCCCACCCTTATGGCTGCGGATATTCTTGCGTATAACGCAGATCTGGTGCCTGTCGGCGTTGACCAGAAGCAGCACCTTGAGCTGGCAAGAAATATCGCTCAGCGCTTCAACCAGCGCTACGGTGACTTCTTTACCCTGCCTGAGCCATATATCCCCGAGGTGGGCGCTAAGATAATGTCATTGCAGGAGCCGACAAAGAAAATGTCAAAGTCTGACGAAAATGTCAACGCCTGCATTCTTATCCTCGACGACAAGGATACCATTATCCGCAAATTCAAGAGAGCTGTCACCGACAGCGAGGCTGAGGTGTGCTACCGCGAGGGCAAGGACGGCATCAACAACCTTATGACTATCTATTCCTGCATAACAGGCAAGGACTTCAAGGCTATAGAGTCTGAGTTTGCAGGCAAGGGCTACGGCGACTTCAAGCTGGCTGTAGGCGAGGCTGTCGCTGACCACTTAGAGCCCGTCCGCACAGAGTTCGCAAGACTCAGCGCAGACAAGGCTTACCTGAAGCAGTGCTATACCGAGGGCGCACAGAAGGCGCTAAGATACTCGGGAAGAATAGTTTCAAAGGTTTATCACAAGGTCGGATTCGTGGATAAATAAGCATTCAGATGCATCTTGGACATTTTGATTTATATAACAGATAGTAATTATATGTAAAAAATATACAAACCGAGACTAAGCAAATATTATTATTCTACGAAATTAACAAAAATGTAAAAAATAGGTTGCAATTTAGAAAAAATTAGGGTATTATATAACATAGCCCGTCTTTAAGGGAGTGTTTTCCTATGGTTGAATACCAGCAGAAAGACCATTATTCAATAAACGATCTGCTCGATATTGTCAGACTTCTCAGAAGCGAGGGCGGCTGCCCCTGGGACAAAGAACAGACTCATCAGTCTATAAGAAGCGATCTCATCGAAGAGACCTGCGAGGTCATCGAGGCTATCGATCTCGAGGATACCGCACTTCTCCGCGAAGAGCTGGGCGATGTTCTGTTACAGGTCGTTTTCCATTGCAGGATCGAGGAGGAGCAGAGCTCCTTTAAGTTCGACGATGTGTGCGACGAGGTCTGCAAAAAGCTCATTATCCGTCACCCCCATGTTTTCGGTGACGTCACAGCCAATACCACCGATCAGGTGCTGAAAAACTGGGACGCCATAAAAATGGAAACTAAGGGACAGGAGCGTTATACGGACACCCTCACAAGCGTTGCAAAGTCACTTCCCGCTCTTATGAGAGCTCAGAAGGTCGGCAAAAGAGCAATGCGCGCAGGTATGGATTTTCGCTGTGCCGAGGACGCCGTAGCCTGTATAGGCGGCGAAAAGGCTGAGCTTGAGGCTGCTATCGCAAGCGGCAGCAAGGCAGACATTGAGGAAGAAATGGGTGATCTGCTGTTTTCATGCGTCAACGCGGCAAGACACTTAGGCATTGACGCGGAACTGGCACTCAAATCCGCTACGGAGAAATTTATCAAGCGCTTTTCTGTTACAGAGGATCTGGTATCTGAGGAAAAGCTTGATATGAAAAATCTTCCTATTGAAGAGCTCGATATCTATTGGGACAAGGCAAAATCAATAATTAGTAAAATGGAGGAACAGAAAAATGACTAAGACTGAACTTATCAACTCTATCGCAGATAAGGCAAGCTGCACTAAGAAGGACGCTGCTTCTGCTCTCGAGGCTACACTCACAGCAATCCAGGGCGCTCTCGAAAGCGGCGAGAAGGTTTCCATCACAGGCTTCGGTACTTTTGAAGTACGCGAGAGAGGCGAAAAGACCTGCATCAATCCTAAGACAAAGGCAAAGATGGTCTGCCCTCCCTGCAAGGCACCTGCATTCAAGGCCGGCAGAGGTCTCAAGGACGCTGTAAACAAGTAATAGCAAAGGGGACAGTCCGCTGTCCCCTTTTAATCATATAAGAGCTTGAAAGGAAGATATTATGAGACTTGACAAATACCTCAAGGTTACGCGCCTTATAAAGCGCCGCACTGTAGCCAACGAAGCCTGTGACGCCGAAAAGATAGTCGTCAACGGCAAGGCTCAAAGAGCCTCATACGACGTAAAGGTGGGCGATATAATCGAGATAAATATGGGAACTCGTCCGCTGAAGGTAAAGGTGCTCAGTGTTACCGAACACGCTACTAAAGAAAATGCAGCGGATAACTACACCGTTATCGAATAAAAAAGGCTGTACCATAAGGTACAGCCTTTTTTTACTTAGTATTATGAATGTCCCAGCGGAATGTAACAAACTTTGAAGCCTTTGTCTTATCAAGCAGGTTGTTGTTCTCAAGCCTTGAAAGGTCAAGATAGCGGTAATTCTGCTTCTCCTCCTTGTTTGCACTGAAAAGTCCTTTCAGCTTGCTGATAGCTCCCGAAGGCTGCTTCTGCATTACAGCGCCGAGGCGGTGATTTGTTCTCATAAAAGTGATTATATCAGCCGCTGTAGTGAGCTCCTTGTCTGCAACATTATATATTCCTGAATTTCTTGGATCATCTGCATTTTTGATATAGCACAGGATAAAATCCACAAGATTATGAACGCAGCAGAGCTGGAAGCCGTACTGTCCCTGACCGAACACAAAATATGAGCCGTCCTTCGGATCGGTTATCTTAGACATAAGATTGTCTGTAAAATTAAAGGTATACACTGCCGGAAAACGGATCACACACCAGATGATATCCTCCTTGCTGTGGTGCTGGATTTCGCTTATGACAGCCTTTTCCGAAGCGTACTTCATAGCTGAGTAGTTAGTTGTAGGCTTCAGATCATTATCCTCACGGACAGGCTCGCGTGTTTTCGGGAACTGATAGACCTGATCTGTGCTGAGAAGAATGAACTTCTTTACAGTTGATGTCAATGCATAGCGGTAAATGAATTTATCCACCGCAGCCGATTCGTTTGTCTGCTTGTCTGAAACTATAGGACCAATATCATTATCAACAGTACACGCAGCGTGTATTACTGCATAAAAATCATGCTTTTCAAATAGCTCAGCAATTGTATTTTTATCTGTTGGTTCACACTGTACCGATGAATAATGAAGCTTTCCTTCGTTATATCCGCTTTCTTCTCTGTCAACAGCTATGACCTCATAGCCCTTTTTCAGAAGTCCTGAGCAAATGTGCTGACCTATAAGTCCGCATCCTCCTGTAACAAGTACCTTCTCCATGATCATAGCCTCCTTTCTGAAACTAAAAAACTATCAAAATTTTGTCCTATGTATGTTTATTATAGCATAATTATATCGCTATGGCAATAAATTGTTAATATGTTAGCAGTATGCAACTCCGAGAAAGCTATTTTTCTTTACTTCGCCTCGGAATTGATGTTTTCAAGATACTTATCCACTGTAGCATATATGGCTTCGTAGGTCTCGTTCCACGGAGTACCTCTTGCGGTAAGTCTGAGACTGCTGTCAAGAAGCTCTCCGCAGTCCTCGGAAACGCCGTTGGATATGTCGATAACAGGGTTAGCCTCTGCAAGCTCCTGCATACTGTTCTTCATATCTATCATTTCCTGAGTCCAGCCGTAGTCATCGATGAACTGCTTATCCGCAACCGACTTGGTATCCTCGTCAAGATGAGTGAATCTCTTGCAGTCGAGGTACTTGGCAACGCCCTGAGGATTTGAGCCGCCCTTGACGAACAGATATGATTCAAAGCCTGTAGGGATATAATACTCATCAGCCTCTGGATCCTTTGGCATTGGCACGAAGAATGCGTCAGCGCCGAAGGTAGTTGACCACTGTGACTTTTCCTTGTAGAACTCATACAGTCCCACAGGATAGAACAGCTCTTTGCCCTCGCCTATATACGCAGGCTTGCTCTCCCAGCCTAATTCCTCGCCGCCTATGGCAACATAGCCCTTCTGATAGAGCTCATAGAGCCAGTTCTGGACACGCTCCATTGACGGATCGCTGAGGTTGCTTATCAGCCTGCCGTCCTCGATACTTACAGGGGGCACACCGATGGTATTCATAAGTCCGTACTCGAACCACCAACCGTCTATGCCGAATTTCTGATTGCTGTTATCAACGTACTTTTCAAGCATATTCTCAAAGGCATTCCAGTCCCACTCGCCTCTTGCATAGAGGTCAGCAGGGTCCTCAAGACCAGCCTCTGCAACTGTCTTTCGGTTATAGACTACCGCCGTTTTATCGCCTGTAGGCTGGATACCTGCCATATAATGCTTACCGTTCCAAACGAACTGGTCATTGATGTCCTTAACGTCCTCCCAGAGGGGCGAATCGAAGTCGATATAATCATCAACAGGCGCAAACATATCCTTTACAGCGCCCTTAGGGAAAGCGTCAAGATTTCCTCCATAGAAGAAGTCTATGCCCTCGCCTGAGGCAATATACTTACTGAGCATATCATAGCGCTCTTCATATTTGCATCTGTAATACTTTATCTCGCCGCCATAGCGCTCCTGAAATACTGCAAGGTCTATAGGAACGTTCTTGCCTGTACCGTCGGGGTTGATATCCCAGTCAGAAAGCCACTTTATGACGCCGTTTTCAAGCTTATCGCCTGTCAGAAGCTCTGAATCTACTGCATTCTGACGTATCTCATCTCTGACTGTAGAGTCAAGCTCTTTGTTATATTTAGAGCTTTCGTCCTTTTTACTGCTGCACGCAAGAAGAGACATTGAGATAGATGTCAACAGCAATGCCGAAATAAAATATCTTGCTTTTTTCATTTTATGACTCCTTTAATACTGCCCGCATAAACTTATCCGTATCAGAAAACACTCTGCAATATTTCTGATAACAATACGGAGATAAGTTCCCCAATAATACATTTTGATTATTCTTTACTTAATTATATCACTTTCTCCGTGTTCATGTCAATGTCAATATTTCATATAATTTGTGGGCATTTATAGTTGGTTTATCACATATGAACTATTTATGTACCGTCCAAATCTATTATATAGATTAATTTTATTTACTTACAAACCCTGCCGCTGCGTCTATACTCACAGTTATCTTTCATGGAGCATATGGCACAGCCCTTTGCTCCTTTTTTTACAGGATCATCCGACACCCCTATTATAGCCGTCACCGACTTTGAGGGTATCAGCATTGAGCTGTCCGTTGCAGTGAGACCTATACGCCGCTGTGCATTGAGAGCCAGCAAAAAGCTCCTTTGCAGCGTTATGGGCAGGTCTCCGTAGCCTGCGCTGAAACGCCATGTCCTGTATGGCGCAGGGTGCTCTGTGAATATCTCCTGCTCTGCACGGTCACAGACCTGCTCTATGGCTGCGCTGCAAATGCAGTCTATGGCAAGAGACTCTGCCATATTTGTGACAGCAGCCTGTCTTATGAGCTTGTCAGCCTCCTGAGACAGCGTAGCCGCCAGCATTACAGCTCTGTTGCAGCCCTTTAAATGGCGGCGTATATCCTCTCCTGTCAGCGGCTCGGACATTGCCCCGAGGACTACTCCCTCGTCTGTAAAGCTTACATCTGTTTCGAGATAGACGTACTTAGGGCGGACTTTTTCGCGGACAAGCCGCTCCGCACGGTCAAGGAGCTCCATGACTGCTTCGTCAGGCTCTCCCTTTACGCCCATATACCGTGCAGCCTCTGATTTCGATATGGGAAGCAGCTCCATTACGCACCTATTATGCCCGATACTGCCTCACATATCTTGCGAGCCACGTATGGCTTGTTCATGGTGTAAAGGTGTATACCGTCAACTCCGCTTGCCACAAGGTCAACTATCTGGTTTACCGCATAGGCTATACCTGCATCGCGGAGAGCCTCGGGACTGTGCTCGTACTTTGTCATGATACGCACGAACTTTGCAGGCAGACTTGCGCCGCAGGTAGTTACCATGCGCTCTATCTGATTCTTGTTTACAACAGGCATGATACCTGCTTCTATAGGCACGTTTATGCCTGCAATAGCCGCCTTTTCACGGAACGAGTAGAAGCTGTCGTTATCGAAGAAAAGCTGTGAGATAAGGTGGTCTGCGCCTGCATCGACCTTAGCCTTGAGATTCTTGATGTCCTCTATCATGCTGTCTGCGTCAGGGTGGCACTCGGGATAGCAGGCTCCTGCAATATCAAAGTCACCCTTTGTCTTTATATAGGTTATAAGGTCGCTGGCATAGTGAAAATCATCAACAGGTGGAATGTCGGGATTTATATCTCCGCGGAGGGCAAGAAGATTCTCGATGCCGCGCTGCTGTGCTTCTTTCAGTGTGCTGTCTATCTCAGATCTTGTAAAGTTGATACACGGCAGATGAAGCATCGGGATAGTGCCGCTCTCCTTTATCTTTGAAGCTATCTCCAGAGCGTACCTGCTGTTGCCGCTTCCGCCTGCACCAAAGGTAACGCTTATGAAATCAGGAGAAAGCCCCTGAAGCTCATCAAGGGTATCATATATTATGTCCACAGGGCTGTCCTTCTTAGGTGGGAATACCTCGAATGAAAATACGGTCTTTTTGCCAAAAAGTTCCTTAATACGCATAATATCCTCCGTTAATCTATTGACCAGTCTATCTCTCCCAAGCCGTGGGCTCGGAGAAACTCGTTTGCCTTTGAAAAATGTCTGCACCCGAAGAAGCCGTTATAGGCTGACAGCGGACTGGGGTGCGCCGCTTTCAGTATAAGATGGTTTCTGTTGGTGATAAACTGCTGCTTCGCCTTTGCGTCACCGCCCCACAGCATGAATACCATTGGCTTTTCACGCTTGTTGAGGAGCTGTATAACGTCGGTGGTGAAGTTCTCCCAGCCAAGCCCCCGGTGGCTTCTTGCCTGGTCTGCGCGGACAGTGAGAACTGAATTCAGCAGGAGCACTCCCTCCTTAGCCCATTTGGTAAGCTCGCCGTGCTTACCCAGATTGTCAACGCCTACGTCGTCACGTATCTCCTTGAAGATATTCACCAGTGAAGGCGGCGGAGCTATACCCTTACGGACAGAAAAGCTCAGTCCGTGAGCCTGTCCCTCACCGTGGTAGGGGTCCTGACCGATAATAACACATCTTACATCGTCATATGAGGTGAGCTTCATTGCGTTGAATATGTCATACATATTGGGATATATACGCTGTGTTCTGTACTCGTTTATAAGTGTCTGACGGAGCCTGAGATAATACTCCTTATCAAATTCACCCTTCAGAAGCTCGTCCCAGTCATTATTGAAGTTTACCATGTCTGCACGTCCATTCGTATACAAATATGGGACGACACTAAGCCGTCCCCCGATGTCAATTAAATACAGTATCCTCGTAATACTTGAACTTTACAAGGGTATTGCGTTTGTATGTAAGTGAGCCCTGCTGATTGAAGGGCACCTTTTCGTAAGCCTCGGCAGAGCATTCTATCTTTAGCTTCTGTCCCTTACGTGTAACGAAGATGAGCTCGTAATACTCATCGACCAGTCTTACCTGCCCCGTACTCTCTATAACTCTGAGGCGGTCGTCGCTTTTGCGTACCAGTGTAGCCATTTCTACTATGGGCTCAGAGGTGCGCTTCTGCATATTATCCTCTACTGCTGCTCTTCTTCGCTGAGTGGGAGTCTGCTGCTTCACAGGAACTCCGCCCTCGTCAGCACCGTCATCGCCCTCGTAGTCCTCACGCTCTTCAAGAAAGAGTGAAAGCAGACGTCTGAACGAGCTTTTTCCGCTGAAAAGCAATATAACAAGGATAAGTACGACAACTATTGCCGCCAGTAATATGAGCAGGTTTTTCAGCTGTTCTGTCATTGCTTAAAAGGCGCAAATGCGCCGCTCCTTTCTGTATTGCTAAAATCGGGACAACTCCCGAAAGTTTACCTATTCTATTATAATATATTTTTTCTTACATTGCAAGAAAAATTTTCAATTTTCAAGAAAAAATAAACATCAGCTCACAAATATCAGCACAATACCGCACGAGTATTGATATTTCTATAATAATATGCTATAATCAAGAAAAATGTATTTGGAGCGATAATATGCAGAAAATTCTTGGATATATGCGAAAAGCCATTCAAAACTATGGGCTTCTCAGCGACGGAGACCGTGTCCTCGTTGGAGTATCAGGGGGCAAGGACAGCCTTGTGCTGCTGGAGGGGCTCGTTCTTCTGAGGCGATTCATCGGGATAGACTATGAGGTAGTGGCTGTCACCCTTGATATGGGCTTTACAAATCAGAAAATGGACTTCACGCCTGTGGCAGAGCACTGTGAGCGTATCGGAGCCGAGTACCATGTAATAAAGACTCAGATAGCTGAGATAGTATTCGACGTCCGCAATGAGCCAAGCCCCTGCTCTCTCTGTGCCCGAATGAGGCGCGGAGCCCTTCACGACGCCGCAAATGAGCTGAGCTGCAACAAGGTCGCACTCGGTCACAACTACGACGACGCTGTTGAGACCTTTGTGATGAACCTTTTCACAGAGGGGCGTATCGGCTGCTTTGCGCCGAGCACATATCTCAGTCACAAAAATGTTACGGTGATACGTCCGCTGGTGCTCGCTCCCGAAAAGGAGATACGCAGGGCTGCACGAAAGAACGAGCTGCCCATAGTCAAATCTGTCTGTCCTGCGGACGGTCACACCAACCGCCAGAGAACTAAAGAATTCCTTGCGGATATGGAAAGAAAGGACCACGGCTTCAAGGACAGGCTTTTCGGAGCTATGTCACGGGCAAATATTGACGGCTGGGGCGGTATAAACTGGGCTCCACCTGCTAAAAAAGACTAAAAAAAGGCTCTCCAATTGGAGAGCCTTTAATTATTCCATTAAGCAGGGACTAATTAATTAGTCTTCCTTCTTTCTGAGAACGAATGCAGTACCGATTGCTACAGCAAGACCTGCTACAGCGATACCAGCACCTGGAACACCTGTGTCAGGTGAGTTCTGCTTGCCAGCTGTTGTGCTAACCTTCTTAGTTGTTGTTGCAGCCTTAGTTGTTGTTGCGCTGCGCTTAGTTGTTGTAGATGTTGTTGCTGTGTCAGTAGCTGTTGTTGTAGTTGTAACTGTAGTAGTTGTTGTAGTTGTAGGAGTTGCAGTTGTTGTAGTTGTTGTAGGTGTATTGTCCTGGATAGCGATGTAACCCTGAGTTACGTTAGAGAAAGCATAGTCTCTGATCTTCTCAGTATCAGCGCTTCCCTTGAGGTCGAAGAGGTCACCATCAACGAAAGAAACGTTGATTGGGTACTTCTTACCAGCCTCAGGATTCTTAACCTTGAGCTGGAACTGCCAGAGAGCTGTGCCGTCAGCAGCAGCGCTAAATGTTTCGTCGTTACCAAAAGTAAGGAAGAGACCATTGTCGCCGTCTGTTACAGCCTTGTATGTACCGTAAACCTGCATATCCTCAGCGTTTACAGCCTTGCCCTTGATTGTGATTGGAACGAGCTCAAGGCCAGTATCATATGTTACATGGATACCTGTTGAGTCAAACTTTGTTCCGTTTGTGCTCTTAGCAGAAAGAGTGATCATCTGAGCATTTGCAGCCTCGTCAAGAGTGATTGTCTTCTGTGTGAGCTCAAGTGAAGCTCCTGTGAAGCCTGCTGCCTTGCCTGTAGATGTATATCCTACAGCTGTTTCAGCAGAAGCATTAATAGCAGTTGCTGAAAGTGCTACAGCAGAAACTGCCAGTGCAGCGAAAGCACGCTTAATAGTGTTCGTCTTCATTGTTATTATTTCCTTTCAGATTTTTTATATATGTTTTTCCGTCGCAAATACGGCGGCTAACATCATAAGTATTAAATTTTATATCTGCCGCCGTTTTTCAGGCGGCAGATATATAAGCTTTGATAATTCTCAGCCTTTTGACTTACTGATTAGACTCACTGTTGCCTGTATTTGCATCTACATCAGCCCAGAGAACTGCATCAGACTTGCTCTGGTTTTCAGCAACCTGTCTCTTTGCATAGAACTGGAGGATAGCAGAAGCATCAACAGCGTTGATAGTGCTCTTTCTTGTAGCCTTGTCTGTAAGGTTATCAAATGTTATGCCATTCTCAACATCGTAATATACATCAGCGAGGTATGCAGCGAAGTCATCATAAATATCATTTGCAGCCTTTACAAGTGAGCTTGTTGAAAGCTGAGTTCTTGCAGCCTTGCCGCCTGTCTGGAGCTTAGCATAGTATGTAAGAACTACAGAAGCGTCAACAGCGTTTGCTGTGCTGTTAAGGTCAGCGTCGCCTCTTACACCGATGTAAGCCTCAACTGTAACAGCCTTGCCCTCAGCGTCTACGAGAGCTGTATCCTTTACGAATACAGGAACATTGTACTTGAATGTCTCATTGCTCTTTTCGTATGTGTTTGTAGGCTTTGCTGTACCGAAGTTGATATCATCAGCAGCAACCTTTCTCTCCTCAGAAGTACCGTCTGTGTACTCGATTACGATAGAGAGATTATCGATCTGCTTCTTGTTGAATTCTTCCTCAGTGTTGAGGTAGAATGCAGCAGTTGTTGTGTAACCTGTCTTAGCATACTGCTTAGCGATCTTCTTCTCGTCTACAGGCTTTGTAACTGTTGTAGTTGTTGTAGAACCTGTACCTGTATCTGTAGCTGTAACTGTTGTAGTTGTTGTAGAACCTGTACCTGTACCTGTATCTGTAACTGTTGTAGTTGTTGTAGAACCTGTACCTGTATCTGTGCCTGTTACTGTTGTAGTAGTAGATGATGTTGTGCCTGAATCTGTACCTGTTGTAGTTGTAGTAGTAGTTGTTGTTGTAGAAGTTGTTGTAGTTGTTGTATCAGTTACAAGGATTCTGTCAAGGCTGAGTGAAAGGGTTGCCTTTCCTGTATCCTTGATGTCGCTGAAGTCTACTCTTGCGTAAGCCTTCTTGTAAGAACCTACGAGCTGGTAACCCTGATCCTCTACCTTCTTCTTGAGTACAGCTACCTCATCAGCATCATCATCGAATGCAGCTATGAATGAACCAACGCCGCCGAAGATGTTTGCGCTGAGGTCTGTAGAAACAACTTCCTCACCGTTCTTGCTTATGCTTCTTCCGCCAACCTTGTCAGCTAACTCGCCGATCTCAGCAGCAGAAACTGTTACCTTACCGCCTGTCTTATCAGCGATCTCAGCAAATACAGCCGCAACCTTTGAATTAGATGCAATATCGCTTGCTGTAGCAGGAAGCTGCTTGTTAAAGCCGCGGCTCTTGAGCTTTGCATTTAACTTAGCGATCGCATCAGCAGCATTGCCTGACTCCTTAGCTGTTGTATAATCCCAGTCAAAAGCAAGTGCCTTTGTTACTGCATTATCAGCCTTTGTAGCAGCCTTGATGAGCTTGTCGATAACCTTGTCAAACTCGTCCTGTACAAGATAATTGTACTTAGGATCAATCTGAGCATTTATCTCCTCATCAGCTGTCTTCTTGATATCGCTGAACTTCTGCTTTAATACACCAGGAATCTGACCAGCTACATAAGTCTCGCCATCTCCACAAGTATATTTGAGTTCAGCAGTTATTGTCTGATTAGCATCAAGCTTTGAACCATCTATTATTAGTTCAAATGTACCATCAATTCTGATTGCGTCAAGCTTCTCGCTGCTGAAAGCCTTTTCAACCTGTACAGCAACATAACCCTGAGCTACATCAACGATCTGCTCGTTTGTAAGATCAGCAATTGTCTTCTCACCTGACTTAAGTCCTTCAACAACATCTGCTGCGGGTCTCTTCTCCTCAGGGATTGTCTTTATTACTTCATCAATGAAGCCGGGGTTCTTCTTTTCGAACGCAGCGACATCAATACTCTTGAGCTTTTCTACATCATAGCCTTCTGGAATAAATGCAAGATACTCTTCTGGAATCTCTACATTACTTGCTGGTGCCATATAACGGCCTGCAACCTTCTGTGGAGCCTTCTTAGGAGACTGTGTTGGAATTTCTTTCTTTCCGATACCAGCCTTGATAATTGCATTGTAATCAGGCTTGTTAATCTTGCCTGTAATCTTGAGCACCTTACCGTCAAATGTATAATCAACCTTCTGACCATCTAAAAGCTCTGCACACTTTTCTGCTACATCGCTGTAACTGCCTGCATTAGCTACAACCTTTTTAATATAAGGAGTAAGGTCAAGACTTCCGTCCTTTGCACCGAGACTGTTCATAAGGAAGAGAGCTGTCTGCTCCCATGTAGACTGCTGACGATTGTAATCAGCACCCTTTTCACTTGCTCCTAAGATCGGAGCGTCACCTGGGATAGCAAGGAATGCCTTGAGTGTGCTTTCCTGGCTCTGAGCCTGAACGTTCGCAGTTGTTGTTACAGTGTCACCGTCTACAGCGTTTGCGTATGTGAGACACTGAGTAAGAGCAAGCGGAACAGCTGCAGCTGCTGCAATAGCTCTTTTGAATAATGAATTCTTCATTGTCCTATACCTCTCTAACATGTTTATTCCCCTTTTGCCAAGACGATCTTATAATAAATAAGAGTCTATGCATTAGGCTGAAATTCGGGTGATATATGCGTATATATATACTTCGCCCCAAAATTCATAACTACATTTTATCACACAAAGGTCAATAAGTCAAGCAGAACAGTGCATTTTTTCAAAAAATTATTGCCGATTAATATTCCCGTTTTTTGTAGCTTTTTCACAATATAGCCCTATATGGATCGTAATATTTTCATTCAAATGAACTTTTAGTATTATTTCATTTGTTATTTCGGCTTAATTTCTCTTACAATTTGTATTATATCATCTTACCAGTATCCTTGTCAAGCGGTATATAATGTAAAAAAGCAGGTCGAAAGACCTGCTTTTTTAGCGTTTTTATACTGTAAGACTCATTATTTGCTTACGGAAAGAGCTGATTTCCAGATATCCTTTGAATCCGAATTCTTCATTGTAGTCTGCTTTAAAGCATAGAATGAGAGAATTCCTGAAGAATCAACAGCGTTTACTGTTCTGTCGCTCTTCTTTGTCTTCCAGTTATTTGCATCGTACTCATCAGTATCTACATCTGCAAGGAATGCAGCAAGCTGGTCGAGTTCATCTGATGGAGATGTAACCTTCAAGCCGTTATTTTCATTTGCAGACAGAACATATGCATCCTTCTGAGGACCTGAAATCTTGTTCCAGTTAGCATAGTATGTGAGTACAGCAGATGCATCACGTGCATCTACGAGGTTATTAAGATCAGCATCGCCCTTAACGCCGATATAAGCGGTTACTGTAAGAGCTGAGCCGTCAGGATTTACAAGCGGCATATCGCCATAGAGAACAGGAACCTCGTACTTGAAGTCATCGATTGTTACGTGCTCAGTGCCGTGATCGCGGCTCTTATAAACCTTCTCAGGTGTAGCCTGACCGTAGTTGATCCAGCTTCTGTCAATTGTCTTTGCTTCTCTGAGCTCTACCTTACCGTCAGTGTAGACATCATAGATCTGGATCTCAGTGATCTGATCCGGACTGAATCCACCCTTATCGCCATTTGCACGAACACCGTTATCGTGACTGAAGTAGTATCCTACATCTGTCTTGATAGTTGCATAAGACTTGTCATAGCCAACCTTTGTGGTTGTATTTTTCCACTCCTCAACAGGAAGTGTTCCCCACGGATTAGCTGTAGTTGTAAAGCTTATGTTCAGAGCTGTGCCTGTAGCTGTAGTTGTAGATGTTGTGGAAGATGTTGAACCTGTACCTGTACCTGTTACAGTACCTGTACCGGTTGTTGTGCCTGTACCTGTGCCTGTTGCAGTACCTGTACCTGTTGTTGTGCCTGTACCTGTGCCTGTTGCAGTACCTGTACCTGTTGTTGTGCCTGTACCTGTGCCTGTTGCAGTGCCTGTACCGGTTGTTGTGGTTGTTGTAGTCTTAGGATCGTCAATGATGATCTTACCGTTTATACCACGTATATTCTTTGTGATATCAACTGACTTGCCGCTTGTAGCGAAGAGATCGCTTATAACAAGATCGATTTCAGTGCCCGGAACAGCATCCTTACCAACAGTATAGCTGAACTCAGCAACTATTGACTTGTCTGGTGCAACATGAGCATCCTTGTCCTCAAAGATAAATCTGATGTTGTTATCAATACCCTTATGAACCTTTGCACCATAAGCTGATACGTCGCCGACAGCTGTAAGCTCTGCGCCCTTATCGCCTGTGATAGAAGGTGTTACTGTGAACTGAGCACCTGCAACGCCGAGGTTTACCTTATTTGGATCGAGTACTATCATGTTAACCTTTACAGTCTCGCCCGGAACAGCGTGTACTGTATCGATCTGCCATCTGATAACACCGTCAGCTAATGTTGTTGTAACAGTACCTGTACCTGTTACAGTACCTGTACCTGTTGTTGTACCTGTACCTGTTGTTGTACCTGTACCTGTGCCTGTTACAGTACCTGTACCAGTTGTTGTTACTGTACCTGTGCCTGTTACAGTGCCTGTACCAGTTGTTGTTACTGTACCTGTACCGGTTGTTGTTGAAGTTGTAGTTGTAGATGTACCTGTAGGAACATCAGGATCCGGCTTCTTAATGATGATAGCACCATCAAGACCGATGATATTCTTTGTGATATCTCTGCACTTGTCATCTGTTACAACAAGTGAACCGTCAGCAAATTTTACAGCATATGTTCCCTCTGGTGTGTTAGCAGGAACGATAAATGTAAGAACTGCAACGTTAGCGTCATTAGCAGCTACTGCATTCTTGAGGTCTTCTGATACAAATGTAACAGCACTCTTGTCAATGCCGTCTGTCTTTGTATCTGTCTCAAACTTAGCATTATATGCTTCTGAAGCCTTAGCAGAATCTAATGTGATGCCAGCATCATTGTTAATGCGGAACTGAGCACCTGCAACGCCTACCTTAGCGTTGTTCTTATCATTTACATAGACTCTGAGCTCGACCTTTGTATCCGCTGCCGGAACTTCGATCTGCTTTGTGTCGATCTGCCAGATAAGAGCGCCTGTAGGTAATGTTGTAGTTGTACCTGTTACAGTTGTTGTAGTAGCTGTACCTGTTGTTGTGGTTGTAGATGTTGGCTTGCCAACTCTGATGCTACCGTCTACAAAAGTAACATTCTTTGTGATATCAACACTCTTGTCATTTGTTACGAACTGCTTGGACCACTTTACAGGATAAAGTCCGTCTGGTGTGCCCTCAGGAACGTCAAATGTAATTGTGAAGAGTGTATCTCCGTCCTTTGCAGTAGCGCCTGTTGCATTTTCGAAAACGCAGTTAGCCTTGTACTCAGGATCGGAAGAAAGTGTAAAGCCGTAAGGCTTACCTGTTACGCTGTTAAGCTTTGTAGGATCTGTTCCTACGATAGAGAACTGAGCACCTGCAACTGAAAGATCAGAATCACCCTTTACCTTAGCAACGAGCTCTACTGTCTTGCCGGGCTCTGCCTCTACTTCACTTGGGATAACCCAAGTTGCTGTTCCCTTGATATCGTCTACCTTTCCTACTGTGATAGAACCGTCAACAAGAACAATATCATTTGTTACATCGTTAGACTTGCCGTCTGAAACGAATGTCTCTGCCCAGTTTACAGCGTAAACGCCGTCAGGACAATTATCAGGCACCTTGAAGTCTACGCTGAAGATAGTTGATCCGTCAGCAGCAGCCTTACCTGCACCGTTAAGCTCAAACACGAATCTGTCAGTACCCTTTGTGTACTTGATAGCAGCACCATATGCGTCGCCCTCTGCGATCTTATCATTATAAGTGATAGGAGATTTAGCATCGAGGCAGAACTGAGCACCGCCAACCTTGAGTTCAGTCTTGGACTTATCGGAAACCTTAGCTGTCATAGTAACGACATCGCCCGGCTTAGCCTTCTCATTGCTGAGTGTCCATGTTGTCTTGCCCTCTGTAGTACCCTTAGATACCTTGATCGAACCGTCAACAAACTTTACCTTAGAGGTAATGTCAGCTGAATGGCTGTCACTTACGAAGCCATTGCTCCATGAGACCTTGTAGGTTCCCTCAGGGCAGCTTGATGGGATCGTGTAAGAAATGTTCATGATAGTAGCATTGTCGCCAGCGATAACGCCCTTTCCTGAACCTGAATCGAATACGTAGGTCTGAACCTTCTCATCAAAAGATATAGGAGAAGCATAAGCTCCGCCTTCCTTGAGTGATTTGAATTCGATAGGAGACTCTGTCTTGATACCGAACTGAGCGCCTGCAACTGCGAGAACTCCGTCAGTATTTGTAACATAAGCCTTTAATGTAACTGTCTCACCCGGAGCACCCTCAACATTATCGAGTGTCCATGTAACGTTACCATTAGGGATATCCTTCTGTACCTTGATCGTACCTGCACCGAACTTCACACTTGATGTAATATCAGCGCTCTTTGCGTTACTAACGAAGAGGTCAGAAGCCTCTACTGCATAGTCGCCTTCAGCACAGTCACTTGGAACAGAAAATGTAAGATTGAGAACCACTGAATCGTTGTCAGCAACAACGCCCTTACCGCTGCTTCTCTCTAAAACGATGACATTACCATCGTAAGAAGCATTAGCACCGTAGGCCTCACCTGCCTTAACAGATGTGAGCTTGATAGGTGACTTGGGGTTGATCTTGAACTGAGCACTTGTTACTTCGAGAGTAGACTTGCTTACTACTACTGGTAATGTTACAGACATACCAGGAGCAGCAACTGCAGTGCCTATGTTCCATTCAACTGATTCACCGGCATTTTTATTAGCAGAAACATCCAGTACTCCGCCCATATTAAGTTTAGGCTGCGAAGCAGTATTACCGCCCGCAGCACTAACTGGCGAAGCAAATGCACCTGCCATGAGCGAGAAGCTCATGGCAACGGATGTAACTGCTGAAAGCAGTTTCTTCATCAGTGCATTTCCTTTCCGAGCAAATTGCTCTTATTTAATTGATGTTTCTTGCTTAGGACTTCTTAGGAGTTACAGCCTTAGCCATATCATAACCGTTAGAAATGATGTAGCTGATGATAAGGTCTGCGTCAGCACCTGTGATCTTAACCTTAGCAGGATCGCAAGCTGCGCCTGTGATATCCTGAGGATCAACAACGTCTGCGTTTACTCTGCCCTGAGCCTTGTCGAATGCGAATCCAGCGTCTGCAAGGAATGTATCCATGTCAGCAGCCATGTTTCTGATAGCAACAACGTCAGCAACGTTTACCTTACCGTCAACGTTAGCATCGCCCCACATTGTAACCTTGATTGTCTTAGTCTCACCAGGGTTCTTTGTAGTTGTAGTTGTAGTTGTTGTTGGGTCTTGCTTAGCTGTTGTAGTAGCTGTAGCTGTAGTTGTTGTTTCCTTGCCAGGAGCCTTAGTTGTAGTTGTTGTGCCTGGGTCAGGTGTACCAACAGTTACTGTAAGAGGAGTAAAGTCTGTTGTGTAGTTGAAGTTTGTGTTATCCTTGAAGATCTTGCACTGGCTGTCGAAGCCGAGAGTGTAAGTACCGTCCTTAGCGTCAGCAGGAACCTTAACTGTGAGCATGAATGCTGACTTACCGTCCTCAGGAACCATAGGTGTGTCACCTGTGAGTGAAGCATAGCTTGCACGGAGCTCCTTGAGGTTAGAGTTTACAGATACGCCGTCGAATGCGCCTGCGCTCTCACCGATCTCAGTAACTTCAAGAC
The DNA here is from genome assembly GCF_024684275.1 of Ruminococcus sp. Next base: position 35,974 of record NZ_JAIKXF010000097.1, read on the forward strand.
CGTTAGCCTTGAACTGAACATCTGTAGCTGATACAGCCTTGCCGCCAGCTGTGATGTTTACGTCAACCTCGATTGTATCGCCTGGCTTATATGTACCAGCGCTCTTGCCTGTCTTGTAATCAACGAACTCGAACTTAACGTCTGCATTAGAAGGCTTAGCTGTAGTTGTTGTTGTTGGGTCTTCAGTCTTCTTAGTTGTAGTTGTTGTAACAGCAGGCTTAGTTGTTGTTGTACCTGGATCAGGTGTACCAACAGTTACTGTAAGAGGAGTTGAAGCTGTCTTATAGTTGAAGTTTGTGTTATCCTTGAAGATCTTGCACTGGCTGTCGAAATCGAGTGTGTAAACGCCGTCCTTAGCGTCTGCAGGAACTTCGATTGTGAGCATGAATGCTGACTTACCATCCTCAGGAACCATAGGTGTGTCACCTGTGAGTGAAGCATAGCTTGCGCGGAGCTCCTTGAGGTTAGAGTTTACAGATACGCCGTCGAATGCGCCTGCGCTCTCACCGATCTCCTTAACTGTAAGACCGTTAGCCTTGAACTGAACATCTGTAGCTGATACAGGCTTGCCGCCAGCCTTGATGTTTACGTCAACTTCGATTGTATCGCCTGGCTTATATGTACCAGAGCTCTTGCCTGTCTTGTAATCAACAAACTCGAAAGTAACATCAGCATCGCCTACAGACTTAACTGTAGTTGTTGTTGTTGGGTCTTCAGTCTTCTTAGTTGTAGTTGTTGTAACAGCAGGCTTAGTTGTAGTTGTTGCACCTGTATTACCGTCAGTAACCTTGATTGTGAGCTCGCTGAGCTTGAGGTTGCCTTCCTTCTTGGTGTATCTTGTGCCAGCGCTCTCAACCATTGGGCAAGGATTGTCGTTCTTGCCGGTAGCATCTGTGTTGTAGTCACAGAACATAACCTTATATGTACCAGCAGCAATATCCTGTGGGATGATTGTGTCGAATGCATATAATGGATATGAATCAGACTTTGCGCCTGCCCAAGCATAATCCTTACCGTTGTTCATCCATGAGCAGCCGATAAAGTAGTTGTCTGTCTTAGCAGCTGTCTGTGAAGATTCACAAGCCATCTGATAGAGACCAGCAGCCTTGTAGCCATCTCTTGCGCTCTTGCAGTAGCCGCCGAATGAGATGTACTTGTTAGTTGTGAACTCTACATCGCCGAGCTTGTAGGACTTGTTCTCAGATGTGTAAGCGTCCTTGGAAGGATCATACATCTTGAACTGGATATCCTTAGAATCAGTTGTGATACTTGCAAGAAGTGAACCTGTTGAGTTGTTTGTATCCTCTGAATAGTAAACAGCAGATGGAATTGTGTAACCGCCGGCAGGAATGTCCTTCTTGTCGATTGTTATCTCTGACTTACCGGAATCAGCGGAAGGATTCTGGATATCATATGTTTTAATAGATAATCCCTTGGAAGCGTCAGCAGCGCCTACTGTTGCAGGAACTACTGTGCATACCATTGATGCAGCCATACACAGTGATGTGACTGCAGAAATTAACTTTTTCATTTGTAATAATTCCTTTCTTTAGGTTTTTAAGCCTATTAATAAAACATAAATTGGGTTTGTATTCCTTTGTAAGGGGGACAAATCAGATAATCTCGGATCAGAGCTCAGAAATGCTCTTGAGCAGCCACTGCTGTATCTTCAGAGCGTCTCCGCCTGTGATACCCTTTACGCTGTCATCAACATCGCCGTTTGCCTGTCCCTGAGCTGTAATGTGCTTTTCGTCAGATCCGTTAAGACCGTACTTATTCGGGTTAGCAAGGCTCTGCATAATGAGAACAACGTCAGACATATCAACTCCGCTGTCGCAGTTAGCGTCGCCGCGGGTGATCTTGCCTGTAGGTGGCTGTGTAGTAGTTGTTGTCACCGTCTTCGTACCTACTGTAACGCTGCCGTCAGTCAGCTTTGTCTCATACTTGACGGGCTTGCCGTCCTTCTCATAGCCACAGCTGATTTCCTTATTCTTAACGCCAGACTTTGAATAAATCTCACGATCAATAGGAATGATCTTAAGATCAGCAACTGTGCCGTCAGCAACGCCGCTTGCTACTTTACCCTTAATGGTGCAGAAAACGCCATCGCTCTTGAGCCAGTATGAAGCATCATCAGTAGATGTGGACCATGCCGCACTCGCCCAGCCCTCTGAACTGTTTACTGTTCCCTCAAAAAGAGGTGCAAGAGATGCTGAGAGATCCTTTGAGTCAGAACCGTTCTTAACGAGTGTTCCTGCCTCTATGGATTCAATTGTGAGTACCTTGCTGTCATAAGAAACAGCGAAGTCAAGGCACTGGATGCCGGAAGATGGGATATCAGCCAACGATACGTCCACCGAGAATGCTGCACCTGCCTCTGCGTTTACTTTGCCAACGGATATCTGCACTGTTTCGCCGGCAGCTACCGCAGGTGCGAGTGAGCAGACTGAAAGTGAAAGCATCGCAGCTAAAGCTCCGACGACTACCTTTTTTGTCTTCATTATTTTTTCCTCCTTCTTCAGTAATGTTATATAACAAAGGAACCGATCGCCCCTTTTATTATATCATGTCTTAATGCAGCGGATACACCGTTCCGCCCTCCCTGCAAAACCACATCACCGATATACGAATGAAAGCTGTGCAAAGCGGTGGCTGTAAAGCCGCTGTCAGTCATACAGACGAGGCTAAGCTGTCCGAGCTGCGGTCGCATGGAACAGATTCTTACGCGACGTATGTACACGCCCTCAGAAGCTCCCCTCTGCCGTCAGCCTGTGACTAAAAAGCTTGTGCTCTGCCAGCAGTGGTTTTGTCTCAAGACGCATCACACTGCCGTGATGGGATACTAAATCCCAAATCTATATTTATTCATGATTTCATTATATATCAGGTCTAAAAAAAAGTAAATAGGTTCATATCGTTTTTGGTATTTTACATAAACTGCAAAAGTGATTTTTGCACGGTTTGCACAATCGCAAAATTCTTGAAAAAGCCCTGTGAAAGGCAGTTTTTGAACCAAAAATGAATTTATCAAATTATTTGTCGAGTTTCCTGAATTCAGCAGGTATCTGCTCGTCGATTATGCGGTTTATGACGTCCCAGCCGAACTCGGGATACGAGCCCTGAGGCACTGCATAAGGAAGTCCGTGACGCTCTGCCAGCTCGGGTGAATATTTGCTGTATGGGTATATCTTCATGTTGGAGAAATTGTCCTCGTAATGAATGATAGTAGGTATACAGCCCACATTTTCGAGCCTGAGCTCATTGGTGTCACCGTCGATGACTATATCGAAATCGGGCATTTCTCCCACAACGTTGAAGTTGTCGGTCTGTGCGCAGATGAAATTGCCCATTGAGTAGTAAACAAAGCCTTTGGTTCCGTCATCTCGCTCTATCCACTCCATAGTCTCTGCGGTATGAGTGTGACAGCCAAGTATCACATCAGCGCCCCAGCCGACCATTTTGTTTGCGAGCTCTATTCTGTCCTCTGTAACGACAGTTGTATCATCTTCGCCCCAATGAGCGGATACGATGACAACATCTGCCAGATCATTGGCTTCCTTGATCTGTCTCTCGATGACGTCCTCCTCCTCGTTCTTGATGACTCTCAGGGGAACGTCGTCCAGCAGCGGATCAAAGCCGTTTATATGGTGCGCATAGGCGAGGAAGGCTATCTTTACGCCGTTGACCTCACGAACGCGGATATTGTTTGCATCCTCTTCATTCAGATAAGCACCGAGAACCGTCAGATCGTTCTCCTCTGCCTTTCTGTTCCAGAATCTTATAGACTCCTCAAGACCGTCAGTACCCATATCGAGCAGGTGATTGTTTGCCATAGTGATCACATCGAAGCCCAGGTCTATGACCGCATCTGCTACCTCGGGAGGCGAATTGAAAATTAGCTGACCGCCGTCCGCACCGCGGACAGGATTGCTCTCGGAGATGATAGTCTCCTGATTGAGAATTGCAAGGTCAGCGTCCTGAACGAGGTACTTTACCTCGGAATACATAGGCTTGAAGTCATAACCCACGCCGCCTGCGAGAGCCTCGGCATTCTTGTATACCGAATAGTGTATGAGATTATCGCCTGCTGCAACAACATGGACCACCTTATCAGGCTGATCCTCGGGGAGCGGTTTGACGCCCTCTGTCGTTTCGGCAAGGGAGCTGCTGCTTGCTGCAGGCTCATGATCAATAGTTTCTGTACGTCCGACGACATTGCAGCTGACTACTCCTGCGATCACCGCCGCAAGAAAAGCAACTGTACCGAGGGCACGTCCTTTTCTGAGTTTCATAGAGGTCTCCTTTTCGGCAGAGGGCATAAAATCCATAAAAATTATACCTCTTACCATTTTCATTATATCACATTATTTTTAATTTGGCAATTACAAATTGTATCAAACTTAAATGAATTTACAACGCGTTTTAAGCACAATATACTTAATTCTGCTCAAAAAACAACGTATTTACGGCAAATTCTGCCATCCAGCTTTAGTATTCGCCTATATTTGTTCATTCATACGAAGTTTTTATATGTTTTTTGTACACTTTGACGATAACTTGCTGTTTTGTCCACTCTGTATACAATTTGCACTGTTTCGGATTCCAAAGCGTATAACGCAGCTCAGACGCCCCCCTGTCGGCTCCGCTGAAGCTGAATGAACTCCTCCGCCAGAGTCTCCGCCTCTGCATAGGAGGAAAGCTGATAGCAGCGTCCGCGGAATTTTGCAGAGCCGTAATAGCCGTTCATGTACCATGCAGCGTGTTTTCGTGCCTCATGCATGGCAAGCTCCTCGCACTTTTCGCTGAGGTCAAGTATCATACGGATATGCTCAAGCATTACCTGCATTTTTGTTTCAAGAGCAGGCGGCTCGTAAGCCTCGCCGCGCAGCTTCGCCTCTATCTCACGGAAAATAAAGGGATTGCCGTAGCTGCCACGACCTATCATCACAAGGTCACAGCCTGTCTCATCATACATCTTAATGCAGGACGCCGCGTCGGTCACATCACCGTTGCCGATAACAGGGACACTGACAGCCTCTTTCACGGCTTTTATAATGCCGTTGTCCGACTCGCCGCTGTAGAACATATCCCTTGTGCGCCCGTGAACTGCTATTGCCGCAGCTCCGGCATCTTCGAGAGCCTTCGCCATTTCGGGAGCGTTTATGCTCTCAGCGTTCCAGCCGCTGCGTATCTTTACGGTCACAGGAGTCTCCCCTGCCGCCTTTACTGCTGCTTCGGTTATCGCCGCAGCCAGCTTCATGTCCTTCATCAGCGCCGAGCCTGCTCCCGTTCCAACTACCTTCGGCACGGGACAGCCCATATTTATGTCGATTATGTCAGGACTGTACTCCAGAACTATCTTCACAGCCTCAGCCATAAAGTCGGGCTCGCTGCCGAAAAGCTGAACTGCCATAGGGCGCTCCTCATCAGTTACCGTACACAGCTCCGCGGTCTTGCGGTCACTGTAGCATATGCCCTTTGCGGACACCATTTCGCTGACAACGTAAGCGGCGCCGTACTTCTTGCACATGAGCCTGTATGCTCTGTCGGCAACTCCTGCCATCGGAGCCAGTGCAGCCGTCCGTGCAACAGTTCTGCTTCCTATTTTAATTGTATCAATCATGGTGCTGCTCCGCGGTATCGTTTTCCTTATTTCTGAACACGAACACCTTGCTGAGAACATAGTTTGCGATGAAGATAAGAACCTGACTGAGGAAGGTGATCACAGTCTTGCTCATGCCAAGCAGGTCGCAGAAGATAAGGAATATAGCCTCCTCCATACCGAGGGTGGCAAGTCTTGCACCGTAAAACGAGGCAAAAACCTTCCAGAACTCCTTAGCGTTCTTGGTCTCGTTTTTGAAAACATACTTTTTATTGGTAAAGAATGCGAATGTTACCGCACATATCCAAGAGAAAACAACGCCTGCGGTGCTCTCCCACTTAGGCTCATCGGGGATAAGCTTGAAAAGCAGCAGCTTTGTTACGATAGACACGACGGTGGTGAGACCTCCGAAAACAAGATACAGCCACTTTTCTTCATATTTATAATATATCTTCTGAAGCGGCTTCGGAAGTATGGAAACGCACCACTTGATAAATTTCTCCATTTTCAATATCCTTTCATATTAAAGCGCATTATTAATGCCTGTTCGGAACAACTGCCGTCCTTCGGCGGTTATTGCGGACGCATTTATTATAATAGCAGTTTACGAAGGAAATTGCAAGCCATTTCATGCGATTTTGTAGGAATTATTTAATTTTTCAAGCCCTTGTCCTCCTACACATTAATAATCGCAGCAGGCGCGGAGAGTGTTACACAAAACTGACGAAATCTGAGGGAGATCCGGAGTACTATTACAGACAGTATATTTATTTATCTATATTACACTAAGTCGGCAGTATTTATTTGTGCAATACTGATATTGTATATAACCCAAAACTGTGATATAATACAAATAGATTGAATTTTTTATGCCGAAGAGCTTAAAATAAGGCTCTTTCAGCATATTATAGGCGATCTATTGTAAAATTATTCAAGCTCTGTTTTCATTTCACAGCAACCGCTATGGAATGTCAAAAAACTCCCCATAAGGGGAGCTTTTTTTATCTCTGAATAAGAAAGAATAAAGAAAAAATAAGAATGAATAATATAACTCTCAACTCTTCACTCTCAACTCTCAACTAAAAAAGGCGTGACAAAAGTCACGCCTTTTGATATTACTTGTTGAGATTTGCTTCGATCATGTCGAGCTCATCGTAGAGTGCCTGTGGGATATTGCCGCCCTTAGCCTTGATGTCCTCGTCATAGTATCTTCTCATCTCAGCGATCTCCTTCTTCCACTCTTCCTTATCAACTGTAAGGAGCTTCTGGAGAGCAGATGCAGGAACCTCGTCCTCGATGCCCTTGAGGTTGATGTCCTCAGGCTTTGGAAGGTATCCGATAGGAGTCTCAACAGCGTCAACTTCGCCGTCAACTCTCTTGATGATCCAGTCGAGAACTCTCATGTTGTCGCCGAAACCAGGCCAGAGGAAGTTACCCTCATCGTCTGTTCTGAACCAGTTTACATTGAAGATCTTAGGAGCCTTGCTGCCGAGTCTTGCGCCCATTTCGAGCCAGTGTGCCCAGTAGTCGCCTACGTTGTAGCCGATGAATGGCTTCATAGCCATAGGATCGTGACGGAGTACGCCAACAGCACCTGTAGCAGCAGCTGTTGTCTCAGAAGATACAGCTGAACCGATGTATGTACCGTGTGTCCAGTCGAATGACTGATATACGAGAGGAGCAGTTGTAGCTCTTCTGCCGCCGAAGATGATAGCAGATACAGGAACGCCCTCCGGATTGTTGAACTCAGGAGAGATGCATGGGCAGTTCTTAGCAGGAGCTGTGAATCTTGAGTTTGGATGAGCAAGCTTCTTGCCTTCCTTTACCCATTCCTCACCGTTGCACTTGATACCAGTCCACTCAGTAGCATCCTTTGGAGGATTCTCGTTGAGCTTCTCCCACCATACAGTGTTGTCGGAGTTGTCGAGAGCAACGTTTGTGAAGATAGCGCCGTCCTTTGTGCAAGCGAGAGCGTTGTAGTTGGACTTAGCGTTTGTACCAGGAGCAACGCCGAAGAAGCCGTTCTCTGGGTTGATAGCGTAGAGTCTGCCGTCCTTGCCAGGCTTCATCCAAGCGATATCGTCGCCGACTGTGAATACTTCATAGCCGTCCTTCTTGTATCCCTCTGGTGGGATGAGCATAGCGAGGTTTGTCTTACCGCAAGCGGATGGGAATGCAGCAGTGATGTACTTGATGTCACCGTTTGGCTTCTTAACGCCGAGGATGAGCATATGCTCAGCCATCCAAGCCTCGTTCTTACCCTGGAATGAAGCGATACGGAGAGCGAAGCACTTCTTGCCGAGGAGAACGTTTCCGCCGTAAGCAGAGTTGATAGACCAGATTGTATTCTCTTCTGGGAACTGAACGATGTATCTCTTTTCAGGATCAACGTCAGCCTTGGAGTGGAGACCTCTTACGAAGTCGTTGGAAGTGTCACCGAGGTTCTCGAAAGCCTGCTTACCCATACGTGTCATGATGTTCATGTTGAGAACAACATAGATGGAGTCAGTTACTTCAACGCCTACCTTAGCGAGAGGAGAACCGATAGGGCCCATGGAATATGGGATAACGTACATAGTTCTACCCTTCATAACGCCGTCGTACATAGGTGTGAGCATAGCCTTCATCTCAGCTGGATCCATCCAGTTGTTTGTCGGGCCAGCGCCAGCCTTTTCTCTTGAACAGATGAAAGTTCTGTCCTCAACACGGGCAACGTCGTTAGCACGGGTTCTGTGGTAGAGACAGTTAGGGTACTTCTCAGGGTTGAGCTTGTACATCTTATCCCAGCTGTCATCAGGGAGTGAAGTTACTTCTTCTGTGAGAGCATCGAGCTGCTCCTTGGAGCCGTCGATCCACACAACGTTTTCGGGCTTACAGAGAGCGATCATCTCATCTACCCATTTTAATACATTAGGGTTCTTTGTCAGTGACATTGAAATCTACCTCCTATAAAATTATCATAAACGAAGCGGTGTAACCGCCTGAGAAAAACGCCGCTGCGTATTTTCCCTTACTAACTATTATATACAATTTTAGCGAAACTGTCAATAGCAAGACTGATATTTTTCTGACATAGTATTATACCCGAATCGAACTTGCATTTTAAACGTTAAAAAAATATCAAATATCACATATGCACAATGATTTCAACATAACGTTGTACAAAAGGTAGAAAGTTCATTTTTTTCTCAGGAAAATTTCTTTTTATTGTTGAAATTTCTATTTTTTGTGGTATAATATTATATAGATTCGACCATATAAAGCAGAACGGAGATGAGTACTTTGAAGAAGCCTATCATCACTATTGAACGCCAGTACGGAAGCGGCGGAAGTATTATCGGCAAGCTTGTGGCTGAAAAACTTGGCATAAATTTCTATAACCGTCAGATACTTGAAATGACTGCCGAGAAGTGCGGTATATCTGCTGAGTATCTCGAATCCGCTGAGGAAAGCGTACCTACAAGTTTTCTTTATTCGCTCCTCCTTTCATCGAACACAGGAAGGTCAATGGAGGATAATCTCCCTCTTTCTGATAAGGTGTTCCTTATGGAGAGCCGCATAATAACCGAAATAGCTGAGCGTGAAAAGAGCTTTGTGCTTGTCGGAAGATGCGGAAGCTATATCCTTGAGGATAAAGGCTGTTTCAGCGTATATATCTATGCTCCGCCGGAGGAAAGAGTAAAAAGAGCTATTGAAGAATACGGTATGCCGAGCACTAAGGCTGAGAATATCATGAAAAAAGCCGATAAGCGCCGTGAAACTTTCTTCAATGTCAATACCGGCAAAAGCTGGCAGGATAAGGAATTATACTCCCTCTGCCTCAACAGCGCCGAACTTGGAGATGAATTGTGTGCCGAACTTATCGTCAAGGCGTACAAAGAGTACAATGAACAGTTCAAGTAAGTACTCGTTAAATATGAAATTATCACAGATAAAATATATCTCTCTTACCAAGAAAAAATGCTCCCTTGCCATGGGAGCATTTTTTTGTCTTGTAGTAAAAAGGCGGACAAATCAATGTTCACTTAAAAGTGTCGAAAAAGCACAGAATCGCTGGGGTGCAGGGGGCGGCTCGCTCCCTGCCGGAGTCCAGAGGCAGCGCCTCTGGCAGGGTGTGGGACAGCGTCCCACAATCGTTCAAGCGCTCTGAAATGGGTGAATTTTTGGGCATTTCTAAAGAAATGCTCAAAAAGAGGGAAAAACTCTGCAAGATAGAGTTTTTCCCTTGCAAAGAAAGCGTGTGAGTTGATTTGCAAGCAAATCAACGTGAATTTATAACTTTTTCAACAAATTAAGGCGGACAAATCAATGTCCGCCTTGTAATATTATTCGCCGATCTTTGGAAGCTTTGAAACAGATTTTGCTATTTCCTCATCAGTTGGGATATAGTCGCCCATTTTGCCGTCGTTGTAAGCGCCGTAAGCGTACATATCAAAGTAGCCTGTACCGGTAAGACCGAAGAGGATTGTCTTTTCTTCGCCTGTTTCCTTGCATCTGAGAGCTTCGTCGATAGCTGCCTTGATAGCGTGGCTGCTCTCAGGAGCCGGGAGTATACCTTCAACTCTTGCAAATCTTTCAGCAGCTTCAAATACAGAAGTCTGCTCAACAGAGATAGCCTCCATAAGTCCCTGATCGTAAAGCTCAGAGAGTATGCTGCTCATGCCGTGATAGCGGAGACCGCCTGCGTGGTTCGGAGAAGGCATGAAACCGCTTCCGAGAGTGTACATCTTCTGGAGCGGGCAAACCTTACCTGTGTCGCAGAAGTCGTAAGCGTAAACGCCTCTTGTGAGACTTGGGCATGAAGCCGGCTCAACAGCTACTATACGGTAATCAGCTTCTCCACGGAGCTTTTCTCCCATGAAAGGAGCGATAAGTCCGCCGAGGTTTGAACCGCCGCCTGCACAGCCGATGATAACATCAGGCTTGATGCCGTACTTATCCATAGCAGCCTTTGCTTCAAGACCAATTACTGTCTGGTGGAGGAGTACCTGTGAAAGTACGCTTCCAAGCACGTAGCGGTAGCCTTCCTTTGAAGTAGCAGCTTCAACAGCCTCAGAGATAGCACATCCGAGACTTCCGTTTGTGTCAGGGAATTCAGCAAGTATCTTTCTGCCGACCTCAGTTGTATTTGAAGGTGAAGGAGTTACGCTTGCGCCGTAGGTACGCATAACTTCACGGCGGAAAGGCTTCTGCTCGTAGGATACCTTTACCATGTATACATTACAGTCGAGGTCAAAGTAAGAGCAAGCCATTGAAAGAGCTGTACCCCACTGACCTGCGCCGGTCTCAGTAGTAACGCCCTTGAGTCCCTGCTTCTTAGCGTAGTAAGCCTGAGCGATAGCGGAATTGAGCTTATGGCTTCCGGAGGTATTGTTACCCTCGAACTTGTAGTATATCTTAGCCGGAGTACCAAGAGCCTTTTCGAGGCAGTAAGCTCTTACCAGCGGAGAAGGACGGTACATCTTGTAGAAAGACTGTATCTCCTCAGGGATGTCGATATAAGGTGTAGTATCATCAAGCTCCTGCTTAACGAGTTCGTCACAGAAAACGTGACCAAGCTCCTCAGCGGTAACAGGCTTGCCGGTGCCGGGATTGAGAAGGGGAGCGGGTTTCTTCTTCATATCAGCACGTACATTGTACCACTGCTTAGGAAGTTCATTTTCTTCAAGGTATATTTTGTATGGGATATTTTCGTTTGCCATGGTGATCTTCTCCTTTGAAATAATAATATTCAGGTATTTACAGCATAATCGGACAAAACAAAAACTCCTGTCCGACATATAAATGCCGGGACAGGAGCGAATATACATATTCAGCTTCTGCGGTGCCACCCCGCTTGACGATTTACGTCCACTCATGTGTACATACATACACGGGATTTGTTAACGCAGTACCGCTGCGGCGCACATACTCGGAACTAACCTTTCAGCCTGCCCTCAGAAGTCCATTCACCGCAATATTGTATACCTGCTCACACCGACCGCAGGCTCTCTGAAAAACATCCAAAGCAGTTACTTACACTTCGTCAAAGGTTTATAGGGAAATATTATCATAAATAATCACTTTTGTCAAGAGCAAAAAAATACTTTGGCTATTCTTAACAAATAATTCATATTTGTTTTGTGTACCGTGACTGCATAAAATAAAAGGGCGGATGATATCCGCCCCTACTACAATGTATCATTTTAAACTTTATATTGTAGGGACGACCTACATCAGAGCTGCATATAGCATTCTCTGCAAATCATAGATTTGCGAGACTGCTTAATTGGTCGTCCGTGTATCAATGTAACAATACACATACAATATTTGTTTCCGGATGTTATTTGGTTATTTGCGGACGGCGAATCGCCGTCCCTACAAAAAATTAATCGTTACAGAGTACTACAGAATGATAAAGCGACAATAATTATGAATTATGCATTATGAATTATGAATTGGTATTTACCGGTGTCTGCCGCCGCCGCCGTGAGTACCGCCGCTGCTGTGACCGCCGCCGCCGCTGTGACCGCCGCCGCCACCGCCGCTGTTGGACTGTATGCGTGTCTTGGTGGTATATGTACGGATGAAAACATCTGAATTATTGGCGTATGACGGTGAATGATTTCCCGTATATATCCTTGCATCTGTCTTTTCTTTCAGCTTGTATTTGCTCTTGGTCGAGAAGAAGGATATGAGGTTTGTAAGTCCGCCGGATACTAAAGCTGCGATAAGAGCGATAAGGGCTGACCTGCGGTAAATGACCGGAGGCTTGCTGTCAGTGACATAAAGCTCACCCTTATTGTAATAAACATATCTTCCGGTATCACTGCCGTAGTAGTAATATGAATCGTTCTCATGGCGGTGAGTGCATGACTCGAAGCATTGCAGGAGTTTCTCGAAGCCGACAGCTATATCTTTGCGGTAATCAACATAGTTATCAACGCTTGACGGCGGAAGATGTTCATATAACGGATCAAGCAGCGGATCAATGATGTCCTGATACCATACAACAGCCTTTCCGCTTGTTGAAAGGTAGTCGTAGGCAGGCTTCTTTCCGGTAAGGTCGAGGAAGAAGAAAACTCCGTCAGT
>NZ_JAIKXF010000010.1 GCF_024684275.1 Ruminococcus sp.
CCGACCTTAAGATAAGATATCCCTTCGTAAGAGTAAGACCTCTCATAGACTATGAGTTTGATAGGCTCAAAGTGTAAGCGTGGTGACACGTTCAGCTTGCGAGTACTAATCGGTCGAGGGCTTTTCCTTTTTACTTCATTCTTTGTTCTCCCTCGCATTACGCTTTATTCGTTTCAATACTTCAAAATAGTCGGTGCTTATGGCAATGAGGTCACACCCGTTCCCATTCCGAACACGGAAGTTAAGCTCATTCGCGTTGACGATACTTGGCTGGTGACGGCCCGGAAAACTAAATCAGTGCCGACATTATATACATTATCGGAAGCTGAAAAAGCTTCCGATTTAATGTTATAAGGGCCATTAGCTCAGTTGGTTAGAGCATCCGGCTCATAACCGGACGGTCTGGGGTTCGAGTCCCTAATGGCCCACCAAAAAAGCACTTCTATTACGAAGTGCTTTTTTATATGTATAAGAAAGCCACCTGATAAACTCAGGTGGCTTTGGTATTAATTATGCCATTGGCTGTTAAGGAACTCTATCCTGCTTTCAAGCCAGGAAAGGAGAAAATCTGCTGCTTCCTTTTCAGTTTTGCATTTTCTTGCTGGTTTAGAAAGCTCGTTTACGAAATCCTCGTTATTTTTAATATTGTTCCATTTTTTGTAGTTTTTTTCAAAATCAATTTTTAAATCTGTACTATAGTTGGAAATTAGCTTACAGGTTCGATCAAAAACACCATTATCATATGCTTTTGTCCATGTTTTCTTAATCATATCCTGATACCATTCCTGATGAGCGAGTATAACAAGCCAGGGATTTATTGTGTCATATCCGTTAAATTGACTTCCTCCGTTGACATCGGGGACGACGTTAGAGGCGTAAAAGCCTGTTCCGTCAATACAGCGTTCCTTGTTGCCCATTGATGAATCGAAGTCCCAGGGAGCTTCAAATACAAGTTTTTTCTTGCCATCAGGACCGAAATCAGCATCCATATAAAAGCTTGACCAGTAAATATCTGCGTCGCAGGTAAGTTCGCTTATTATGTACATATCAACAAGGGATTGAACGTCAACGACATTTTCTATTGCTTGCTGTGGAGTAATATCCGTAGTTTCTGAAAGGTTTTTATATTCTGAGTCAAAAACGAAAGCCTTGTTATTATAAGCAGCTTCATACATTATTCTGTAGGTGTTATTTACAAAGTTATCGATAAAATCATGCTGTTCCTGAGAGTATATATCGCTTTTTATACTAACTCCTACTGGCTTTTTTTGTTCATTCGGTGAGTCGGGAAGTGCTTTTATACTTTGACCTTTATCGGTGCCGTTGAAAGTTATAAGCGGTGCATTTCCGGCTAAATCAAGGGGAAATCTGTGAAGCTCATCTTCATTTTCAAAGTAGCCGTCGTATTCCATAAAATAGCCTATATCAGTTCCTGTATAGTCTTTATCAGGCTCTGTGATATTGACTCTGTGTGATGATACCTGCTGATTATCGGAAAGAAGATATAGTCCAAAATATTCACCGTTTATCTCGACCTGTACAAAATCTAAGTCAGCTGCGAAAAGTCCGTCACTGCTAAGTATTTCCCGTGAGGCATAAAGTGCAGCTTTATTTCTGAGCATTGAGGCGTCCTTGTATTCAGCAAGCAGCAGCCAGTTTTTCTGCTCAGCACCGTTATTTAATCCGAGAAGGCTCTGCTTTTCGGTGAATTTTATTTTCAGCGGCTTTTTATCGTACAATGTTGTCCAGTTTCCTCTGACCTTGACCTTTGCCTCTGCGCTGTCAAGCATTATGTCTCCATATTTGCTTTTAAGAGTAATTGTACAATCCTCATAATATGGCTCGGGAGGGATCTTATATTTAGGAGTCCATGAGGCAATGTCTTCTGAAACGTGACCGGCAACAGGCTTTGTTATGAAATCAAGCACGTTTTCGTCCTTGCTTTTTGTTTCAATGGAAAGCACAGGTAGAACAGAAGCTATAGATTCTTCTGTCAGCGCCTGAGTTGATGTTGTGTCAGTTGTCTGCTCTTTTTGTTTTGATTCAGTATTTGAATTACTGCTGTTATTATTACCGGAGCAGCCAAATAGCATTAATGTCGCAACAGAAATAGAGATCATTTTTGAGAATATCTTCATTTTTGTTAGCTCCTTTAAAGATAAATAATACTTATATATTATCATATATTACATTATTAATCAAGTCTATTTTGCATTTCAGAATCAATTCGGTTACAGAGTAATACTGTGTTTCTTTAAAAATATGATATTTACAGAAAAAACCACACAAAAAAGGGTGGTTTTATTTTCTTATATTACGCTTGGCTTTTTTGGTTTCATACATTCTGGCATCGCTTATTTTAAGAAAGTCCTCAAGTCTTCCTGTTGCGTCAGTTTCTACGAGATAAGTTCCGCAGCTCAGTGATACTGAATAAGGTTTTTTGGAGTAACCATTGAAGCTTTCACATAGGTCATTGAGCCTTTCAGTGAATCGCTCAAGTTTTTCCTCTGTATAATCGGGAGCAAATATATAAAATTCATCGCCGCCTGCTCTTCCTGCGATCTCACCTGAGTCGCAGCAGCGAGTAATTATATCCGCAGCACCCTTTATAGCGCAGTCGCCCTCGTGATGTCCGTAATCGTCGTTTATGTGTTTAAGCCCGTCCATGTCAATAACCATAGTGCATACAGTACACTTTTTTTCAATTGCACGTATAGCCTCACGTGACATATCGTCGAAGCCACGGCGGTTCAGCATACCTGTAAGAACGTCTTTTATACTGAGATTCTCAAGAGAACATATAAGCTTATTGATTCGGTCATTCTTCATAAGTGTTTCAAGAGTCATCGCAATATTCAGCAGCCATACATTGTAGAATTCGCTGAATACATCTTTTTCTGCCATTTCTATTGCAGCATATCCGAACATACGCTCAGCGCAGTGAACACTCATTATGTAAATTGTATGGGGCTTATTGGATTTTGTTTTCGGAACCATTGATGAAAAGTCAAAGGTTAGGGGAGAACAGTCATATTCATTGTTTTTATCGATCCAGATAGCAGGCATGAATTTTCCTGAAGGATCGGTATAATCACTTTCACTTGAAAGCCTGCCGTTTTTATCTACATGAAGCATAAGGAAAAATGCATTAAATTTTCCGAAATTTGAGGAATCTGTTTTAAAAACTTCAGCAAGACCATTTAGATCATTAATTTTGTTGAGTTTAAGAACAGAGGATTCAGCTTCATACAGAGCATATGTCATAGAACGGTTTATCGCATGGATTTTATTAATATTTTCTGTTTCCTGTACATAATCCAAAGGATGACAACCACATGAATGTGTAAAAATAGAAGTAGGTACGATATGAAGATCAGGCATGACATTTTGTTCGTCACTTAGTCCTTTTAATAGCTGTATACATTTATATGCTATTTCATATCTTGCTCTTGTAGCTGTTGTGATATGCGGTACATATTCCCTTCCTTCGATCGAGCCGTCATATCCTGATACCGCTATATCTTCAGGGACATTTATTCCTCGCTCCTTCAGTGCTGATATAAGTGAAATAGCCATATAGTCATTTGCGCAGATTATAGCTTCCGGACGTTCGGGCAGCGAGAGAAAGTAATCCGCAGCCTCCTCACCCTTATGAAACCAGAAATCTCCCTCAAATACGCCTGCTCCATTCTTTGGAAATCCCCGTTTTTCCATTACTTCATTGAATACCCTGAGGCGAAGCTGTGCATCAGGGTGAGTAAGATAACCTGACATAAAGCCGATCTTTGTAAAATGGTGATAGTCGGTCATGTGCTCGATAAGCTGGCGCATACCTCCTGCGTCGTCAAAATCAATATTATAAAAGCCTTCAACATAGCTGCTCATGGAAACTACAGGACATTTAGCGCCGCGGAGCTTATGAATGATCTTTTCAGTAATTCCGTCGATATTGTATCCCTCACCGTCGTAAATAATCCCGTCAAACTGATCAAGGTCGATGAACTCTATGAGGTCAAATTCATAGTCACCGTATTGCGCATTTTTTCCGCCTATTTTCCCGAGTGAATTGATAAAAACAAGATTTACATTCAGTTCCTGAGCGGCTTCATTGAAAGCAGCCGGCAGGCTCTGTCTGTACAGACTTGAATATGAACAGCCAAATATAGCAATAGTTTTGAGTTTTTCAGTCATTATCAAGCTCACCTCGATCGGATAATACCCTAAATATCAATAAACAGCATTTCTGTTTTGTAAAAAGTATATATATATACTCTATTATATTATATATAATACCATATTTTTGTTTGTTAGTCAATGAATATTTTGTTACAAAATAACATTTTATGTGTAGAAAACATCTGTTGTTCAATTATTAAGGTAATGTAACTCGATAACAGACTTATTACATAGTATATTGTTTGCAATTTGATAGGATTTACAGAATGTTCATACATTATTATTAAATATAAACAAAATATCTGCTATAATATGCTATAATAAATATAGTATTCATTATAAATTACTTGAATACCATGTAGATTCGTTGATCAAAGGTGGATATTGCACTGAACTCAGTTCAGAAAGCGCAAATTCATTAAAATTATGGGATTTGCGCGTCATATTTTTTGTCAGACTCATGGTAAGTTGCTGAGACATTAAGTAAGCTCATTTAGGGGGTGAGTTTTTGACTCAAAGTCTACAGATGCAGCTGTGCGCAATGATACTTATGCTTCTTGTGTGCTATTTTTCCTTTAACAAGCATACTGTAATACTGAAAAGTATGCTGCTTTACAGGCATCTGCTCTTAGTTACAACAGGCTGTGTTGCTGCTGATATCATTTCAATTATTGGTATCGCTCACGCTGATCAGCCTTTGACTGATATATTATGCAAGGTGTATCTATTCTTCGTTATATGGACAAGCTTTCTGTCATTCAATTATGTATGCTATGATATTGTAAAGATCAGACGTATGTCCGGACTTCGCCGATCTTGTATGATTTTTACACTTGTCAGCAGTATTGCACTGTTTTTTCTGCCCATTGAAGTTTTCAATTCAAAAGATGAAATATACAGCTTTGGTCCTGCGGTAACTTATACTTTTGTTATTGCTCCTATATTTATTATTGCTTCTATGATACTTATCCTGATATGTAAGAAGCATATGAACCCATATCGCAGTAATGCAGTTTTTATATGGATGCTTATGGAGACCGCAGGAGCTGTTATCCAGATAAATAACCGAAGTGTTCTTCTCGTTAGCTTTACGATGGCATTAGGTGTTACGATACTATTCGCAAAGCTTGAAAATCCTGACAGCGGCATTGAACGTGTAACAGGCTGTTATCGTGCATCACTTCTGAGGGAATATATCCAACAGCTATATGACAATGATGATAAAGAAAGAGCTGTTATCATTATTGAAAATGATGAACTGGAAAGAGAGTTTTCAGCCGAAGCTATAATGCTTATTGAGATAGCAAATTTTCTTAAAGGATTAAACTGCGGAAATGTGTTTCACGGTATTGAAAATGATTTTGTTATCGTTTTAGATGATGTTAGTGAAGCTAAAAGAGTTTTTCCTGTGATCAAAGAGCGATTTGAAATGGTGTGGCATGATGGTAATATACTTCACCCACATTATCTGCTCATTCCTTCTATTACTGTATTTGAGAGTATAAGTGAGCTTTTTGCTACATATCGGTATTTTTCAAATATGACCGAGGAGAGCAGTGAGTCATTTTTCATCATAGATTCTGAAGCTCTTGAAAAAATGAAAGAGTTCCGATTCATGCAGAGCGAGATAAAGTCTGCACTTAAAGAAAACAGGTTTGTTGTTTTTTTGCAGCCAATATATTCCGTAACAGAAGGTCGATTTGTTTCGGCAGAGGCGCTCGTTCGTATGAAAAGCCGCGATGGCACTCTTATAATGCCCGGAAGCTTTATCCCTATTGCCGAAGAGACAGGACAGATCGAGCAGATAGGGGAAAGAGTGTTCGAGATAGTTTGTGATGTCATCAAAGAGCATGAGATTTAGGATCTGGGACTTAGTTATATTGAGATTAATCTTTCTGTCATTCAGTGTGAGAACCGAAATATTGCCGTTCGTTTTTCAGAGATAATCAGCAGATATGATATTGAACCTAACACTATTAATCTTGAGATAACCGAATCAGGCTCTATAAAGCAGAAGAACATACTTCTTGACAACATGGATTATCTCAGCAGATACGGCTGTACATTTTCCCTTTATGACTTTGGTACAGGTGAATCAAACCTTAATTATATAGTGAATATGCCTGTTGACATCGTAAAGTTTGACTGTTCAATGATACTTTCCTATTTTTCTACGGAAAGAGCTGGGATCATGCTTGAATATGTAACAGGAATGATAAAGCGCATGGGTATGAAGATAGTTGCAGAAGGTGTTGAGGAAAAATACCAGTTCGAGGCACTATCAAAGCTTGGTATTGACTATATACAGGGGTATTATTTCTCTAAGCCTATACCGATACCTGATTTTATCAGCTTTATCCGCCGTGCCAATATGAGAAAATAACAGCACGTACTGTTTCCACAAACAGTTTCAGAAAACTGCCTGCCGATATCATGTCGGCAGGCAGTTATGATCTTATGTTGATTATTCGTCAAATAATACGATTTGTATTGACAAAAAAAAGTGATTATGTTATAATTTAAGTTGGTAAAATTCTATATCGCGCGGGGGTGAAATTAATCAAAAAAATATTGAAATACGCGTTGAATATAGGGCTTATTCTTATTATTACACTGTTTACGCTAAATTTAATATTCAAGGAACAGGAGCTTTCTGAGATCATCCGCGATTTGAAATTAGCGGATCCGCGCTGGATAGCCTTTGGAGCGGCAGCGGCAATATTCTTTGTAGCAGGGGAATCGTCTATAATACACTATATGCTGAGAGTTCTTGATCAGAAGACCAGTTTTTTCAGGTGCCTTAAATATTCATTCATCGGATTCTTTTTCAGCTACATCACTCCTTCATCAACAGGCGGTCAGCCTATGCAGATGTACCATATGAAAAAGGATAAGATAAAAATAGGCTATTCCACTTTGATAATGCTGCTGATAACTATAGCTTATAAGTCGGTGCTTGTATTACTTGCATTGGGCTTTCTGGTATTCAATTTTGATACTGTCGCAATGTATGCAGGTGATATGAAATGGCTTATAGTTCTTGGGTTTGCTCTGAATCTTGCTTTTATAATCTTGCTTTTGCTGGTTTTCATAAAGCCTATCTGGGCGAGAGCTCTGGGTATAAAGGTCGTTGACCTGCTGACTAAGCTTCACATAATGAAGTACAGAAATAAAGAAAAATACACCGAAAAGCTCATCAGGATTTGTGATACCTACGCAATGGGTGCGGATTATATAAAGAAGAACCTTTCGGTGGTTTTCAATGTATTTCTCATGACTGCGGCACAGCGTATCTGCCTGTTTTCCACTACATGGATAATCTACAGAGCATATGGAATGAGCGGAACAAGGTATATTGATATTCTGACCATTCAGATAATGATAGCCGTTGCAGTTGAAATGCTCCCTCTGCCGGGAGCGGCAGGTATTACAGAAGGCTGTTTCCTGCTTGCATTCACTGAGATATTCACTTTAGAGCGTGTAAAGCCTGCTCTGCTTATAAGCCGCGGACTTAACTTCTATCTCATACTTCTTATAGGAGCCGCAGTGACATTTGCAGCGCATATAATCAACATGAAAAGAGACAAGAAACAAACAGAATAGAAATCTATCTCCGCGGAAACGCGGAGTTTTTTATTGTCAGATATTCGTAAAATATCTTGCATTTTGTATATCAATGCTGTATAATAGAAAATGAGGTGATATTAATGGTATTTTTGACAGACTTTATTTCAACGAATATAAATATAATAATTCTTTTGGCTGCAATTATCACTGTAGGTATTTTAATATATACATATATTATAAAAAAGGAAATTGATAACGAAATATCTAAATGGGAAAAAGAACAAGATATTACCGATATGGATAAGAATACTAATATAAAAGGGTACTATAGTAAGTTGAGCAAATATTATACTATTTTTACAACATTTATTACTCTTTTTCCACTATTTGGTATGTTAGGTACTGTTGCTGCACTTCTTTCTTTGGATATGTCGAATTATGATGCTATTGAAAATGCAAAGAATAATTTTTTTGTCGCATTGACATCTACATTTTGGGGTATAGCAGCTGCAATTTCGTTTAAAATTCTAAATGCAATTATGTTATATGATATTGAAGATATTTTACAAAGAATTCTAAAAGTTATTAAAGATTTAAGACAAGAAAGCATTGATGAATCAAAGAAACAGAATTCAGGGTGGCGAGTATGAAAATACGTGAGATTATCCTTGATTTTACATCTCTGCTCGATGTAATAATGATAATTCTGTTCTTTTTCGTCCTTTACAGTACAATGGACACCCAAAAGGCTGCAAATAAGGCTAAAGAAGCTGAACAGACGTATAATCAATTGATTGATGAACAGCAGGAGATAAATGAAAAAGCACTAATGGATTTAGAACGTATCGAATCTGCCGACGAAAATGCTGCGGCAAATCAAAAGGCGTTAAATTCATTCGATAAGGGAGATTTTTTCACTTTTCGCCTTGAGGTTACTGAGCAGAGTGACAACTGGACTTTGAGTATATCCTTTGGAAAAAAGCAGCTCGGAGAAGTTGTTTCCAAAGAAACTGATGATATTAAAAGCTCTATAAGAGAAATATTAGAAAAATCAGGATTTACGGCTGATGACACATATCTTTGTATCTTGTCCTATGACGGTCAGCAGTACGGTACGTCACGGGCTTTCGATATAATTGATAAAGCAATAGATGATATTCAGCGTGAATATCCTAAATTATATTTTTCAAATTTAAATAAGTGAGGTAATTAAAAATGAAAAAAGTATTAGCGTTTATTTTATTTGTGGCAGCAATAGCAGCTATAATATGGCTGCTTATCCATTTTGGCATTTTGGGAAAAGGCTCAGGAAGCGGAAAAGGAAAAGGGGATAACTCAACAAGCGTTTCAGAAATAGCTGAGTCAAACGGAAATACTACAGAAAATATAACCACGGAAGAGGCTGCAAAGGCGGAAAAACTGGAAATTTCCGTTTCCAAGAATGAATACGTTTATAATAACAATATGACATCATTTGATGAACTTATAAAAATAGTAGAGGATAAGGATAAGAACGTTCAAATTGAAATATCAATTGACGATACCGCTGCAAAGAACACAGTGGACGAGCTCACAGACAAGCTTGATGAGCTTGGTTATAAGAACTACAAAAAAGTCGAGAAGTAACAAAAAGGCTGCCTTTTCAGGCAGCCTTTATCATTTACTGTACGTCAAGCTTTAAATCGAATGGAGTGAATTTTCTGTATGCGGAACTGTTCTTTTCAGAAGTATATCCCTTTGCGATGCCCTTCATCATATCCTCGAATTCATCGTAGTAACGCTCGCTGAGCAGTGACTGTATAGTATTCTCAGACCAGAGATCATCAGAGTTCATACGCTCCTTAATATCAGCCTTGATGACAACATATACTGTATTATCGTCATACTGATACCTTTCAGCCTTGTATAAGCCAAGTTTATCGAATAAATAATCGTTGTAATTCTCAGAAGCCTTCTGTGAAGCAAGAGCCTCTTCGGAAGCTGTTGTTGTAGTTACATCTGTGATAGCATTAGGATCAACTGTAGTTGTTGTACGCTTTGTTATAGTTACCTCATTTGCGTATTGATCAGTTGTAGTGGTTGTTGTTGTGCCAACAGCTGTTGTAGTTGTAGTAGTTGTTGTTGTCTCGCCTGACTCCTTAGCAGCCTTTGCAGCAGCCTCAGCAGTACGCTTTTCAACATATTCTCTGTATTCCTTCTCGCATTCGTCGATCTTCTTTAGCTTGGCAGTATTTGAGCTTTCGGCATTGATGTCCTTAACATAATCATCGATCATGTTATTGAGGCGGCGCTTTTCGTCAGCACCGAATGCATCACCGTTTTCATCTATCATAGTTACAGCAAAGTACTTAACTCTTGTTGTCTTATCCTGATAGTACTGCTTGAGATCGTCCTCTGAGCAGCCCTTTTCGGAATCGATACCATAATAATGCTTGAAAATAGCTTCACGCTTGTAGTTATTTTCCATGATCTTAGTGAGAGACTCAGGACCTACTCCATTATTGGCAAACATTGCCTGTTCGCTGTTTGAAGAAACGAATTCCTTTATCTCAGTAAGCTCTTCCTTTGTAAGTGCTCCGCCGATCTTTTCAAATTCCTTTTCATTAGCAACGAAATCAATACATGATTCTGTAGCCTTATCCTGGATCCAGTCAGTAGCATCAAGTGTATCGAACTGGTGGTTCTTTACCTCGTCTACAGTAGGCATCTTGCCGAGTGTACCATAAAGCTCGTATGTTGCCTGATTGTATGCGTAAAGCTCATTATAGATAAATACGCCTGCGGGAACCTCATATCCGTCAACGGTAAGCGCTGTCTGTGTACCCTTTCCAAAAGTGATAGCCTCGGGTGCGCCGCATGAAGTTGAAGCCGCAGCAAGTGCAAATGCAGCAGCAGCCGCTGCAAACTTATTAAACTTATTCATCTGTATATTCCTCCGATATAATTGTAGATTCCAGATACTGTTTAATTATACAACATTTTTTTCTGTTTGTCCATAGCAAAATGAAAATTTTTTCCGTTTTATCACCAAATTCTCTTATTAAATAAATTACAAAAATTTAAATTCATGTTATTTCCTTGACTTAATTACAGATAAATGTTACAATAGATGTATATGCTTTATTATAAAGGAAGGTGTCTGTATTGAACGTCAAACTCTTATCACATACTCCTGACGCTGAAAAGCTTATTGCCACAGCTGCCAAGCTATGCTATTCAAGCAGCGACATTGAATCTCTCCGTGACGGTCTCACAGAGGATAAGATAAAGAGCTTTCTGGATATGCTTGTTTCTATAGGTCACGAAAGTGTTTTGGAGCACGTAAGCTTCACCTTTGGTATCGAGGGCATATCGAGAGCCTGTTCACATCAGCTTGTAAGACACCGTATTGCGTCATACTCTCAGAAAAGCCAGCGTTACGTCAACGAAAACGGTTTTGAATTCATTACTCCGCCTGCTATTGAGGAGATACCCGAGGCAAAATCAGAGTATGACAGAGTTATCGCTGAGATAACCGAGAGCTACGAAAAGCTTGTAAAGATTCTTACGGAAAAGCATACCGCAGAATTTGTATCACAGGGAGCAGATGAAAAAACGGCTCGTTCAAAGGC
The DNA here is from genome assembly GCF_024684275.1 of Ruminococcus sp. The sequence continues at coordinate 11,355 of NZ_JAIKXF010000010.1, forward strand.
TTCAAAATTGGCTAATGAGGACGCACGTTTTATTCTGCCTAATGCCTGCGAAACAAAAATAGTCGTTACTATGAATGTCCGCTCACTTTTCAATTTCTTCCGTCATCGCTGCTGCAACCGTGCACAGTGGGAGATAAGAGCTGTTGCAAATGAAATGCTTCGTCAGTGTATCGAGGTCGCTCCGCATATCTTTTCTCACGCAGGACCTTCCTGTGTGGCAGAAGGAAAATGTCCTGAGGGAAAAATGACCTGCGGAAAAATAAATGAAGTGAAGGATTATTTTGCCGATATGAAGAAAAATATTAAATAAATGCTTGAATTCAGAGTTATTGACATTAAAGATAAAGAGCGTATTACTTCCGCATTGAATATATCCCAGTTTATGGGCTGTGAGTACAGCTTTTCAAATAATATGGCTTGGCGGAGGCTGGCGGATTCAAAAATAGCTTTTTACAAGGATTTTTACATCTGCTGTTCATTCGCGTCTGAGGACGGTATCCCCAGATTCTTTCTCCCATCGGGAGAGGGGAGCTACAGAGAAGTTATTTCTGTCATGAAGCAATATGCCGCTTCGCTGGGAAAACCGCTCAGAGTCTCAGGTGTGACTGATTCGTCACTGGAAATGCTCAGTGAATTATATCCTGATGGCTTCACCGTTGATACTGACGACGGGGACTGGGACTACATCTACAGCTCGGCTGACCTTATAGAGCTTCCCGGCAGAAAATACCACAGTAAACGCAATCACCTTGCGCGATTCAATGAGATTGGTGCTGAGTTCTCACTAATGACCGAAAAGGACTTCGATGACTGCATAACTTTCAGTGCTATTGAGTACAATAACAAGGCAAATATGTCAGATCATTCCTTTATCGCCGAGCAGTTCGCCATTAACACATACTTCAATTATTTTAATGAGCTCGGTCTGACAGGCGGAGTTATCCGCATAGGCGGCAATGTCGCTGCTTTCACTATAGGTGACAGGCTCAACGACGAGACATTCTGCGTTCATATCGAAAAGGCGGATACGAATTACAACGGAATATACGCCGGTATCAACAACAGCTTTTCAAAGGCTGCGGCTGTCGGCTATAAATATATCAACAGAGAGGAAGACTTAGGGCTTGAGGGGCTGCGTAAATCCAAGCAGTCATATAACCCTGCGTTTCTCCTAAAAAAATATACTGTTACATTTAAATGAAAGGAAACAGATCATGATCTACGTTTTTCTCGCAAACGGTTTTGAAGAAACCGAAGCAATCGCACCCATTGATCTTCTCAGACGTGCAGGCAAACAGGTAATTACTGTAGGTGTCGGTGATAACATCATCACAGGCTCTCATGGTATCCCTGTAGTTACAGATACTATTGCTCAGGAAATAAAGCTTTCTGATGAGCTTGAAATGATAGTACTTCCCGGTGGTATGCCAGGTACTCTCAATCTTGAAAAGTCAGATTACGTTCAGGCTGCTATCGACTATTGTGCTGCTAATAATAAATATATCGGAGCGATCTGTGCTGCTCCGTCAATTCTCGGACACAAGGGACTTCTCCGCGGTAAGACGGCTGTTTGCTATGAGGGCTTTGAAACTCAGCTTGACGGTGCTGTTATCGGCAGCAGCGGTGTTGCCGAGGACGGTATATTCATAACCGCAAGAGGAGCAGGTGTTGCCGTTGATTTCGGTCTGAAGCTTGTGGAAAAAGTTCATTCAAAGGAAGAAAGCCGACGACAGCGTAATGCTATCTTATGTGATTGATATGGAAAATAAAAAAGAACTGCGAAAAGAATTCTCACATCTCCGCGCCGAGATACGCGACAAGGTGTCAAAGGACATTGACATCACCGACAGACTTCTGGAGGAAGAAAAGATACTGGAGGCTGACAATATACTCCTTTATGCTTCCTTTGGTTCAGAAGTCGATACATACCTGCTCATTGACAAGCTCATAGAAATGGGCAAGAAAGTGGCTCTGCCCATATGCGGCGGTGAGCGCTCAATGACCTTCCATATTATCGGCTCTGTTGCCGACCTTCATGAGGGTATGTACCGTATCTCAGAGCCCGACAGTGCTCTCCCACAGCCTGTTATAACCGATAAGACTGTTTGCATAATCCCCGGTCTTGCGTTTACCGAAGAGGGCGGACGTCTCGGCTACGGCGGCGGATACTATGATACATTTATCCATGAAAATCCGCATATGACGACAATAGCACTCTCTTATGAGGAGCTTATTGTCGAACAGCTGCCGCTTATGCAGCACGACCTGAGAGTCGATATAATAGTTACAGAAGAAAGGACGGTGCTCTGCAATGGCTGATAACAAAAATAATGATGTTATCAATGATATACTTAATCAGCTTGACAATGCTAAAAAGCAGCAGGAAGCAGAGATAAAACCAATACCAGAAAAGACAGAAGAAAAAGCTGAACAGCTCGAAAGAGCAACAAAGTCTGTAAGTGAGGAAGCTCCTGCTCCTCAGCCCGCTCATAAGCCTGTACAGAGACAGCTCGAAAAACATCCTCGTATACGTACCGAGAGAGAGCATGAGGGCGCTTCAGCTCCTCCGCCTGTCAGAGCTCCAAGACCGCGCGTAAATGAGTCGGAGCACACACGAAACAGCGCTGCTGTAAAGCGCAATGCAGCTCATCACAAGAAAAAGAAGAAAAGGAGAAGAAGCAGACTTCCGGGTGTTCTGATATTGACTGTATTTATCTTCGCCGTTTCTATCTGTCTATCTCTTGTTATAATAGCATTCGGCAAAGATATGTTCGGCATCGGCAAGGACGATACCACAAAAATGATCCTCGTAAAGGAAAATACCAATACAGAGGAGATGGCACAGCAGCTTTATGAAGAAGGTATCATAAACTCGCCTAAATGCTTCCAGCTCTTCTCAAAATTCAGAAAGACCCCTGATGTATATCTCCCCGGAGAGCACTTCGTAAGCCCTAACATGGCATATGAGACTATCATTGATACTCTTACTAACGAGGCAGATGAAGAACGCAAGGAAGCTGTAAACGTGACATTCCGTGAAGCTATCACACTGTTTGAAGCAGCCGATCTTCTTGAGCAGCAGGGCGTATGCAAAGCAAGCGACTTCCTGTTCTACTTCAATGCAGGCGGCTACGGCTACAGATTCGAGGACAAGCTCAACAAGAATACAAACACTCTAAGATTTGCTGATACACGTATGGAGGGCTATCTGTTCCCGGATACCTATACCTTCACAAAGGAAATGGATCCTGAGCAGGTTTGCCAGAAGATATACTATAACTTTGATCAAAAGCTCACCGATGAACGTATCAAGAGAATGGAAGAGCTCCACCTTTCACTGGATCAGCTTATAACATTTGCTTCTATTGTTCAGGCCGAGGCTCCTAACCGTGAGGATATGAACCACGTAGCAAGTGTATTCTGGAATCGTCTTGAACACGTGGACGCCGAAACAGTCGGTATGCTCCAGTCTGACCCTACCAAGAATTACGCAGACTATACGATCAAGCCTCATATGACAGTCCTCAACAACGATATAGTCAAGGCTTATAATACCTATCAGTCAAAGGGACTTCCTCCCGGAGCTATCTGTAACCCAGGTATTGATGCCATAGATGCAGTACTACAGAAAATGCAGTCTGACGATTTCTACTTCATCGCTAATATCTATACTCAGAAGACATACTATGCTAAAACTAATGATGAGCATTTGCAGAATACTGCTATGGTAAGAGCTGACGAAGCTCAGTACGAGGCTGAGCAGGCTGCAAGAGAAGCGGAGGCTGCTGCTAATGAATAAGCTTGAGGTTCTTGCCCCGGCAGGTGATGAGGAGCGCTTCACTGCGGCTGTTGATTATGGCGCAGATGCTGTTTATCTCGGCAGAAAGCAGTTCGGTATGCGTTCCTCGCCTATGAATTTTGAGTTTGAACAGCTTTGCAAAGCTGTTCAGACAGCTCATGACAGAGGAGTGAAGGTGTACCTCACCTGCAATACTCTGCCGCGAAACAACGAGATACCGAATTTCGAGCAGTTTGTGAAGGAAGCTGTTGAAGCCAAAGTTGATGCACTTATTGTTGCTGATATCGGACTTCTAATGCTCATAAAAAAATATGCTCCCGATATGGAAATACATATCTCGACTCAGACAGGTATCGTAAACTACGTTACTGCTCGCGAGCTTTACAATATGGGCGCTAAGCGAGTAGTCCTCGCAAGGGAGCTTTCGCTTGACGAGATCGCAGAGATAAGAGCAAAAACAAGTGCTGATCTTGATATTGAGACCTTTGTTCACGGAGCTATGTGTGTGTCGTTTTCGGGAAGATGTCTTCTTTCACAGTATCTTGTGAACCGTGACGCTAACCGCGGAGAATGTGCCCAGCCCTGCCGCTGGGGTTATCATCTTGTTGAGGAAAAGCGGCCAAATGAGTTCTTTCCTGTATTTGAGGACGAAAAGGGGACATATATACTCAATTCAAAGGATATGTGCATGATCGAGCATATAGATAAGCTTGCTGAGGCAGGAGTCACAAGCTTGAAGATAGAAGGCAGGGCAAAGTCAGCATACTATGTAACAGTTGTTACAAATGCCTACAGAATGGCAGTCGACCACTACTACAAGAACCCCGATAATTTCGTGCTTCCTGACTGGATAAGAGACGAGGTATACAAAGTCAGTCACAGAAAATACTGCAACGGCTTCTTTTTCGGTACTCCCGAGGAGTCGCAGTACTACGAAAACAGCGGATATATCCGCAATTATGACGTTGTAGCTGTTGTTGAGAACTGTGAAAACGGCGTTGTATACTGCACTCAGCGAAATAAGTTCTTTGCAGGTGATACTGTTGAGCTTCTTGCTCCGTCACAGAAGCCTGTTGCAATGACGCTTGATAACCTGTTTGACGAGAATGGTGATGAGATCGAAACTGCTAATCACGCTATGATGAAGTTTTCGTTCAAATCAGACCTTACCTTCCCGAAGGGGACTGTCATCAGAAAAGAAACCACATAAGAAGTATTTTATCCTAAACCTCCAATGCAGTGTATAATAGAAGATACACTGCATTGGAGGTTTTTATAATAGACAAAAAGAAAAGACCGGCTGCTATCACAGTCGGTCTAATCATATATCCTTATTGTACAATTTTTTGTTTAAACCATATTTTGAAGTTACTCATATGCGGTTTCTGTTTTGCAGTCTTACGTCTTTGCCTCTGAATTCAAGGCAGGTATACATGGAAACTATCCTTGACATAACACGCCTGTCGTATCTTCTGGCTATTCCTTCAAGATCGAGGTTGGTGCTGATTATTGACGGTTTGCTGCGGTTAATACGGGTATTGATTATGTTGTATATCGTAGCGTTGTAGAATTGTGATTCGTACTCAGTGCCTATATCGTCAAGAATGAGCAGATCAGTGTTCATAACAAGGTCTATCATATCGGAGGAGTGCTCATAGCTGAAATGCTCCTTTTCGATGCTGCGGAGAATGTTGATAGCCGAGTCATAAATGACGCTGAAGCCTTTTTTTAGAACAACATTAGCTATCGCAAGGGAAAGATGAGTCTTGCCGAGACCGGTTTCACCGAACATCAGTATACTTTTTGACTGATGACTGAAGGTTTCAGCGTACTGCCTTGTGTATTCAAGGATATTCTTCATTGTCGTATAATTTTCGCCTGAGTAATATGTAAGGTCAAAGCTTTCAAAATCTGAGAGTTTTAACTGTGAATTCTTATTGAGTTCATCTGCAGCAAGCTTTCCGCATAGTATCTTGAAGCAGTCGCAGTAACTGCTGCCGTTATATCCGCGGTCACAGCATATTGGGCAGGTGTAGTGCATTTCAAGGTAGTCCTCAGGATAGCCATGCTCTGCAAGAATTTTTCTTGACATAGCCTGAGCGCCGAGATTGTACTGCTTGAGCTGCTCTATTTTTTCGGAAATATCCTGTCCCTTGCCGTTTGAGATGATCGAGATAAGCTGTTTTCCGGTATTAAAAAGAACATCGTTTATCTCTCTTATCTGGGGGATTTTTTTATTTATTTCTTCGATACGCGCCTCATTTTCACTTTCAGCCCTCTTGCGGCGGTTAGTGAGGATAGCCTGCGCTTTATCGAAAATTTCGCTGTCCATTTATGTTTCTCCTTAATAAAGAAATTTATTGATAACGGATTTATATTCTTCTATATCTGTGGAGTTGTTATCGTTTGAAGAAGAATTCTTTTTCTTTTTATAGTCATTTTCAGCGTTCTGAACGTCCTTGACGGTAGCGAAGCCGCTGTCTCTCCATGAGAGAAGTATCTTGTTTATGTAATCGAAATTCAGCTTATCTATGCGCTCTATTGTCTTTTCATAGGCGTATCTTATCAGCTCAACTGAAAAGCCTGCATTTTTCCACTGCTGTATTAATTCAGCCTGCTTGGTTGTAGGACGGCGATTCATTTCAAATGCACGCATTATTCCCGAAATATAGTCTCTTGATGTGCTCATACGCTGTATCTCGTCCTGTGCCGCAGCCATAGTGTTTATGTCATTTTCAGCCCAGACAGATGCTATCTTTTCCACATATGCGGTGTTAGCTTTTTCGATAGATGCGCAGTACGAGAAAAGCGTTATGATTACCTCTTTTTTTAGTCCGAGGTGGTCATACATCCATATAATAGAGTTCATCTGTCCGTTTTTTAACGGACCGAGAATGCTTTCAACGATTTGAAAAAGCTCTTTGATATCCTGAGAACCATTCATAATATCAGCAATTTCTTTTGAGCTTAAATTTGTTTTATGATCCGGTGCAGGTTCCGACGGCTTTTGTACAGCTGCTGAGGGCGAAGATTCAGCCTTCTGAACCGGCTGTTCCATTAAAGAGGGAACAGGAGCAGGTACGCCGCTTACCTGCGGACTGAGAACATTAGCCTGCTGCCAGAAAAGAACAGCTTCTTCTGCTTCCTCAGCTGAGACGCCTGTGTTTGCGGAAATATCCTCTGTGGAACACATTTTTCCCGAACATCTCAGCAGATACAGCAGGACCTTGATCTGTCCGCCTGTAGCCAGCTTGAGAAAATTATCGGCAACTATAATGGGAACACCGAACATAGCTCCCCATATACCGCAGTTGACCTTGAATTCCAAGAAAGACACCTCCGAAAAAATACTGCAAGGGAAATTATAACATATTATTTTTGAAATTGCAACTGACAAAAATCAACAATTTCAGTCTGCTTCTGTCAGTATCTTTTCTGCCTCTGCGTATTTCTGCATACGCTCCATAGTTTTATCGCTGATTCGTTTTTTTATATCAGTGATCCGGCTTATATCTGAGTTGTGATGCAGGTCAGCAAGCTTGACTGTTTTTGCAACTCTGTTTCTTTTTACAGCTCGAATATAGTCGAAATAATCAACATTATCATTGTGGGTAAGCAGCTTTACAGCTTCGGTGACCTCTGAGGGAAATTCTTTTTCAAGGTCTTCAATAGTAACATCGGTATCTTCGACAACATCGTGAAGCAGAGCAGCACAGACCGTAAATTCATCAGTCATCTGTTCTGCTAAGTGATATGGGTGAAAGATGTAGGGGAGACCGCTCTTGTCAAACTGCCCCTGATGAGCGTTGTAGGCGATGTCCATTGCTTTGCAGGTAAGTTTTGTGTAGATCATAGCTTTTCCTTTCTGAGCTCATTGTCGATAAACTCCATCAGTGGTTTTCGTACTATAGAACTGCGGTTATTTCTGAACCACTCATATGACTGCCTGAGCGATTCTTCAAGGGGAGTAAGTTCACTGATAATAGTGTTCATCGCTGAAACATCAAGAACATATTCATAATCATAAAACGGGAAGTAGCTTCTCTGAGGAATAACTTCAGATACGTATTCAAATCGCGGAGCTTTGCCAACAATATGATAGCATAGCTCAATCCACTCTTTTATGCTGACTGCAGTGTCATATCCCACATTAAAAATATGTTGATCGGGCAGCTTTTGCAGTATAGCCTCAATTACGCTGCAAAGATTGCCTATGTGGAAGAATTGAAGCTTCATTTCTCCGCATTTGGGCAGGTAAAACTCCCTGTTCTGCTCTGCACATTCAAATACAAAAGCTTCGCGGTGCAGATTGTTCATTGGACCGCAGAGATATGGAGGCCGAAGGGCATAAGCATCGGGCACTCGGCTGAAAAGTGCTTTTTCGGCTGCTGATTTATCAGTTCCGTATCTGCCCCAGTATCGGTTTTCGCCGCATTTGTCTGTTTCCCTGAAAGGCTGTGGCAGAGTTTCAGGATAAACAGCACTGGAGCTTATGAGGATATAGTTGTCAAAGCTTTCCAGACCGTCAAGCAGATCGTTCACATCTTCTGCATTATAAGCAGTTACATCTATAACTGCATCGAAATGTCTTCCGCGCAGAGAATCACCAAGCTGATGTCTGTCGGCTATTATGGGTATAACTCCGAATGACTGAGGTCGGCTGCCGCGGTTTAGAACAAATACATTATGCTCATTTTCAGAGAAATATTCGGCAATATAACGGCTTGCAAATACAGTTCCGCCTGTAACAAGAATGTCCACCCTCATCATTCCTTTCTAAAACATGGATTAATTATATCACAAAATCACAAAAATATCAATAATCGCTGCAAATATTTATTTTAACTCAGATCGATGCATTATCAAACATTTTTTTCAGCTTTCCAATGGCTTTTTTCTCAAGTCTTGATACATAAGAGCGTGAAATACCCATTTTTACGGCAGTTTCATTCTGAGTATGAGGTTTTCTGCCATAGAGCCCGTAACGGTAAACTATAATATCAAGCTCGCGTTTGTCGAGACATTCGGTCAGAAAGGTATAAAGCTGACGGGAACGGATAAGTATATCCACCTGTTCGTGAATATCTATCCCGTCGTCGATCAGGTCCATGAGAGTAAGAGCATTACCGTCCTTGTCGGTCTCAACAGGTTCGTTTATGTAAACATCACCTGCTGATTTTTTTGCTGCGCGAAACTGCATAAGTATCTCATTTTCTATACATCTGCTTGCATATGTGGCAAATTTAGCTCCTTTTGAGTTATCAAAGGAGGATACCGCCTTGATAAGCCCAACAGTTCCTACAGAGATTAGTTCGTCCTGCTCATCTGCTCCCGAAGCGTACTTTTTAACGATATGAGCCACAAGCCTCAGATTATGCTCGATAAGCCTGTTTCTTGCCGAACTGTCACCATTTGACATTAATGAGAAGCATTCATCTTCTTCCTTTTTTGACAGCGGCTTCGGAAATACAGAAGAGCTTTCGATGTGGAGGGCAAAAAAGAAGAGATTACGCAGTAATTCAATAAACATAGTACATCACCTCATGATTTCAGATATAAAATAATATGAGAAAAAGCATGGACAATATAAAAAATAAATCAATTTAACATTTCAGTATGTAGATATGTTTTTATAAAAATAAAATAAAAAACAATTTATCTGTATTGACGTTGAGGGATAAATATTATATAATAATAGTGTATGGATTTTTTAAGAAATGTTTTGTCTGATTTTCAGACCAGCTACATCGGAAGAAGTGATAAATTGAAAAATTATGTTTCAGCTTCTGTTTTGAGTGCAGATATGCTTGAACTTGGCAAAGAAGTAAAAAAGCTTGAGGATAATGGGATAGATATGCTCCATTTTGATGTTATGGACGGTATATTTGTACCCAATATAACCTTTGGGATACCTGTGCTTCAGCAGGTGAGAAAGGTCACTGATATAACTCTTGACGTTCATCTCATGATTGCTGATCCTATAAAATACGTTAAGCACTTTGCTGAAAGCGGTGCTGATATAATCTGTTTTCATATAGAAAGTGACAGCGATACCCTTGAAACTATCAAGGCAATAAAGGAATGCGGAGTAAAGGCAGCACTGGCTATAAAGCCTGCTACTCCTGCCGAGAGCGTTTTTGAGTATCTGCCGTACCTTGATATGGTACTTGTTATGACAGTAGAACCGGGCTTCGGCGGTCAGAGCTTTATATCTGACACCGTGGACAAGATACGTGCTGTACGTCATAAGATAACCGAGCTTGGGCTTGATGTCAATGTTGAGGTAGACGGCGGAATTAACGGTAAAACATCAGGCATAGTACGTGAAGCAGGCGCTAATGTGCTGGTATCCGGCAGCTATCTGTTTGCTGCTGATAATATGGCTATGGCTGCACAGTCGCTTAAGGAAGAAATGCCATGCTGAAAAAAGCGAGAAAAGAACGCCTGATATGGCTTGATATAATGCTTACTCTCCTTACTCTGGAGCTGATGTCCTATTTCTATTACGGAATGCGTTCTGTTGTTCTTGCAGGAGTCTGTGTGGCTGTTTCAGTGGCTGCTGAGTTAATATCTCTGCGTATTATGAATAAGAAATTTACCGCCGACGACCTCACCTGTACCTCTGATGCGCTGATACTTGCGCTTATGTTTCCGGCTGTAATGGACTACAAGGTGGCGTCGATCGCTGTTTTGTTTTCTGTAATCGCTGCTAAAAACGTCTTTGGCGGAAGAATAAACATGATATTTTCACCTGCGGCGGCAGGATATATATTCGTGCTCACCTCATGGGGGAGACAGCTTCTTCAGTACACCGAGCCATATACTAAGACAGGTGTATTTGAACGCCCTGCTGCACTGGTGAAGTCAGCTTCATATATATTCAACACAACGAGAGCTTTTTCACATTCGGATTTTGAGCTTCTTCTTGGAAACTTCAGCGGACCTTCGGGTTCTGTAAGTGTTCTGCTGCTTTGCGTTGCAGCCGTTGTGCTGATGATGAGAAGATGCATATCAGCAGGAGCTTTTATCGGAACGATTTTTGGTACAGGATTTTTTGCAGTAGTTACTCCTGTCCTCAGTTCGAGAGCAGCTTCTCTTAAATACTCTCTCGTGCTGAATATGGTCCTGTTTTCAGCCATATATATAGTTTCCGATGTAAGAATAGCACCTAAGCGAAATTATTATGCTTTTTTCTACGGACTTTTCATCGGTGTCATTTCCTATGTACTTGTTGCTACAGGGGTAAAGGAAAATGCTATTATCATTGTATCTGTGCTGTTTACTCCTATTGCTCTCGGCTTTAAAAATCTTGAAAAGAAGATCGAGATAGCCGAAAAGGAACATATTGAAGCTTTAACAGCTCAGATCACTGACGGAGAGGGGGCTGCTGTACGTGAATAACAATAGAAAGCAGCTTCTCGGCGGCATACTCGGCGATAATATCGTTCTTTCAGGGCTTATGGTAATATCTCCTGTAATAATATGCGGAGATACACTGAAAAACGCTGAAGCTCTTGTTTATGCATTTACAGCCATAACCTTTCTTTCGGTGCTGATCTCTTCATTCGTGCCGAAAAAAATGCCTTATACCGTGAAGATCATACTTTATGCTATCATATCCGCTCTGGTTTATATTCCCGTAAAGCTTGCTACAAGCGAGTTCTTTCCCGGAGTTATCGAGCGTATAGGCATATATTTCCCTCTGCTTGCAGTGAATTCACTTATAGTTTTTCAGACAGAGGCTAAGTTCTTCCGCATGAAAAGGTTGGATATGGCAATATCGCTCATATTCTGTATAATCGGCTTTGATGCAGTAATGCTTATAACAGGAGTTCTCAGAGAGCTTTTTGCCTATGGAACTATCAACAGCCGAATAGTTGATATAAACACATTGATAAGCGGACTTTCACAGCCCTTCGGAGGATTTATTTTTCTGGGGCTTATGTGCGGCGTATATAGATTTATCCGCGGGCTTGTATCAAAAAATAATGAAGTAAGGAGTGAAGCCGATGTTTCTGATAGATGAACTGATAGCTCTCCTTGCTGCAAATCTTATTTTATCACAGGCGCTTGGAACAAGCACAATGTTCATAGCAGCTGACAGTAAGAAGAATATGCTTGCTACCTCATGTGTTATCACAGTTTTTACCACGCTTGGTTCTGCGGCGGCATTTGTTATCGACAGTATACTTCCAGGATCAGTTGCTGACCTGAGACTGCTGCTTTATACGGCGGTTATCGGTGTCTTGTATATAATAATGCTTACTGCGGCTTATTTCACAGGCAAGAATCGGTTTGCGGATTTTCGCAAGTATATCCACGTATCGGCATTCAACTGCGCTGTAATGGGTACGCTTTTCACTATAAGCGGCAGAGCAGCTGAGAACAGTTCGGCGTTTGATCTGGGCTGGTATGTCTCAGCAGGCTTTGAGGCAGGCATAGGATTTATTGTGGCAGCATTGATCCTTGCTGCTGCATATCGTAAGCTGAATTCAGCAAAGGTACCTGCGTCGTTCAGGGGATTTCCTGCGATGCTCGTATACCTCGGGATCATTTCAATGGCAGTATATTCGCTGAAGTAAGAGTAATATACTGATATTATAGGAGAGTTATTAAATGAAATTCAAAAGCAAAGGAAGAAAGATTTATAAGACTAAGGAGAAGAATTACTATGGTAAAAGTCCTGTAGGAAAAGCTTTTTCCGTCGGTCTTACTGTTCTTCTGATAGGCGGCATCGGCTTTATTGGCTACAGCGTTGCCGAGCCGCTTATAAATTACTCTAAGAAAAAGGGTGACAATACAGAAAGCTCTTTTGTGCAGGCGGCTACGGAGGAACTCACCGATGAAAACGGTGAGGCAGTTACCGAAAATACTGTCCCTGATGTTCCTGTACCTGTAAGCACTGAAAAATACAGAGCATATTCGCTCACTACTGCCGATCTTACGGGCACTGATACCCTGAAAGATGCATTAAAGAGAGTTCCGGCAGCTGAAAACATAGAATACGTAGAGGTGCCGCTCAAGGTCGGCGGCGGAGATATTTACTATGCTTCAAACAATTATTACGCAACATCAGCTGGTCTTGTGCGTTCGTTTATCAGGCTGAAGGATATAGTTTCCGTGATAACCGATGCAGGGTATAAGCCGGTTGCCTGTGTTAGTACATTCAATGATAATACGCTTCCGAATTATTTCCGTGATATGAGCTATCTCTGTGTCGATGACGGCTCACAGTGGATAGATAATACAGTTGAAGCAGGCGGAAAGCCGTGGATGAATCCGTTTTCGGAAACAGCGGTAAGCTATAACGGCGATATAGTTGAGGAAATATCATCAGCAGGCTTTGACAAGGTAGTATGCTATGATTTCATCTTTCCTGATTTCCGTCCTTCGGACACTGAATATCTTGGAAATGAGGTAACCGGACCTGACAGATATATGGCTCTTACCTCAGCTGCGAACCTTATGTATGATAAGATAATGCATAATGGTGCGACAATGCTTCTTGAAGTTGACGCTGCTGACCTGCTCAGAGGCAAGGACGACGTTCTGCAGCCAATGCTTCTTAAAGTGAATACAGTTATACTTAATATAGATGTTGACGCTATAAGCTACGGAGTATACACAGGTGAAACCGTTTATGAGTTTAACGGTACTCCTGCTGAAAACGTAAAGAAAATGCTTGATCTTGTGAGTGAGGACGTTGAGGATTTCAACGTTGCAGTACGTGTTTCGGGCGTTACGGCAAGCACACAGGATCTGCTCGATGCAAAGGATGAAATAGTCGAATACGGCTTCGATTCATATGTACTCGGCTAAAAAATAACTCCCGACAGAACGTCGGAGAATGGAGCTTATCATGGCAGATAATTTTAAAGTCTCGCTTCAGCGATTGATCGAAGAATTTAAGCTGGAAAACATTTACGCCCCGAAGGATCCTAACGAGATAATGATCGATGAAAACGATGTAAACCGTCCCGGCTTGCAGCTCATGGGCTTCTATGAGTATTTCAATCCGGAGCGTATCCAGATCATCGGAAAAATGGAGTTTGCTTATCTTTCTACGATTGATGAAAAAACAAGGAGAGAACGCCTGCAGCGTCTTTTCTCACAGCGTATCCCTGCTCTTATAATCACAAGAGAGCTCCCGTATTTTGCGGAAATGCTTGAGCTTGCTACAGAATTTGAGGTCCCGCTTCTCAGAAGCAAGGAGAGCACATCAAACTTTATTTCAGGTCTTATCGCTTTTCTTAATCTTACACTTGCTCCGCGAATCACACGTCACGGTGTTCTCATTGAGATATACGGTGAAGGTGTGTTTATCACAGGTGAGAGCGGCGTAGGTAAGAGTGAGACAGCTATTGAGCTTGTAAAGCGCGGACACAGACTTGTTGCCGATGACGCTGTTGAGATAAGAAAGGTCTCAAATATAAGTCTTGTCGGAAGCTCGCCCGACAATATCCGCCATTTCCTTGAGCTCAGAGGTATCGGTATCATAAATGCAAGACGCCTCTTCGGTATCGGTGCTGTTAAGATGACCGAAAAGATCGACCTCGTCGTTGAACTGGAGCAGTGGAGCTCTGAAAAGATATACGACCGCATGGGAGTTGATACCGAGTTTATGAACATACTTGGTGTAAAGATACCATGTCTTACCATACCTGTAAAGCCCGGCCGTAATCTTGCGGTAATACTTGAGGTTGCAGCTATGAACAACAGACAGAAAAAAATGGGCTATAATGCAGCGCGAGAGCTTCTTAACAGACTTGGCATGGAGTCCGATCCTAAGGAAGTCGTACGTGAGTATGACGCATTCTGATAAATGTGCTGAATAATCGAAAGATTCAGGGGGAAACTACTTTGGATATCAATGAATTGACAAAACTTTGCGATAAGCTTGGGTGCAGGATAACTCCCGAGGTATCTCTTAAAGAATATATAACCTTCAGATTCGGCGGACCGTGCAGAGCTCTTGTAAACATCAATTCTGCTGCTTCCGCTGCCGAGCTGATAAATTACTTGAAGCAAAATGGTATCAAATACGGTATCCTCGGCAGAGGAAGTAATGTACTTGCTTCCGACGAGGGCTTTGACGGAGTCATACTTCATTTCGGCAGCGATTTTTCTGCAATTGAGGCTGAAGGAAATACTATCCGCTGTGATGCGGGAGCACTTCTTGCTTCTGTCTGTGTCCGTGCCCAGCAGCTCGGACTTACAGGCATGGAGAACCTTTTCGGTATCCCCGGTACTGTAGGCGGTGCGCTTTACATGAACGCAGGCGCTTACGGCAGCGAAATGAAAGACGTTGTTGTCTCAGCCGAGTATATCGACGAGGACTGCACCATAAAAACGATAAAAAGTGAGGATATGGAGCTTGCCTACCGAAGAAGCTTTTTTTCGGGCTCTGACAGAGTCATAACATCTGTTACTATGGAGCTCCAAGCAGGAGATGCCGACGAGATAAAGGCGGCAATGTCCGAATGTATGGCAAAGAGAAGCTCCAAGCAGCCGCTTGACTATCCAAGTGCAGGCAGTACATTCAAGCGTCCCGAGGGAAGCTATGCTTCACTGCTTATCGACCAGTGCGGACTGAAAGGTCTGACCTGCGGCGGTGCTATGGTTAGCGAAAAGCACAGCGGCTTTGTGATAAATAAAGGCTATGCGACCTGCGCAGACGTTTTGGAGCTCTGCGAAAAGGTCAAAAAGGTAGTAAAGGAGAAAACAGGATTTCAGCTTGAGCTCGAACCTGTTATCCTCAGCTGACCTTTAAAGTAATTAAGGAGAGAATTATGCAGTTACTGATAGTAACGGGGATGTCAGGCTCGGGTAAATCAAGTGTTATGGACGTAATGGAGGATATCGGCTTTTATTGTATAGACAATATCCCTCCAAAGCTGATAACACAGTTCGTTGACCTGTGCAGGCAATCCGAAACTGATATCAATAAAATAGCCGTGGCGGTAGATATCCGTACAGGCGATATGTTTGCGGAGATATACCGCTCGTGGCTTGAACTGAAGCGCCAGCCCGATGTTGATGTTAAGGTGTTGTTTGTTGAAGCAACTCATGACGTACTGCTGAAGCGTTATAAGGAAACACGCCGCAAGCACCCGCTGTCGGATAAGTTCAGCGGAAGTATTCACGAAGCAATTAACTTTGAGTGGACTCAGCTTTCACAGCTTCGCGAGATAGCCGACTATTACATAGAGACATCTAACTTTACCACTTCTCAGCTAAAGGAGCAGGTAAAGTCCATATTCCTTGAAAAGAGCTCAGATTCGCTCATAATCAAGGTGATGTCCTTTGGATTTAAATACGGTGTCTCCACTGAGGCAGACTTAGTATTTGACGTAAGATGTCTGCCCAATCCGTTTTATATCGAGGAACTTCGCAATCATACGGGCTGCGACAGCTGTGTAAGGGATTACGTTATGGGATTTGAGCAGTCTAAGGTGCTTTTTGATAAACTAAAGGATCTTATAGACTATCTCATACCGCTCTACGTACAGGAGGGCAAGAGCCAGCTTGTAATAGCCTTTGGCTGTACAGGCGGAAAGCACCGCTCTATAACCTTTGCAGAGCTTATGGCAGATCATCTTATTGATAATGATTATAAGGTACAGAAGTACCACCGTGATATAACAAAAGATAAAAAATTCTGAGCAGGGAGTGAGTTGAAATATCCTTCTCAAATGATGTAAGGCATGAGATATGTTTATCTGTAAACGATAAAGACAGGCGTTTTGCCTGCCTTTATGGTATGCTGCTGTTTTGCAGGACGCTTTCCTGTGAGCATATCTGCTTTCAGAGCGAAAGCAGAGTCTCGGCAGAGCTTTTTTGCAGTCTTTTTGAAGCTGTTTTCCGCAAAAAGCTCAGTATAACCGATCATACCCGAAAAAACGGCATCGTTCTTTGCTCCTGTGATATAGACAGCGAATCTGCCGAAGCGGTTTTTCAGAAATACCGCCTTTCGGATAAAGAAAGGCTTATTGATTCCGAGATTATTGCTACAAATAGTCTCGGAGTTTTTACAGCAGGAGTATTTCTTGCCTGCGGAAGCGTAAACGATCCAAACAAGGAATATCACCTTGAATTTGCCTGCCCCGAGGAGAAGCTTGCACATCAGCTTGCAACTCTGCTGGGAGATATAGGCGTTACTGCAAAAACTGTGGTCCGCAGGGGACAGCATATAGTCTATATCAAGGGCAGTGAGTCTATAGAGGATACACTGACCTTTATCGGTGCGTCCCAGTGTACTCTGGAACTTATGAACACCAAGATATACAAGGATATCCGCAATAAAGCCAACAGGATAGCCAACTGCGATGCAGCTAATATCGACAAGGTAGTAAAGGCTGCGATGAAGCAGATAGAGGATATAAATCTCATAGACCGCGCGGTAGGACTTGATACACTGTCTGACGAACTTCGCGAGGTAGCGCAGCTCAGGCTTGATAATATTGATATGAGCCTGCAGGAGATAGGCGAAACTCTCAGTGAACCTATAAGCCGTTCAGGTGTAAATCACCGCTTCAAGAAGCTTGCTAAGCTTGCAGACGAGATACGCGGAGGTTCGTATGAGAAGTGACGAGTTTGTAAATCTTCATGTCCATACCGAGTACAGCCTCCTTGACGGTGCCTGCCGTATAAAAGAGCTCATATCCCGTGTAAAGGAGCTTGGACAGACAGCTGTAGCTATAACCGATCACGGCAATATGTATGGTGCGGTAGAGTTCTGGAATGCGGCAAGAGCCGAGGGTATAAAGCCTGTTATCGGCTGTGAGGTATACGCAGCGAGGCGTACACGCCATGACCGTGAACCAAAGCTTGATTCTTCACCGTATCATCTGATACTTCTCTGCGAGAACAACGAAGGCTACAGAAATCTTGTAAAGCTTGTTTCAATAGCAAGTATAGATGGCTTTTATAACAAGCCGCGAGTTGATTTAGAGCTTCTGAAAAAATACCACAGCGGACTTATCTGTATGTCAGCCTGTCTTGCAGGTGAAATACCGCGGCTGCTTGTGGACGGTCACTATGATGAGGCAAAGGCTGTTGCGCTTAAATACCGTGATATATTCGGCGAGAAAAATTATTTTATCGAGGTCCAGAATCATGGTATCAAAGAAGAATTAATGATACTTCCGCTGCTTTATAAGCTTTCAGCAGAAACGGGTATTCCTCTTGCGGCTACAAACGACTGCCACTATATAGAAAAAAAGGACGCCGAAATGCAGAACGTCCTTATTTGTATACAAACAGGTAAAACTCTTGACGACCCAAACGCTCTGCGTTTTGAGACAGATGAGTTCTATGTTAAATCCTCAGAGGAAATGTCAGCTTTGTTCAAGGGGCACGAGGAGGCAGTCAGCAATACCTCTCTCATTGCACAGCGCTGTAATGTTGAGTTTGAGTTTGGCAATATAAAGCTCCCTAAGTTCACTATAGAGGGAGTCGATGATAACAAGTCCTATTTCCGAGAGCTTTGCCGAAAGGGAATGATAGAGCGATATGGCGAGACTCCGCCGGAAAATGTCATTGAGCGTATGGAATATGAGCTTGATGTTATAACAAAAATGGGCTATACGGATTACTATCTCATTGTCTGGGATTTTATCCGCTACGCCCGTGAGCACAATGTACCTGTAGGTCCCGGAAGAGGCTCGGGAGCAGGCAGTCTATGTGCGTATTGTATAGGTATTACAGGCATAGATCCTATTAAGTTCAATCTTCTGTTTGAACGATTCCTGAATCCGGAAAGAGTAAGTATGCCTGATTTTGATATTGACTTTTGTATTGAGGGACGTCAAAGTGTAAAAGACTATGTAGTCCGCAGATACGGTTCGGATTATGTCTCGGAGATTATCGCTTTTGATACGCTGAAAGCCCGTGCGGCAGTACGTGACGTTGGCAGAGTTCTTGGTATATCTTATCAGCTCTGTGACAGAGCCGCAAAAGAGATAGACCCCCGTGCAACTCTTAGTCAGGCTATGAATGAATCCGATGAGCTCAGTGGACTATATCATTCCGACAGGGATATGCGCAGGTGCATAGAACTTGCAAAAAAGCTTGAGGGAATGCCTCGCCATGCCTCTACCCATGCGGCTGGCGTCGTAATATCGGCAGTGCCTCTCAGCGACCTTGTGCCGCTGCAAAAAAACGACGATACTGTAGTAACTCAGTATACTATGGGAGTTCTTGAATCACTGGGACTTCTGAAAATGGACTTTCTCGGACTTAGAAACCTTACCATTATAAGAGATACTGTCAATGAGATACACAAGATCAAACCCGACTTTGATATAAGTTCAATACCTGTTGACGATAAAGAAGTGTACAAAATGATGACAAAGGGCGACACTGAGGGCGTATTTCAGTTTGAAAGCGAGGGAATGACGGCTCGCGTTATGGAGCTTGCTCCTGAGCGGCTTGAGGACCTTATAGTTATAATCTCTCTATACCGTCCGGGACCTATGAAGTCTATACCGGTGTATATCGAAAACAAAAAACACCCCGATAAAGTCACCTACAAGCATCCGCTCCTGAAGGATATACTTGAGGATACCTATGGCTGTATGGTATATCAGGAGCAGGTAATGGAGATATGCCGCAAGCTTGCAGGCTATTCCTATGGCCATGCAGATATTGTCCGCAGAGCAATGGCAAAAAAGAAGCATGATGTAATGCTTAAAGAGCGCGAAAGCTTCGTTAAAGGAGCAGCAGATAACGGTGTTTCTGCGGAAATTGCCGATTCTGTATTCGATGAAATGGTAAGCTTTGCCTCATATGCGTTTAATAAATCCCATGCCGCAGCCTACGCTTATCTTGCTTATCAGACCGCCTATCTTAAATGTCATTACCGCGGCATTTATATGGCAGCCCTGATGTCAAGTGTTATGGGACAAAGTGATAAGCTTGCCGAATATATCAACTCCTGTAAAGAAAACGGCATAGAGATATTAAGCCCTGACATAAATAAAAGCAATAAGGGCTTCACCTATGCAGACGGAAAGATGTACTTCGGTCTGCTTGCCATAAAAAATGCAGGAAGCGGACTTGCTGATAAAATAATCGCAGAGCGTAAAGAAAACGGCAATTTCACAAGCTTACAGGATTTCTGCGAGCGTGTCGGAGGCAGGGAGCTGAATAAAAAAGCTCTTGAAAACCTTATAAAGTCGGGAGCCTTTGACGGTCTCGGTTATAATCGCAGACAAATGCTTGAAAGCTACGACGAGCTTCTTGATATTACTGGAGCCGGTACAAGAGGCGTCATCGAGGGACAGCTGAATTTCCTTGAGGGTACAGACACCTCAGAGATGAATGTACGAATACCATATAAGCAGGAATACGATGCAAAGCAGCTCCTTGCAATGGAAAAGGAAGCCACGGGAATGTATCTCAGTGGACATCCTTTGTCACCGTTTTACTGGATAGGGGAGCTTATGCACGTGCGCAGAATAGGTGATATACTCACAGACAGCTCAGCGAGGGACGGTACGCCTGTAAAGCTTTTATGCTGTGTGGAGAGCGCAAAGCTTCATGTTACTAAAAATGGTGATAAGATGAGCTTTGTCACTTTTTCTGATGAAACAGGCGAGATAGAAGGAGTTGTATTTCCTGATCTTTTTATGATAAGCGGCGGTAAGCTTGTTACCGATGGGATAGTTATTGTAAACGGCAAAATATCCGTCAAGGACGACAGGCTTACGGTGATATGCGGTGCAATTATAGCCGATACGGAATTTGAAAGATACATTTCTTCTATGAAGCTATGTATCAAAACTGTCTCAGCAGATGCTTCATTTTCAGAAGATTTTATCGGGTTTTGCAGCAGAAATACCGGAAATACAGCAGTATGTCTCTACCTTATGGATATTAAAAAAACTGTTATCCCGCGAACCAAACTCAGCGTAAAGGTCACAAAGGAATTTTGTGAGGAGCTTAAAAAGCACTATAAATCCTCCCAAATAGGGCTTATACAGTGATTTCGGATATGAATGAGGAAAAAATACGGAATTCTCTTGACATTTTTTCCACAAAGTAGTACAATATAAGAGTATGGAATTACGCCGCAGTATTCCTGCGGTTAAACAATATATGCCAAGTGCAGAATGGAGAATATGTATGATCAAGAAAATTGGTGTTTTAACAAGCGGTGGTGACGCTCCCGGAATGAACGCTGCTGTAAGAGCTGTTGTAAGATCTGCTCTTGCTAAAGGCATGGAAGTTTACGGTATTCGCAGAGGTTATGTCGGACTTCTCAACGGTGATATCATCAAGATGGACGAGAGAAGCGTTTCTGATATTATACACAGAGGCGGTACAGTTCTTTATACAGCAAGATGTCCTGAATTCAGAACTCAGGAGGGCGTTGCAAAGGGTAAGGCAAAGCTTGATGAGCTCGGTATCGAAGGTCTCGTAGTCATCGGCGGTGACGGCTCGTTCAGAGGCGCAGCTGATCTTTCTGCACAGGGCTTCCTCTGTATAGGTATCCCGGGTACTATCGACAATGATATTGCCTGCACTGATTACACTATCGGATTCGATACAGCTATGAATACAGCTATGGAGCTTGTTGATAAGCTTCGTGATACATCACAGTCTCACGACAGAATCTCAGTTGTTGAGGTAATGGGAAGAGGCGCTGGTCATATTGCTGTAAATACAGGTATTGCCTGCGGAGCTACAGATATTATCACAAAGGAAGTTCCTTATGATATCAACGCTATCGCAAATACAATGCTGGCTAAAAAGGCAAAGGGTAAGCAGAACTTTGTAGTTATCGTTGCTGAGAGTATCGGTCATTCAGATGAGATCGCAAATATGCTCCACGAAAAGACAGGCATCGAGGCAAGATCAACTATTCTCGGTCACGTTCAGAGAGGCGGCTCTCCAACAGTAAGAGACAGAGTTGAGGCTACAAGAATGGGCTACTATGCAGTTGAACTTCTTGAGCAGGGCGTTGGCAACCGTGTTATCGGTATCAAGGACAGCAAGCTTGTTGACTATGATATCCAGGAAGCACTTGCAATGCACAAGGAGTACGATGAAAAGCTCCACCACATTGCTGAGGAGATCGCATACTAAGAATAATACTAATGCACCTGTAAAAACAGGTGCATTTTTTTATCAGAAGCTTGTGGAGATATTTTTATCAGAAGATTCAGAGGAATATTTCCAATAGTCAATATGATCTGAGCTTATGAAGTATTCTATCTCTTTCGGCGGAGCATATTCGCCGCAAACGTCTACGATTATTAGTTTGACCTTCATTTTTTCTGGAATAATAGCCTTTATGTAGACGCTGACGCTCTGACCTACGGATATTCCTTCTCGTGTTTCGGCAAGTCCTGCCAGATTTGGTGTAAGCTCAACAAAAACACCGTAGTTTTCGATAGAACGTACTACGCCCGGTACAGTTTCGCCGGTTCTGAATTTTCTGGCATTTTCCTCCCATGTTCCGAGAAGCTCCTTATGTGTGAGGAAAATCCTTTTGTTTTCTGTTCCTTTGACGATCACTTTTATGAGCTGGCCGTTTATAAATCTGTCAGTGGGGTGAGATATACGTGAAACTGACATGGCATCTATAGGTATTAGAGATGGGATTCCGCAGCCTATATCCACAAAGCTGCCAAACTTTTCTATGTGTGAAATTCTTGCATCGATTATATCGCCTGATTTTAGTTTAGATACGAAGTTATTCTCACAATCTGTCTGAGCTGCTTTGCGGGAGAGTTTTGCTTCAAGCTCTCCCGTTTCAGTAAGCTCAAGCTCTGTTATCTTGAAGCATACTATTTTATTGACGCGTGATATAATAGCTATATCCCGCGTCTTTCCCTCACTGATGCCTATAGCTCCTTCCTCGCGCGGGATAATACCTTTTGCACAGGGAAGGTCAACTATAAGGTCGTGTGAGCTTGTACAAAGTATTGCTTTAGCTTCAAGAATAACGCCTTTTTCCATTGCCTCTGTCAATCCCTCGGCTGAGGAAATATACCTCTGGTTTGACGGCAGAGCATATAAGCAGCCTTCTGGTCTGAAATTCATGTTTTTACCTCCGTTATAATAACTTTGTAGTCAATCATATGCGGATGTATTGGTTTATATGCTACTGAGCAAATCGAATGTTCAGACCTCCCATAGCATTGAGAACGGATATAACATTATCAACCGCAGCACTTCCGCAGACAATGCAGGCAGTGGTCTTTCTGTTTTGTGCAGGTTCAGGTATAATATCCTTTGAGGTAGGCGACTCTATTACGGCAGTGAGAAAATTAGTATGGGTATTACAATATGTGGGGATAACCGTAAATGCAGAGCTGCGTCCAAGTCTTGCAGAACGCTCGGCTATCCTGTTATACATCATTTTAGCAGAATAAACATAGTCTACACTTTCACGTACACGCCTCATAGCGTACTCTGCAAGCTCGGGGGATTCAAATTCGGCAGTAACTCTTGAGATCATAAAAATTTCCTTTCTATTTTTTGTATGGGTTCAATATGAATAATTGCAAGTTTTTATTATTTTTCACCAAAATGAAAAAAATATACTCGTAAAATATTGATTTGAGAGCATTTTTAGGGTATAATAAAAATGTTCGATTTTTTCTATTTACGCGAAAGGGGGATAATGTCTTGGATATCAGACCGGGTGATGTACTTACAATGAAGAAGAACCACCCATGCGGCTGCAGTGAAATGTTCGTAATTCGTGCAGGAATGGATTTCAGATTAAGATGTGTCAAGTGTGCAAGAGAATTTATGGTCGCCCGCAATAAGATTGAAAAGAGTATCCGAAGCGTAAAACACGCCGATGAGGGTTAGCACAGAACAGTATTTTTTGTAATATTTTTAGCATTAAGGAGAATACTGAATGTTTGAAAAGCTTGCATTAATGGAGCAAAAATATGAAGAGATAAGTGCTAAGCTCTCTGATCCTGATATTATCAGCGATAATAAGCTGTACACTCAGCTTATGAAGGAGTTCAAGAACATGACTCCTATTATCGAGAAATACAGGGAATACAAAAAAGCACAGTCAGACTTTGATGAGGCTAAGGAACTTCTTGAAACCGGAGGTATTGATAAGGAGTTCAAGGAAATGGCTCAGGCTGAGTACGAAGATTCAAGAGAAAAAATGGATACTTGTACGCAGGAGCTAAAAGTTCTTCTCTTGCCAAAGGATCCAAACGACGATAAAAGCGTTATTATTGAGATCAGAGGAGGCGCAGGCGGCGAGGAGGCATCGCTGTTTGCCAATTCCCTCTATCGTATGTATACAATGTACGCAGAGACTATGGGATGGAAGCAGGAAGTCCTCAGCGCCAATCCGACAGAACTTGGCGGATTTAAGGAAATTAGCTTCTCCATAGAGGGCGACGGTGCTTATTCACGTCTGAAGTATGAAAGCGGAGTCCACCGTGTACAGCGCGTTCCCGAAACAGAATCACAGGGACGTATCCACACCTCGACAGTTACCGTGGCTGTTCTCGTTGAAGCAGACGAGGTAGAGCTTGAAATTAATCCCACGGATCTTAAAATAGACTATTTCCGCGCAAGCGGTGCAGGCGGACAGCATATAAATAAAACAGAGTCCGCTGTAAGAATAACTTATCTCCCCACTAATACTGTGGTGGAGTGTCAGGACGAAAGAAGCCAGCATAAGAACAAAGATAAAGCAATGAAAATTCTGCGCTCACGAATTTACGAGGCTATGCAGGAGGAGCAAGACGCAAAGATCGCATCGGAGAGAAAAATGCAGGTCGGTACCGGTGACCGCTCCGAAAGGATCAGAACATACAATTATCCGCAGGGACGTCTTACGGATCACCGTATAGGTCTGACAATTTACAGACTTGAGGACATTCTTAACGGAAATCTTGATGAAGTGTTTGATGCGCTTGCAACTGCCGATCAGGCTGCCAAGCTCGCAAGTCAGGAAGCGTAGTTTTTATGGATACAGTTTTACTAAATAACAAGGAAAAAGACCTTGAAATAGCTGCTGAATTTATTAAAAAGGGCGAGATAGTCGGTATACCTACAGAAACTGTCTACGGTCTTGGTGCAGATGCTTCCAATGAAGCTGCTGTACGCAAGGTATTTGAGGCAAAGGGCAGACCTGCTGATAATCCACTGATCGTACATCTTGCAGACTTTTCACAGGCTGTGGATTATACCTCTTTTATACCGTCCCTTGCATACAGACTTGCCGAGCGTTTCTGCCCGGGACCTCTGACAATGGTACTTCCTAAAAACGAGAGAATACCTATGATAACCTCGGGCGGACTTGATACCGTAGGCATAAGAGTACCTTCTCACCCTGTAATGCATAGGATAATCGAGCTTTCAGGCAGACCTATTGCTGCTCCGTCAGCGAATACATCGGGATATCCAAGCCCTACATCAGCAGAACACGTTATGCGTGATATGAGCGGCAAGATTGCAGCTGTAGTTGACGGCGGAAGCTCAGAGTTCGGTGTTGAGTCAACAGTGATCTCAATTGAGGGTGAGGGGACAGCAAGGATACTCCGCCCCGGCTGTGTCACAAGGGAAATGCTCCTTGAAGTATGTGATGAGGTCATAATCGACCACGCTATACTTCATGAGCTTGAAGCAGGACAAAAAGCCGCTTCTCCCGGAATGAAGTACAAGCACTATTCGCCAAAGGCAGATATAATCATGGTCGAGGGCTCGCTTGAAGGCTTTATCTCCTATGTGGGAGCCCATAACGGCGACGGCGTGTATTCGCTTATTTTCGATAATGACAGAGAGAATTTTCCATACAGATATATGACCTATGGCGCAGACAGTTCTCAGCAGGCACATCTTTTGTTCCAGAGACTCCGAGAGCTTGACGATATAGGTGCAAGGACAGTCTATGTCCGCGCTCCCGAAACAGAGGGTGTCGGACTTGCAGTATATAACCGCCTTATAAGAGCGGCAGGATTCGAGGTGATAAGGATATGAACAGTCTCAACGGAGTCATGGTCGTAGGACTTACTGGGCAAACAGGGGCAGGGAAGAGCACGGTCTCTAAGATATTTGCCTCCAATGGCTTTACAGTTATCAACTGCGATCAGGTGGCTCGCAAAATAGTTGAAAAGGGCACTAAGTGCCTCGATGAAATAGCTGATCTTTTCGGTTCGGCTGTTATAAATGAGGACGGAACTCTGAACAGACGCGGACTTGCAGGTATAGTTTTTTCCGATAAGTCCAAGCTTGAAGCACTTACAACTATTACATATCCTTACATCACAGGCGAGATACTTCGCCAGATAAGAGTACATTCAATGAAAGGCGAGAAGCTGATACTTCTCGATGCTCCTACACTGTTTGAGAGCCGTGCTGATGATTTCTGCGAGATAATCATTTCAGTCCTTGCAGATGCTGATATACGCGAAAAGCGTATCATCGCCCGTGACGGACTTACAGCAGAACAGGCTCACAGACGTATGAACTCTCAGCTTGATGAAGAATTCTTCAAGAGCCATTCAGACTATATAATCCACAATAACGGCAATATGGACACAGTGAACGGCATAGCATGGGAGGTATCAGGAAAGATACGTGAGCTTTTTAAAAGCAAACAGACTCCAATGAAGGTGCAATAACTCAGTCATAAACGGCTGTGCTATAGATTTTCTGCGAAAGGAGAAATATTAATGGCAGAAAAAAAGGATTCCGTAAAGAAGCTCAAGGAAAAGCTTCTTAAACAGCACAAAAACGCTTATCATCTTGTTTCTGACAAAGAGGTTAAAGCCTGCGATAAATTCTGCGAAGGCTATAAGGACTTCATGAATAAGGCAAAGATAGAGCGCGAAGCAGTTATATACTCAATTGAACTTCTCAAGAAAAAAGGTTTTGTTGAATTTAAAGCAGGCATGAAGCTCAAAGCAGGAGACAAGATATACCGCAATAACCGCGGCAAGTCTGTTCTTGCAGCTATCATCGGTACAGCTCCTATTACAGAGGGCATAAGACTCTGTGCGGCTCATATTGATTCGCCAAGACTTGATCTCAAGCAGAATCCTTTGTATGAGGACACAGAAATGGCTTTGTTCAAGACTCATTACTACGGCGGTATCAAGAAGTATCAATGGACAGCTATCCCTCTTGCACTTCACGGTGTAGTTATAAAAGCTGACGGTACAAGCGTTCCTGTAAATATCGGTGAGGACGATAATGATCCTGTTTTCTGTGTTACTGACCTGCTGCCGCATCTTGCAGCAGCACAGATGCAGAAGCCTCTTGCAAAGGGCATCACAGGTGAGCAGCTTAATATTGTCATCGGCTCACGTCCTTTCAAGGACGATGAGGAGAGCGGCTCTGTAAAGCTCAATATAATGAATATTCTTTTTGAGAAGTACGGCATTACTGAGGCTGATTTTATTTCATCAGAGCTTGAAGCGGTTCCGGCATTTAAGGCAAATGACATCGGCTTTGACAGAAGCATGATAGGTGCTTACGGTCACGATGACAAGGTGTGCGCTTATCCTGCGCTTATTGCAACAGCAGAGTGTAAGAAGCCAAAGCATACCGTAGTTACAATACTTACCGATAAGGAAGAGACAGGCAGCGACGGAAACACAGGTCTCCGCTCCGCATATCTTAAATATTTCGTTGCGGACATCGCTGAAATTCTCGGCAGTGATGCAAGAACTGTTCTTTCAGCTTCTGAATGCTTATCAGCAGATGTAAATGCTGCATATGATCCTACATTCCCAGAGGTAAATGAGCGCAATAACAGTGCTTATATAAACCACGGTGTAGTTATTACAAAGTATACAGGCGCCCGCGGCAAGGCCGGCACCTCAGATGCTTCTGCTGAATTCACCGGTCGTATCAGAAGACTTATGGATTCAAAGAATGTTATCTGGCAGACAGGTGAGCTTGGCAAGGTGGACGAAGGCGGCGGCGGTACAGTAGCTGCTTACATTGCTAACCTTAATGTAGACACCATCGACCTCGGAGTACCTGTGCTTTCGATGCACGCTCCATATGAGATAGTTTCCAAGCTTGATACCTATATGGCGTATAAAGCCTTTGAAGTATTCATGGCAGACTAATATCAAAGCCCTCGGCGATGTCGAGGGCTTTTTTACAAATAATTACAATTTGGAAATATATACTTAAATATTACTTATCAACAATCTATATATCGGGATTAATTATTTATATTTGCAATAAGTATTGCATTATGCTATAATAATTTATGGAAAGTCATTCTTTCATAAATGACAATCTCATATCCCCTTATTAAGAATGAGAACCTCCCCCCTAATGGCTCTCATTCTTTTTTTTACAAAAAATCCCCGATCAAAGACGGATAACCGTCTGATCGGGGTTTATTTTATATTTACTCATCAACTAATAATTGGCTTTATACAGTTTTAAAAAACCAATTTTTAGTTGTCAAAGTGCAAGAAAAAATAAATAAACCAATAGTTTTTCTTGCGCTTTGTTTTGCCCGACAGGGCAAAATGAGCTTGATATAAAAGAATGTGATGCACAAATTATTTATATTTCAAGACCTTCGATTTTGTCTGCATATTCATAAACAGTCCTTATGCAGTCTGAAATAAGGGCGTTGTTTTCGCTTGCCTTACGATAGATGATCATATCGCGGTTAAGGTTATTAGCATAAGAGCACTTTCTTGTAACAAGCTCGTTGAACCTTAAAATGCTCTGTGACATAGGTGCGACCCACATATAGGCATTTTTTACAGTCTTGAGCATACTTATCTGAGTACCTCTGTCATAGATGAGGATACGTTTTGTAGAGCGCTTTTCATCATAATCCTGATTGATAGCAGCTCGTCTGACCATTTCAGGCTCATCATCACCGTGGATTATCTCCGGGTATTCTGAAAGACGCTCAAATGGGACATCATCATATTTAGCAAGAGGGTGTTTAGCGCTCATAACGATCTGTAGCGGGAACTCCATTATCGTTCTGCCGACAAGATTTCGTGCTTTAAGGCGGCTTTCGATCATTTCCGCATATGTGCTTGGAATACGGATAAATCCCACATCGTATTTGCCTGCACAAATATCCTCAAGTACCTTTGCAGTGCTTGTTTCCATTACATGGACCTCGATCTTGTCAGTTTTATCAATATATTTACTGATAAATTTGCCGATAGCCGCAGTAGCGTAAGTGGAACGTGCAGCAGCTACCTTTAGTTTCATTTCGTTATCAGGAGTCTGTGCGTAGTCTCTTTCAAGGCTCTGCATTTCATCAACAATAGTCTGAGCACGGGCAAGGAACTCTTCGCCCTCAGGAGTTAATATCATACCATTGGGAGAACGATTGAATATCTGTATACCGAGTGAAGCCTCCAGTTCTTTAAGAGCTATACTGATATTAGGCTGAGCCTGATAGAGCTTCTTAGCCGCTTTTGTAATACTGCCTTCTCTTGCGACGGCAATAACATATTCAAGCTGCTGTATTTTCATAAGCAAATCCTACCTTATTTTTATTTTATAGCAAACTATATAAATATTATATCACCATATAAATGAAATTGCAATACCAATTTCAGAATAATTTAATTTAAGCTAAAGATGCTAAATTAAGTTATTTTATTATGATTTAAAATAAATTATATAAGCTTTGCTTTATCTCAAATTCACCGCATTAATAAATTTTGTAAAGGTGCTTTTGAGCAAACATCGAGTACTATTGTATCACAAAATCCGTGATTTGTCAAAGCTTAATTATGTTTTCTAAAAAAGGACTGCCGATCTCTCAGCAGTCCTTTTTTATTATTGGATCTTAGGTTGGTTGTCGCTGTCATTTACATCGTGACCTACCGTATCGATTATGTCATCATATCTTTTAGCGGCTGAAGAGCTGTTTACAACTCCGCCATTTCGCTCACTGATAACATAGGCAACATAAAAGTTGAACAAAGCATAGCAGATCAAGATGATGCCGACAATGATTCGTATCAAATTTCCGCCCTTGAAAGGTTCAAAAATAAGGAATACAGAGCTGATAAGAAGAATTATACCAAAAATAAGCTGAATTATTTTCAAGCCTTTTTTCATTTCCTTTGACAGCGCTTTGATTATTTGAACAATAGCTATTATCAGGATAGCAAAGCCTAAAATGATAGAGATATGAGCACTTATGACTTTTGGGAGACACATTATGAATAATCCTATTGCGATCCCTATACCTCCTGCCGGAAGCAGTGAGCCGTCTCCCTTAGTGATACCGCCAAGAGATGTCAGCAAACTTCCTACGACGATTATTCCGCCTAAGATATAGAATGTCCAAGATATAACATTAGGGAAGAACGCAAAGCATACACCGCATACTGCAAGAAGAATACCCTTTATAATATATCCTGAGTTGTCTATCTTCATATTATTCCCCCTTTACAAGGACTTTTAGATACATAAGACTGAATTTACCGAGCCTGTCTGACTTTTTGAATATAGTCTTTGCAAGATCATTCAATACTTTTTCACATTTTTTAAGATCTTCCTCACTGGGAGTTTCATTGTTAAATGCAGTTCTTAGTGCAATATCAGTTATCTTTTCAAATCCGCCGTTTTCAAAGTATATACCTCCGTGCCATTTTTCAACGTTTTCAGCAAATTGCTTATAATTTCCATATTCTCCCCTGAGATTTATTTCGGCGAGAAGCTTTTCTGCATATGAATACATATATCTTATACGTTTTCGTGCGTCACCTGTCTTTATGTGTTTTTCTCTTATTTTTAGTATAAGAGCCCTTCTTCCGCGCATCATTATCACTAATGCTCCGATAAACAGGATAGTAATAAAGATATTCTTGATAAACGACGGGATATGTATTCCCTTGCCATTTTTGCCGCCCTTTACAATAGTTGTAGCTGTAACGCTTGTACCTATTGCAGAAGTTGTTGTGTGTGCTGAGGTGAGGGCTGTATTCTTTGTTGTATTTGATACAGAAGTATCAGTTGTAGTAGTTTGATCAGGGGGAGCTGATGTAGTTGTTTCGTCAGCCTGTGTAGTCTCAGGCGGTATATCCATCTGTGTGTAACCAGCTGTAAACTCATATGGTATCCAGCCTATACCGTCGATGTAGACTTCAGCCCATGCGTGGCTTCTGTTATCTTTAACATTTATGGTTACAGAATCATCACTATTTTTTTTGCCGGCTTTCAGGTCGTTTTCCACAAGGATATAACCGGTAGCATATCTTGCAGGGATACCTGCCATTCTTGCAAGAATAACTCCTGATGTAGCATAATGGGTACAATATCCCTTATGAGACTTCATCAGAAAATAATTGACAAAATCACGCGAGGAGGGGGTTGCTCCCGGCTCAAGCGTATAAGTGCTGTTAGAAGCCATTCTTATTCTTATATTATTGAGTATCTCGAATACTTCTTCCGCTGTACTGCCGTGTTCAATATTTACAAGGTCGCTGTAAGCCTCTCTTACTTCTTCCATGTCCTTGTTTTGCGGAACATCAAGATAGTTTTCATAAACGAAGTTCTTATAGCTGTTCTGCAAAAGCTCAGCCATGATGATATTGCCATGCTCATAAAGATATGAAGTATCGGCAGAGAGCTCGTAATCTATGGTGAAATAATCGTCGTAGTTAATGAGATCATTATCCTTGCAGTATTTTAGTACTTTATCGCTCCATTTTTGGTCGGTTATTTCCGAGGCTGAGAAAACAGTTCTGTTAGAAGTAAAAGCAGAGTTCGGTGTAGGATCAAAGACGAGACTGCCGTTTTGGCTATCGTCTAAAAATACTTTCGTGTCTTTGTCGAGCAGAGCTTCTATATCATCGGGAGAGATCGGTACAAATTTATAAGAGGTCTCACCTTTTTTTTCGGTTTCTGGGAAAACAAGAGTATCATTTTCGTATTTTATCTTGCCGAAGTTCTCAATGCCGTACGGAGAGTATACTCGGCGTTTTTTTCTGGGACTGTTTTTGATCCAGATAGTATTCTTGTCCTCTTTTCTTTTTATGTACGTTCCGAAGATAGCAGGGAAGTTCTGTGGAGATATGCCATATTCTTCAAAATCATTGAACATCTTGTCATTGTATTTTGATGACGGCATCTCGAACCACTCATTATCATGATATAGTGCTCGTATATCCTCTTTAAGATACAAAGGACCTGATACAGGCTTTTCAATAGTAATTGTAAGGTCTGTGATATTTTTGTAGCGGACATGATCACTGGTTCCGAGCTTGTGATTCTCATAGTCAAAGTTAAATCCGAAGGCATTAGTAAGATTTGCAATACTTTCGCCAAGATTATGGAATGAAAAATCCTCTGCTGCTTCTGTAATATCACGGCGCTTTTGATTTATAGAATCACTTCTCTTATAATGTGTGATATTGAGATAACCGTTTGCGAGAACAGCTACTATCATAACAGAGGCAATAACAAACATACCGCATCTCTCGGTAACCTTTAGCTTCATATGCCGCTTAGGGAAAAACAAATTGTTTTTTCGGACAAATCCGCTTTGACCGCCGGAATATTCTCCCACATCAATAGTTGACATAGCCAGAATTGCGAGCCAGTACGATATACACATAACTCCCCAGAATACAGGCATTTTCACACCGTTGTACAAACCTATTTCAAGTAATGGGAATGTCACCATAAGCGGGAGGACCGGATTCGGTCTGCATATGGTAAAATAGCAAATCACTATTGCAAGGAGCCATATGTAAAAGACAAAAAGCGTTGTTACAGATGGTATTTCAAGTGCTTTTTTTAAGTCTTTGAAATGAACAGCATTGGGATCTATGGATTCTTTGTATATTACGTTGTATACGTATTTAAATCCTTTAACTAATACTTCCGATTTTCTCCATGCCAATAATAAGAATCCAAGTACAGACAGCAGATATGCACCGAGGGCTTTTCCGCCCTTGAGAGCGATCAGGATATGGAATACTGCAAAACAGAAAAATGCAGCAGCGACCGCACTCTTATCATACCGGAAATGAAACATTCCCAAAAAAGACATAAGAACGGAAAGCATACCTATTATAGTGATAGCTGCCGCATAGATTTTTCTTCTGCTCGGGTGTTTTTGTTTTACGGACATTACTATGCTGTCGCTGATATTAATGCCGTTGGTGTTTTGTATGTTCTTTCTTTTCATTATATATCTATATCCTTTATTGAGGCAGATATTCTGCCTACCACGACAGGTATAACGTTAAGTGAAGAATAACCGCCGCTTAAAGAAGCGGTTTTTTCTATATCATCAATGATCATAACAGCGTTCTTGAAGTCAGCATCTACTTCCTCATCAATGCTGTCAAGTAGTTTTTCATTGAAATCAGAGCTTATATATGTGAATGAAGCAAATGAGAGCGAATCATTCTCCTTGAAATAAACATCAGGATCCTGACAGTATCGAGTGTCATCAACTGAGTTTATAATCGTCTTGACGACCGCTGCAAGATCAGTCGAACTTGTTATGCTGTATTCTGCAAACCGATTCTGTAAAGCGTTGAAAAATACAACTGAGTGACATCTTTCATTATCCAGCAAAAACTGCGAGATAGAAAGAAATGTTTCAATAAGAGTATCTGTCACAGGTAGGGCAGCAGCACCTTCCGAATAGCATTTCAGATCAAGGAACAGCATACACGGAACATCTATCGGCAGGCTGTAATCCTTTACGATAAACTCGTCCTTTTTTGAACTCAGCTTCCAGTGTATGCGATTGAGCTTATCGCCGGCGTTGTATTCGCGCAGGTCAAAAACCTCCGACGGATCATCACCGGGGCGGTGTTCCGAGAAAAGATCGCTTTCCTCGTTTACGCGGTCACTGTAATGAACGATGCCGCCGATATCATGTCCCTCGGGCATGATAGTCACCTCTGAATGGACACTGCTTGCCGCTTTGAACTTGAATATCCTGAGCGGATCATAAATATTGAGATATAGTGTTCTTATTTTAATAGTACCGCAGAATTTTGAGTTGAGCTGAAAGGTCACACGCTGCGAATTCCTTGACTGTATGGGAAGAAAAAGATCAAAGGATGAAATGTCATGGCTGAATGAATTGTAGTATTCCACCTTTGCCTCAGCCTTTCCGATAGGGAAAATGCTTTTATTTGTAACAACAAGCTGAACGGGGAAGTCCTTTGATTTTACAGTGTTCTTTTCTTTTACAGCAAATTCTACCTTGATACAGTGTTTTGTAATCAATGTAGAGACAAACATAATGATAGGCACAGCTATCATTACGATAAGAAGTACCAGAGCGAAGTCCCATATATATAGTATATAGAAAAGTGCGCATACTATTATGAGAATGATGAAGAGCAGCTTTGTAAGTACCATGCCGCCGCCTTACTTTTCGCCGATCCCGGGAACAGGGACTGTTCTTAAAATTTCTGTGATTATATCAGAAGCAGTCATATCCGAGAGCTTTGCTTTGGAATTCAGCATTATACGGTGCTCGAATACGTCATTGCAGATATATGAGATGTCCTCTGGAATAACGTAGTCGCGTCCCATAGCAACAGCGATTCCCTTTGAAAGCTGCATAAGAGCAAGAGTACCGCGCGGACTGACGCCAAGCTTTAACATTGGATGATTACGTGTCGCGGCTGAAATAGAAACGATATACTCGTATATCCTATCGTCGATATAAATATTTGATATGTATTCCTGAAGCTCGGTAATAAATGCGGCGTCTGCAACAGGGCTTACGCTTTGAAGCGGATTATCATTATGCTTAGCTTTAAGTATAGACACCTCGCCGCTGAAATCAGGATATCCCATGCTGAGCTTGATCATGAAACGATCAAGCTGAGAGTCGGGAAGATTATGTGTACCGGCTGAACCGATAGGATTCTGAGTAGCTATTACAGTATAAGGCTCGGGAAGCTTATAGGTGTTACCGTCAACAGTAATGCTTTTTTCCTCCATAAGCTCAAGAAGGGCTGACTGTGTCTTGCTTGATGTACGGTTTATCTCATCAGCAAGAAAGAGATTGCAGAATGCAACACCGGGGCGAAACTCGAATTTTCCGTTACTCTTATTATATATGGAAAATCCTGTAACATCTGAAGGGAGTACATCGGGAGTAAACTGCATACGATTGTGTTCAAGAGAAAGTGCCTTTGAAAATGCAAGTGCAAGAGTTGTTTTACCTACGCCCGGGATATCCTCTATCAGGATATGCCCCTTACACAGCATAGCCAGCAGTGCCTTGACTATTATAGCATCCTTGCCTATGACGGCTTTTTTTACTTCTGTGATTACAGAATTTATTTTATTAGTGTAATAAGTCTTGTCCATATTGTTTCTCCTATAAATTTGTTTATACTATATTATTATAGCATTAAACCCTTGCATTTGCAATAGCTCTCTGTATATTTCTGCAAATGTTTTTTGTAACTATTCAGTTACCGGAAGTATACTTGTAAAATGTTATAAAATGGCGAAAACAACGTAAAACAGGGAGTTGAATTTTCCTCGGATACACAGTTAAAGGAAAGGCATTGTTACTATTTTGTAACTAAACGCGGTTAAAACTCAATTGTTATTAACAATTTATTTACAGATAGTCTATTAAATCTCCATATAATATGTGCACATTTACTCCGAGTCAATAAATACCGTGGAAAATATTGACCACAAAATGGAAAAAATCCTGAAAGTATTGCCATTTTGAGGAAGATGTGTTATCATATCAACAGCCCGAAAAATTTGAAAACACTTTTTCAGGAAAGGATGAGTTGATGGGTAATCTCAAAGCCGCAGCGTTAGCTTGCGGAGTAGTTGCTTCAGTTTTGGGCGGAGGAATCGGAGTTGCATATCTTACATCTTCGACCGTAAGTACATCTGATATAGTTAGTGCGGAGGGCCCGGTGGCAAACGCTATGAGTGCTGTTTCAAATACAGCATCTGAGCTTTCTGTAATGACAGAAAAGGCAACTGCAAACAAAAGAACAACCACCAAGAAATCTTATACAGTCGAAAAGTCGACGGCTGCAAGCAAAAAAACTGCTGCACAGGAAGGCACAACTTCTCTGTACGGTATAGAAGTAGCTACAACAGCTGCTCAGATTTCAAGATCGGTGCCCGCACCGGCTCATGCGCCGGCTGCAATCACACAGCCTGCTACGCAGGCATCTACAACTGCTGCGATCGTAGCAAGAGCTACAGAGGCAGTTAAAGCAACTACTGCAAAGCCGGTAGTTACAACAACATTGATGACAACAACGACTGCTACCACCACGACCACGATGGTAGAAACAACAATTGCTGCAGAAGATTATGTTGAACCAACAACTGAAGCTCAGCAGGAACCAACAGAGACTTATGTTGAGCCTGAAACAGAGCCTGTAGTGATCGATGTTGAAACAGAAGAGGACTCATTGCCTATAACCGATGAAGAGTACGTGCTCCTTTGCAACGCTGTGGCACACGAAGCAGGCTGCAACTGGATCAGTACCGAGGATAAGGCAAAGGTAGTAGAAGTGATTATGAATAGAGTTTCTTCTCCTAAGTTCCCGAATACGATTTACGGTGTAATCACACAGCCGTACCAGTTCTCGGGTTCAAGTACATACGCAAACTTAAACACATACAGTTCTCACGTTACACAGAGCGTGAAGGACGCGGTTACTCTTTACTTCATGGAAAATGGATCCTTTACTCAGGGTTACATTGGTTTCTGGGGTGACGGTTACAGTAACCACTTCTATTAATTAATAGTATTAAAACAGTCGGCATACAGCCGGCTGTTTTTTTACATATAATTTAGAAAACAGCAGCAATCGAGGCAAAAGGCGGTGCCGGCTCTGCGCTTATTGCATTAAAACTGCCGATGTGGTATAATATATTAAAAATAAGATATAATGAAAAGGAGAATATATATGAAATTTATCTGCTATTCAAAGTGCACTACTTGCCAGAAGGCAAAAAAATGGCTGGACGACAGAGGCATATCTTATGAGCTTAGAGATATTAAAGAGAATAATCCCTCAGAGTCTGAGCTAAGGGAATGGTATAATAACAGCGGTCTGCCGATAAAAAGATTCTTTAATACAAGCGGTCTGCTATATAAATCAATGGAGCTGAAAAATAAGCTTCCAAATATGACCGATGATGAACAGATCAAGCTTCTTGCATCAGACGGAATGCTTGTTAAAAGACCTATACTTGTTGACGGCGGTAATGTACTTGTGGGATTTAAAGAAAAGGAATACGAGGAGCTATTTAAGTAACACTATTTTAAAAAATGTTAGCAGTGGCTAATTGACATTTGTCAGGCTTTGCGGTATAATAAATTAATGAAAGGAGCTGACATATGAAGCAGTATAATGTTACGGGAATGAGCTGTGCCGCTTGCAGTGCACGTGTAGAAAAGGCTGTATCGGCAGTTGAGGGAGTTACATCATGTTCTGTCAGTCTCCTTACTAATTCAATGGGAGTTGAGGGGAATGCTTCCTCCGAAGCGATAATTGCCGCTGTAAAAAATGCAGGCTACGGTGCGACTGCAAAAGGTGAAAGTAATACATCGGTTTCAAAAGAGGACGAGCTCAAGGATACAGAAACTCCTAAAATGAAGCGCCGGCTTATAGCTTCTATTGTATTTTTGCTTATTCTTATGTATATATCAATGGGACATACAATGCTTGGTGCTCCATTGCCCTCTGTTATGAACGGAAATCACGTTATGACAGCTCTTGCGGAGCTTCTTCTTGCCGCAATAGTAATGGTTATAAATCAGAAGTTCTTCATAAACGGATTCAGGGGCATTGTAAACCGTTCGCCTAATATGGATACTCTTGTAGCTCTTGGTTCGGGAGCTTCTTTTGTGTACAGTACAGCTGTTTTGTTCATGATGACTGCTGCACAGCAGAGAGGCGATAGAGCAGCAGTTCACGCTTATATGCATGATCTGTATTTTGAATCGGCAGCAATGATACTGACACTTATAACAGTGGGCAAAATGCTTGAAGCCCGCTCTAAGGGAAAGACTACCGACGCTCTTAAAAGCCTTATGAAGCTTGCTCCTGAGACAGCTGTTGTAATTCGTGACGGAGAAGAAGTCATCGTGCCTGTCGAGCAGGTGAAAAAGGGCGAAATATTTGTTGTAAGGGCAGGGGACAGCATACCTGTTGACGGAATTGTAATTGAGGGCGAAAGTGCAGTAAATGAAGCTGCACTCACAGGAGAGAGCATACCTGTGGACAAAACAGCGGGTGACAGTGTATCCGCGGCTACAATTAACAGCTCAGGATATCTCCGCTGTGAAGCTTCGCGTATAGGCGAGGATACTACACTGTCACAGATAATAAAAATGGTAAGCGACGCGGCAGCTACTAAAGCTCCTATTGCGAAAATAGCCGACAAGGTATCGGGAGTATTTGTTCCTGTTGTCATCGGAATAGCTCTGCTGACATTGATAGTATGGCTTATTATCGGAAGATCAGTAGGCTTTTCACTTAGCAGGGCGATTGCTGTACTTGTTATCAGCTGTCCCTGTGCTCTGGGACTTGCTACCCCTGTTGCAATTATGGTAGGAAACGGCGTAGGAGCTAAGAACGGTCTGCTTTTCAAGACTGCGGCTTCTCTTGAAGAGGCTGGCAAAGCGCAGATCATTGCTCTTGACAAAACAGGTACTATTACAAGCGGTGAGCCTAAGGTCACAGACATTATCCCTGTAAAAAGTCACAGCGAAGATGAGCTTCTCAGGTTAGCTTATTCGCTGGAAAAGAAAAGTGAACACCCGCTTGCAGGCGCTGTAGTGAAATATGGAAATGAAAAAGATATTATCGCTGATGATATTACAGAATTCAGAGTTCTTGCAGGCAGCGGAGTATCTGGCAAATGCGGAGAAAGCTCATGTATAGGCGGAAATCTCAGCTTAATAAGCTCATCAGCTGATTTAGATGAAAATATCATATCCTTGTCTGAAAAGTTGTCAGAGCAGGGGAAAACTCCTCTTTTCTTTGCCAAAAACGGGGAGCTTATAGGGATCATCGCCGTTGCTGACGTTATAAAGGATGAAAGTCCAAAGGCAATACGTGAATTACAGGATATGGGTATCCATGTAGTAATGCTTACAGGTGACAATGAACGTACAGCAAATGCTATCGGTGGTCAGGCAGGTGTTGACGAGGTAATAGCAGGTGTTCTTCCGGACGGCAAGGAAGCAGTCATACGCAGGCTGAAAAAGCAGGGAAAGACGGTTATGGTCGGTGACGGTATCAATGATGCACCTGCGCTTACAGCAGCGGATATAGGAATAGCCATAGGGGCAGGGGCTGACGTAGCCATTGATGCTGCGGATATAGTTCTGATGAAAAGCCGGTTAAGCGATGTACCTGCGGCAGTAAGGCTCAGCAGAGCAACACTAAGGAATATCAGGCAAAATCTTTTCTGGGCATTTATCTATAATATTATCGGCATACCTCTTGCGGCAGGAGTTTATTCAAAGCTTTTCGGCTGGCAGATGAATCCCATGTTCGGAGCGGCAGCTATGAGTCTTTCAAGCTTTTTTGTTGTCAGCAATGCTCTGAGACTGAATTTCTTCAAGGTACACGACAGCAGCCGCGATAAAAAACGTATTAATAAGCTTTCCGAAGCCTCAAGTGAAACAAGTACGGTACTTATAAAGATAAATGGTATGATGTGCGGACACTGTGAAGCAAGGGTGAAAAAAGCTCTCGAGGAGCTTCCGTTTATTGATGAAGCAGCTCCAAGCCATGAAAAGGGCACTGCGGAGCTTAGTTTATCGGGAGTATTAGATGAAAAAGCAGTAAAAAAAGCAGTTACCGATGCAGGCTATAAATATATTGGCATAAAGCAGTAGAAAAATATGAAAAAGCAGTCTTTACGGCTGCTTTTTTCAGTATATCGTGAAATTTTTCTGCTCACTTGCATTTTGAGGATTTTTGTGCTATAATAACTTTTGTATGCATTAAAATGTGACCGAAAGGCAGAGAGTTATGGCTAAAAAACAAGATTACGGAAATGACAGTATTTCAATGCTCAAGGGTGCGGATAGAGTTCGTAAGCGCCCTGCTGTTATATTTGGCTCGGACGGTCTTGACGGCTGTGAGCATTCAATATTTGAGGTCATCTCAAACTCAATAGATGAAGCACGTGAGGGATACGGAAACAAAATAATAATCACCCATTTCAGAAATAACGAAATTGAGGTCGAGGATTTTGGCCGAGGATGTCCTGTTGACTATAATAATAATGAAAAGAGATATAACTGGGAGCTGGTCTACTGCGAGCTTTACGCCGGCGGTAAGTATGATACTTCCGCTGAATCCTACGAATATTCTCTCGGACTTAACGGTCTTGGACTCTGCTCAACTCAGTTTTCATCTGAATTTATGGACGTTGAGGTAGTTCGTGACGGCTTTAAGTATGATCTTCATTTTGAAAAGGGCAATAACGTCGGCGGCCTTAAAAAAGAGCCTTGCAAGAGAAAACAGACAGGTACAAAGACACGTTGGCGCCCCGACCTTGAAGTTTTTACGGATATTGATGTTTCTGACGAATTTTTCTGCGATATACTCAAGCGTCAGGCTATAGTAAACCCCAATATCCTGTTTGTATTCCGCAGTGAGAATGAAGCAGGAGGCTTTAACGAGCAGGAATTTTTCTATGAATCCGGTATAACCGAATATGTTCAGGAAATAGCAGGCAATGGTGCTCTTTCATCTATACAACACTGGACTGCTGAGAAAAAGGGCAGAGACCGTGAAGATAAGCCGGAATATAAGGTAAAGCTTGACGTTGCACTCACGTTCTCGAATAAAGCCAAGCTTACCGAGTACTATCATAACTCAAGCTTTCTTGAACACGGCGGTTCGCCTGCCGAAGCTGTAAAAAGAGCATTTCAGGCTCAGATAGACAGCTATATCAAGTCCATAAACGGCTATCAGAAAAACGAGAGCAAGATAACCTATGCTGATGTTGAGGAGTGCCTTATACTTGTATCCTCGTCATTCTCTACACAGACATCATACGCAAACCAGACCAAAAAGGCTATCACCAACAAGTTTATCCGCGAGGCCATGACAGAGTTCCTCCGCCACCAGCTTGAGGTCTACTTCATAGAAAACCCTGACGAAGCTCAGAAAATAGCCGAGCAGATACTCATAAACAAGAGAAGCCGTGAAAATGCAGAAAAGGTTCGCCTAAACGTAAAAAAGAAGCTCACAGGTACTATAGACCTTGCAAATATGGTCGAAAAGTTTGTGGACTGCCGTACTAAGGACGTTTCACGCCGCGAAATATACATCGTGGAGGGCGACTCGGCTCTCGGTTCCGTAAAGCTTGCAAGAAATGCAGAATTTCAGGCTATCATACCTGTCCGCGGCAAGATACTTAACTGTCTTAAAGCTGAATACTCAAAGATATTCAAGAGCGAGATAATCACAGACCTTATAAAAGTATTGGGCTGTGGAGTTGAAGTAACTACAAAAGCCAATAAGGAACTCTCAAACTTTGATATAAACAATTTCCGTTGGAGCAAAATAGTTATATGTACCGATGCTGATGTTGACGGTTTCCAGATAAGAACTCTTATACTTACCATGCTCTACAGACTTACTCCGACTCTTATTGAGCAGGGCTATGTATATATCGCGGAATCTCCGCTTTTTGAGATAAATACAAAAGAAAAGACCTATTTTGCCTATACAGAGCAGGAAAAACAGCGTATACTCGAAATGATAGGCGACAAAAAGCATACTATCCAGCGCTCAAAAGGTCTCGGTGAGAATGAGCCTGACATGATGAGCCTTACAACAATGAATCCCGATACAAGACGCCTTATCAAGGTAACCGCCGATGATATAACCGAGTCCGCTGAGGTTTTTGAAATGCTTCTCGGCGACGACCT
This sequence comes from Ruminococcus sp., assembly GCF_024684275.1. The sequence goes on from NZ_JAIKXF010000010.1 coordinate 53,015, forward strand.
ACAGGGACGTAAGGATTATATCTCTGAATATGGCGCAGACTATCTTGAGCTTGCGGATATAAGCTAAGGAGCTGTCTTATGAAAAAGATCAGAATGACAAAATGCCGTTTCTGCGGCGGTACTGAATTTATAACAGGGTATCAGAACTTTTACGGAGCTGTTTACAGTGCTGACAGCCTTATGCGCACAACATCGCTTTATCATACTATTTGCCGAGACTGCGGAAGTGTTGTCAGGTCTTATGTAAAGGACCCCGAAAAGCTCCTGAAAAAGAGCGAACGACGTAAAGAAGGAGAAGAATAAATGCCAAAAAAAAAGGAAACTCCAAAGAAACAGCCTGTTTTCAAGCATGAAGCTTATATAGAGGGCTCGGGCAGTATTGTCGATGAGAAAATAACCGATACGCTGAAAAAGAACTATATGCCTTATGCTATGAGCGTTATAATCTCCCGTGCACTTCCTGAGATAGACGGCTTCAAGCCATCTCACAGAAAGCTTCTTTATATGATGTATAAGAGGGGACTGCTCAGTCCCGATAAGGAGCGCTCTAAGTCCGCTAACGTGGTCGGTGAGACTATGAAGCTGAATCCTCATGGAGATCAGGCTATATACGAAACTCTTGTGCGTATGACAAGAGGCAATGAAGCTTTGCTGCACCCGTATATAGACAGCAAGGGCAACTTCGGCAAGCAGTATTCAAGCAAGATGCACTTTGCTGCACCACGATATACAGAGGTAAAGCTTGAAAAGATCTGCAATGAGCTTTTCCGTGATATTGACAAGGAAACTATAGATTTCGTTCCTAACTATGACAATACTATGCAGGAGCCTACTTTGCTCCCTGCAACATTCCCGACTGTACTTGTAAACTCGAATACAGGTATCGCAGTATCTATGGCAAGCAATGTCTGCCCATTCAATCTTGAAGAGGTCTGCGAAACTACTATCGCTCTCATGAAGGACCCCAGCCATGATATAATCAGCACTCTTAAAGGTCCTGATTTCCCGGGCGGAGGTCTTATGCTATATGATGAAGCGGAGCTTAACAAGGTTTATGAGACAGGCAGAGGAAGCATAAAGGTACGTTCTAAATACAGCTATGACAAGAGTGCTAACTGTATTGAAGTAACCGAAATACCTTATACTACTACCGTCGAGGCTATAATCGAGAAGATTATCGACCTTGTAAAGCAGGGCAAGATAAGAGAGATATCCTATATACGTGATGAGACCGATATTGACGGACTAAAAATTGCTATCGACCTGAAACGCGGAACTGATCCTGACAAGCTCATGCAGAAGCTTTATCGGCTTACGCCGCTTCAGGACAGCTATCCATGCAACTTCAATATTCTTATCGCAGGTACTCCTAAGGTTATGGGAGTCCGCGAGATACTTATTGAATGGACAGCATTCCGCGAGGAATGTGTTCAGCGCAGAACATACTATGACCTTCAGAAGAAGAAGGAGAAGCTTCATTTACTTGAAGCACTTTCAAAGATACTTCTTGATATAGATAAAGCAATAAAGATAATCCGCGAAACTGAGAACGAAGCTGACGTTGTGCCAAACCTTATGATAGGCTTTGGCATCGATGAGATACAGGCTGAATATGTTGCTGAGATAAAGCTCCGCAACATCAATAAACAGTATATTCTCCGCCGTGTAGAGGAAGTAGATCAGCTCAAAAAGGATATTGAGGAGATGGAGGATATTCTCCGCGACAAGAAGAAGATACGCAGGATAATAGTCAACGAGCTTCGCGATGTAATAAAGAACTACGCTCAGCCAAGAAAGACTATGTTCTATTATCAGTCTGACATCGAGGAATCAGAGGAGATCGATGATACTCCCGATTATCCTGTTAATATCTTTGTTTCCGACAGCGGATACTTCAAGAAGATAACTCCGCAGTCACTGCGTATGAGCAGTGAACAGAAGCTCAAGGAAGGGGACTTTATCAGTCAGAGCTTTGAGGCTACAAACAAGACTGAGCTGGTATTTTTCTCGGATAAGGCTCAGGCTTATAAGTCACGAGCAAGCGCATTCGATGATACTAAGGCGAGCGTTATGGGTGATTATATCCCTGCAAAGCTCAGCTTTGACGAGGGCGAGAGTCTTAAAATGGTGGTCTCTACCATTGATTACAGCGGATATGTCATATTCTTCTTTGAAAACGGAAAGGCTGCAAAGGTACCGCTGAAATCCTATGAGACAAAGACTAACCGAAAGAAGCTTGCAAAGGCTTACTCTGAAAAATCTCCGCTTGTTTCTGCGTTATTTGTTTCTGAAGACTGTGATATTCTTCTCAGAACGACCAGCGGTCATGCACTTGTGTTCAATACAGGTATGATACTTCCAAAGTCTACAAGAGATTCTCAGGGCGTACAGGTTATTAATTTAAGGAAAAAAGCTTTGCTTTCATCTGCTTCTTTCATAGCTCCTGAGGAGCTGCCCGAGCTTGAAAAATACCGATCAAAGAGCGTTCCCGCCGCAGGTAAGCCTGCTAAGGAATTAGGGGACAGCAATCAGCTCACGTTCTAAACAGTTCTTCTATATATGCTCCCAAAACAGGTATTTTTCAATGTAAACACGTTGAATTTCAAAAAAATAAATCCGAACTTTGTATACTTGTACAAAGCTCGGATTTTTTATTTTATCTAATTGTTGGTCATTCCTGTGAAATGATCTCTTTGTAGAACTCAGAGAAGTCCTTACGCTTATCCTTAGTGAACTGGATAGCTGTTCTTGGATGCTGATTGAAAAGTCCTGTGAGGAGGTACTGAAGATCATAACCCCATACAGCACCTTCTTCGCGGAGCTTTTCCATGTGCTTTTCAATGAACTGAAATACAGGGTAAACATTGTACTTTGGATTTTTTAGGAAGCCAAGAAGAAGCTCCATTGCACAGTTGCCAGCGCCTCTGCCCATTGATGAGTATGTGGCATCAAGCCAGTCAACACCGTCGCCTACAGCCTCAATAGTATTAGCAAAAGCAAGCTGCTGGTTGTTGTGAGCGTGGATACCGACCTTCTTGCCATATTTAGCAGCGGCTTCGAGATAAATATCTGCGATCCGTGCTAACTGTTCAGGATAGAGAGCGCCGAAGCTGTCAACGATATAGAATACATCAACAGGGGACTGTCCGAGAATGTCAAGAGCTACTTTAAGGTCGCCCTCCTGGGCATTTGATATTGCCATGATATTGCAGGTAACTTCATAGCCTTTTTTCTTTGCATCCTCGATCATATCAACAGCAGTTGGTATCTGGTGGAGGTATGTAGCAACGCGGATAAGATCAACAGGGCTGTTTTCGCGCTCAACAATGTCCTGCTTATAGTTGCAGCGTCCAACGTCAGCCATGATAGCTATCTTGAGGTCTGTGTGGTTTTCACCGACGATAGAACGGATATATTCGTCATCACAGAACTTACATGGACCGAAATCCTCGACCTTGAACATTTCCTTGTCTGCTCTGTAGCCAAACTCCATGTAATCAACGCCGGCTCTGATATTTGACAGGTAAAGATCTCTTACAAATTCATCAGAAAATCTGAAATCATTTACAAGTCCGCCGTCACGGAGAGTAGCGTCAACAACTCTCACATCTGATCTGTAATTCATAAGCTTAGATATTTCTTTCATATTTATCCCTCTTTCGCAAAGTAAACTGTAACGCTTTTAAGCTTTTGAGCTTTAAAGCGATTGTTTCTTTGATTAGTATACCATAGATTTTGTACTTTGTCAAATACTTTTTTTCAGTTCAGAATTATGAATTTTTATGAAAAATAACAAGGGACCTCATAAGAGGTCCCTTTGAATTGATAGGATCATTTATCTTTTGACTTAGAGTTGAAGAGCTTTTTTATGTCGTGAAGTTCAAGTTGTGGGAATGCTTTTGAGAGTCGTTTTAATGTAAAGCTTCTCTTTTCAAGCAGTTTATAGTATTTTTCACGGAGCTCGTCGGCTTTCTGCCTGTATTCAGCTGTACGTTCATCGAGTTTATTTTTTCTGTCCATAATATGTTCGACATGCTCAAATAGCTTCTCGCCTGTTTTATTAGAAATTTTCCGCATTTCAGCCGATATTCCTTCAAGCACTACAAGTCGGTGTTTAATATGGATTATGCCGCATACAGTAATGATCGTATCCCCGAGAAAGCCTGTCAGTATAACGATCAATAAGATCACCCCAAGCGTTTGAGGGAGCATATCAACGTATCTGACGGTCAGAGGATGTATAAGTCTTACGGTCACAAGGCAGGCAACGCCCCATAGGAGGGAGAACTTAAGACAAATGTAGCCTTTAAGGTTGAATCTTTCCTGTGAGTAGTCCCACCATTTCTGCGCAAAAACTTTTTCAAGGAAAAAGCCTGTAATCAGTTCAAGAAAGGTTGTCAGCAATACTGAACCAACGTATAAAACCACTATGTTTTCTTTTATAGGTTCGAGAGAAGCACATACAAGAATGACTCCGAAGCCGTAAATAGGGCAGTATGGACCATTCAGAAAACCACGGTTAATGAATTTTCCGTGCTCCACAGCCTGATAGACAACCTCAAGGCACCAGCCCAAGAAGGCATATATAATAAAGTATGACGCAGTCTGATAGAGCGTCAAAGCAGTTTCGTTCATAGATCAATAACCAAGTTCTTCACCAACAATTATCACCTTGATACGGCCCTTATGGCGCTGTTGTGCGGAAATAAGGTAATTGCAGCATATTCTGCCGTCGCCGCCGCACCCGTCATACATCTGGTGATTTGCTTTTGTAAGTGATACACATTCGCCCTTTTCCTTACAGTAGGTATCACAGTTGAGGCGTACACAGTTAGGTGGTGCTGCCTCTCTTTTTACACGAAGCTCTGCTTCTTTAAGATCCTTTACTATTTTATTATATCCTGCAATAATGATGACAGACTTAGGACCGAAAGCGATTGCAGCGATTCGGTTGCTGTTGCCGTCTACATTATAGAGAACACCGTCCTCTGTAATAGCATTGGAGCTTGATATATATACATCTGCAAAGAAAGCCTTTCTGTATAGCTCTACAACCTCCTCTGGAGTTTCTACTTTTGCACGGTCGAGATATTTATACTTTGAAGATTCAAGCAGCGGTTTAAGTCCTATCTCTCCCATTGTCACTGTACCGCCGTTTGTGATAACATCTCCCTCTTTTAAAAGAGACTCAACTATAGGACAGACATCATCTTTTGTTTCGGCATAGTAGAACTCCATATTGTTCTTTTTCAGGTTTTCTCCCACCTTATTGATACGTTTTTCGATAATTGTTTTTTTATTAGCGTCCATTTTTATACTCCTTTATAAATTTAATATGCGGAACATAAAGTTCCGCATATTATTTCAATTAACAAATTAAGCGTTGTCAGGCTCAAGTACAGCGTAGTTTCCGTCGTCACGCTTATAAACTACGTTTATCAGACCTGTTTCGGCATTTGTGAACATGAAGAACTCATGATCGAGCATATTCATCTGAAGAATAGCCTCGTCGATGTCCATAGGTCTCATCTTGAACTTCTTGTGCTTGATTACCTCATATTCAACAGTCTCTGGTACGGGATAAGCAAAAGCCTCCTTGAAAGCTGCATCTTTGAGCTTTTTCTCGACCTTAGTCTTGTTCTTGCGGATCTGTCTGATGATCTTGTCGATAGCGTCATCGAGGGCAACATATTTGTCCTCAGCAGACCTTTCTGCACGGAAAATAATGCTGTTATATTTTACTGTGAGCTCAAGAACTATCTGAGTCTTGATCTCAGAAATTACGATTTTTGCATCAGCGTCCTCTCCAAAGAATTTTCCCAGACGGGAGTCGATTCTCTTTTCAGCGTACTCTGTAAAGTTTGTCGGAATCTGCATTTTTTTAGCTGTGATAGTTGTTTTCATATTGGTCCTCCTTTTTGCTTTGTAAAAACAAAGCATAAGTTTATGGTTATATTATACCATAATACTTTGCGGTATACAATAGATTTTTATTAATTTTGTTTAAATGCACAAAGAGTTTTCCATAATTTGTTTGTTTTGACATCAATAATTGTTTTTTAAATTATCAAGAAGCACCTGTGCAACTTGTTCAGTTGTAAGGTATCCGCTGTCCTTGTCCTCTATAAGAATACAGAAGGCGATAGGGAATAACGGATCGTCCACAAAGCCAACAAGCAGAGAATTTTCCTTTGCACCTTCGTCTACCTGAGCTGTACCGCTTTTTACACCGACCTTATAACCGCTGATGAGGTATGAATACCTGTCAGAACCGTTGGCAAGCATTATTTGCTTTACAGATGAAGCGGTGCTTTCAGAGAAAAGCTTTTCGCTGTAGCGAGTTTTTGCTTTCTCCTTCTGATGATCGTTAAGGTCAGTGACATGGTCAATAAGATAGGGCATTGTCATTTTGCCTGTACCGTTTGCAATTGCACTTTGCCACATCATGAGCTGGATCGGGCTTACAAGGGTATCGCCCTGACCGATACATCCCCACTGTGTCTTGAACTGGTATTTATCTTCAAGTGTTGTTGAAGCTGTTTCACACTGTATCCCGTTAATATCAATATAGGTCGGCTTCTCACCGTTGAGCACATATCCCATTTTTTCGTACTGTTTTTTGACCTTATCGAGAGGCATTGCGTCGTCCTCAATAAGCTGTGCAAAAAAAGGATTACAGCTGTTTTCAAAGGCTTCCTGGATATTCTGAGTGCCGTGACCGTAGATGTTATGGCAGTCTATATCATTGCCTGTTCTGTTGGTGTATTTGCCGTTACAGGTATAGCTTTTGGAAAACAGCTGAGCACTTCCCATTATTTCAACCGCAGAAATAACGGTTGAGACTTTCTGGGTAGAGCCCGGAACAGTTTTGTACATAGCTTTTGACCATAGCGTTCCATCCTTGAAGCTGCCAACATCAGCATAGCCTTTTGTAACATCAAGAGAGGGAAGACTCGTACAAACAAGGATTTCTCCTGTCTTATAGTTGTATGCTGCAACACAGCCCTCCATATACCCGTATGTATTGAATACAGCACGGTTGGAATTGTGGTCAAGAGTAGTGTATATAGCAGATTTTCCGTCTTTTTTCTTTAGTCCGTCGGAGAAACTGTAGTTATTCAGAGCTTGTAAATTCTGTGCTACAAGAGTGTTGCTCATCTGACCTGAATCATCACCAATGATATTTCCTACGTCGATAAAATAATTTTCAGGATACTGTCCCTGACCTGTACCGTCAAAAAGAACATCACCCTTGCGGTCATAAACAAAACCGAGCTGACGGGTATCTGAATTCATCATATAGAAATTGGCTTCGTGATTTATTTTTAATACAAGAAATGCCATGCCTGCAATAAAAAGCATGATGATCAGACTTATTATACGCTGTGTCCTTCTGATACTCTTCATTCCTGCCACCTCCAAGTCGGTACATCTTCTTCCTTTTTCTTATGCTTTGGTTCTTTGAAGGAGGGGGACTGAGCGGCCATAAGCATTCCCACCATGAAACCGCTTACCATAAGTGAGCTTCCACCTGCGGAAATAAACGGTATAGTTACACCTGTAAACGGTATAAGATTGCATGAGCCGAAGATATTAAGCGCCATTTGTACTATCAAGGCTGCGCATACACAAGCCGATATTGTTCCGTGGTAGTACGAGCGAGCGGGATTTACAAGGGGAACTGAGGTCATGACGAGGATAGCGAATATCGCCATAAGAGCGTAGATAAGTCCCCATTCTTCGCTTATAGTAGCAAATACTATATCATTTTCATAAGCGAAAACGTTTGAAAGGAAGCCCTTTCCGGGACCGACTCCGAACCAGCCGCCTTTAGCAATGGCAATAAGCGCCTGCGACTGCTGATAGCCATCACCCGTCTTATCGCTCCATATGTCAACATGAAGTCTGTGCTGAACGTACTCGGGAGCGTACTTTAAACCGATAAGAACGAATACTATTACAAGGGCTATAACGCCTATAAGCTTCTTTTTTGAGAATTTAGCCTTTGGATAGCATATCCTGAGAAGAAATCCTGCGGCAAATATGCTTAAAAATGTTGGGAGACTTCCGTAATCGTGTGATTTTACCTGAATAAGACAAACTATAGCCGTAAGTGCAAGCAGTGCGAGATTCTCATAAACAACGCTGAATGTCATAATTTTGTGTTTCTTCTGCTGGTCAGCAATAGATGTTGCACAGGCAAGAATGAACAGCGGTTTTGCAAATTCTGAAGGCTGTATCGCAAAGCTGCCTATTCTTATCCACATATCCTCGGGACTGGTAAATACGAGAACTATAAGCATAACAAAGATAACTCCGCCGTATATATATGGCTTTTTGTCCTGTAACAGCTTATGATTTCTGCAAAGGATATAACCCGCCTTGCAGGAAGCAAGACAAACGATACAGGTTATGAGGTGTTTTACATCAAATCCGACTTTCCCAAAGCAGGATTGAAAGATAAAGCTCATATTCAGCACGAGTATCAGAAGAAAATCAAGAACATATGATGTCTGCTTGAACAGCAGGATCACTATAAAGTAAGCAATATCAAGTATGAGAACTGCTGCACCGAGAACTGCAACATCTCTTGCTTCGGTATAGTTTCCGTTGAAAAAAATGTTCAGAAGCATTGCAATGTGAGCTATAAGTACAAAAATGCATGAGAAAACGTATGCAACGGGGTTAGCGTACACGTTCAGACCTCCTTTTTCTGAATATAAGTCGGCGGTTGCCGAGAGTAATGAGGTCGTTTTCGTGAAGAACTGCCTCACGAACCATACTTCCGTTTACAAAGAGTCCTGATTTAGAGCCCATGTCGTGTATTGTCCATATGCCGTCTGATACAGTCAGCATAGCGTGGTATCTGGATACGGACAGGTCAGGAAGTCTTATATCCGCCGAGGCATGACGTCCTATCAAAACCTCGTCGCAGCCTAATTCGTAGGTTACGTTTTGTTCGCTCAGCACCATATCGTGTGAAAGTTCATGCCATGTCTTCTTTGACGACTTTCGTTCGCGATAAGCTGTCAGAAGAAGAACGAATATACACACATCAAGTGCTGCGGCAGCAGCAATACATAATATCATATCGATTGATTCCAAAAATAGACCTCCGATCAGAGAATTTTTTTATAACCTTATGTGTATTCAATAACCGCTTATGCAGCTATTAAAAGCACTTTGAATATTATAACATATAAGTCTGAAAATAGCAATAATCGCGGTAAAAGTGGTGCAGATATTTATTTAAGCGCGAAAAAGCAGGTTCTTCGCTTATGCATTTTAACAAATGAACTTTGTAAAGCAAAGAAAATCCCGAAGAGCGGATCTTCGGGATAAATTCTTATAAATTACTGTCTGAATCCTCAAGATTTGTCTTTTCGTAAGGCGGAATCTCGTCAGGGATATCTGAAACATCAACTATGAGCTCGTTTCTCATAAGCTTTTCAAAGTCATCGCCGTCGATCTTTTCATACTTCAGCAGATATTTTGCAAGAAGGTGCATTTTATCTGCATTTGCCTTGAGTATCTCAAGACAATTCGCGTATGCCTTGTCGATGATTGACTTTACTTCCTCGTCGATCTGAGCAGCTACAGTTTCGCTGTAATTTTTAGTATGACCGTAGTCCTTGCCAAGAAATACCTCGTCGTTATCCGAACCGTAAACTACAGTGCCAAGCTTTTTTGAAAAACCGTATTTTGTAACCATTTTTCTTGCTGTTGATGTAGCTCTTTCAATATCGTTTGAAGCACCTGTACAGATATCATTTGTAAATAATTCCTCAGCACAGCGTCCGCCAAGCAGTGAAATGATATTTTCGAACATTGTTGTGCGTGAGAGATGCTGATCGTCTGTATCGGGACGATAAATTGTCATACCGGCTGCCATACCACGCTGAATAATAGTAACCTGATGAACTCTGTCCTGTGTCTTGAGGTTATAGGATGCAACTGCGTGACCGGCTTCATGATAAGCAGTAATAAAATTGTCACGAGGAGTAACGACCCTTGATTTCTTCTCAGGACCGGCTATTACCTTTAGAGTAGCTTCTTCAATATCAGCCTCTGTTATTGACAGCCTATCGTTTCTTGCAGCAAGGAGAGCAGCTTCGTTGAGCACATTTTCAAGATCAGCACCTGTAAAGCCTCGTGTCGTTCTTGCGATGCGCTTGATATCCACATCAGGTCCGAGAGGCTTATTCTTTGAGTGAACGAGAAGTATTTCCTCACGTCCCTTGACATCAGGATATCCGACAACGATCTGTCTGTCGAAACGGCCCGGTCTGAGAAGAGCGGGATCAAGGATATCTCGTCTGTTTGTAGCGGCAAGAACAATAACGCTGTCGTTGCCTGTAAAGCCGTCCATTTCAACGAGAAGCTGATTAAGCGTCTGTTCACGCTCATCATGACCGCCGCCGAGACCTGCGCCTCTGTGGCGTCCTACGGCGTCAATCTCATCAATGAAAATTATAGCAGGAGCGTGCTTCTTAGCCTGCTCAAAGAGGTCTCTTACACGTGAAGCACCGACACCAACGAACATTTCAACGAAATCAGAACCCGATATAGGGAAGAACGGGCAGCCTGCCTCACCTGCAACTGCACGGGCAAGAAGTGTCTTACCTGTACCGGGAGGACCGAGAAGAAGAACACCCTTTGGCACCTTTGCGCCGAGATCGGTATATTTCTTAGGATTTTTGAGGTAGTCAACTATCTCTATAAGCTCCTGTTTTTCCTCGTCAGCACCTGCAACGTCCTTAAAGGTAGCCTTGCGTCCGCTTGAGCCGTTTTTCAGGTTAGCCTTGCCGAATGTTGCGTACTTTCCGCCGCCGCCGCTCTGCTTCATCATAAAGTAGAGGATAGCTATACCGAGAAGTATGGTGAGGATTACCGGAATGAGAGAGTACAGCCATGTCCTGTCTGTTATCTTGATGTAATCCTGTTCAAGAGGCTTATCATGTGAGGCATTGTATTCCTTACGGTAATCCTTTGTATCCTCAAGGAAAATATTAACATTAGGAACAGTATAATGCCTGTCCTTCTCTTCGTCATTGATCCTGTATGTCAGTTCGCCTGTACCGAGGTCAAGCTCGTAATACGAGACATCATAATTGTCAAAGTAACTGATTATAGTTGTGTACTCGGTTTTATCGGTATTAGCATTGAGCTTTGAGCTTATAAGAATAAGACAAAGAACCGCAATGGTAATAACGATAAGGTAGGTGAAAACTCCCTTGTTTCTTTTTGGTGTCAAGTTATCCTCTCCATTCTTTAGTGTCTTTCTACTGAAACTTTAAGACATCTGACCGTATTATTATCAGGTGCAACACGGTCGGCTATACCTATGCCCTCCGCAAAAATTGTACCTGCTTCATCTTCGATGAAGTGAAGCGTAGGACGTAACTCAGCATCAATAGTTTCATTTATCAGCTTTTTTATCGAAGAAGTAAAGCGTCTTCCGCTAAGCATTATTTTGTCGCCGAACCTTCGGCTTCTTAATATAGCCCTTCCATTTATTTTATCATAATCAAGGAGATAAAATGTGGATTTTTTATGAACAGCTTCAATTTTCTTCAAATTATCACATTCGACAATTTCACAGATAAGCTCGCAATTGTCGAAAATTCGGTTTTTACCGATGATGAGCGGTGATCGTATTACATTATTTGACTGAGCAGTTATTTTTTTTAGTATCAAAGAATCACCTGTGCCGATCAGATAAATATCTCCCGAGATATTTATCTTTCCGCCGTTCATCAGGGCATTATCAGCTTCCTCAAGGCGTTTATGAGAGTAGGGAAGTTTATTTTCACTGAGTAGTCTTGATATACACCGCTTTCTGATGACAGGCGGATATATGCAAAGTCCATTCAGAGCATTTTGGTTTTGGCAATTATTCATTGCTTCATTTGTCTGAGCTTCAATATAGGCATTTTCTTCGCGGACAGTATTTATTGAATTTATAGACGTTTCCACGGCTGAGCAGTTTATTTCCGCAAGCATAGGCAGGATTTTATGCCTTATCTTGTTTCGGGTGTAGTCGTCCGAGAGATTTGTACTGTCGGTCACATATGACTGATGACGTTCTGAAAGAAAACTTTCTATTTCCTGCCGTGTAACAGTAAGAAGCGGTCTTATGATATTTCCGCGGACAGGAGGGATGCCGGCAAGTCCTTTTATCCCTGTACCGCGGGCAAGATTCAGGATAACTGTTTCAAGGTTATCGTTAGCATTATGAGCAGTTGCAAGCTTCTTGCCCTCGGAATATTCATTGAAAATACTGTATCTGAGCTTTCTTGCGGCTTCTTCAGTTGACAGGGAATTCAGCTCAGCATAGCTTCTCACATCACATGATACAGCTCTGAAAGGTACATTCAGTTTTTTGCAGAGTTCACAGCAGAACTGTTCATCGCCGTCGCTTTCAGCTCCGCGGAGACAGTGATTCACATGAAGCGCTTCAACGTTTATTCCAAGTCTTTGGCTGAGCTCAGATAAAGCAATAAGAAGTGCAACACTGTCAGCACCGCCGGACAGTCCGCATACGACTGAATCGCCGCAGGATATCATGTTATTAACAGTAATAAAATCATATATCTTAGTCAACATCATATATTCTCAGGCGGAGCATTGTAATCGGGATTTGAAAAGCGTGTGAACTGTCCGTCCCAGATGAGCTCAACAGTACCTGTTTCGCCGTGACGGTTTTTCGCCACGATACATTCGGATATATTCTGTCGCTGACTTTCCTTATTATAGTAAGCGTCGCGATAGAGAAAAAGCACTATATCGGCATCCTGCTCAATAGAACCCGATTCACGGAGGTCAGACAGCATTGGTCGTTTATCGGTACGGCTCTCAACAGCACGAGAGAGCTGTGAAAGCAGTATTACAGGAACATTAAGCTCCTTAGCCATGACCTTCAGCTGACGGGTTATTTCACTGATAACGGTAACACGGTTATCTGAACGCGAGGTGGATTCCATAAGCTGTAGATAGTCGATGATGACAAGTCCGAGATTCTTAGTTCTGCGGAGCTTTGCCTTCATCTTCTGAACAGTCATGCTCGCGGTATCGTCGATATAAAGGGGGAGTGTGCTGAGATAACCTGCACTTGTGGCGAGCTTTACCCAGTCATCACCTGATATTCTGCCGTTTCGGAGCGTATTTGACTCAACAAGAGCTTCTGTGGAAAGGATTCTTGTGGCAATTTGCTCCTTGGACATTTCGAGGTTGAATGTAACGACCTCTTTATCAGCTCGTCTTGCAACATTTGTTGCGATATTCATTGCAAAAGACGTCTTTCCCATACCGGGGCGGGCAGCGATGATTATCAGGTCGGATTTATTAAGTCCGGAGGTAATGCTGTCAAGTAGAGTAAATCCTGTCCTTGCGCCGACATACTTGTCCTTATCTGGACCTGAGATCTTTCCGAGGCGGTCATAAGCCTCAGAGATCGCCTCGGATAGTGGAACAAGACCTCTTACATCACGCCCCTGACGGATATCATAAATCTTTTGTTCAGCCGCATCAAGAAGAAGCTGTGCATTCTGCTCACCTGACTGTACTTCCTCAAGAATTGATCTTGCAACATAGCTTAGACTTCTGAGGAAGTATTTATCTGCAACAATTTTGCAGTAGCTTTCGATATTGGCGGTCGAGGGGAGAAGATTTCCTATCTCTGCAAGATAGCGTCTTCCTTCGGCAGGGCTCTCAAATATATGCTGCTTTTCAGCCTCATTGAGTACAGTTACGATATCAACGGGCAAACTCATTGAATTCATTTGCAGCATTATCGAATACAGCGCCTTATGCTGGTCGTTGTAGAAGTATTCGGGCTTAATTAGCTCAATAACGTCCGAAAGAACCTGCGGATCTGAGATTATCGCACCTAAAACAGACTGCTCCGCCTCGATACTGTGTGGCAGTTCTCTGGCGGAGAGCAGAATATCGTTTTCGTCCATATTACGCACCTATCAGCCTTCGCTGACTTCAACGTCGATAGTCTCTGCAATGCCGTTATAGAGCTTTACTGTTGCGGTATATGAACCGAAATTCTTTATATCTGTGCTGAGAACTATCTTTTTCTTATCTACATTTACACCAAGCTGGCGTGATAAAGCGTCGGCAACATTTGCAGCCGTTACAGAGCCGAAGAGCTTTCCGTTTGAGCCAGCCTTTGCGGTTATCTCAATCTTTTTGCCCTTGAGTTTTGCAGCAGCATCCTTTGCAGACTGAATATCAACGTCTATCTTGTGCTGAGCAGAAGCCTGAGCTCCCTCAAGCTTGTTCATATTCTCTGGTGTTGCTTCAACGGCATAGCCCTTAGGAAGAAGCATATTACGTGCATAGCCGTCTGCAACATTTTTTAATTCGCCTTTTTTGCCAGAGCCTTTAACGTCCTGTAAAAAAATAACCTTCATTGGTGATACCAACCTTTCTTACTGTGTATTTTCCGCATTTTTACGGCATTCATCTATTGCATATATAAGTGATTTTACAGCGTCTTCAACCGAGATACCTTCCAGCTGAGCTGCAGCCATAGTCTGATGACCGCCTCCGCCAAGCTGTTCCATAATTACCTGCACGTTGAGAGCGCCCAGTGATCTTGCTGATATGTTAAGTGTACTTCCTGTTTTGTAGATAACAAATGAAGCATCTACATCGGTTATTCCGAGCAGCTCATCAGCAGCCTGCGGAGCTACAAGGCGTATATCGTCAGACTTGAAATCAGCTGCGGCGATAGCGCAATTATTATGTATCTTCGCAGAAGCAACTATCTGAGTTTTTCTTCTGTATGAATCAATTGAATTCGAGAACAGCAGCTTTACGGCGACTGTATCAGCTCCCAGCTTTTTCAGGAAAGCGGCAGCTTCAAATGTCCTGACACCGGTCCTCATAACAAAATTCTTTGTATCCAGCATTATACCTGCAAGGAGAGCATCAGCATGACAGTTCATAAGCTTCTCTTCACCGTCATAATTGAAATACTCAAGAAGTTCCGTTACCATTTCAGATGCCGATGAAGCATAGGGCTCGTGGTGAAAAATGACTGCATTGTCAATAAAATTGACATTTTTTCTATGGTGGTCAATAACTACTATATTCTTTGATTTTTCATAGAGAGCTCTGCTTTCCACGTAATCCTTATTGTGGGTGTCAACTATAATGAGCAGATCGTTCTGTGCGATCATGCTTTCAGCCGCAGACGGTGTGATAAACAAATCACCGCCGGTCTCTTCGTCCACGATGTCAATAAGGTTTGAGGCGAGATTCTTTGTTCTGTCAACAGCTATATATACAGGCTTGCCCACAAGGGAGATAGCTCCTGCAAGACCGCAGGCAGCTCCTACTGAGTCAAGATCGCCGAAACGATGTCCCATAATGAATATCTTGTCGCTGTTCATTATCAGATCCTGCAAAGCGTTTGCGATGATACGTGTTTTTGAGCGTGAACGCTTTTCAACACCATTTGATACGCCTCCGAAGAAGCGGTATCCGTTATCTGTTTTTACTACAGCCTGATCTCCGCCTCGTCCAAGAGCCATATCAAGACACTGACGGGCGAATTTTTCGCTTTCTGCAAGGGAAGAAGCTCCCTGACCAACACCAATGGAGAAGGTGAGGGAATATTTTCCTGAGATCTTTATATTCCTTGCAGCATCAAGTATCTTGAACTTGCTGTCGATTATCTCATTTATATGATGATTTTCAAGTACTGCAAAGAAAGTGTTGGACGAGGTTTTTTTGATAAAGCCATTGGTCTTGCTCATGAAGTTCTCTATGAGCTTTTCTGTTTCAACAGAAGCCTGTGCCTTTTCGCTTTCCTTTGCATTCTGCATGATATCGTCATAGTTGTCGATGTTTATGATAACAACGTTGGGGTGTGACTCGTCCATTCGCTTTTTGACGGTATAATAGCTTGTATCGTCGTGAAAATACAGAACAAGGAATGACATATCGTTCTTGTCGAACTTTTCGGCTGTGACATTGTATATCGAGCCGTTCATGGGACATATTGCAGTGCCGTCTTTTAAAAGCATATTCATGTCTATCTTGACGAATCCCTCAAGTTCAAGCCCGTATACGTCCTGTCCCAGACCAATTTTTTCAGCAAATATCTGATTATACCAGACGAATTGACGGTTATCATCGATAACAGCCACAGGAGCAGGCAGTGAATTCATAAATTCAGCGGCAGAGCTTTCAAGATGCTGATTCATTTTAGAAATGCGCCGCATTGAATTCTTGGAATATATTATAGTATAGATAACACAAATCAGTATAAGTGTGACCACTGAGAGTATCAGTGTATTGAGCACTGTGTTTTTGCGGTCACTCAGCAGATATGTTGGGATAAGTACTCCAAGCACCAAAATATGGAGTATCATCAGAACTGCCGGAAATTTCTTTTTCAACTTTAAGCTCCTTTCGGATATGCCTGCCGAAGCTGTGAAGCCGCGGCACAGCTTATCATGTTTCCATGATAATGGGGAGTATCATAGGACTGCGCTTTGTTTTCTGATAAATATAATCAGAAAGCGCGTCGCGAAGCTTGCCTTTGAGTGAATTCCATTCTCTGAGCTCGCTTGCGGAGCATTTTGCGAGAGTATCGGTCAAAAGTCCCTTTGCTTCGTCCATGAGCTCCTCAGATTCACGGACATATACGAATCCGCGTGATATTATATCAGGACCTGCAACTATCTCATTGCTGCTTCTTTCGATACCGATAACGATGATGATAAGACCGTCCTGAGCAAGGTGTTTTCTGTCGCGGAGAACTATTGAACCTACATCTCCGACACCGAGGCCGTCAACAAGAACTCGACCGGCAGGGACCTGTGAAACGACTTTCATCGTACTGCCGTCAGTTTCGATGACATTGCCTATTTCAGCGATTATAACGTTATCCTTTGGCATACCGAGCTGGAGCGCAAGATCTGCGTGTTTTTTCAGGTGCTTGTACTCGCCGTGGACAGGGATAAAGAACTTTGGCTTTGTAAGTGACTGCATGAGCTTCAGCTCTTCCTGACAGGCGTGTCCCGAAACGTGGACCTCGTACATAGCCTCATAAACTACCTCAGCACCTGATTTCATCAGTTCATTTACTACTCTGGTAACAAATTTTTCATTGCCGGGAATAGGAGTTGCCGAAATAATGATAAAGTCCATAGGCGTAATATTGACCTTTTTATGGTCGTTCATAGCCATTCTTGTAAGGGCTGACATCGGTTCGCCCTGACTGCCAGTAGTTATAAGAACAATCTGCTCGCTTGCATAACGGTTCATCATTTCAATGTCGATAAATATACCGTCAGGAGCATCAAGATATCCCAGTTCGATAGCGGTATTGATAACATTGACCATGCTTCTGCCGAATACAGCTACCTTACGTCCATATCTTGCGGCGCAGTTCACTATCTGCTGAACACGATGTATATTAGATGAGAAGGTAGCGATAATTATACGTTTGCCTTCGCCCTTCTGGAAAAGCTTATCGAAGGAATCTCCGACGGTTCTTTCAGAATGTGTATAGCCCGGGCGTTCAGCGTTTGTAGAGTCAGCCATCAGCGCCAGTACTCCGCGGCTTCCGAGCTCACCGAAACGTGCAAGGTCTATAATTTTGCCGTCGATAGGGGAGTAATCTACCTTGAAATCGCCTGTATGGACGATTACTCCGGCAGGAGTATGGATAGCCATACCGACCGAATCAGGTATAGAATGGTTTACTTTTATGAATTCAACGGCCATGCAGCCCATTTTTACAGTCTTTTTGGGCTCAACGATGTTGAGATTCACCTTGCCGTAGAGTCCCTGTTCCTTGAGCTTGCCCTCAATAAGCCCGATAGTAAGTCTTGTAGCATAAACAGGTACATTTATCTTTTTAAGCAGATAAGCAAGACCGCCGATATGGTCCTCATGACCATGTGTTATGACGATACCTCTAACCTTTTCCTTGTTTCGTTCAACATAGGTAAAATCAGGGATAACTATGTCAACACCGGGCATATCAGCGTCAGGGAAGGCAAGTCCGCAGTCGAGGATAAACATATCGTTAGAACATTCAAATACGGTCATGTTCTTTCCGATCTCGTTAAGTCCTCCGAGAGGAATTATCTTAACAGGGGTTTTTTTGACTTCCTTAGGCTGTCTTGTACGTGCTTTAGTCTTTGCAGGTGTGGATACTTCAGCCTTTACAGCAGTATCCTTTACGGGCTTTTCCTTTGTGGAAGTTCTTCTTCTGTATGTCCTTTTAGGGGCAGCAGCAGACTTCTTTGTATTGTTTTTTTCTTTTTCGTTCACTATATGACCTCACTTTCAAAAATAGGGAAGACTTTCACATGAACGCAGTGAAGGTCTCTATGATATGTAAAAACGCTCCGAAATATTACAAACTGTAAATGTTATACAAAACTCACAACGAATGTAAAATTAATGTTATCAACAAAATAGCGATAAAAATACTGACCACATCAAGCAGGCAAACGTACAAGCTCTTTGAATTTGAGCCAAACCTGTTGGTATATGTGACCTGATAACATTATGATCCCGAAGCTGTTGACCGTATATCGCCGTGCGGTCTTATATCTTAATGGCGATTTTCCGCCATAAAAGCCTTTTAAAATACATTGTGGCATAATTTGCCAAGCATAACTATTCAAATATAATTATACATAATCAGATGACTGCTGTCAAGAGAAAAAGTGTGACTATTTCAACATTAGTCAAAATCAATAAATTTTTACAGAGAGTTGAATTTTTTGTATAGTGAAATCATTCATCTTCTATTCTTTTCTTCTCAGTTTAGTTATTGGCGCAGAAACGCTCTTTTATTCTCGTTTTACGTGTTTTATAAGCATTAGCAGTGCTAAAAGGTTTGGAAAAGCCATTAAACCATTAAAAATATCCGATAATGTCCATATGCTTTCAGCTTTGAATATTGCTCCGAGTGATGCTGTAAGAGAAAAAACAAAAGCGAAAAAGAAAGCTTTACTATTCTTAAAAAAGTATCTGAATGCAGTTTCGCCGCAGTAAAACCAGCCTATAACTGTACACAGAGAAAAAACAGACATGATGACAGCAAGAAAAATATCTGTTTTGCCGCCTGTGACATGAAAAAAAGCAGTTCTTACCGTATTGTCCTCTGAAGCACATAGAATAACTAAAGCTGTCAGCGTGCAGCAGAGCATTGTATCTATAAAAACCTCAAGCATACTGCTCATACCCTGCATAACACCACAGTCAGCGTTTTGGGACGAGCTATGAAGTATGGGCGAACTTCCCAGACCGGCTTCATTTGAAAAAACGCCCCTGCGAATGCCAGCCGAAACAGCTTTTGAAAGAGTATACCCTGATATTCCGCCTGCGGCTTGCTTTACTCCAAAAGCCTCTTTTATTATCTGTGAAAGAACTGACGGTAATCTATCCCTGAATTTAGTTATTGCAATGATGCATAATATAGTATATAAAACAGTTGCAAACGGCAGTAATATCTGTGAGGCTGTGCCTATACGCTTTGCTCCTCCGCATATTATTAAAAAAATCAGGCTAAATAATATTATTGCCAGAAAAAACGGCGAAATACCCGTACAGTTGATTACGCTTTCCGAAAGAGTATTTATCTGGACCATTCCGCCCATTCCAAAAGAAGCAAGCAAACAGCAAAATGCAAAAAAGCCTGCCAGATGCCTGCTTTTAAGTCCTTTTTCTATGTATGCCATTGTTCCGCGGACTTTTTTATCAGAATATATCGCTGAAAGACTGTTTTCTGCGTAAACTGTAGCCATTCCGAGAAAAGCTGATATCCACATCCACATAACAGCTCCGGCACCACCTATGGATATTGCAGAAGCAACACCTGTAATATTTCCTGTTCCCATTGCCGTTCCAAGAGACATACATACAGTACGGAATTGACCTTTGTTTTCACCGTTTTTCATACTTTTTAAAACATATGGAAACGATCTGAACTGTATAAATCTTAATTTAAAGGTGTATATTATCCCTGTTATCAAAAGCAGCGAGATCAAACCTACGCCCCATATATGTGAATTGATCTTTTCCAGCATACTGCAATAAGCTCCTTGTAAAGTTTACAATTTGTTATCAAATTTTGTTTTACAATAAATTGTATTTGTGATATAATATAGAGAAACCATTGAGAGGGGGCTGAGAATGAAGCAATACGTACCTGACAGACACTGCCTGTCGACATTGAGGATATTAATAACTGCGGCAGTCGTTATTATCAATTTTGCGGCTAAGTATTTTATACCTGTTGATAAAATAGTATTTTTCATAATGCTGCTAACTGTTTCTGCCGGCTGCATTGAAATGTTCATTCATTTACCGCTGTATTTTTCTTCAATAAAATATACAGCTACCGAAACGGAAGTAATGAAGAGCAGCGGCGTTTTTATAAAGGTACATCAGTCTGTCCGTTACTCATCTATACAGTATACGACCATAATCAGCAGCCCTTTTTCTCAGTATACGGGATTTAATTTCATAATATTCTTCGTTTACGGCGGACAGCTAAGACTTCTCTTTCTCAAGCAGTCAGATGCAAAGGAGATAATAAAGCTTTCCGGAAGCATAAGCGTAAAGGGGGACAGGTATGTACCATGAACACCCTCTGAAAATACTGAAATACTCCGCAAAGAATATCTGGCTCCTTATCTTTCCTTTACTTCGCGGAATCTATACCTACCATTTTGACAAAAACTGGCTGTACAGCTGGGTAAAAGGCGCATGGTTCGATATTGCAGTCCTCGGGGCGATCATTATATTCGGTTTTGTTCGCTGGTTCTTTTCACGCATTGACTTTACACAACAGGAGCTTGTACACCGTGATGGCGTATTCGTTCGTGTAAATACCTATATACCGTTTAAAAATGTAAGCTCCGTAACAATAGAAAGACCTTTTTATATGGCGCCTTTCAGGGCTATGCGGTTCAGATGTGATACCCGTGCCGGGATCTTCAAGACCGTTGACTTAAAGCTTCTTGTGAGCAAAAAGACTCGTAATGCTATAATGAAGCATATGCCGGATATTAACGAAAACGATAAGATAAACGGCATACCGCAGCCTACATCGCTGTCTGTTTTGCTTTTTTCTGTGTTCTTTTCCAGCGGATTTTCGGGAACTATCTATCTTGCCACGTTCTTTTTCAAGGGCGGAGACATCGCATATAATATCATCAGTCATTCCTTAAATATTTTGACAAGCGAAACTGAAAAGCTGACAGAAAAGCTTGTCTTAAAGATACCTACAGCAGCAATATTTATCGGTGTTTTCTTTATCGCTTCATGGTTTTTGTCCTTTCTTGTAAACCTTTTCAGATATGGCAGATTCAGTATTGACTGCGACAAAAGCTGCATGAAGGTCGCCTACGGTATTTTTGACCGTAAGGAATACAGGATAAAAAATTCTCATATTAATTATACAGACCTGCGTCAAAATCTTATAATGAAGCTTTTCAAGGCTGTTGCCGTCAATATAAGTTGTGCAGGCTACGGCTCTTCAAAGAACAGGCTTCCTGTTCTTCTGCCTGTTAAGCTTGAAAAGAAATTGGGCAGCAATCTACAGGTAATAGGTATCTACAGCGGCATAAAGAATGATTACAGTGCTCAGCCTGCCGGTATAGGTTCATATCTGCTTATTCCTCTGATAGTTGCCTCGATGATAATCCCTTCACATGACTGGCTGGCAAAGCTGTTTCCAAGTTTTTCAGAACTTTCATTCTTCGTTGCTGTTATGCTGGAGATACCTGCGGTTTGGTTTATCATTGTGAAATTTGTCGCGCTCCTCACAAGCGGTGTAGCGCTGTATGACGATAAAATAATGATACGCTGTTCCGCGTGGACACGCTTTCATACAGTGGTATCAGAGAGAGACAAAATAGTTAAGATAGAGCTTGAACAGAACCTTTTGCAGGCTATGAGCGGCAGATGTGCCATGAGCATATGGTTCGAGGGCGAAGAGCACAAAAGGTTCAAGATAAAGGCTATGAAAGCTGCTGATGTTAGGAAAATTGCTGATATTCTCGGATATAAGCTGGGTGAAAAGGTTGAAACTTGACTTTTTTTCAAAAAAATGATATTATATCATTAGAGCAGACTATGCGGTAGCGGAAACGATTTAGTTTACGAGGAAAGTCCGAGCATCATAGAGCAGGGTAGCTGCTAACGGCAGCCGAGGGCGACCTTAGGGCAAGTGCAACAGAGATATACTGCCGCATTTATGGCGGTGATGGTGGAAAGGCGAGGTAAGAGCTCACCAGAGCGCTGGAGACAGCGCTGCTATGTAAACCCTATCCGATGCAACGTCTATTGGTGCCTGTTATCTTAACGTCGGCTCGGCGGATAACAGGTAATGACGGCTGGAGCTTACCGGCGACGGTAAGCGTAGATAAATTACCGCACACGACAGAACTCGGCTTATCGGTCTGGTCATAAAAAAGAGAGCTTACGCTCTCTTTTTTTATATATTCAGTCGCGCCACATCTTTCTGTAGGAAAAACAGGTGAGATTTTCGGATCTTTTGAATTGTCTTGCAAAATAACTCTGGTCATTGAATCCACATAAATGAGCGATCTCCTCTACAGACTTGTCTGAAAAGCGAAGAAGCTTCTTTCCGTAGTTGATACGTGCTGTGATTATGTGCTGGAATATTGTTTTTCCGTAAATATGCTTATATTCGCGAGTTAAATAGTATTTGCTTATGTAGAACTCAGATGAAAGCTTTTCAAGTGAAATATCTTCTGTAAAATGGTCGTCTATGTATCTGTTTACAGCCGCCAGCTTTTGCTTCAGAGCAGAGTCGTACTGCTGTTCGCTGTTATTGAATGTTAGGGAAATAGTAAGCAGATCAACAATATATTTTGAAGTATAAAGCTCAGCATTTTGATCATTTTTCTCATGAAGCTCTATTATTTTGCTGATATCGGAAACCACCCTGTCAAAAAAAGGCGGTCTGAAGGTGTGTTTTGAATTTGATGAAAAGAAGTCATGATACTGCTGAGAGGTGCTTCCGTTAAAATGTACCCACATCAGCTCCCACGGCTCGGAATTTGAGCTTTTATATGAATGAATTTTGCGGCAGTCTATGAAAAAACAGTCACCCTTGACAAGTGATATGGTATCATCATCAACTGTCAGCTCGCCTCGTCCGCTGACAACTGCACCAATAAGGAACAGGTCGAGCTTGCGGCGATTAACGGTATATGCATCCTCTTTCATGGTACAGCCTGCTTCCTGTATATAAAAGAAAGCATTTTTTGCAGCAGGAGTCGGTGTGGATATTATTCTTTTTGAAAGCTTATTTGTGAATTTTTTTTCAGGTTGTTCCATGTTATGCCCCTTTTTTTAGATTTTTGATTAATGTCTTCTATCAGCGCATTAACTGTAATAATAAGAGACTCAGCGTTACTATCGCCGCTGAAATAATATATTTTCTTAGTTTCCTCTTTTTTCTTATCCTCGGATCAGGAAGAATGCTTCTAAGAAGTCTTTCGCTCTCTTTTCGCCTTAAAGTCTCAGGAAAAATCGTAACATTTGGTCTTACGTAGAGAACTGCTTTTTCAAAATAGAGACTGTCAGGATTTTTGATCTCGATGATATTTTTATTTACGCCTTTGATCATAGAATCTCCTCAATAGTTATTTATTTGGAGTATTGGCAGCTTTTGAGGATTTATTCGCCTTGTTTTGAGATGCTTCTTATATAATGGAAAAGATACTGCTGAGCTATACCGCCTTTTTCTCTGGCAAATTCGGGAAAACCATTTGGATAATACTGAGCAAGAACACGTTTTATCCAAACATCTATGGGGAAGGCTTCTGTTCGGTACATTCCGAAAAGGAGAACACATTCTGCTACTTTTGGACCTACGCCCTTAATTTGTTTCAGAGCTGAACGCGCCTCATCGATAGGAAGTGAAGCTATATTCTCAAGAGAAATCTCATTATTTGATGTTTTTCTTGCAGCGTCCGCTATATATTTTGCGCGGAATCCGCTTCTGAGATAAGCGAGGCTTTCCTCGGTTTCGCCGCCTAATTGCATCGGATCAGGAAATTTTTCGTGATAATGCTCGCAAAGACGGTCTATTATGCCTTTTATACGGGGAATATTATTATTCTGGGAAATAATAAAGGAAATAAGGCATTCCCAGCTATCCTGCCTGAGAAGTCGTATACCCTGAGCGAATTCACAGGCTTTCGAGAGTGTTTCGTCCTCGGAAAAACAGCGCTTGAGCTCGGAATAATCTGTTTCAAAGTCAAAATATTTTATCCATTTTGAGACAAAATCGTTTTCTGATGTATCATGAAATATGAAATTACTCTTGCTTTCCTGCGATATCATAAGCTTATCGTTTATAAAATAGCCTTCATATGTACATTCATAGTCGGACGGTATCTTTTTCCAGCGAAAAGCCTGTCCGCAGTCAAGTGTTTCGTCAAGATCAAGGTCAGGCTCATATACGATAATATCTCTGCCTTGTACGCGATAATCCATAACACAGCTCCTTTTTTAAATTTGTTGAACGGTTGTACTTGATTTTTCTATTAAATTATACTAAAATATAATAGTAATTACAAGAGTAAGGAATGATTTTTTTGAAAAAATTTTTATCCGCAGCGTTTTTTGCAGCTTCTGTCGCGCTTACAATATGCAGCTGTTCTTCAAAAAGCAGCAGCTTTTACGAACCCAAAAACAAAATTGAAACAACAAGTCAGCCCTTCACAGAGCGTGAGGTACGTGCTGCTGAGGGAAGCTATGTATATGATAAAGCAGGTATCCTAAGTCCCGAGGATATTAAAGCCTGCAATGACTACGCTGGCTGGCTGTATAACGAAAAGCTTGTCAATGCAGCAGTCATAACTGTCAATGAGCTTGGCGATAAATCACCATATGATTATGCTGCTGAAGCATTTGCCGATATTTACGAAGCAAAAGGCAGCGGTATGATAATCCTTATCAACAATGATACAAATGAAGATGTTGTATTCAAAACCGGCAATTGTTTGACCAATATAAGCGATAAAGCACAGGAAAACTCTGTTTATTGGGCGACAAAGGAAATAATGAGGGGCGATTACAGAAGGGGTATCATGCGGCTTTTGCAGCTTGGAGAGCTTTGTCCTGCACATATTGCCGATAATGTTCAGCTCTTTGAGTATGAGCAGTCAAGAGTTCTTGAAAAAGCGCTCGCTT
This sequence comes from Ruminococcus sp., assembly GCF_024684275.1. The sequence goes on from NZ_JAIKXF010000010.1 coordinate 78,227, forward strand.
CGTGCAAGGATGATATAACACTTTTAGCTTCAAAGAATAATTCTTCTGCGCCAAATGAAGAAATTTTAAAGACATATTATAAGCGGAAATACATAGACAGAGACGGAATAATGCTTATGATCGACACAAAAAGCAAAAAAATGATCGCATATTCCGATAAAAAGACACCAAAGGAGCTTGAAACAGCACTGAAATCAGCTAATGAGCTGACTGCTAAAGATGATTATTATGGTGCTGTCAATAAAATTGTTGAGGCATTGGACGGAAAAGCAGCTTCAGATAAAAAGGAATAATTATTAAGGAGTTGGTGCTTATGCCGCCTGTTGGTGGACCGCGAGGAATGGGATATCTTACCGATGAGGAAAAGAAAAACCGCCCTAAAGTTACAAAAGAGCTTCTAAAAAGGATATTTTCATATTTAAAGCCCTATTGGAAGCAAATGTTGATAGTTCTTGCAGCAATAATCATTTCATCTACACTTAATCTGCTTCCATCAGTGCTTACAGGTAAAATAATCGATGAAGGACTTATCGGAAGAAGCATCAATAAGCTTATATTCTTTATTGTCATGTCCCTTGCTGTAACTCTCGGAGCCAATCTCATAGGAGTTCTTGAAAGCTACATGAATACGTGGATAGCTCAGCATATAACCTATGATATGCGCAACAAGATGTACGCCCATTTGCAGAAAATGTCACAGAGATTCTTTACATCTAATAATCAGGGCGATATCATAACACGAATGACAAGCGATATATCCGGAGTTCAGCAGATAATAACCAATACGCTGACAAGTATCCTGTCAAATTCCATAACACTTATTGTTGCTATGATAGTTATGTTCAGGCAGAACTGGATACTTGCCATTGTAGGCATACTTGTTGTACCGCTGTTTGCGATCCCTACAAGAAGCGCAGGAAAGACACGCTGGTCCATAACCAAGGAATCACAGGCTTGCAGTGACGAGATAAACGGTATCCTTAACGAAACGATGTCTGTAAGCGGTCAGCTTCTTGTAAAGCTTTTCGGCATGGAGGATACTGAGTACAAAAGATATGAGAACGTCAACCGCAGGATGATCAAGCTGAATATCCGCGAGGGTATGGCAGGACGCTGGTTCAGAGTTGCACTTACTACTTTTTCAAGCATAGGACCTATGCTCATCTACCTTGCAGGCGGTATGCTTATGATGAGATTTGATTCTGACCTCAGTGTGGGAGATATAACAGTGCTTGTAGCACTTCTCGGAAGAATGTACGGTCCTGTTAATCAGCTTCTGAACATTCAAGTGGACTGGATTCGTTCTATGGCTATGTTTACAAGAATCTTCGAGTATTTTGATATGCCTGTTGAGATCAAGAATGCTCCTGACGCCATAACTCCCGATAAAGAGCCTGAGGGGAAGGTCGAGTTCAGAAATGTCGGCTTTTATTACGACAAAGAGCGACAGATCCTAAGCGATATCAATTTCGCTCTTGACAGCGGAAAATGTATTGCTGTTGTAGGTCCTTCAGGTTCGGGAAAGAGCACCCTTGTGAATCTTATCCCTCGCCTTTACGACGTTACCGCAGGAAGTGTGCTGTTTGACGGTATTGATGTTCGTAAGCTCGACCTTGCATATCTGCGCAAGCATATAGGCATAGTCAGTCAGGAAACATATCTGTTTAATGGAACTATCCGTGAAAATCTGCTTTACGCAAAGCCTGATGCCACGGAGCAGGAGCTGATCGAAGCCTGTAAGCAGGCAAATATCTATGAATTCATCGAAAAACAGGAGACAGGATTGGATACTGTTGTCGGAAACAGAGGACTAAAGCTCTCAGGCGGCGAAAAACAGCGCATTTCTATAGCGCGTGTACTGCTCAAGGATCCCGCTCTTATGATATTTGATGAAGCCACTTCTGCTCTTGACTCTATTTCAGAGCAAAAGATACAGGACGCTATTGAGCCTCTTATTTCTTCGCGAACAAGCATACTTATCGCCCACAGACTATCGACTATCCTTGCAGCAGACGAGATACTCGTCATAAAGGACGGTGTAATATCAGAAAGGGGTAAGCACAGTGAGCTTGTTAATCGGGGCGGAGTATATTCTGAGCTGTATAAGACACAGTTCAGCAAGGCTGAAAACGGGGCTGAGCGGTTTGAATACACGGAAGGCGAGGATAACACAGGTCAATGACAGAAAGGAAGGATTCATATGAGTGAAAAGGATTTCATAATAGAAGCATTTGACAATCTTCCTGCCCTCACTGATAACAGTGAGTCAATGAAAGAGATGTTTTCTCATGTTTTCTATGATTTTTTACAATTGCAGCATCTTTACGATTCAGCTATTGAAGTCGTAAGAACACATCTGAATATACTTGACAACGAATTCAGTGTGAAATTCCAGAGAAATCCTATTCATAATATAGAAAGCAGACTGAAATCACCTCAATCAATAATAGGAAAGCTCCAGAAAAAAGGACTGCCTATTTCAACAGACGCAGCAAGGAAAAATCTTCTCGATCTCGCAGGCATCCGTGTGACCTGTTATTACATATCGGATATATATGCAATTGTGGAAATGCTTAGCAGGCGAGATGATTTTACAGTGATCAAACGCAAGGATTACATAAAAAATCCAAAGCCGAGCGGCTACAGAAGCTATCATATGATACTGAATGTTCCTGTTTATCTGTCGACTCATAAGGAATATGCTCCTGTTGAGATACAGATAAGGACAATTGCTATGGATTTCTGGGCAAGTCTTGAGCATCAGCTCAAATACAAGACATCTTCGGAGATAACTCCGGAAATCTCCGAGGAGCTCCGCGAATGCGCAGAAAGAATTGCCGAGACAGACATACAAATGCAGAAACTATATATGCAGATAAACGATATTGATTAGGAAAACTCGCCTCATTGGCGAGTTTTTTCGTCAAAAAGCCGCTTAAAGCTTTCTGTTTTACAAAAAAACACCCGTTCACAAGGTGTTCTGTCGATGCTATAATAGTAATGTCATATGACGGAACAGAAATTGAAGGGAGCATAAAAATGTTCGGGATAGTAAAAAGAATAACACATGAGGTAAAAGACAAGACCGTATATATGGAGATATTCGGTGATAACAAGGTAGCATACAGAGTCCTCAGCGGCAGACTTTTCATGTACGGTGATGAATTTATTACATACGGAATAGAGGTCATTGACAGAAAAAGCGGGGAAAAGGAATGCATTCCTGATTTTTCACGCAATATCGAGGATGCAGTAGCCTTTGCGGAGCTTCTTATCTCTGAAAGATGCCGTCCGAGAAAGCTTTATAGTAAAGCACTTGATTTTCTGAGAGTATCTATCTGAAAAAAATTTACAGGTTATTTCTTCATGAGGCTTGCTATTTCAGAAATTATATGTTATAATCTTAAATTGAATGGTAAACAGCCAGAAATTGAAAGGAGAAATGAAAATGGCAGAGCTAAAATACGAGATCACAGAAAAGATAGGAGTTCTTTCAGAAAACGCAAAGGGTTGGACTAAAGAGCTTAATATGGTAAGCTGGAATGAGCATGAGCCTAAATATGATATACGCGAGTGGGCACCTGATCATTCAAGAATGGGCAAGGGTGTTACTCTCACAGCTGATGAGCTTGCAGAGCTTAAAGAGCTTCTTGTAGGCATTGATCTTGATTCGTTTGACGAATAATAATAAAAAAGGCAGCTCAGCTGAGCTGCCTTTTATCATTTAATAAGCGCTTTTGCACCAAAATATATAAGTACAAGTATACCGAGGATTATTCGATACCAGCCGAATACCTTGAAATCGTGCTTTTTGATATAATCCATAAGGAATTTAATGACAAATACAGATACAAGGAAGGAAACAACACAGCCAACAAGAAGAACAGCAAGCTCGCTTCCTGTAAAATCAAAGCCGAATTTAACAAGCTTTAGCAGACTTGCACCGAACATTACAGGTATTGCAAGGTAAAAAGTGAACTCAGCCGCAACTGTACGTGAAATTCCGATAAGAAGTGCTCCGACAATTGTAGCGCCTGAACGTGATGTTCCGGGGAAAATAGCTGCAATAAGCTGGAAACCGCCGATTATCAAAGCAGCATTGAATGTAAGCTCTGATATAGTTGTTACTTTAGGATTTTTGTTCTTGTTCCAGTTCTCGACAACAATAAAAGCTATGCCAAATACGATAAGAGCGATCGCAACTGTCCACGGATTATAAAAGTGCTCGTCGATCCAATCATCAAGCAGAAGCCCCACAGCAGCCGCAGGTATACAGGCAGCAAGTACCTTGAACCACATCATGAAAATATCTGTTTTTATCATTTGACCGAAAGGCGACTTATTTAACGGATGGGCATTATCCTTCTTTCCGAAGGGCCATAGCTTTTTCCAGAATATAACGACAACTGCCATTATAGCTCCGAACTGAATAACAACGTCAAACATTTCCTTGAATTCATCAGATTTATCAAGGTTCAGAAATTCACTGACAAGTATAAGATGCCCAGTACTGCTTATAGGCAGCCACTCAGTGATTCCCTCGACGATGCCGAGAATAATTGTTTTGATTATCTCCCATATCATAGTTTATTTTGTTCCTTTCAATTAAAAATCAACATTTATTAGTTTAACACTTCATTCAAGAAAAGTCAACATATTTTTTATTAATTCCAAAGTTGTTGTTCTAAATGTCGTGATCCGGATTATGCTGCAATTTGAATTTTCGCTTTGATATTGTAAGTATACCAGCCTTTTTCAGCCTTGAAATCTCACGCTGCAAGGCGCTTCTGTTGACACAGAGATAGTCAGACAGGGCAGTAGTTGAAAATGGTATCTGAGGTGATTTGCCTTTCGGAGTTTTTTCCTCGATTATACTCAGGCAGCTGATAAGCTTATCTTCTATAGAGCGCTGACTGAGAACTTCTATACGCTCATTCAGGGATATAGCCTTTTCTGACATAAGATCAAGAAGATTCTCAACCACCCGAGAATGACACTGACAGGCATTTTCACATCGTTTCGTTATTTCCGAGCGCCTTACGAACATGATCTCACAGTCAGTGTCGGCTGCTATTTCGATCCCGCTGCGCTGTGAAGCTGTAAAAGTAAAATAAACTCCAAATACGCTCTGCTCACCGAGGGATTCCATAATAGAACGCACTCCATTTGCATCGTATCGAACCATAACAGCAGTACCGCTAAGTACTATTCCAAGCTTGTCAGGATTATCAGAGTAATCCATGATTCGGCTGCCTGACTTGAATTTCCTTATATCAGCATTAAAACAGCCTATCATACGGCTGCAATCCTCACGTTCTATTCCTTTAAATAAAATATTATCTTCCGGTAACATAAAAACTCTCCAAAAGTTGCATATGCAACAGATTTTTGATTTCTTTTATGATACAATATATTCAGACATTTGTCAATACTATGTTTATGGAGGTCAAAAATTATGAAAATCAATGTAATTGGCGAGCAGCTCTCACAGGAAGAGATCAACGCCTATATCGACTATGGCAAGAAGAAGTACAGTGACAGAGAGATTCTTAGTATGACTGTTAAGACCGACGGTGAATACGTTGATCTCCGCTATGATTTTGCACAAGATGTTCCGTTTGACAGAATAAGAAGGATCACAGGATATCTTGTTGGTACTCTTGACCGCTTCAATAACGGCAAACGCGCCGAGGAGCGAGACAGAGTAAAGCATTCAGTTTAAAATGTCCATAACAGCATGGCTTTCAGCTTAGCTTGGACTAAAAAATTTTTTCAAAACAATGGAGGTAATTATTATGAAAACTTATGTATGTCCAGTTTGCGGATACGTTCACGAAGGAAATGAACCACCTGAAAAATGTCCACAGTGCGGTGTTCCGGGCTCAAAATTCATTGAAAAAGAAAAAGGTGAGAAGCTGGTTTTTGCTTGCGAGCATGAACTGGGAGTTGCAAAGGCTGTAACAGATCAGGAGATACTTGATGGCCTCAGATCTAACTTCAACGGCGAATGCTCTGAAGTTGGTATGTATCTTGCAATGGCAAGAGTAGCTTATAGAGAAGGCTATGCTGAGATCGGTGCTTACTGGGAAAAGGCTGCATATGAGGAAGCTGAGCACGCTGCTAAATTTGCTGAGCTTCTCGGTGAAGTTGTTTCAGCTTCAACAAAAGAAAATCTTGAAAAGAGAGTTGCTGCAGAGCACGGTGCTACTGAGGGTAAACTCAAGCTTGCTAAAAGAGCTAAAGAGCTCAATCTCGATGCTATCCACGATACTGTTCATGAAATGGCAAAGGATGAAGCTCGTCACGGCAAGGCTTTTGAGGGGCTTCTCAAGAGATACTTTGGTTAATAAATACATTGAAAGCGAGGCAAATGCCTCGCTTTTTTTATAAAAATGAATTTTTTGTATACTAATGACTAAAGTCCTTGCAATGATATAATAAATTTGATATAATGTATTCATAATATTTTTCACAAAGAGGTTAATAGCTATGAAAAGAACTCTTGATTGGAATAAATACCTTGAAAAAGCCGCAGAAACTGTTTCAGAGGGAATTGTTATGCTGAAAAATGATAACAATGCCCTTCCTCTTGATACAGGTAAAACAGTTTCCGTTTTCGGACGTATACAGCTTCACTATTATAAGAGCGGTACAGGCTCAGGCGGAATGGTCAATGTTTCAAAGGTTACGGGGATCGTTGACGGACTTATCGAAGCGGGCATAAGTATAAATGAAAAGCTTTATGACATATATCGAAAATGGGACGAAAAAAATCCCTTTGATCAGGGCGACGGCTGGGGCGGAGAACCGTGGAATCAGAAGGAAATGCCCCTTGATGAAAGCATAGTAAAAGAATCCGCTTCTGTAAGTGATACAGCCATTGTCATAATAGGAAGAACAGCAGGTGAAGAACAGGACGCTCGTCTTGAAGAGGGTTCATATCTTTTGACATCGACAGAGCTCGGTATGCTCAAAAAAGTGAGAAAGCACTTCAAAAAAGTCATTGTACTGCTTAATGTGGGCGGGCTTATTGATCTTGAACAGATACTGGAGTGTTCTCCTGATACATTATTATATGTATGGCAGGGCGGAATGACAGGAGGCACAGGCACAGCTGCTGTTCTTACAGGCAAGGTAAGCCCTTCTGGTAAACTGCCTGATACTATTGCATATAATATTTCAGATTACCCCTCTGATAGTTACTTCGGCGATAAGGAAAAAGCAGTTTATACCGAGGATATCTTCGTAGGATATCGCTGGTTCGAGACATTTGCCCCAAATAGAGTGCTTTATCCATTTGGCTACGGACTATCTTATACTAAATTTGATATAAAAACTGAAAATATCACAAGAAAAGGCAACGAAATAACATTTGAAGTAAAGGTATCAAATATCGGCGGATATAATGGAAAGGAAGTAGTACAGATATACTGTGAGGCGCCGCAGGGCAGACTTGGCAAGGCGTCAAGAGTTTTATGTGGTTTTGCCAAAACAAAGGAGCTTTCTCATGGCGAAGAACAGACTATATCGATTTCAGTTGATCTTAATGATATAGCTTCATATGACGATAGCGGCATAACAGGTGAACCCTATTGCTGGATACTTGAAAAAGGTGAGTACAGATTCTTCGTTGGAAGTGATGTAAGAAGCGCTGAATATGTATATTCAGCAGAGCTCGGTGAAGATACAGTAACCGAAAAATGCTCACAGGCTCTTGCCCCTGTTACTGAATTTGACAGGATAAAGGCTGTTTCATCGGATAATAGTGTAGCTTATGTTATGGAAAAAGCACCGCTAAGCAAGGTGGACGAGGAAAAGCGCCGGCTCGACAGGCTGCCTGCTGAAATAGCCTACACCGGTGATAAGGGTATCAAGCTTGCAGATGTAAAAAAAGGAAAATACACTATGGAGCAATTTGTTGCGCAGCTTTCCGAACACGATCTATCATGTATCATACGCGGTGAAGGAATGGGCAGTCCGCGTGTTACCGCAGGTACTGCTTCTGCTTTCGGAGGTGTCTCAGATGAACTCGTTAAGTTTGGAATACCGGCAGGATGCTGCTCTGACGGTCCGTCGGGCATGAGACTTGACTGCGGAACAAAAGCTTTCAGTCTGCCTAACGGAACTCTTATCGCATCAACTTTCAACCGCAAACTTATAGAGGAGCTTTTTGAGTTCACAGGAACTGAAATGATAGCAAACAGGGTGGATTGCCTGCTTGGGCCCGGTATGAATATTCACCGTCACCCTCTGAACGGCAGAAATTTTGAGTATTTTTCTGAAGATCCGTTTCTTACGGGACATATGGCATCTGCGGAGTTAAAGGGACTTCATAAAGCTGGAGTTGCAGGAACTATCAAACATTTTTGCGCAAATAATCAGGAAACCAATCGCCATTTCCTTAATTCCATAGTTTCCGAAAGAGCTCTGCGTGAAATTTATCTTAAAAGCTTTGAAATTGCAGTTAAGGTCGGAAAAGCAAAAACTGTGATGACTACATACGGAGCAATAAACGGTTTATGGACGGCAGGAAGCTTCGACCTTAACACCATAGTGCTGCGTGATGAATGGGGATTTAAAGGGTTTACCATGACAGACTGGTGGGCTAATGTGAATTACCGCGGAAAGGATCCTGAGCGGAACAACTATGTACCTATGGCAAGAGCCCAGAACGATGTATATATGGTATGTTCAGACAGTTCCTGCGTTGATGAGGACATTGAAGCTGCACTCAAAGACGGAATTCTTACAAGGGCTGAGCTTCAGAGGAATGCTTTGAATATACTTGGATTTATAATTGATACTCACGCCATGAAGCGTGTTATGGGTGAAGACGAAACCGTTGAGATAATTAACCGCACAGACGGCGAAGATGCTTCTGATGAGCCCGTTGTTTTCCATGAAGTTGACGATCACTTCAAGCTTGATCTCACAGGTGTAAAAAGTGAAAAGGGCAAAAATCATTCATTTGCACTTATTATAAGTAAACAGGGCTGGTACGATGTTACGATCACAGCTTCGTCAACTCAGAGTTCTCTGGCACAGATACCTGTTACAATATTTGCGATGGGGACTGCAAGCGGAACTCTCACATGGAACGGAACGGACGGCAAACCGGTTGCTTTGAAATGTGAAATTCCGTTTTTCTCGCGTTTTACAGCGATACGCCTTTATTTTGCTCAAAATGGTCTTGATCTTCACAGTATTGAATTCAGGCTTGTTCGTGCGGCTGATGATATGGACCTTGCATTTGCGGAGGATAATTGACGATGAATATACAGATATTTGGAACTAAAAAGTGCTTTGACAGCAAAAAGGCTGAGCGTTACTTTAAAGAACGAGGAATAAAGTATCAGTTTATAGATATGAAAGAAAAAGGAATGAGCAGGGGGGAATTCAATAATATCAAACAGGCTGTAGGCGGAACAGATAAGCTTATCAATAACGAACACAAGGATAAGGAGTTCCTAACGCTTCTTCAATATCTTTCCGACGAGGATAAAGAAGAAAAGATATTGGAAAATCCCCGGATAATTCGTACTCCTGTAGTCAGAAACGGCAAAAAAGCTACAATAGGTTATTGTCCGGATATATGGAAAGAATGGGATTAATATTGTTAAAAAATAAAAATATTATAAAATCCGTAGAAAATTGCTAAAAGGTAGTGCATTTTTTCTTAAAATATGTTATAATTACATTATGTTGGTTCGCATACTAACAGGATAATGACGGAAAACAGCTATTTTCCGTGAAATATTTATAGGGATTATTTCCCGAAAGGAGCTATAATTATGGGACTTATCAAGGCAGCTCTCGTAGGAGCAAGTCAAACACTGGCTGATACATGGCTGGAATTTTACGTTTGCGAGTCGATTCCGACCGATGTTCTTGTTGTAAGAGGCAAGAAGCAGCTTGGCAAACACTCTTCCAACACAAAGGGAAATGATAATGTTATCTCAGACGGAAGCGGTATCGTTGTTCATGAAGGTCAGGCTATGATCATGGTAGATCAGGGCGTAGTAACCGAAATTGCAACAGAGCCCGGTATCTATAAGTACGAAACAGGTACATCTCCAAGTATCTTCTCAAGCAGCTTCGGTGCAGGTCTGAAGGAAACTTTCGAGGAAATGTGGGATCGTATCAAGCATGGCGGTACAGCTGCTAAGGATCAGAGGATATATTTCTTCAACATGAAGGAGCTTGTTGATAATAAGTTCGGTACACAGAATCCTGTTCCTTTCAGAATGACATATCCCGATCTTGGCAGAAGCTTTACAGTAGGCGTTCGCTGCAACGGTATCTATTCCTATAGAATAGCCGATCCTGTAGTTTTCTACGTAAATGTTTGCGGAAATGTAACTGACAGATATACACGTTCAGAGCTCGATAATCAGCTCAGAGGCGAGTTCGTTGACGCTCTCCAGCCTGCATTTGCTGCTATTTCGGCAACAGGCATCAGATATGACGAGCTTCCCGGAAAGCAGAGTGAGGTAAAGCAGGCTTTCGAGACACAGGTAAATCCTGTTTGGATCGAAAAGAGAGGTCTTAAAATATGGTCTGTAAGCATCCTCTCTGCTACAGTCAGCGATGCTGATATGAAGCGAATCCAGGAATTTGAAGACAGAGCATGGAATCGTGACCCTGGAAATGCTGCTGCAACTCTTGTTGAAGCTCAGGCACAGGCTATGCAGAATGCTGCAAGCAATCCTAACGGCGCTGCAATGGGACTTTTTGGTATGGGTATGGCTCAGCAGGCAGGAGGTATGAACGCTCAGGCTTTATTTGGAATGGCTCAGCAGAATCAGGCACAGATGCCACAGGCACCTCAGGTACCTGCTGGCGGCGGAGCTCCTGCAGCTGATTCATGGAAGTGTGAGTGCGGCAAAACAAATACAGGCAAGTTCTGTGCAAGCTGCGGCAAGCCTAAGCCTGTAGTTCTTACTCCGGACGGCTGGACCTGCGACTGCGGTTCAGTAAACAAGGGAAGATTCTGTTCCAACTGCGGAAAGAAAAAGCCTGAGGGTGCACCGCTCTATAAGTGTGATAAGTGCGGCTGGGAACCCGAGGATCCTAAGAATCCTCCTAAGTTCTGCCCTGAGTGCGGTGATCCTTTCACTGATGATGATATTGTAAAGTAATTACATATGCTAAGAAAAAGCTGCGTATCCAAAAGATTACGCAGCTTTTATATTATTAAGGGCATATTTCCTGCTGAATAACCGATAAAAAAATAATATGGTCCGCAATATTTGAGTTGACAAAATCACCGCTTTGTTATATAATATTTATGTTATACTGTTTTCAATATAATTTATTGATATGCAAATAATTATTAAATAATATATGTTGGAGGAAATGAAACTATGTGCGGAATCGTTGGCTTTACAGGAAGTGCTCAGGCAGCACCTATTCTGCTTGACGGACTTTCAAAGCTGGAATACAGAGGATACGACTCGGCTGGTATCGCTGTTCGTGACGGAGAAAAAGATACTGAGGTCGTTAAGGCTAAGGGCAAGCTTAAAGTCCTTAAAGAAATGACAAATAACGGCGACGCTGTAAAGGGTGACTGTGGTATAGGTCATACACGCTGGGCTACACATGGTGAGCCTTCTGCTCTCAATGCACACCCACACAGCAGCGATGATGAGAATGTTATAGCTGTTCACAACGGTATCATAGAGAATTATCAGGAACTCAAGGAGAAGCTTGTAAAGAGTGGTTACACTTTCAATTCTCAGACTGATACAGAGGTAGCTGTAAAGCTTATCGATTATTATTTCAAAAAATACGGTCTTGGTCCTGTTGATTCTATTGCACGTGCTATGATAAGAATAAGAGGTTCTTACGCTTTATGTGTAATGTTCAAGGATTATCCGGGTGAGATATACACCGCACGTAAAGACAGCCCGATGATCATTGGTATCGCTAACGGTGAAACGTACGTTGCTTCTGATGTCCCTGCTATACTTAAATACACAAGAAATGTATACTATATCGGGAATATGGAAATAGCTAAGCTCGAAAAGGGTGCTGTAACTTTCTTTAATATTGATCGTGAAGAAATAACAAAGCCTCTCACAGAGATCAAGTGGGATGCTGAGGCAGCTGAAAAAGGCGGTTTTGAGCACTTTATGCTCAAGGAGATACATGAGCAGCCAAAGGTAGTTCGTGATACTATCAATTCAGTTATCAAGGACGGTAGGATCGATTTCTCAGATGTAGGTCTTACCGATGAAGAAATGCAGAAGGTAAGCCAGATATATATTGTTGCCTGCGGAAGTGCTTACCATGTTGGTATGGCTGTTCAGTATGTTATTGAGGACTTTACATCTATCCCTGTAAGAGTTGAGCTTGCTTCTGAATTCAGATACAGAAAGATGACTCTTGTCAAGGACAGTCTTGTTATCGTTATCAGTCAGTCCGGTGAGACAGCTGACAGCCTTGCAGCTCTCAGAGAGGCAAAGTCTAAAGGAATAATGACTCTTGGTATCGTTAATGTAGTCGGTTCTTCAATTGCCCGTGAAGCAGATAACGTTTTTTATACACTTGCTGGTCCTGAGATATCTGTCGCTACAACTAAGGCATACAGCACACAGCTTATCGCAGGTTATCTCCTTGCTCTAAGGTTTGCAGTTGCACGCGGTGAAATGACAGAAGAAAAGTGCGATGAGCTTCTCAAAGAGCTTTATACGATTCCTGACAAGATCGAGAAGATACTTGAAGATAAGGAGCGTATCCAGTGGTATGCCAACAAGCTTGCAAGTGCTAAGGACGCATTCTTCATAGGACGCGGCATAGACTATGCAATCGGTCTTGAGGGAAGTCTAAAAATGAAGGAGATCAGTTATATCCACTCTGAGGCATATGCAGCAGGTGAGCTCAAGCATGGTCCTATCAGCCTTATTGAGGAAGGAGTACCGGTAATCGGTGTACTTACTCAGCAGGAGCTTTATGAGAAGACTGTAAGCAATATGGTTGAGGTAAAGAGCCGCGGAGCTTCTCTCATGGGACTCACAACATACGGCAACTACAGCATGGAAGATCTCGCAGATTTCACAGTATATATTCCACAGACTGACTGCCATTTTGCAGGTAGTCTCTCTGTTATCCCGCTTCAGCTTCTTGGATATTATGTATCCGTTGCAAAGGGCTATGATGTAGATAAGCCGAGAAATCTTGCAAAGAGTGTTACAGTAGAATAATTATAAAAAGGCTGTCGTTTTACGTCAGCCTTTTTAGGTTGGAGTTATTATGGGCGATATGCCGCTTTTTCTGTAACCTTTTGCTCACCATTGAGCTGCAAAGCTGCTTGAAAGGAGAATAATTGTGAACGATAAAAAAGTATCAATAACTGAGTTGGGAGATCCAAGAAAGCCTCACGGAAAGGCAGGAGCAGAAATGCTGGCAGGCATGAATACTCATCATTCTCCTGTAACAGAGTGGGCTCTGGGATTTTTTGATTTCAATGATAACGACAGGGTGCTGGACATAGGCTGCGGCGGCGGTGAAACAATAAATAAAATTTCAAAAAGACTGAATAATAGTACTGTTTTGGGTGTAGATTATTCTGAATTATCGGTAAAGCTTTCAATGGAGCATAATGCTAGTGATGTGGAAAGCGGAAAAGTTCGCATAATTGAAGCCTCGGTTGAAAAGCTTCCGTTTGATGATAATTATTTTGAAAAAATAATCACAGTTGAAAGCTTTTATTTCTGGCCTGATCCGCAGGAAAATTTAAAGGAAGTATACCGCGTTCTTGCAAAAAGCGGCAGATTTCTTATTGTTGCCGATATAAATGGAGACGCAGAGCTTGACGAAGATGATATTGAAGGAGTACAGAAATATCAGCTTTTTAATCCAACTCTTGAAGAGTTTCGGATTCTGCTTGAAAATGCAGGCTTTAAAGATATAAAAATACATACTCAGGAAGGTAAAAAATGGGTATGTGCTGAGGGAAACAAGTAAATAATACTCTACCTGATATTGTAAGGTGAGATTTCTGGAACTCTCCCTACTATGACATTTTCAGCAAGTATAAACTCAAATTCTGTATTTATATCAAAACTGTAAAGCGGCACAGATGATGTCATTTTTACCGTGATCACCGCAGATATCCTGTGACAGGTCTGATTTAGTCCTCCGCTTGAAAACTCGTTCTCTATTTTTATCTGTGCTGAACCAACAGGTGATATTCGGATATTTATTTTTGGACCTTTTCCGGCTAAAATATTTGAGTTCATCAGGGAACCTACAGGTATTTCAGCTGCCTTTCCGCAGTTCCTTTCGAGATTCTTATTTATTAATGCTCCAAGCTCTGACTGCACTTTATTTATGTTATAGGGGATAGTCTCAATTGCTGACACTTTTTTCTCGTTATCATATAAAACTGCTGCAAAATCACTGTATGTAAATCTGTTAGCTTCAAGGTAATCCGAAACTGTTTTTTCGATTATCTGAGCAGCAGTTTTCTGTGCAATGTGCTCTGACTGTAACTCAGCCACGGGCTTTATGCTTTTTTCTGTTTTTATCATAGCGATAAGAACTATTATCACTGCTGATAAGAGAAAGATGAATAATCTACATTGTGATCTGTTTGACCTTTTTCGATATCGCATAGTTCACCTTTTGTTGAAGTTGTTTTTGATATTATATGCTTTGATCAGAGTTCATGTGATAAGATAATATTATTCCTAAGATGGACAAAAGTTGTTTTTTATGATAAAATTCTATAATAAATGTGAGGCGATACAATGAAAAAAATAACTGTCGGCATAACAGCCCATGTTGACTCGGGTAAAACTACTCTTGCGGAAGCAATGCTCTATAAATCGGGGAGCATTCGTAATTTAGGACGTGTTGACAGTGGAAATACTGCTCTTGACACTAATTCTATTGAGCGAGAACGCGGTATCACAATTTTTTCAGCACAGGCAGAGCTCTATACAAAAGATTCGCGCATCACACTTCTTGATACTCCGGGGCACGTTGATTTTCTTGCCGAAACCGAGCGTACTATGTGTGTTCTCGATTATGCTATATTAGTAATAAGCGGCTCTGACGGTGTTCAAAGCCATACCTCGACTCTATGGAATATGCTCAGAAAATATGAAGTTCCTGTTTTTATCTTCGTAAATAAAATGGATCTTATAAGCGCCGATAAAAGCTTTGTGATAAACGATCTGAGAAAACGTTTATCACAGAACATAGTCGATTTTACAGGAAGCTTCGATGATATAACAGAAAACGCCTCTCTTTGCAGTGAAAAGCTTATGGAAAAATATCTTGACAGAGGTTCTGTTGATAAAACAGATATCATACAGGCTGTAAGCGAAAGACGTATTTTCCCTTGCTTTTTCGGTTCTGCATTAAAAATGCAGGGAGTTGATGAATTTTTGTCAGCTCTTAGTGAGTATACCTGCGAAAAAAAGTACAAAAACGAGCTTGGAATGAAAGTATATAAAATATCCTATGATTCTAAGGGTAGCCGCCTTACTCACATGAAGATCACAGGCGGTTCTCTGAAAATGAGGGACGAGCTCTGCTATATGGACTGTGATGGAAACGAACAAAAATGCAAGGTAAGCTCGATCCGTTTCTACACAGGCGATAAATTCAGAACAGCTGATGCAGCAGAAACAGGTGAGATATGCGCAGTAACAGGACTTGTCGGAACATTCGCAGGGCAGGGAATAGGTTCTGAGCATAATTCAGACGATGTATTATTCGAGCCTGTTATGACGTATCGGGTTATTTATCCTGATGACAAAAACGCCTTTGATGTTCTTAAAGAGCTAAGGCTTCTTGAAGATGAAGATCCTCAGCTACATATCTGCTGGAATGAACAGAACAGGGATATACATATCCAGATAATGGGTGCTGTTCAGCTGGAAGTGCTTGTTAAGCTTATTTCGGAGCGTTTCGGATATACAGTTTCATTTGAAAACGGAGCAGTTACTTATAAGGAAACAATAAAAGCTCTTGTAGAGGGTGTTGGACACTATGAGCCGCTGCGTCATTACGCCGAAGCTCATATACTTCTTGAGCCAATGCCAAGAGGGAGCGGTCTGAGCTTTGATACTGTATGCTCCGAGGACGAGCTTGACCGCAACTGGCAGAGGCTTATCCTGACACATCTTACTGAAAAAACGCATATAGGCGTTCTGACAGGTTCTCCAATAACAGATATGAAGCTGACGCTTGTTGCAGGAAAGGCACATCTGAAGCACACAGAGGGAGGCGACTTCAGACAAGCTACATACCGTGCAGTAAGACAAGGTCTTCGCTGTGCGGAATCAGTACTTCTTGAGCCTTACTATGATTATGAGATAGAAATCCCAACTGAAAACGTTGGCAAAGCAATATCTGACCTGCAGCATATGTGCGCTGAATTTGAAGCTCCTGAAAACCACGGTGATATGACTATAATTCGCGGAAACGCTCCTGTTTCGGAAATCAGCGGTTATCGTTCGGAGCTATTGGCTTATACTCACGGAAATGGAAATATCTCGTTTGTGCTCAGCGGCTACAAGGAATGTCATAATACAGATGAAGTCATTGCAGAGATCGGCTATGACTGCGAAAGTGATGTCGAAAACAGTGCAGATTCCATATTCTGTTCACATGGCGCAGGTTATGTAGTTAAATGGGACGAGGTATATGAGCATATGCATCTGCCTCTTTCGATTGATGAAAGTGAGGAGAACGAAAGCAAAGATCAAAGAAATGCCAAAGCTGCAAAATTCATGGAAAAAGCCGTAAGTGACGAGGAGCTTATGGCGATATTTGAAATGACATACGGTAAGATCAACAGAGATCCTGTAAGAGCCTTTAAAAAGACAAAAACAGTTTCTATTGAAGATAAAAAAGTAAGACTTCCGCAGTATGAAGGTCCTGACTATCTGCTCGTTGACGGCTATAATATTATCTTTGCATGGGACGACCTCAAAAAGATAGCAGAGGAAAGCTTAGATGCAGCAAGAGCTGAGCTTATACACAGGATGTGCAATTATCAGGGATATAACGGCAGCGAACTCATCCTCGTTTTCGATGCATACCGCGTTAAGGGAAAACACCGTGAGATCGAGAAGTATTGCAATATCAATATCGTTTATACACAAGAGTCTGAAACTGCTGATTCATATATAGAAAAGGTAAGTCATGAGCTTTCTAAAAAGCACAGAGTACGTGTTGCTACATCTGACGGACTTGAACAGATGATAATACTCGGTAACGGAGCAATGAGAATATCTGCTGCTGAGTTCCGCAAACGTGTACAGGCTGCCGAAAGTGCAATAAAAGAGTACATTGATACAATAAAATAGCAATAAAGGACTTGCTTTACGCAGGTCTTTTTTATTGTTGATCAAAAGATTTTGTTTAAACAAAAAAATAATTATTTAATTGGAAAAAATAGTGGAAATTTTATAACAACTGTGTTATAATAAATTTTGATTGGGATTTTTGCAGATAATGCAGCTATTCCCTCCGCTTTATTTTCTATAATAAATTTTTTCTGCTATGCAGAGTTATTTTTGAGGAGGCTTGTACATGAAAAAAGTGCAACTGACAGAAACCGTTTTGCGTGACGCCAATCAGTCATTGATGGCAACACGTCTGCCTTATTCGGATTATGAGGGTATCCTCTCCGATATGGACAAGGCAGGATATTACTCTATCGAGTGCTGGGGCGGAGCTACCTTCGACTCTTGTCTCCGTTATCTCGGTGAGGATCCATGGGAGAGACTTCGCAATCTCAGAAAGAATCTTCCCAACAGCAGACTCCAGATGCTTCTCAGAGGTCAGAACCTTCTGGGCTATAAGCACTACCACGACGACGTTGTAGAGAAGTTCATTGAACTCTCTATCAAGAACGGTATCGATGTTATCCGTATTTTTGACGCACTTAACGACTTCAGAAACATTGAAACAGCACTGAACGCTACAAAAAAGTATGCTACAGAAAAAACTATCGCTTCCGGCTGTATCTCTTACACCCAGAGTCCTGTACATACTGTTGATAAGTACATAGAGATGTGTAAAGAGCTTAAAACTATGGGCTTTGATACTATCTGCCTTAAAGACATGGCAGGTACAATGTCTCCATACGAGGCTGAGCATCTTATCAAGGGCATCAAGGATGCTATCGGTGACATGACACTTATTCTCCATACTCACTGCACAACAGGTATGGCTTATATGACACTTACAAAGGCAATCGAGTCAGGCATCGACGTAATCGATACAGCTACATCATGCTTCTCAGGCGGTACATCACAGCCTGCTACCGAGACTATGTTCTATGCTCTAAGCCAGTATTGCATTGAGTCCGGTCTTAATGAGGATATCATCAATAAGGTAAATGATTACTTTAAGCCTATCAAGCAGAAGTATATAGACAACGGCCAGCTCAATCCAAAGAGCCTTGCTACAGACGCTCAGGCTCTTGTATACAAGGTACCCGGCGGTATGCTTTCAAATATGATCGCCAACCTTACAGATATGCACGCTATGGATAAATTCGATGACGCTCTGGCTGAGATCCCGAAGGTAAGAGCAGACATGGGATATCCTCCGCTTGTTACACCTCTTTCACAGATGGTCGGAAATCAGGCTGTTACAAATGTGCTCGTTGGTGAAAGATACAAGAATATCTCAAAGGAGATAAAAAACTACATCAAGGGAGAGTACGGCAATCCTCCTGCACCTATTGCACAGGAGCTTGTTGAAAAGGTGCTCGGTGACAGTGAAGCTGTTGACTGCCGTATCGAGGATCAGAAGCGTACAGGTGAAGAATTCGCAGCTGCAAGAGAAGCTCTTGGCGATCTCTGCCGCAGTGAGGAAGATGTAATGAGCTACATCTGCTATCCTGATCAGACTGTCAAGTTCCTTAACGACCGCAAGGCTAAGGAAGAAAATGAAGCTGTTTACACTATCGAGGAAATGTAAGGAGGCAGAGGTATGTTTGATAATATGCTTATTTCTGCCGCAGCTGAAACAGCTGATGAGCTTTCTATCGGCGATGCTGCCATAACCGCCATTTTTGGATATTCAGTTGTTTTTGCAGGTCTTGTTATCCTGATGATCGTTCTCTATATCACAGGAGCTATTTTCAAGTCAAAAGATGCAAAAGCCAAGGCAGCCGCAGAAGCTGCTGCAAAAAAGTCTGCTCCGGCAGAGGCTGCTGAAACCAAGCCCGAGCTTCCGCTTGCACCGGGTTCGGCAGGTCATGTAAAGCTCTTTGACGTTCCGGATAAGGAAGCTGCAATGATAATGGCAATTGTTGCCGACAAAATGCAGAAGCCGCTCAATGAGCTGCACTTTATTTCCATTAAGGAGGTCAAATAATCATGAAATATAAAGTTACACTTAACGGTAAGACATATGAAGTAGAAGTTGAGCAGGGAAAAGCTGTTCTTCTCGATGAATATGAGGCGCTTGCTCCTGCACAGGCAGCTCCAGCTGCTCCGGCTGCCGCTGCTCCTACAGCAGCTCCCGCACCTGCAGCTGCACCAGCCGCTCCTGTAAATCTTGCAGCAGGTGAGACTGTAACCGCTCCTATGCCCGGTAATATCCTCAGAGTCGATGTTGCTCAGGGTGATACGGTAAAAGCAGGTCAGATACTCATCATACTTGAGGCTATGAAAATGGAAAACGAGATCGTTGCTCCTAAGGACGGTACTGTAGCTCAGGTCGTTACAAGCAAGGGCTCTGTTGTTGATACAGGTGCTCCACTTGTTGTTATAGCATAAGGGGGACAGAAAATGGACATTCTTGAAACCCTAAAGACCCTTTGGGAAAGCTCTGGCTTTCATAGCTTTCTCATTGAAGGCGGCTGGAAAAATCTCATAATGATCGCTGTTTCCTGCGTCCTTCTTTATCTTGGTATAAAAAAGAAATTTGAACCGCTTCTTCTCGTTGGTATCGCGTTTGGCTGTCTCCTTGTAAATCTTTCATACTTTACAGGCGGAGATACTTCTGATGCACTCTATCATGTTGATCTGTGGGATAACTTCCTAAATCACGATCACGCTGATTATCACAGCTACGGCGCTGTCATGCGTAACGGAGGACTTCTTGATATCCTCTACATAGGAGTAAAAGCCGGTATCTATCCGTCACTGATATTCCTCGGTGTAGGCGCTATGACAGACTTTGGTCCGCTTATTTCCAACCCCAAGAGCCTTCTTCTCGGAGCAGCTGCTCAGATGGGCGTATTCCTTGCGTTCTTCGGAGCTGTATGTCTCGGCTTTACAGGTAAGGAAGCTGCTTCTATCGGTATCATCGGTGGTGCAGACGGTCCTACAGCTATATTCCTGACAACACGACTTGCTCCACATCTTCTCGGAGCAATTGCAATTGCTGCATACTCTTATATGGCTTTGATCCCGATGATCCAGCCTCCTCTTATGAAGCTCCTTACAACCAAAAAGGAGAGAGAGGTAAAAATGGAGCAAAACAGAGTCGTTTCAAAGACAGAAAAGATCATCTTCCCGATCATTGTTGCAATGTTCGTAATCCTGCTTCTTCCTTCAACAGCTCCTCTTATAGGCTGTCTTATGCTTGGCAACCTTTGGAGAGAATGCGGAGTTACAGAGAGACTTTCCGACACTGTTCAGAACGCCCTCATGAACATCGTAACCATATTCCTCGGAATCTCCGTTGGTGCTACAACAGCTGCTGACAGATTCCTTTCACTGGAGACTATAAAGATCGTCGTTCTCGGTCTTACAGCATTCTGTTTCTCAACAGTAGGCGGACTTCTCGTTGGTAAGATCATGTATATTGTTACAGGCGGCAAGATCAACCCGCTTATCGGTTCAGCTGGCGTTTCTGCTGTACCTATGGCTGCCCGTGTATCTCAGATGGAAGGTCAGAAGGCTAATCCTTCAAACTTCCTGCTCATGCACGCTATGGGACCGAACGTAGCAGGCGTTATAGGTTCTGCTATTGCAGCAGGATTCCTCCTAGCTGTATTCAAGTGATATAAACTGAACACATTGCATATAAAGTCACGGCATTCAGGTGCCGTGACTTTTTTGTTGACAGTCGATCATAAATCCATTATAATTATGTCATAACGGAGGTTTGATATGAGTTATTTTACATTTGATAATAAAAAGATATATTATGAGGAGAATGGCTGCGGAACACCACTGTTATTCCTTCATGGCAACACAGCTTCTTCTAAAATGTTCACAGATTTCAGCCAACGATACACGGACAGTTACAAAGTTATACTCTTAGACTTCCTCGGACACGGAAGATCGGAAAGGTTATCGGAATTTCCTGCCGATTTATGGTTTTATGAGGCTCAGCAGGCAATTGCCTTCCTCAGGCATAAACATTATGACAAGGTTAACATTATAGGGTGCAGCGGGGGAGCAATTGTTGCTCTGAATGTAGCACTTGAGGCGTCCGAATGTGTGGACAAAGTCATTGCTGACAGTTTTGAGGGCGAGAAAGCTGATGAAGCCTTTGTAAAAAATCTGCTTTCCGACCGCAGTTCTTCGCTGGAAGATACAAATGCAAGGGTATTTTACTCCTATATGCACGGTGATGACTGGGAGCAGATCGTTCATAATGACACATCGGCTATAATCAGACACTCAAAAGAAACTGTGAATTTCTTCCACAAACCTATCAGCGATCTTAAAGCTAAGGTGCTGCTCACAGGAAGTAAAGGCGATAAGTTCATGTACAGTGTTGCACATGATTACTACGAAAAAGTATACGGTAATATGCTTGAAAAGCTGACCAATGGCAGTATGCACCTGTTTGAAAGCGGAGATCACCCTGCAATGATAACAAATGCAGACAAATTTTATGATCTCAGTATCGATTTTATGAGATAATACATGGCAATTTCAATATATAAAGCAGTTTTACAAAAAGTTTTCATGTTTATCATGAAAAATATTACGGAAACGCTTGCAAAATATTTCAAAATAGTGTAAAATAGAAATGTACGTTGTTAATAATATAACAACAGCTAAGAATGTATTTTATTACGAAAGGATGTCATACCAATGGCAGGATTAAACAAGGTTACTGTAGAAGACATTAACGTTAAGGGCAGAAAGGTACTCGTAAGAGTAGACTTCAACGTTCCTATGAAGGACGGCGTTATCACAAATGATAACAGAATCCAGGCTGCTCTTCCAACTATCAATAAGCTCGTTGAAAACGGTGCAAAGGTTGTCCTTTGTTCACATCTCGGCAAGCCTAAGAACGGTCCGGAGGCTAAGTTCTCACTTGCTCCGGCTGCTAAGAGACTTGGTGAGCTCGTTAAGACAAACGTTATTTTCGCAGCTGACGATACAGTTGTTGGCGAAAATGCTAAGAAGGCTGTTGCAAATATGAAGGACGGCGAGATCGTTGTTCTTGAGAACACTCGTTTCCGCGGCGATGAGGAGACAAAGAACGGTGAGCAGTTCTCTAAGGAGCTTGCTGACCTTATCGACGGCGAAGTATTCGTTATGGATGCTTTTGGCTCAGCTCACAGAGCTCATGCTTCAACAGCAGGCGTTACAAAGTTCGTAAAGGAAACAGCTGTTGGCTACCTTATGCAGAAGGAGATACAGTATCTCGGTAATGCAGTAGAGGTTCCTGAGAGACCTTTCGTTGCTATCCTCGGCGGTGCTAAGGTTGCTGATAAGCTCAATGTTATCTCTAACCTCCTTGAGAAGTGCGATACACTTATCATCGGCGGCGGTATGGCTTATACATTTATTAAGGCACAGGGCGGTTCTATCGGTAAGTCACTCGTTGATGAAGAGAAGCTTGACTACTGTAAGGAAATGCTGGCTAAGGCTGAGAAGCTCGGCAAGAAGATCCTTCTTCCTGTTGACACAGCAGTTGCAGCTTCATTCCCTGATCCGATCGATGCAGAGATCAGCGTAGAGTATGTTGACGCTGAC
The DNA here is from genome assembly GCF_024684275.1 of Ruminococcus sp. The sequence goes on from NZ_JAIKXF010000010.1 coordinate 101,143, forward strand.
AAGATTCCTGCTGACAAAATTGGACTTGATATCGGACCAAAGACAGCTGCTATCTTTGCTGAGGCAGCTAAGACAGCTAAGACTGTTGTTTGGAATGGTCCTATGGGCGTATTTGAGAACCCGACTCTCAAGAAGGGTACAGTTGCTGTATGTGAAGCTCTTGCACAGGCTGATGCTACAACTATCATCGGCGGCGGCGACTCTGCTACAGCTGCTATCCAGCTTGGTTTTGCAGACAAGATGAGCCATATCTCAACAGGCGGCGGCGCTTCACTCGAATATCTTGAGGGCAAGGTTCTCCCAGGCGTTGCAGCTATCGCTGAAAAGTAATCATATCAATAATAGGGCGAGTAGAGATATTCGCCCTTGATTGCTATTTGATAAAGTGAATGATCCTACAGAATATAATGTTTTTTGTTTGTATTATTCGCTTTGTTTTCCAATCAAGAGGAAATTATCATGAAAAATTGTAATTGCAATTGTAAATTTACAGAGGAAGTCAAGAAGAGTTCAACGGCAGTATGGCTGTTTGCTGTATGCAGCTTTTTTGCAGGTATCATCGTTGGATTTTTCCTTTCTCCTATAAAAAAGGGCATAAAGATAGGCTGCAATAACGGCAACACTACTTATGAAAAGGAAACAGAAGCACTTCCTTATTATGATGATGAATTAAAATTTTGATTAAAGGAGTTTATTAACATGAACAAGTCATTAAGAAAAGCAATTATTGCTGGTAACTGGAAGATGAACAAGACAAGACCTGAGGCTAAGGCTCTCCTTGAGGCTATAAAGCCACTCGTAGCTAACGCTGAGGGCAAGATCGAGGTTATCGCTTGCGTTCCTTTCACAAACCTTGAAACAGCTATCAACACAACAGCAGGCAGCAACGTAAAGATCGGTGCTGAGAACGTTCATTTTGAAAAGAGCGGCGCTTTCACTGGCGAAATTTCTGCTGATATGCTCACAGAGCTTGGCGTTGAGTACGTTGTTATCGGTCACAGCGAGAGAAGACAGTACTTCGGCGAAACAGATGAGACTGTTAATAAGAGAACTATTGCTGCTCTCGAAGCTGGTCTCAAGCCTATCGTTTGCGTTGGCGAGCTCAAGTGGGAGCGCGAGTGCAACATCACTGAGGAGGTTATTGCTCGTCAGATCAAGCTTGATCTCTGGTCACTTACAGCAGAGCAGGTAAAGAATGTTGTTATTGCTTATGAGCCTGTTTGGGCTATCGGTACAGGTCTCACAGCTACTCCTGATCAGGCTGAGGAAGTATGCGGATTTATCCGTGCTCAGCTTGCTAAGCTCTATGATCAGGCAACAGCAGATGCTGTAACGATCCAGTACGGCGGTTCTATGAATGCTAAGAATGCTGCTGAGCTTCTTGCAAAGCCAAATATCGACGGTGGTCTCATCGGCGGTGCTTCACTGAAGGCTGAGGACTTCAACGTAATCGTTCAGGCTGCTATAAACGGCTAAGATAGAAGGGCGGATTTTATCCGCCCAAAATTTTGAAAGGATAATTTTTATGTCAAAAAAACCTGTAGCACTTATAATTATGGACGGCTTCGGCTACAATCCCGATACATACGGCAACGCTATTGCTGCTGCTAAGAAGCCTAATTTAGATAAGTATTTTGCAGAGTGCCCAAATACTATCATCGGAGCAAGCGGTCTTGATGTCGGACTTCCTGACGGACAGATGGGCAACTCTGAGGTAGGTCACACCAATATCGGCGCAGGCCGAATAGTATATCAGATGCTTGTCAAGATTTCAAAGGACATCAAGGACGGCACTTTCTTTAATAATAAGGTTATTCTCGACGCCATGAACAACTGCAAGACTAAGGGCAGCGCTCTGCATCTTATGGGACTTCTTTCTCCCGGCGGCGTTCACAGCCACATGGAGCACCTTTATGGAATAGTTGAAATGGCTAAGAAGAACGGCCTTGACAAGGTATACATACACGCATTCCTTGACGGACGTGATGTTCCTCCGTCATCTGCTGCTGAGTATATGGAAGAGGCTGTTGCAGAGCTTAATAAGATAGGTCTTGGAAAAATAGCAACGATCTCAGGACGTTTTTATGCTATGGACAGAGATAATGCGTGGGACAGAGTTGAAAAGGCTTACGCTGCACTTGTTTACGGCGAAGGAGTCAAGGAATCTGATCCTGTACAGGCAATAAAGAATTCCTATGCTAACGATGTAACTGATGAGTTTATGCTGCCAACAGTCATCGAAGGCGGCGCTCAGATCAAGGCTGACGACAGCGTTATATTCTTTAACTTCCGCCCTGACAGAGCAAGACAGATCACACGTTCATTTGTTGATCCTGAGTTCAGTGGGTTTGAGAGAAGAAACGGTTTCTTCAACGTTAAATTTGTATGCATGGCTCAGTATGACGCTACAATGCCTAATGTTTCTGTTGCATATCCGCCTGAGCAGCTTACAATGACAATGGGTGAGTACCTTGCAAAGCTCGGCAAAACTCAGCTTCGTATTGCAGAAACACAGAAGTATGCACACGTTACTTTCTTCTTCAACGGCGGCGAAGAGAAACAGTTTGAGGGCGAGGATCGTATCCTTATCAAGTCTCCTGATGTTCCTACATTTGATCTTAAGCCTGAAATGAGTGCTTATGAAGTATGTGACGCTGTATGCGAGGCTATTGACTCAGATAAATATGATGTTATCATTCTCAACTATGCTAACTGCGATATGGTTGGTCATACAGGAATCTTTGACGCAGCTGTAAAGGCTGTTGAAGCTACAGATACCTGCGTAGGACGCATGGTAGAAAAGATACTTGCAAAGGGTGGCGCAGCTCTTATTACAGCCGATCATGGTAATGCTGACAAAATGATGGAACCTGACGGAAGTCCATTCACAGCACATACAACAAATCCTGTTCCTCTTATCGCTGTCGGCGTTGAGGGCGAACTTATCGAAGGCGGTGTACTTGCAGACCTTGCACCTACAATGCTTGATATTATGGGTGTTCCACAGCCGGCTGAAATGACAGGAAAGAGTCTCCTTAAAAAGTAATATCAAAAGCGGATCATAAGATCCGCTTTTTTGTTGCACTCGGTTTACTAAAATGGTTGCAAATGCTAACATTATGTGATATAATTAGCACAGTTTTAATTAGGAGTACATTTATGTCTTTGAGAAAAAATCTTTTTTTCACTGTAATTGCCGCTGTTTCAATGCTTTATGGCTGCACAAATAATTCAAAAAGTGATAAGAACATTTCGGTAACGCGTGATGTGTTTGCGATGGATACATATATGAATCTAAAAGCCTATGGAAAGAATGGAGAATCAGCTATCGATGAAGCTGAAAAACGTATCTATGAGCTTGAAAATGAGCTTTCAGCAACTTTACAGACCAGTGATATATGGAAAATAAATCATGCTTGCGGAGCAGAAACCGCGATAAACGATGATACAGCTTTACTTATTGCTAAAGCCTTAGATATTGGCGAAAGTACTCATGGAGCGCTTGATATAACAATTTTCCCTGTTTTAAAGGAATGGGGGTTCACGACAGGTAAGTATCATATTCCAAATAATTCCAAGATCGACAGTTTGCTTGAAAACGTCGATTACAGCAAGATAAAACTCGTAGAGAACAACGTTTCTATCCCTGAGAGTTCGGAAATAGATCTCGGTGCTCTTGCAAAGGGCTATACCGGCGATGAAATAATGAAAATATTCAGATCATACAATATTGATTCAGCGATTGTAAGTCTTGGCGGTAATGTTCAGGCTTTAGGCAGTAAGCCCGACGGCAGCAGCTGGAAAGTAGCGGTTCGTGATCCATATTCCCCCGAAATGGATATGTGTGTTGTAGAAGTAAATAACAAGGCAGTTATAACCTCCGGAAATTATGAGCGATTATTTACAGGAGATGACGGCAGCAGATACTGGCACATAATTGATCCTGCTGACGGGTATCCTGCGGATAATGGTTTTGTATCAGTAACAGTTATCGGCGAAAATGGTCTGAACTGCGACTGCCTTTCGACTGCGATTTTTGTTGCTGGTTTGGGCGGATATAAGGATATTATCAAGGATTATCCAAGCTATGATTTTGTCTTTGTGACAGATGATAAAAAAATACTTTATACCAGTGGAATTACAGATAAATTCCAAAACATCAGCTCAATGACTGCCGAGGTGATAAATATTGACTAAGACATTTAAGCTGCTTATAGCGGCGATAGCATTAATTTTTACTGCGTCTGTTATAGCAATAATTCTCGGAATGAAAAAGTCGGACAGTACTGATGTAGAGATCGTTCAGAATAACAAGATAATTTACAGATTAGATTTGTCAAAGGAAGAAAACAGAACCATCCGCGTCAAAAGCTCAGACGGAGGCTGGAATGATATTAAGATCGAAAACGGCGAAATATCGATCATAGATGCTGATTGTCCTGACAAGACCTGCGTAAAAACCGGGATACTGCGCTCTGAAAGCGTTCCAATTGTTTGCCTGCCTCATAAGCTCGTTATCAGATTTGCAGATAGGGAGAACAAATAGTATGAAAGCTCGAAAAATTGCCAGACTTGCGCTTTTGACAGCAATTGCTCTCATTATATTTATTATTGAACTGCAAATCCCGAATATTATCCCGATACCGGGGGTAAAGCTTGGACTTGCTAATATTGTCACAGTATATTCTGTTTATAAATATTCTGCAAAAGAAACAGCCGCAATAGTTATAATAAGAGTAATTCTCGGTGCTATTTTCGGAGGAAATATTGCTGCAATAATGTACAGTATGTCTGGAGCATTGCTGTGCCTTGCAGGTATGCTTCTGATAAAAAGAATAGTTCCGCTCAATTATATCTGGGTGAGCAGTATTTTAGGCGCGATATTGCATAATACGGGACAAATGATTGTTGCTGTAATTGTTATGCGTTCATTTGCTGTCATTTCCGTTTATCCGTTTTTGCTTGTTTCGGGCTGTATTGCAGGAGCTTTTACAGGATTATGTGCTCAATTCCTTATCAAAAGAGGAAGTCTGGAAAAAACGATTTGAAATCACATTTGGAATCAACTATAAGCAGCGCGGAGCCCGCGCTGCTTTTTCGCGCTGAAGTAAATATCCGCACCACTTTTTTGCTGCGATTGTTGCTATTTTCTAAATTATATGCTATAATACAATAGAGGTGAAAAAAATGAATCCAATGAATCTGCTAAAGCTGAAATCTCTTCTCGACAGATTTAAAGAAAATCACCCAAAGGTACCGCTTTTTTTCAAGGCAGCCGTTGGTTCGGTAAGAGAGGGAAGTATAATAGAAATTAAGGTCATTCCTCCTGAAGCCGACAGCAAGACTATAATAACAAATCTGAAGGTGAATTCCGAAGATATAGCATTATTTGAAGAACTCAAAGATATTACATAAGAAAAACTGCCGCATGACCGCGGCAGTTTTTAGTATTCTATGCCTTTTCTTGCTGAAACGCCTTTAGTGTAAGGGTGTTTTACTGCTGTCATTTCTGTAATATAATCGGCAGCAGCCTTCAGCTTTTCCGTTGGAGCACGTCCTGTCATTACGACTTCGCCTTTACTTATAACATTGTCAATAAAATAGTCAGCATATTCGATATCTATCAGCTTTTTGTTATATGCATCAAGGAATTCGTCAAGTATAAGCAGCTTGACTTCACCCTTTAAAAGTAATTCGGCAGCTCTTTTGAGCATTACGGTGTGCTGATGTGAAACGTCTTTGAGCTCCTGCTCATTCATTGCAAAAGTAAATTTATTGCATTTATCACAGACAAATACTTTGATGTTATCTGTATTATTTAAAACATTTATTTCGGATGAAGTTCCGTTTTTTAAAAACTGAAAGAATGCAGTTTTCATTCCTGCGCCGCTTGCACGCACAGACAAACCGACAGCAGCTGTTGTTTTGCCTTTTCCGTTTCCGCAGTAAATATGCAACATATTTCATCACCTCATATATATTATATCATTTTACAGTATGATTTGCAACTTCAAAATTTCTTGACAATGCCTTTGTTTCGTAATATAATGATTATTGTTAATTGATAAGGAGTGTTTTTTGATGAGATCAATAATATTTTTTGATATAGACGGAACTCTTGTGACCGAGGACGCAAGAGCAATAATTCCGCAAAGCACCTGTGAAGCTATAAAGCTTACGCGACAGAAAGGGAATCTCACTTTTATAAATTCAGGAAGAACCGCATTTAACATAAGCAGCAGAGTCAAGGAGCTTGGATTTGACGGCTATATCTGCGGCTGCGGAACATATATCGAATATAACGGAGAAGTGATTTTTTCAAGAACTATCCCACAGATAGAGTGCAGAAATATAGCTGAACTGATGAGAAAATGCAATGTAACTCCGGTGTATGAGCATTCAGAAGGCTATTTCTTCGATGATAAAGCTCCTATAACAGACGGACTTAAAGAATTTATGGAAGTATTTGTTGATTCGGGAATAGACATAAGCGGCAGAGTAGAGGACTATAATTTTGGATTTGATAAATTCGTTATTTGGGTAAATCCTGACAGTGACATGGAGCTTTTCAGACGTGAAGTTGGGAAAAGCTTCTCGATAATAGACCGTGGCGGCGGATTTTACGAAAATGTTCCTCTCGGATACTCAAAAGCAACGGGGATAGAAATGGTGCTGAATAAACTTGGCATATCGATCAATAATGCCTATGCAATTGGAGACAGCATGAATGACCTTCCTATGCTTGAGGCAGTACCTAACAGTATTGCAATGGGCGGAGCTGAGAGGATATATCCCTATGTTAAATATATAACAAGTAATATTGAAGAAGACGGCATAAAAAACGCGTTGTTACATTTTAATTTGATATAACTTTATGTATATTTACTGTGCAATAATTGCTGTTTTATTCAAATATTGCGCTTTTGTGTTGCGCTTTTTTGGATTTTATACTTATTGAAAAATACTATTCATCATGATATAATATAATTAAAGCCATAAGGCTAATATTATGGGAGGGACGACTTAGCATATCATGCTGGGTCAAGATACAAATATGAATATTGCAGTTGCACAGTCAGGAGGTCCGACCTGCGCGATAAATGCATCTTTGGCAGGTGTTTTCAATGCAGGTAAAAAATCCGACAAGATCAATAAGATCTTCGGCGTTCTCAACGGTATAGAAGGTATCATCAATGACCAGATGGTCGATCTTTCCGAAAAAATAGACAGCGATGTAAGCTATCAGCTGCTTCTCAGAACACCATCTGCCGTTCTCGGTTCATGCAGAAAAAAGCTGCCGAGCTATAAAGAAAGCACTGAGATATACGAAAAGATCACAGCTGTGCTTCGCTGGCGTGATATAGGTTTATTTTTCTATATCGGCGGCAACGATTCTATGGATACTGTTGCCAAGTATTCAGAGTATCTTCAAGCAAACAATATAGATGATATAAAAATAATAGGTATCCCCAAAACAATTGATAATGACCTCTGTGAAACAGACCACTCACCGGGATTCGGTTCGGCTGCTAAATATGTAGCTGCTACTGTTCAGGAGATAACCCGCGACAGTAATGTTTACAGTATACCGTCGGTAACGATTATAGAGACAATGGGACGTCATGCAGGCTGGCTCGCTGCTGCTTCATGCTGTATAAGAGCAAACGGGGAGAGCGCACCTCATCTGGTATATTTACCTGAAACAACATTCAGCATCGAGGGCTTTCTCAAAGATGTCAAGGAGCAGATGAAAAAACACCGTGCAGTTATCGTTGTTGTATCCGAAGGAGTAAAGACTGCTGAGGGCAAATTTGCCGCTGAGGAATATCAGTCAGGTCAGAAGGACGTATTTGGTCACAGCTATCTTGCCGGTATCGGAAAATTTCTCGAAAAACTTGTTGGCGCTGAGATAGGCTGCAAGGTTCGTTCAATAGAGCTGAACGTTATGCAGAGATGCAGTTCTCATATCGCTTCACTTGAGGATATACAATCAGCTGAAGCAATAGGAATGGCAGCTGTTAATGCAGGGCTTGAAGGAAAATCAGGCTGTATGATGACGTTTGTAAGAGAATCAAATATGCCATACAGCTACAGGATCGATACAGTAGACGCAGCAAAGGCTGCTAATACTGAAAAATTCTTTCCTCGCGAATGGATAAATGAAGAAGGCAACAATGTTCTTCCGCCGGCATATGATTATCTAATGCCGCTTATACAGGGCGAACTTCATGCAATCATGAAAAATGGTATGCCGCTTAATTTTGTAATATAATATATTATCCTCGGAGCGATCCGAGGATTTTTATTTTAGCATGGCAAAATATACTTTTTTTACCTTTGAGGCACATATATTTTGTATCAAGAAGAAAAACTGCATCGCCCGAGTATAGGTTATATTGACAAATTAACACCATAGTGGTATAATTGATTAATATAATGGAGTATTGTATTTAGGAGCGTTAATGCTCTGAGGAGGAAAGAATATGTCAGTTAATATCCCCGAGATTTTTGCCTGCAATGTCTTTAACGAGGAAGTAATGAAAACAAGACTTCCTAAAAATGTTTACAAGGCATTAAAAAGAACAATGCAGAACAATGAGCCCCTTGCAGATATGGAAACAGCAGATGTAGTTGCTAATACTATAAAGGAATGGGCTATTGAAAGAGGCGCCACACATTATACCCACTGGTTTCAGCCAATGACAGGTTCTACAGCTGAAAAGCACGATTGCTTTATTAATCCGGCTCCTAATGGTATGGCTATCATGGAGTTCTCAGGTAAAGCCCTTGTAAAAGGCGAACCGGATGCTTCATCATTCCCATCAGGCGGACTCAGAAGAACAAGCTCGGCAAGGGGATATACCGCATGGGATCCTACTTCATACTGCTTTGTAAAAGAGGGGAGCCTCTATATTCCTACCGTATTTGTATCATATACAGGCGAAGTTCTTGATAAAAAGACTCCGCTTCTCCGTTCAATGCAGGCTCTCAGCAAGACAGCAGTGCGCTTCCTAAAGCTTTTCGGAAATGATAAGGTTACAAGAGTTACTTCTACTGTCGGTGCAGAACAGGAATATTTTCTTATAGATAAGAAGAAATTTGATCAGCGTGAGGATCTTATCCTTACAGGCAGAACTTTGTTTGGTGCAAAGCCGCCAAAGGGACAGGATCTTGATGATCAGTATTTCGCAAATCTTCGCCCGAGAATAGCTGCTTATATGGCTGACCTTGACGAAGAACTCTGGAAGCTTGGCATCTACTCCAAGACCAAGCACAACGAGGTCGCTCCTGCCCAGCATGAAATGGCACCTATTTTTACTACTTCCAATCTTGGTACAGATCAGAACGAGCTTGCTATGGAGGTAATGGAGAAAGTCGCTTTAAAGCACGGTCTTGTATGCCTTCTTCACGAAAAGCCTTTTGAGGGTGTAAATGGCTCAGGTAAACATAATAACTGGTCTATGTCTACAAATGATGGTCAGAATCTTCTTGATCCGGGCGATACTCCAATGGATAATCTTCAGTTTCTTACAATACTCTGTGCACTTATCAAGGGTGTTGACGAGTATGCCGATCTTATGAGGCTTTCTGCTGCTTCAGCAGGCAACGACCACAGACTTGGTGCTGACGAGGCTCCTCCTGCGATCGTTTCAATGTTCCTCGGTGAAGAGCTTGAGGCTGTATTACAGGCTATTGAGGACGACGGCGAATATAAGACAAAGACACGTACATTCAAGATAGGCGTTGACGCTCTTCCTTCGTTCCCAAAGGACTCCACCGACAGAAACAGAACATCACCATTTGCATTTACAGGAAACCGTTTTGAGTTCAGAATGGTCGGTTCTTCCGATAACATTGCTTGCCCTAATGTTCTTCTCAACACTATCGTGTGTGAGGAGCTTAGCCAGTTCACCGAGATACTTGAACCATTCAAGGGCAAGGATAACTTTGATGCAGAGGTAAGAAAGCTTCTCAAGAGCGTTCTCAAAGATCACAGAAGGATCATTTTCAACGGTGACGGATACTCTGCAGAATGGGTCAAGGAAGCAGAAAAGAGAGGACTTCCTAACTACGCTTCTACTGTTGACTGTATGCCTCACTATACAGACGAAAAGAATATTCGTATTTTCCGTAAATTTGAAATATACAATCAGAATGAGGTAGCTGCAAGAACTGAAATTCATCTTGAGAAATATTCCAAGACAGTACGTATTGAGGCTCGTACTATGGTGGAAATGGCAAGAAAGCAGCTTCTTCCTGCAACTATGGAGCACGTTCAGAATCTTTGTGAGGCTATCGCTACAAAGAAACAGATAGGATTCACAAGCAACACAGATGAAAAGATCGCTAAGAAGCTCAACGAGCTTGCTGACCGCTTCTATGATTCGATAGAGCGTCTTGAAGCACGTATTGCTGAGGCTAACGCTGTTAAGGAGATACAGGCTCAGGCTGAATTCTTCCATGATAAGGTTCTTGCTGAAATGGATATCATGAGAAGCATTGCAGACGAGATAGAGCTCAATATGCCAGCTTCAAAGTGGCCTATTCCTGCATATTCAGAAATTATTTACAACGTATAATTTAAAAGCCGTCCATTTGGACGGCTTTTAATATTATTTGATGCTTTTTACAGGTAAGAGCGGATATTTTACCGAGTTTTTAGAATATGAGTGATTTAATGCATGGCCTGTAAAATCGACATAGAGATCATCAAGATCATCTGCATTTGCGATAAGAGAAATTTTAACGTGAGTTTCTCCGCCGGCAGGTATATTGATACTGTTTTTCGAACCTTTATTGTCAGTTTCAAGCGACAGGTAATCCTCAGAAGCTATTTGATCATGATTAAGAAGGCAACTTCCTTCTTTTTGGCTTTTTACCCTCCAGTTATACTCCCATTCGGGAGCTTTTAAAAGATTAGGGTGGATACAGTAGCTATCTTTGCGGTTTTCAGAATCATCATATATATCTTCACTGCCGACATTTTTATACGTTAGGCTGAGAACTATGATCTTCTTTTGAACTACTATTGTTTCTGTTATCTCGTCGAGAGTATCAATTCCGTCACCGATAGTACCATACTGGTATGTCTCGTCTATCTTTCCGTCCTCGCTGAGATATCCACTATAGTCGGCAGGCATACCGCAGCCGTCCGTGTAAATATCGTCAAAATTATCCTGAATCCATGCATCGTTGATAGTTATCTCGACATTGTTTCCGAAAGCATCTTCATCATATACAGTATCACCTACACTGACTATGTTAAAATCGTCAGCACTTTTGCTGCTTGTCGCAGCCTCAGCAATAGACGTGCCTGATGTTTTTTCTCTTTGGAACCTTATTCCTGCGGTCTGTTCTCCGGAGTTTGCCAGCTTCATACCGTCAATAATACTTTTAACGTCATCATCGGAAATATCACCGGTAAAGAAAAGCTCAGCAATAAAGTTTGTTCCCTTGAAGTGTATCCACGCTAAACGCCCGAAAGACTTTGTATCTTCCAGACCTAAATAGGCATTTTCCTGACGTTGGAAAATATATGCTGTTTTTTCATCGTTGGAAACATCGTCAAGCTGAACTATTCCCCCTACCTTTTCTATCATAGGCGTTGTGGCTGAAACACGGTAATAACATGAGTCAAATGTACCGCCCGGGGCTGTACCGAAAGCGTTCTTTACGATTCTCATACTTTTGTCATATGCGCCGTCAGGAAGCCATGTATAGTCTATGTCGTATTTATTCTCATCATTTGCTTCTTCATCGGTAGGTGTAAATCTCAGGATATACTGGTATTTGCCATTCTTTTCAAGCGTGAGCACACCTGCCGTTTCATCGGGAGCTTCTGAGAGCTTTTCGGGAGTAGTAACAGTCTGTGTCACTTCCTCAGACTCATTATTATCTGCCTCAGCCATAGGAGCTGAAGCAGGAAACGTCCTTGAAATGGCATAAACTGATACAGGCGCGCCAATAACTACAGCTGCAGCCGCCGCTACCATTCCGATATATCGTCTTTTTATATAGTTCGTTTCCTTTTTCATAGTAAAACCTCTCTGTATGTTCACCCTTTGAAGTTCATACCTCACGGAGAAATCATGCTTTCTGGTCGATGAAAAAGCCTCGTCGATTATATTGTCCCATTCTTTTTCAGAAGGTAAGCCTTTATTTCTCATTGTCGATCTCTCCTTTTGATCTTAAACGCTTTTTTGTACGTTCAAAGCGTTTTCTTACATTTACTTCTGTGAGGGATAATTTTTCAGCAACTTCCCTCCATGACAGTTCATCAACACACCGCAGAGTAACTATTTTTCTGTCAGTTTCACCCAATCCGCCTAGAATTTCGTTTATTGAGGGCTGATCAGAATAAATAAGAGTTCTGTCTGCTATTTGTACAGCATTATCAATAGGAACTTCCTCGTTATATCTGCGTTTATTCTTACGATAAATGTTTATGGAAGTACTTTTTATGACCTTAACGATATAAGCCTTAGTTTTATCGCTTGTGCATTCATTTAATCTGGCAAGCCTACGCATTATACGGATAAAAGCATCAGATACGGCGTCCTCGGCAAGCCCTTCGTCGTGTAAAACAGCATATGCAATACGGTACATAGGCTGCTCGTATACTTCATAGAGCTTTTTCAGCTTTTCAGATTCATCGTATGTCATTTTATCACCTCGATTGAAACGTTTCATAAAATATAACACATCAGGAATAATATTTGTGACATCGTAAAGAAAAAAGCTCCGATCCGGAGCTTTTTATATTCCCGAAAGGTCAAAATCAGGAACATATTCCTGTGAAGCAGAATTTTTGTGCTGCGTAAAACCGTTTATGCCAAGCTCGGCTGCAAGATTTACAACGCTGTTGTATTCCATTTTTGTAACTCGGCGTTTGAGCTCTGGAAAATCATCAGAAATAAATTCAAATGGAGTATATTGGTTCATTATGCTGACGAGAACATTATCCGTTGAGGTGTTTTCGGCTATCCATTTGATTATGCTCATTGAGTCATGCCTGTGAGAGGGGAGTACCATATGACGTATTATAGTACCCTTTATAAGACCGCCCTCATTATTGAATTTAAGATGACCTGTCTGCTTTGACATGGCAAGCACAGACTCAGAGGCTTTTTCAAAATAGTCGGGAGCATTTGAGTATTTCGCAGATATTTCAGACGAGTAATATTTTATATCGGGGAGATAAATATCGATATAACCGTCAAGCATTTCAATGGTTTTTACCGATTCATAGCCTCCGCAGTTATAAACTACAGGGATAGAAAGCTTATTCTTTATCATATCAAGCGCTTTTATAATATTCGGGACGAAATGAGTAGGTGTAACAAGATCAATGTTATCTGCTCCACTGTCCTGCAATCTAAGAAATATCTCGCTTAATTCTTCATTGGTTATCTCTTTTCCGAAAAGTTCATTGCTTATTTTATTATTCTGACAAAAACAGCAATGCAGGTTGCAGCCTGAAAAGAAAACCGTTCCGGCACCGTTTCTATAAGAAATACAAGGTTCCTCCCATTTGTGCAGCGAAGCTCTCGCAACTATAACGCTGTTTCCTGCACCGCATACTCCTTTTTGCTTTGTCCTGTCCGTACCGCATTCCCTCGGACAAAGCCTGCACTCATAATTCATATTCATCTTCCTTATAATCTCTGAAATCAAAATTTTCGGAGGTGGCAGTACTGTTCAGAAGTTCTTTTGCACTTACATTATTGTTTATGCAGTACATAGCTGCACAAGCAAGAAAGATACTTTTAGATATTCTGTTCTTTTTGCAAAAATCCGTTATGAGCCTGTCTTCATAAATACTTGCTCTGCAAGAAAGGCTTTTATAATAGATAACACTGTTGGAATAACGTGTTATTATGTTGTTCTTCGGTTTCTTTCTGTCCATTTTTGCTGCCTCCGTAGACTAATTAATCTAATTTTAGCACCGTAATAATAAAAAGTCAATAAATGCCGCAAAAAAACGCCGATCAACCTTTAAAAGCACAAAATTTTCACTTGCTTTTTTGTATAAAGTGATGTATAATTAATAGTGCATTATTACATAAGGAGCTATAGCTATGATGAATATAGGTTTTATCGGTGCAGGCAACATGGGCACCGCAATAATGAAGGGTATCTCAACAAGTACTCTTGGAGCTGAGGTAAAGCTTTTCGCATTTGATCCATGCACAGAAAAGCTTGCTGCTCTTTCTGAATACAGAGTCAGCAGCTGTTCATCCGAGAAGGAGATAATGGAAAACTGCAAATATGTTTTCCTTGCCGTGAAGCCACAGATTATAGAGAGTGTGCTTGAGGCAATATCCGAACACACAACAAATGACACTGTTATAATCTCGATTGCCGCAGGTATCGGTGACGAATTTATAGCAAAAAAGACTATTCCGGACGCAAAGGTTGTTCTTGTTATGCCGAACACTCCTCTTCTTTTAGGCGAGGGAGCTTCTGCACTTTCAAGAAACGAGCGTGTAACAGACGAAGAATTTGAAGTTGTTCTCAACATCTTCAAGATATGCGGAAAAGCAGCGGTTATCCCAAAGGATAAGATGAAAGAGATAATTGCTATAAACGGAAGCAGCCCTGCGTTTATCTATCTCTTTGCAAAGGGATTTATTGATTACGCAGCTTCTGTGGGGATTGACAAGGCAGCTGCTGAGGAGCTCTTCACCCAGAGTCTGATCGGCTCTGCAAAAATGATAACAGATTCCGGATATTCCATTGATGAGCTTATAAAAATGGTGTCATCTCCCGGCGGAACTACTCTTGCAGGCCTTGACAGACTTTACGAGGGCAATCTTACAGATGTAGTAAAGAATTGCTGTGACAGCTGTACAAAGAGAGCATACGAGCTTTCTAAGTAAGTCTAAAATATTTTTCATGCGCATATAATCATTTGAAAGGAATGATGTGCATGAAACAAATAAGTACGTTCAACACTAAAAAAGACCGGACAAGCCTGGTTTTTTACATGATATTCATTATCATTGGCATCGCAACGGGAGCAATTTTTGCTTATAAAAGTCATTTTTCGGCTTTTATATGGATAAATCAATGTCTTTTCACTATGTCTTTTCCGCTGCGTGACTCAGTGAATACTCTTTTATCGCTTATTATTTTTTTAGGTGCTGCTTATCTATCCGGATTATTTGCTTTCGGACAAGTTTGCGGATTTATTCTGCTTATTTACAGAGGGATCGGTATTGGCGTATCAGCTTCTCTGATGTATGCCATGTATGGAAAATCAGCTATCATACCTGTTATAATAACATTTTTACCAAAAGCGTCTGCTGTTGTCTTTATTGCTTCTGTAGCTATAAGGGAATCTGTTCGCAATTCAAGAGCTATCTTTGAATTCTGCATAAGCGGTTATGACAGCAGCGAGAAAAGTGTAAGTTTTAAGCTGTATTGTCTGAGATTCATCGTACTTATTATTTTTTCAATATTAATTTCTGCGGCTGATGGTGCTTTAGTTCATTTTTACTGCTCTTTCAGCAGATAGAAAACGGAGGAATATTAATTGGGCATTTTTTTCAAGGATTATGTCAGTGCAGGCTCAGGCATAGCCAAAAACGCTCCTAAAAAGAAGGGAGCAGCACTGTTTTTTGATATACTGGGCAGAAAGTTCTGGAAGCTTCTGGCACTGAATTTTATTTATATGCTGTTTTTTACACCGCTTCTGTTTATTCTGATCTCGGTCGCTGTTTTCAAAAACAGCTATGATGCGTTTAGAATAGCATTTATTATTCTATTACTTGTATTTGCGGTATTTATCGGACCTGCTACAGCGGGAATGACAAAGGTCATAAAGGCATTTGTGATCGAAAAGCATACATTTATATGGCGCGATTTCTGGGGTGCCTTCAAGGAAAATTTCAAAAATGCTGCAATAATTGGTTTTGTTGACTGTGTTATATTTGCATCAGCGTTTTCTTCGCTGCAGGTCTATCCGGCTATGGCGATCCAGACAGGTTCTAAGATAATGTATGTACCTATGGTGATAGCGTTCAGCCTGTTCATTGTTATATTGATAATGAATTATTACATCTTCCCTATGATGATAGCGACAACATTATCTCTGAAAAACCTGTTAAAGAACTCATTTGCTCTTGCTTTTGTGGCGTTGAAGCAGAATTTCCTGATTTTCATTATTTCTCTGCTGATATTAGCTCTTATGGGAGTGCTTTTATTCTTTGTATTTCCTGTATTTATGCTTCTTCTGCCGTTCTTTCCGGCAGCATTCCTGCGTTTTATCAGCTGCTTTATATGCTATCCCGTGATTCAGAAATACGTTATAAATCCATATTATACAAGCATAGGCGAGATAAACCCTGAGCTTGTCGATGAAACACCTGATGAGGACGAGCGTATATTTGAGGATATGGGCGGAAAAGAAAAGCCTATTGAAAAACGTTCAAAAGGCAAGGGAAAAAGAATATCATAAGAAAACGGTGCTTTTGCACCGCTTTTTTATTTTTTTGTGATATATAAGGTATTTTCTTCGTTTTATATATGAAGTACTTCAAAAGCAGAAAGGAAGCGAACGATGGACCACGATAAAATGACGGAAATATACGATAAATACAGTAAAGCTGTATATCGTATGGCGTTTGCGTACTGTAAGAACAAAGATGATGCAGAAGATATTATGCAGGATGTCTTTATCAGGCGATTTTCCGCAGATATAGAATTTGAAGATGAAACAAAGGAAAAAAGCTGGCTTATGAAGGTAACTGTTAATAAGTGCAGAGATATGTTCCGTTCACTTCGCTATAAATATTCGCTGACCTCTGTGCCGCTCGATGAAGCGAACCTTGTATACGAAACACCTGAGGAAAGTGAAGTGTATCACGCGGTAATGTCGCTTCCGGCAAAATACAGGACTGTTATACATCTCTATTACTATGAGGAATACTCAATAAAAGAGATAAGCTGTATAACAGGTGACAGAGAGTCTGCGATACAGACTCAGTTATTTCGTGCACGTAAAAAACTAAAAGAAATTCTTGGAAAGGAGCTCCGAATATGAATATGAAAGATTATAAAAAAGTAACAGACCGCTTAACACCGGGAGAGCGGTGCAGAAAAGAGGTACTTGAAATGAGTAAACGTGAGAACAAAATAAAGATGAATACAAATGAGTATACTGAAACCGTATCAGGCGTTGAGGTACGCAGAGGTCACGGCATAACAAAATATGTGAGTATCGCCGCAGCCTGCGCTCTTATCGTCGGCGGTATAGGTACAACAGGAGTATTGCTCCATAAGACAAATAAAAATGCTCAGCAGTTTGCAGAGGTCATTGAGGAAGAAACAACAGCCGAGGCAGTAACAGAAATAGCAGAGGAGCCTACAGAGAACTTGGCTGACATAGATTATGACTATGAAGCAATCGCAAATGAACTCACACAGCACTATATTGATAGTCTGAACGTAATGCAATTTGGCGATGTTACTTATGACAGCAGTGACAGCATAACATTTTATACCTATGACAGTACAGATGAAGAATGGTCAAACAAATACGGCGGTGAGCGCACCTTCTATAAGGTGACTGATGAGCGTTTCAACAGCTGTCAGGATATATATGAATACTATAAAGCTCCGATTGCATCGGTAATTGACAGAAAACATTTCGGTGAGACATACGAAAGCTTTACAATGCCTGATAACTATAAGGAAGCGCAAGATGTAGAAGATAGTGTAACATTACGAAGCTGGTTGGGAGAGGATGTTAGCAAATTTGAGGTCGGCAGCAGAGTTGATCTTGCATATGATCCCGAAGATGAAGGCACTTTTGATTATGCAGCTCATTCTATCCATACAGCAACTTATGTTGAGTATAACGGACAGCTTTATGTAAGACAAATGCCTAAGTTCTCTACAACAGGCGATAATTCTTTTTCAACTGAACCTGCTGTCACACACGAAGAAGCGGACAGCTTTACCGTATCACGTTTTGTAAGGACTCCTTATCTTGGAAATGCAAACGCAAATTACGGTGAAGAAAATATATTTACATTTGTCCTTGAAAACGATGAATGGAAAATCAAATCTATCGAAATTGGTGACAGACCCGAATACACATCAGCAGTAGCTATACAGCACTATATTGAGCAGAAATCCGAATATAACGACATTAATATCGGTGTAGATACGGATAAGACCACAGGTTTAGGCATCGGACATATTATGAATTATCTTGAAGTGACCGAATATGATCCGGATATTCATGTATGCAAGGTACACGCTGTTCTTCATAATATGAACGGTGAAGATGCCATTGATATGACAGCGGAGGTCAGCGTAAATCATAACGGAAATCCTGTTGTAATGTCAGCAGATATTACAAGAATAAAAGAATATGACAGCTCATATGAGCGCCCATATGTAGTTTCAGCAAACTGAATATAAAATTATCCCCTTGAAGCAATTCAAGGGGATTTTTATGTAACAATGATCAGGTATTTGCATACAATAAAAGCAGAGAATATCAGACATTTACGATATTGGTGACTACATCACCCTCAGGAGTTATGTCAATGTGTCCAAAAGAGGGCTTTGCGCCGTCCCGGGGAATAGAAGCACTTCCCGGATTCAGGATATAGAAACCGTCCTCATAGCTCTGATAGCGCTCGTGAGTATGTCCGAAAAGGATTATATCACATTCATTTGCAGCGGCGAGGGCTTTGAGCTTGTCGAGTGAACCTCCTACCCCATAAAGATGACCGTGTGTGGCAAGCAGCTTATGTCCAATAAGCGGCAGAACAAAGTAGTCATCGCTGAGACTGTCAAAGTCACAGTTTCCTGCGACATGGATTATCTTAGGAGCTAATCTCTGATGAGACAGGATAAAGTTATCCAGCTCGCGTTCACCATCACCAAGATGGATTATCCAGTCTGCGTCAGTATTCCGCATAATAACACTTTCAAGAGCATAAGAATTACCGTGTGTGTCTGATATTACAACAATGCGCAAATATATCCCTCCTAAGAAGATTATACCATATTATAACATAGATTTTTGAAAAAATCAACAGGTATTATCAAAAAAATATAGACCAGTTTGTTAAAATCGCAAAAATGCGAGAGGTACAGGCATTCAAAACATATTTTATGAGTAAATACAATATATTATTGTATATATCAAGTTTTATGGAGGCAGCTATGAATAATATTGATCCTAATAAAATCTCGGGACTTCTTAACGTTGTAAGCAAAAAGATAGGGGTACCGCCTGAGAAATTACGCTCAGAGCTTGAAGAAGGAAAATTCGACAGTGCATTATCTGCAATGAACAGAAATGACGCTGCAAGATTTCAACAAGCCGTGAACAATCCTAAAATTGTTGAAAAAATGATGAGTACGCCGCAGGCAAAAGCACTCTATGAAAAGCTTTCAGGCGGAAAGAAATAAAAATGGACGATATAATGGGAAGGATCAGCGAGCTGCTGACAGATGAGGAAAGCGTAAAACAGCTTTCCGAGCTGGCACAAATGCTGGTCTCAGACAGCGAAAAGAATGACGGAAATGATGAAAAAACAGAAAGAACAGTTCCTGAGGATCAGCCTGATATAGCTTCAATGCTGAAACTGACAGGGCTTATCGGAGAAATCTCAAAGCAGGACAAGAATACAGATCTGCTGCTTGCTTTAAAGCCGCATCTCGGTACGGATAAGCAAAAACGTGTTGATAAGGCGATAAAGCTGCTAAAGCTTCTTGCAATATGGAATATCGCAAAGGAAAGCGGACTTTTACATGAACTGATTTAAAGGAAGGAGGCAAGTTGATGGCGGTATACAGAGATAAATTTTCTAAACATTCAGAAATGGGATACTCTAAATTTTATCAAGGCATAGGACGAAATACCGCCGCTGACCTGCCGCCTGATACATTAAAAAAGGAAAATACTGCTTCAAATTCAGAAACTAAAGCAGATAATAGTACCCAAAAGCACATTTTTGACGGTCTGATCGATGAATTCCTTGACGGCGGAATAGACAGTGATAAGCTTCTTATTGCTGCTATACTGTATTTGCTTATAAAAGAAGGTGCCGATATTAAGCTTATTATCGCACTTGGATATATACTTATGTGAGAGGTAAATATGGATATTGAAATGTTGTTTAAAATACTTTGCGTAGTTGTAGTAATTATTATGATGATATATTATTTCAGACGGCAGAAAAAACTTTTATCGTTTATTATAGGTGCATTTACAGGTGGAGCTGCCCTATTGATCGTAAACAAATACGGAAGTATATTAGGAGCTGATATTCCGTTGAACCTATTCAATTTATCCGGAAGTCTCATTCTTGGTGTACCATTTGTAGTCTTTATAGTAATAATGAACTTTTTGTAAATTCAAGGGCTTATTTCACAAAAACTATTGAATTTATACTATAATAATGGTAAAATATATGTATAGGAGGTGGATCATGAATATCATCGATATTATCAACAAAACTAAAAAGTCACAGGAACTTAATGAAGAAGAGATATTATGGCTAATAAAAAGCTATACAAACGACGAAATACCTGATTATCAGATGTCTGCATGGCTTATGGCTGTATGTCTTAACGGGCTTTCTGAAAAGGAGACCTTCGCTCTTACAGCGGCTATGCGTGACAGCGGAGAAATACTAAATCTTAATATTCCATTTACTGTGGACAAGCACAGCACAGGCGGAGTCGGTGATAAAACATCTCTTATCATCGGACCTATCGTTGCTGCCTGTGGCGTATGCATGGCAAAAATGTCAGGACGCGGCTTAGGTCATACGGGAGGAACTATTGATAAGCTTGAAAGCATTGAGGGCTACAGAACCGATCTGCCATTAAATGAATTTGAATCGATACTTAAAAAAACAGGCTTTTCGATTATTTCTCAGTCAGGTGAATTTTGCCCTGCTGATAAAAAAATGTATGCTTTAAGAAATGCAACTGGTACAGTTGACAGCATCCCCCTTATATGCGCAAGCATTATGAGCAAAAAGCTTGCAATGAACGCAGATTGTCTGGTTCTTGATGTAAAATACGGTACGGGAGCTTTTATGAAAACTAAAGAGGAGGCTGAAAAGCTTGCTGTACTAATGGAAAAAGCAGGTAGATCAGCAGGAAAAAAGTGTAAAGCTGTTGTAACCGACATGAATGCTCCTCTTGGTAAAAATATCGGAAACGCTCTTGAAGTTAAAGAAGCCGTAGAGCTTCTGCAAGGAAAATCTAAAGGCAAGCTATACGATGTTTGTATCGAGCTTGCGGTGGATCTACTGGAGCTTGCCGGTAAGGGAACTAATGAGGAATGCCGAAAAATGGCTGAAGATGCTGTTTCATCAGGCAAAGCACTTAATGTCCTGCGCGAAACTATCAGATTGCAGGGCGGCAATGAAAAAATCTGTTATGATACTTCACTTCTGCCTCAGCCGCTTCTTAAATATGAGATAAGAGCTACAACAGGAATGAAGATACTTGGTTTCAATTGCGAAGAGCTGGGAATGACTTCTCTTCTGCTCGGTGCAGGAAGACTTAATAAAACTGACAAGATTGACATGAGCGCAGGTATTGTTATGAACTGTGATATCGGCGATCAGCTTGCAACAGATGATATTATAATGACTCTGTACTCAACGGTTTGCAGTGATTTTTCAGACGCTGCTGTAAGGGCGCTGAATGCTGTTAAGTTCAAAATTAACGAAAAACCAAGCTATACATAATTATAATGTTTCTAAAACATTACAGGAGGTCATAAATATGGGATTTGTTGATTCAGTAAAAGATTTTGCTGGAAAATTCGGAGAATCTGTTGAACGCGGTGCAAAGACAGTTTCAAACAGTTCTAAGAAATTCGCAGAAAAAACTAAGCTCAAGCGTGAAATGGCTCGTATTGAATCGGATATCAATACAGACTACATAGAGCTTGGAAAGGTGATGTACGAAAAGATATGCAGCGATCCTGACAGTGAATTTCTTACAACTATCAATGACATCAAGGATAAAACTTTAAAACTTGACGAGCTTAAGGCAGAGATTATGTCACTTGAAGACAAGATATTCTGCGAAAACTGCGGCTCTCAGATACGAAGAGAGCAGGTTTACTGCGATAAATGCGGTAAAAAAGTATCAGAAGACGAAGCAGAGACTGTTTCAGATGTAACAGTAGAATAAGTATCCAAGGCGCGTTATTATCTTTAACGCGCCTTGATTTATGCAATTTGCTGAAAATCATCTATTTCGATTTGTTTAAAAAAACATATAAGAAGTATTTACTTTTTCGCTTTTTTGTGATAAAATAAAAGATAGTTTATCGCTTTGCAGCTTTTTGCCTTTTAAATATAAAAGCATAAAAGCTTCTTAGTCAGAAAGGAACATAAATAATGCCAATTACAGAATTACTTGAACGGAATGCTAAATTATATGGAACTGATGTTGCTCTCGTAGAAGTAAATCCTGAGATAACAGAGATCCGACGTATTACATGGAAAGAATATGAGCTTATCGAACCTAATCCCGAATGTCATTACAGACGCGAGATAACTTGGAAAGTCTTTGACGAAAAAGCAAATCGCTTTGCAAATATGTTAATAGAAAGAGGAGTCAAAAAGGGAGATAAAGTCGGCATACTTCTGATGAACTGTCTTGAATGGCTTCCTATCTACTTTGGTATCCTCAAATCAGGTGCTCTTGCTGTACCGCTTAATTTCAGATACACTGCTGATGAAATAAAGTACTGTCTTGACCTTGCAGAGGTTGATATTCTTGTATTTGGTCCTGAGTTTATCGGACGTATAGAGGAAATCGCCGACGATATCAGTAAAAATCGTCTCCTTTTCTATGTTGGAGAAGGATGTCCCTCGTTTGCAGAGCATTACGACAGCCTTGTTGCTAACTGTGCAAGTGCTGCACCTGATGTAAAGATCACAGATGACGACAATGCTGCTATTTACTTTTCATCGGGTACTACAGGTTTTCCAAAAGCTATCCTTCACGACCATACAAGCCTAATGCATTCAGCTAAAGTTGAACAGAATCACCACGGACAGACAAGGGACGATATATTCCTTTGTATCCCGCCGCTCTATCATACAGGAGCAAAAATGCACTGGTTCGGCAGTCTCTATGCCGGAAGCAAGGCTGTTCTGCTTAAAGGTGTAAAACCAAAGTCTATTATTGAAACTGTTTCTGAGGAAGGCTGTACTATCGTATGGCTTCTTGTTCCGTGGGCGCAGGATATCCTTGATGCTATTGACAGGGGAGATATTGATCTTTCAAATTACGACCTTGACCAGTGGAGACTTATGCATATCGGCGCTCAGCCTGTTCCGCCTTCACTTATAGCACGTTGGAAAAAGGTGTTCCCTAAACACCAGTATGATACTAATTACGGACTCAGTGAGTCTATCGGTCCCGGCTGTGTTCACCTCGGAGTTGAAAATATCCACAAGGTTGGAGCTATCGGCAAGGCTGGTTTTGGCTGGGAAGTAAAAATAGCAGATGAAAACGGCAACGCTGTTGAGCGAGGACAAGTCGGTGAACTTCTCGTTAAGGGCCCGGGAGTGATGAAGTGCTACTACCGTGATGAAAAGGCTACTGCTGAAACATTAAAGGACGGCTGGCTTTATACAGGTGATATGGCTCAGGAGGATGAGGACGGTTTCATCTATCTTGTTGACCGTAAGAAGGACGTTATCATCAGCGGCGGTGAAAATCTGTACCCCGTACAGATAGAGGATTTCCTCAGAAGTCACCCTGCGGTCAAGGACGTTGCTGTAATCGGACTTCCGGATAAGAGACTGGGTGAGATCGCAGCTGCGATTATTTCTATAAAGGAAGATCATACCTGCACAGAGGAGGATATCACTTCGTTCTGTCAGAAGCTTCCAAGATACAAGAGACCGCATAAGATAATTTTTGCTGATGTTCCCAGAAATCCCACAGGAAAAATTGAGAAGCCAAAGCTTAGATCAATTTACTGCGGTGAAAGTCTTGTGGCAAAGCAGATCAAAAACTGATAAAAAAGAGCAGCCAAGCTGCTCTTTTTTGGTTTATCGACATTATTCGTCATTACTCGACAATAGTCGACATATTTCCCCCTTACCATTTTATTACAATTATGCTATAATTATACTATCATTGCTAAAAGGAGTGCAAATACTAATGAATAACGTTGTAGCAATAATTGTTAAAACTCTTTTAAATCTCGGAATAGCTCCTAACACAAAAGGTTACCACTATCTGCGAGATATTATATTCATGTGTGTTACATCAGATGAACACATTACGAATTTCAGCAAAACGCTTTATGCAAAGCTGGCAGATAAATACCAGACTTCTGAATGTTCTATAGAAAGAGCAGTCAGACACGCTATCAAGTCAGGATGGTATCGTCATAATGAAGAGCTTGCAGAGAAAATTTTTATGAATACTCTGCAAAGTACAAATGATATTCCTACAAATTCAGTATTCATTTCCACAGTTTCCGAATGGATAAGGATCAACTGTGCTGATCTTATGTAATGCATTATTTCAAATAAATAATGCACATTGAATATTTATTGGATCTTCCCTTGATTATTCAAGGGGATTTTTTTATTATTATAAGTGTACAAAATAAGCATAAGGTGTAAATTACAAATATTATTAGTGAAAAGCACTATAAATTGTTGAAGTTTTGCAGAACATCGTGTATAATATTGATATAGTTTAATTTGGCATATTCTGGAGGATATTAAAATGTTTAGAAGAATCAAAATAACCGTGGCTCTTGCCATCAGCATTCTTACCGTTTTTTCAGGAGCTTCGGAGATTGCTACAACAAACAGCCACTTTATGACTGCCTCTGCCGCGGGAAATATACCAGCCTTTCCCGGAGCTGTGGGCGGCGGTAAATACGCTACGGGTGGACGCGGCGGCGAGGTCTATCACGTTACAAACCTTAATGACAGCGGCGATGGGTCATTCCGCGACGCCGTAAGCAAATCCGGACGAATTGTAGTTTTTGATGTCACCGGAACTATAGAGTTAAAAGGAAATATCCTTTGCTCAAGCAATATTACCATTGCAGGACAGACCGCTCCCGGAGGCTCTGGTATTACGCTGAAAAACTATAAAATGGGTATGTCCGGGGACAATATAATATGCAGGTATATCAGCTCACGTCCCGGACCATATGCTTCTACAAGCTCGGGCAATGACGCATGGGGCGGCGCAAAGGGTTCAAATTCTATAATCGACCACTGTTCAATGGGCTGGACTACAGATGAGCAGTGGGGACTTTACTCCAATAATACGAATTATACCGTGCAGTACTCCGTACTCGGTCCTGCGGACTCGTGGGGCGGTCATAAAAAAGGCCTGCACGGATTCGGGATAATGCTTGGCAAGGGTGACCTCACCTTCGACCATAATCTGATTATCCATAATGTTTCGCGTAACTTCCGCGGAAAGGTATCTGACCGTTACACTGCGGATTTTACTAATAATATTATTTACGACTGGGGATATCAGACGGCATATGGCACTATCGGTCATCTCAACTACGTAAATAATACACTTAAAGCAGGAAACTCCACCACAGGCGGCTATCACTGGATATACGTTGACAGTACTACTAAGCCGGAAAACTTCAAAATATATTGCGCGGGAAACCGTCTTATTAACAAGGACGGCTCATTCCACAGTATAACCGGAGATAACTGGGCAGGTGTAACGTTCAAGGACGGTATTGGGATAACCAAGAATAACCTGTACAGCAGTAATTCCTTTCCTATAAACGTAAACGGTGAAAACGTCTCTACCGCAAATACTGCTGAGAGTGCCGCAGCTTCCTATGACCACGTTATACGCTTTGCAGGCAACGGTATCTCTCCTGATAAGCGAACCGCCATAGACAAGCAATGCGCCAACGAAACCAAGAACAGTACCGGTCAGTGCAGCGGTACTGCGGCATTTGACGGCTCTGAGACAAATCTTAGCAAGTACAATATAAAATGCGGCGTTTCATACAGCTATCCATCACCTGTAACGAAAAAGGAAATAACTGACGCCGACAACGACGGCATGGACGATAAATGGGAGCTTGCAAGAGGTCTTGATCCAACCGATCCCGAAGACTACGCAGGAGATTACTGCGGTCAGGGCTACATGAATATCGAGTACTACATCAATGATTTAACGGTAAATTCCTTCCCTGAGGGTGTTGTGAAGCTTTCCCCTGAGCAGTCTGCACCTCTCCCGACCGTATCTGCCTTTGAGACGATAGAGGCTGAGGACTTTGACGCCAACGAGGGAGTAACGGCTGAGGAGAGAGGCAATATCGGCTATATTGAAAACGGTGACTGGACTATGTACCGAAGGGTGAACTTTGGCAGCGGAGCTCAGAGCTTCAAAGCTAAGGTCTCAGGAAATCCGACAGTAATGGAGCTTTATCTCGACAGCATCAGCGGTACACCTGCGGCAAAGGTAAGCTTTGCAGGCACAGACAGTTTCACTGATTATGAAGAGATAGAGGTTGGAATATCTAAGCTGAGCGGCACTCACGATCTGTATATCCGATTTACAGGTGGTGACGGCTATCTCATGAATCTGGACAGCTTTGTATTCGGCAAGGACACCGTTCCACTCAGCGGAAGACTTTTCAAGGACGTGCAGGTCACTGCACAGGCCAATCCTGATTCGTGGCTGATACTCCCAAGCGCAGAAGTTGGCTCGTTATTATTCGGCGACAGAGACTTCAGGATAGCTCAGCTGCAGTCAACTCTTGAAGGTGCGGAGCTCCTTCTAACCTCATGCGACGCAAACGGGACAACAGGCGAGGCAGCTTCCTTTACCGCAGGAAGTGATATGTCACTGTATATCGGACTTGACAGCCGTGTAGAGAAAATCCCTGACTGGTTAAGCGACTATACCCTGATGAGGACGATGTGCAGTTCTGATAATGATGTTACATTTATGATGTACAAAAAGGATATCAAGACAGGGGAGAAGGTGTCTCTCGGCAGCAACGGACAGACATATCAATGTGTTAATTATATAGTTATGGCAGTTGAAAAAAACACCACAGAGCCAGCTGTAGACTATGCCGTCGGCGATATCAACAAGGACGGCTCCATAAATGTTGCTGACCTTGTTATTCTTCAAAAGCATATTATTGGCAAAGAGATAATGTCTAAGGAGCAAGCGCAGCAGTCTGACATGAATGCGGACACAACAGTCGATATATTTGACTTAGTTGAATTAAGAAAGGCTGTCATACAAGCATTCAGCAATTAGCCCATAAATGATGCATTGATATAGAATATGCCTGTATTCCTATTAAGCTGGAATACAGGCATATACAAATATATTTAATCTTAACAAAACAAAAAACGCCCCGACTATTGCCGAGGCGCTGGTGAGACATGAGGGATTTGAACCCTCGACCCTACGCTTAAAAGGCGTATGCTCTACCGACTGAGCTAATGTCTCACAACAAAAATAATTATATCAATTTTTGACTTGGTTGTCAAGGCTTTTCCGTCTTTTTTATAAAACCGGTCTATGAGTCAACAATTGAAGAAATATTTAGTGTAACTTGACGTTTTATCAAATTTGAGGTTGACATTTATGATATAGCATGGTATAATATTTAAGTCGTCAAACGATGTGCTTGTAGCTCAGCTGGATAGAGTGACTGGCTACGAACCAGTAGGTCGGGGGTTCGAATCCCTCCAGGCACGCCAAAAAGCCTTACGATTTTTCGTAGGGCTTTTTATTTTTACTTGAAAAATTAATATTTCCATGATATAATCATAAGAAAACCTGAATGAGGAAAGAGAAAATATGAAAAAGCTTATTTCAATTTTGACTGCAATAGCTATGGCATATACAGGAATGATATTATCGGCTGAAACAGCTGTCTGTGAGGATAAATCAGCCTCAGAGCCTATAAAAATCATGGCAATAGGCGATTCTATAACTGACGGATATGGTGTATCAGGCTCTTACCGCAAATACCTTTACAACGAGCTTGTTAAAAAAGGATATAATATTGATATGGTCGGTTCTAAAGGAAATGACCAGATGATAGAATTTTACGACAGTGAAACAGGCGAAGGCTTCTCCTATGATGATGATAATACAGGATATAGCGGGTATGCTATAAAGGAGTACCCTGGCAGAAGCGGTATTCTTGAAACTCTCATATCCACAAATTGCCTTGAAACTTGCAAGCCTGATGTTGTTATTCTTCAAATCGGAACCAATAATATAATAGATAACTATGATGCGACTAAGACTTATAATGACCTTAAAGAGCTGATAGAATATATCTATGATAATATATCTGACAATTCTGTTCTTTTTGTAACAACTATCCCTGATGTTGATCCAAATCGTCAGGAGGTTTACAATTGGTTCAGCAATTATCGCCATTCATCCGATTGGCAAACTAATTACTCAGATGAAGAAGCAGAAGAAAATATACTCAATACCCTTTTAAAATACAATATTAACCTCAGCTGGTTAGTGCGTAATAAAAGAATTGAAAAAATCTTGGATAATTTTGATATTTCGACAGACAGTGAAGCTCCAGATGAAAGAGACTTAGAAGGTCCGCATCTACGCAATGCAGATGTTGCTTATGTTATAACAGATGTCAAAACTCAGCTTATGGACGGTGTTCACCCCAATAATAAAGGGTATAAGCTTATGGGAGAATACTGGGCTGAGATGATAGATGATTATCTTAGCGGCGAAATAGTAAAGCAAAAGATATATAAAATCGCAGACCTTGTAGAGCTTCAGAAATATATTCTCGGATCAGCTTCACCAATGAATAGCTATAGATTCCTTGATAAATACGATCTGAATTATGATGAGATAGTTGATATCTTTGACCTTGTACTATTAAGAAAGGAGCTCATCAAGAATTCATAAAGAATTTATTAATTTCATTGTGTAAGAATATTTCTTGACAATATTCTGATTAAAATGTATAATGTTTATTGTATATATGATATTGGAGGGATTTATATGTACTTCAAAAAAATAATCACAGCTTTAGCTTCTTCTGCTGTTATCGCAGGAGCTTCTATTACTTTTTCATCAAGCGTTTATGCAACTACAGCTGACGATGTTGCTGCTGTTGCAAGAGCATATGGATATTCAGAAGAAGATATCCAGGCAGGCTATAACGAATATAACGCTCACCCACAGGACTATCCTTCTGAACTTCTTGATAAGGCGATCGCAAAACTACACGAAGCAGGAAATCAGATAATTACTGTCGGACCGCAGGTGCCGAGCACTCCTACAACTACAACTGCGGTCAATAATACAGAAAAAACAGCAACTGAAGATGACGGCATAACTCTGACCGCAAGTGACGGAACTACGTTTACCAGAATTAGTGCTGAAGCTTTTATCAGTATGTCATATGATGAAAAAATGGCTTATGTCAGAAGCTTTAATGAAGCTCAGCAGCAGGCTATAATCGACAATCTTACTCCCGAGGAATACAGAAGTCTTATGAAACAGAGTCCGTCCGAGCAAAAGTTGCAGATCGTAGGAAAGCTTTCAGAAGCAGCAGAGCAAATGGGGCTTAATATTACAGTTGATGAGATAAGTGACAGTTCACTTACTATAGCAATGAGAAACGAAAGCGGTGAATTGCTTAATGTATCTACCGCAGGAGCATCTGTCGAGGATACAGGATACGATAGAAGGGGCATTTTTGCCTTTGTAGCTGCATTCATCGGGATAGGCGTTTCCGGACTGTTTCTTGTTATGCGCAAACTTTATTCAAATGGAGCAGAAGAATAATGAGCGAAAAAAAGAAAAAGGATAGTTTATTTATTCATATCATAACGCCTTTTATTGTATTATTTCTTTGTATAGGCATATTCGTTGCTGCAATGATAAAGCCTTCAGATAAGCTCAAGGTATATCTTAATCTTGCATTTATGGATAATCTCAAAGCAAATCCGGAAGCAGCAGGCTCTGGACTTGTTGTAAGAGATAATGATATTATTGATGAATTTGACGGTCAGACATACGACGAAGGTGAGATAATACGCCCAAAATTCGGCGAAATGTATGCGGTTCTCACCACATCTGCCTTTGATATTGCTATCCCTGTTTACTGGGGCAGCAATTCCGAGCTTTTTGAGCGCGGCGCTTGTCAGTCATCAGGTTCAAAGATAGCAGGTGAAGACGGAAATACTGTCATAAGTGCTCACGAAGATACTTTTTTCTCACAGCTTGACAAGCTGAGAATCGGAGATACAGTTGTATTAAAAACAAATTACGGTGAATTCAACTATGAAGTCAAGGAACAGATAACATTCAATAAAAAAGACGGTAAATACGTAGCGCCTTCAGCTGCTTCAAAGCTTACGCTTTATACCTGCAAAAAGGATATACTTGGCAATGCAGATGAAAGAATCGGTGTGATTTGTGAGCCTACAGAGAAAAAGTTCTATAAAAAAACAGGAGAGGGGAGTTCAAATTGAAAAAAATAAGCACATATCTCCCTTCACTTTTAATTTCCGTATTACTTGTTTTTCTGACTATCGCAGGCGCAGCTATGCTTCTTGTAGATATTAATATATCTGCTGAAAAGCTGAAGAAGCTCGCGCAGAAAAATTCACTTGAAACAAGCATTTATCCCGAGATAAATAAGTATTACAAGGATAAGTATAACACTACAGGTATCCCTGCCGAAGTTTTTATGGACGCTGTAGATGAAGATTATATCCGCTTATATGAAGACGCTTATATTGATTCAGCCTTTGACGCTCTTGAAAGCGGAGCAAAAATGGTTGTTGCTCACCCTAAAAACACAAAGCTTGAGGAAAATATAGACGAATTTTTTAATACATTTGCAGAAGATAACAATTATGAAAAAGACGATAATTTCGGCTTAAAACTCCGCAATACAAAAGAAAACGCCTATACTACCATAGGTTCATTCTGTGATGTTTACAAGTTTTCTTCCATGAATCAACACGGTATTCTTTCAAAGCTCTCAATTGTTTATTCTCACCGCACTGAGGCAACTGCCGCAGTTCTCTGTGCTTTAGTATTAATGATCATTCTTTTGACACTTATCAATCATAAGAAAAAAATAACGGCCATGTACTGGTGCGGAGTTTCCTCACTGGTATCAGGTATTCTTGGGGCTATACCTTCCATATATCTTATTGCATCTCATTACTATGACTCTTTTACTATCAAACAAGCACCTGTATTTACCGCCTTCACCAGTCTTATGTATAAGTATACAGAGGCTTTTACAGCTGTAACCATAGCAATTGGTGTTGTCGGAATATCTCTTATGGTAATTTACGGAGTGATACATGAGAAGAAAAAATATCCAAATGTAAAACCAACAAAAATAGATTGATAACTAAACAGCTGCCAAATCAGGCGGCTGTTTTTTGTAATCAGAAAACCCCCGGCTCGGCCGTAATGTCATTAAGCTAAGGAAAAACAAAATAGTCACAGGGTGAACAAAGATCCTGTGACTATTTTTATGAATATAATGTAAATTTTTGCAAAAAGGTATTGACAAAAAGCCGAAAATGTGCGGCGAAGCCAATCAGATA